>NZ_JBVIYZ010000002.1:740825-930281 GCF_055592085.1 Streptomyces sp. NPDC041135
GACAAGGGCCACCGGTGCCCCTGTTTTTCTTCGGGTGACGGACCCTGAGAACACCACCACCCGCGGCCCCCGCCCCCCGCCGCCCCCCCCGCCTGCCCCCCGCTGCCTGGTCCGCGTCCCGGTCACGCCGCCGCGGTGGAACGGGCCGGGCGAACCGGCCGACGACATGGACACGCCTCCGTCGCCGTCCCGGACGCCGGGGAGCGGCGCCGGGACACGGACAGGACACGCCGCCGGCGCCGCCCCCAGGTCCTCGGGGGCGGCGCCGGCGGCGCGGGCACGATCACACCGGTCGGGGCACGACCTCCAGGCCGAGCGGGCCGTTGATGATGAACGACTCCACGCGCGCCGGCCGCTGTCCGGGGTGCGCCGGCGCGAGATCCGGCAGCCGGCTGAACAGCGTGCTCAGGGCGACGTCCGCTTCGAGGCGGGCGAGATGCGCGCCGAGGCAGAAGTGCGGTCCGTGACCGAATGCGAGGTGTTCCTTGCCGGGGCGCGCGGGGTCGAAGTGCTCCGGGCACTCGGGGTGCAGCTCGGGGTCGCGTCCGGCGGCGGCGAAGGCGACGGTGATCGCATCGCCCTTGCGGATGACGACGCCCTCGCCCAGGTCGATGTCCTCCAGGGCGCAGCGCATCGGTATGTGCATGATCGGGCCCTCGAGGCGAAGCGTCTCCTCGACGACGTCCTGCCAGCCGATGGTCCCCTCCTCGATCCGGGTGAGGGTCCCGGGGTTGTCGAGCACGGCGTGGACGGCGCTGGTGATGAGGTTGACGGTGGTCTCGTAACCGGCGCCGATCATGAGGAACAGCGTGCCGAGCAGTACGTCCTCCGACATCGGCTCCTGACCGGGATCGGAGGGAAGCAGCAGGTCGCTGGTCAGGTCGGCGGCCGGGTGCTCCCGCTTGTACCGCAGCAGTTCGCCGAGGCGCTCGTAGAGGTTGTCGCTGGCGGCCAACGCCGCCTCGGGGCCGAGCGAGGAGTTCAGCACCGCGTCGATCCCCGTGCCGATCGCGGTGCGCAGGTGGCCGGGGACGCCGAACAGGTCGGAGATGACCGTGATGGTCAGCGGCAGAGCCAGGGCCTGGCGGATGTCGACGACCGTCCCCGGGGGCAGCTGGACCAGCGCGTCGATCAGCCGGTCGGCGGTCGCCCGGACCTGCGGACGCATGCGTTCCACCTGCCGCGGTGAGAACGTGGGCGCGACGCGGCGGCGGGCCTTGCGGTGCTCCTCGCCGTAGAAGTTGAAGAAACTCTGCTGCAGGGCGAGGGCGGCGAGCGGCCAGCCGTCGGGCATGTGGGCCAGGTCGGGCCAGTGCCGGCGTATGTCCCTCGAGACGCGCGGGTCGTTGGTCAGCGCCTGGATGACGCTGTGCCGGGTGACCGCCCAGGCGCGGACGGGGCCGGGCAGCTCCACCAGCACGGCCGGCGCTTCGCGCAGGGAGGCGGCCTCGGCGTGCATCGCCCGGCCGGTGGGGTCGAGAACGGGACACCTGGTGATGGACAAGGACGACATGGGAACTTCCTCACTGGGGATGGAAAGGGAACGTGCGCCGGTCGCTCTCAACTCCGGACGGTGGCGACGTCGGCGGGCGCGGCCACCGTCGGTGCGGCGGCGCCGTGGTGCACCGGCGAGCCGGCGAGGCGCTCCCGCAGGAACAGCGACGCGGCCAGGCCGATGACGCCGGCCGCCGCCATGAACAGGGCGATGGGCGTCCAGCTGTGGTACGTGCCGAGCAGGGCTGTGGCGATGAGCGGACTGACGGCGCCGCCGAGCAGACCGCCCACGTTGTAGCTGATGGACATCGCGGAGTACCGCAGCGCCGTGGGGAACAACTGCGGGTAGAACGCCCCTTGGACCCCGTAGTTCGCGGCGAATCCGGTGAACAGCGCCAGGAAGCCGAGTGCCATCAGCGGCAACGACCTGGTCCCGAGCAGCGGGAACCAGGCGAACGGAGCCACCGTCATGACGACGAGACCGCCGACGAAGACCGCCTTGCGGCCCCGGCGGTCACCCAGCCGGCCGAACAGCGGCATGGCGATGATCAGGAAGACGCACGACCCGGCGAGCAGCGCCAGCATCTGCGACCGGCCCACGTGGACGGTCGACGCGTACTTCAGCGAGAACACCGACCCGAGGTAGAACACCAGGAACATCGGGACCGCCGACAGGGACGCGCACAGGGTGAGCAGACCGTGCCGTGACACGACCTCGAGCGCCGGTACGCTCCTCACCGCGCCCTCGGACCGGACCCGCTCGAACTCGGGGGTCTCCGCGAGCCGCAGCCGTACGCGCAGCGCGAAGGCGACGAGGACCGCGCTGAACAGGAAGGGCAGCCGCCATCCCCACGCCAGCACCTGCCGCTCCGGCAGCAGCGTGACGAGCAGCAGGACGCCGTTGGCCAGCAGCAGCCCCCAGGCGTTGCCGGTGCCGACGACGGCGGTGAGGAAGCCGCGCCTGCTCGGCCGGGCGTTCTCCAGTGCCATCAGGAATCCGCCGCTGGACTCGCCGCCGAGTGAGCACCCCTGGACGAACCGGAGGACCGTCAGCAGGATCGGGGCGGCGACGCCCATCGTCCGGTAGGTGGGAAGCAGGCCGATCGCGACCGTCGCGCCCCCCATCACGGTGAGCGTGGTGATCAGCGTCGCCCTGCGGCCCAGCCGGTCCCCGAAGTGGCCGAAGACGACCGCGCCCAGGGGCCTGCCCACGAACGCGACCGCGAAGGTCGACAGCGACAGCAGTGTTGCGGTGGTGGGGGCGAAGGAGGGGAAGAACAGCGTGCCGAAGTACAGCGACGAGAACGACCCGTAGATGAGGAACTCGTAGAACTCGATGCTGTTGCCGATGAGGCTGCTCAGTACGGCTCTCCTGCGCTGCCCCGCGGATGTGAGGACGGGATCCATGGTCTCTCCGAGGCTCGGTGATCGACGGTGCCGGTGAGGGTGCGGGGGAAGGGGGACGGCCGAGCGGGCCACGCCGGTGACGTGCGCAGCCCGCTCGGCCGCTCCTTGACGGGCGAACGTCGCCCGCCACGGCACTACATGTGGAAGTCCTCCTCCCACCACTCCTGCGCCGAGCGCGAGAGCCGCTGCTCCTCCCGCCTGCGCAGCTCGGCCCGCTGCGTCTTGCCGGAGATGGTCTTGGGCAGTTCGGCGAACTCGATCCGGCGTATCCGCTTGTAGGGAGCGAGGTGTTCGCGGGCGTGCGCGAGGATCTGCTGGGCGGTGCGGGCCTCCGGCCGGTAGTCGGCGGCGAGCGCGACGTAGGCCTTGGGCACGGCCAGCCGCAGCGGCTCGGGTGAGGGCACCACCGCGGCGTCGGCGACGGCCGCGTGCCGCAGCAGCACACTCTCCAGTTCGAACGGGGAGATCCGGTAGTCGGACGCCTTGAAGACGTCGTCACCGCGTCCCTGGTAGCGGAAGAGGCCGTCTGCGTCGCGGGTGGCGAAGTCGCCGGTGTGGTAGAGGCCGCCGTGCAGGGCCCGCGCGGTCGCCTCGGGATCGCCGAGGTATCCGCTCATCAGACCGAGCGGCCGGCCGGCCAGCGGCAGACAGATCTCGCCCTCGGCGGGGCCGCTGTGAACCGGGGTGCCGGTCAGCGGGTCCAGCAGCGCCACGTCGTAGCCCGGCAGGGCCCAGCCCAGCGCGCCCTCCACGACCGGCATCCCCGGCGGGGTCCCGATCTGGGCGGTCGTCTCGGTCTGCCCGTAACCGTCCCGTACCGTGACGCCCCAGGCGTCGCGGATGCGGTGCACTATCTCCGCGTTGAGCGGTTCCCCGGCGGCCACCGCCTCGCGCAGCGACATCGGCCACTGGGTGAGGTCCTCCTGGATGAGACTGCGCCACACGGTGGGCGGAGCACAGAAGGAGGTCGCCGCGCAGCGCGACATCGTCTCCAGCAGCGGACGCGCCGCGAACCGCGGCTGGTTCACGACCAGGACCGTCGCCTGGGCGTTCCAGGGAGCGAACAGGCAGCTCCAGGCGTGCTTGGCCCATCCGGGCGAGGAGATGTTCAGATGCACGTCACCGGGGCGCAGACCGAGCCAGTACATGGTCGACAGGTGACCGACCGGATAGCTCAGCCCGGTGTGCCCGACCATCTTGGGACGGGCGGTGGTACCCGAGGTGAAGTAGATGAGCGACGGCTCCTCGGGACTGGTCCGTACCGTCTCCCGCAGCGGTGCGGCGGCGTAGGCCCGCTCGTAGTCCTGCCAGCCCGCGACCCGGTCCCCGACGGCGACACGCGTCCAACCGCCGCGCAGGCCGTCGAGCCTGGGGGTGAGGTCGGCCTGCGCGACGACGTGCCGCACCGCGCCGCGCTCCAGCCGTTCGGCCAGGTCCTCGGCGGTCAGCTGGACCGCCGCGGGGATCACGGTGGCGCCCAGCCGGAACGCGGCCAGCACGCACTCCCACAGTTCCACCCGGTTGCCGAGCATCAGCAGGACGCGGTCCCCGCGCCTGACGCCGATCGACCGCAGCCACCCGGCGACCCGCCGGGACCGCTCCGCCAGTTCGGCGAAGCTCAGCGCCGTGTCGGCGAGGACGCCGCCCTGCCGGTCCAGGTCGACCACGCGCAGCGCGGTGGCGTCGTTGCCGTCGGAGATGGCGTCGAACCAGTCCGCCACCCAGCTGAACGCCTCGCCCGGATCGGGCCGGGGGAAGGCACGGGCGCGCGGCAGGTCCCCGTAGGAGGACAGCAGATGGTCGCGGGCCCGCTGGAACGCGCCGGTCGGTGCGTGCATGGCGGTCACCTCCCCTTGAAGGTCGCGCGGCCGGGTCCCTCGGCGGCGAACCCCCGCATGCCGGTCAGTCGGTCCTCGGTGGCGAACAGAGCGGAGAACACCGACCGTTCGATGGCCAGCCCGCCGGCCAGATCGGTCGCCAGGCCCTGATCGACGGCAGTCTTCGCGGCGTGCAGCGCCAGCGCGGGACCCTTCTCGAAGCGCCGGGCCCACCGCAGCGCCGTCTCCAGCACCTGGCGGGTCGGCACGACCTGGTCCACCAGACCGAGCCGCAGCGCCTCCTCCGCACCGACCTGGCGTCCGGTGAAGATCAGTTCCTTGGCCCTGGCCGGGCCGATCAGCCGCGGCAGCCGCTGGGTGCCGCCGGCCCCCGGGATGACGCCGAGCAGGACCTCGGGCAGCCCGAGACGCGCCTCGCTGCCGCAGATGCGCGCGTCGGCCGTCAGGGCCAGCTCGCAACCGCCGCCCAGAGCAGGCCCGTTGATCGCGGCCACCACCGGCTTGGGGATGTCGGCCACCGCGTCGAAGGCCCCTTGGAGCACCGCCGCGTGCCGCACCATGTCGGCGTGCGTCATCGCGGCCATCTCCTTGATGTCGCCGCCCGCGGAGAAGGCCGCCGGCCCGCCGTGCAGCACCACGGCCCGGACCCGCTCGTCGGCCGCGGCCCGCTCGGCCGCCGCGCGCAGGGCGTACTGCGCCGCACGGTCGAGCACGTTCAGCGGCGGCCGGTCCAGGCGCAGGACGCCCACCGCGCCGTCGACGTCCAGCCACGCCGACAGGCGCTCCGTCGTGGATACGGTCGTCATGACCACAGCAGGCCTCCGTTCACCTCGAGGACGTGGCCGTTGACGTAGCTCGATTCGGGACCGGCCAGGAACACCGCCGCGTCGGCGGCCTCGTCGGCGCCGCCGGGCCGGCCGAGTGCCAGCCGGGTCCGGTAACGCGCCCAGATCTTGTCGTTCTCGGTGAGCTGCTGGCCCATCCCCTCGTCGAGGATGCCCGGGGCGAGGGAGTTGACCAGGATGCCGCGGGGGCCCAGCTCGATGGCGCTGACCCGGGTGAACATCTCCACCGCGGCCTTGGTGGCGCAGTAGCCGGCGGCCCCGACGGCGACCCGGGTGGCCATGCTGGAGGAGACGTTGACGATCCGGGGGGCCGTGCTGCGTTCCAGGTAGGGGACCGCCGCCCGGGTGCACAGGTACACCCCGGTCAGATTGGTGGCCACCATGTCCTGCCAGTCGGCGACCGGCAGCCGGTCCACCCGTCCGTCCCGGCTCACCCCGGCGTTGGCCACCAGGATGTCCACGCCGCCGAAGCGCTCGGCGGTCTCGGCCATCAACGCGGTGACCGAGTCGTCGCTGGTGACGTCGACCGGGATGTACGCGCCGCGGTCGGGGGAGAGGTCGAGGACTTCCTTGATGTCGTACGGGTTGCGCGCCGCGCACACCACCTGCGCGCCTTCCCGCAGGTAGCGTTCCGCGATGGCCCGGCCCAGTCCCCGGGAGCCCCCGGTGATCACGGCTGTCTTTCCGGCGAGCCTCATCATGATCCTCCTTGCCTGACGTCGGGGACCGGGAGCACGGCGGAGCAGCCGGCCGTACCGATCACATCGAAGGGCGAGCCGCATCCGCGGCAGTCGTAGGGCACCTTGCACACCGCGCCGCCGAAGCGGCCGGCCCGGACGACGTCCTCGCCGCCGCAGTAGGGGCACCGGGGTGTGTCGCCCGCCACGCGGTAGCCGGCGGTGCGCAGCGCGTCGTGACCGGCGGTCGTCACTGCCGCGGGCTGCCATGCGCCGCGCTCCCACACGATGTCGATCCCGTGCCCGGGCGCGGCGTCGGTGAGCGCCGACCGCACCCGGCGGGCGATCTCGCCGCGGGCGGGACAGCTGAGCCGGGTGGGGGCGAGGTGGACGACGATCCGGTCGCCGGTCCTGGACACCGAGCGGACCACTCCGAGGTCACCCAGGCCCACGTCGATCTCCGGATCGCGCACGTCGGCGACCACGCCGGTGAGCGGGTCGGGGCTCACAGGAACACCTCCGGGGCGTAGTGGTCGCGCACGAGGCGGCCGCGCGTGAGGCAGTCGGCCAGGACGCTGCCGCCCCTCCCCGCGGCGCGCGGTACCGGCAGCCGCGGCAGGCGTGCTCCGGGCCCGCCGTTGTCGCTGATCAGTGCGGCCAGACGCGCGTGCAGCGCGACCGTCAGGGCGTCCTGCGGACCGGCGCCGAACAGGTCGCCGGCCCGCAGCGTCACCTCGGCGTAGGCACGGCTGAACTCCTCGGCCGTCTCGGGCCAGGTGGCCAGCGCCCGCGCCCAGCGCCGCCAGTGGTCCAGGTGGACTCGTTGCTCGTCGCGGATGGCCGCGGTCGCGGGCTCACCCGCGGCGCCCTCCTCGGCGAGCACGGTGACGGCCGCGGCGATCACCAGCCCGCACACCACGGTGGACGGCCAGTCGTCGCCGAGCCGGCCGACGACACCGGACACCTGCCACTGATCCTGCGGCCGTTCGAAGAAGTGGGCGTCGGCGGCGGCCTCGTCGAAGCCGTGCATCGACAGGATCGTCTCGGCGTGCGCCAGTGCCTCCTGGCCGATGGAGCCGACCGCCAGGGACTCCTCCAGGTCGATGTAGTCGACGATCCGCTCGCCCAGTCGGTTGCCCAGGACGAACAGGTCCTCGGCGAGCGCCGCCCACAGCGCGCTCAGCGCTTGGTCCGCGGCCCCGCCCGCCTCGCCGGCGGGCTCGGACACGCTGCCCTCGGGGTGCCGCTGCGGGGCGGCGGCGGTCCGTGGGTCGGCGCCGGTGTCCGGAGCGGCGGAGCGGTCCCGGCGGCGCGTGGTGGGGAAGCCGGGCTGGCGGTGCGGCATCCGGGTCTTGGCGGCGAGCAGGTCGCGGTCCTCGGCGCTGGAGACGATCAGGTCGGTGCGCCGTACGACCCAGAGCCGGAAGAGGTCGTCGCGGCGCCCGTAGGCCTCCTTGGCCAGGTGCCATGCCGCCTCCCGGCGCGGCGCGACGATGGAGCCGACGTGGTTGAGCGGCGAGCCGCTGCCGGTCTGCGCGAACACCTCGTAGACATCGGCGTCGACGGGAACGTACGGCATCACGCCACCCCCCGCAGTGCGCGCCGGTACCGCGTGTTGCGGTCCAGGGCGCCGCGCACCCACTCCAGCCGGCGCTGGGACGCCGGGCCGCCGCCCGCGATGACCTTCTTCACCTCGGCCCAGTCGGGCATGGCGAACTCCCACTCGCCCGAGGGCGTCTGGCGGGCCAGCGCGGGGTCCACGTGCACGCCGAGCTTCTGGAAGACCGGAATGATCCTGTTCAGCCAGGCCTGGCGCAGCTCGTCGTTGCCGTCGGGCTTCAGGCCGATCTGGTGCATGCGGTTGGCGTGCAGGGTGTCGGTGTCCGGCGGACCGAGGTAGGCGAGCACCCTCGGCAGCCACGTCTCGAACCCCTCCTGCACCCGGCGGCGCTGATCGGTGTCGCCGTGCGTCAGTACCTCGTGGGTCAGGTCCAGGGCGTGCTGGTAGTGGAAGGACTCCTCGCGCTCGATCTTGCGCAGTGCCCGGGCGTAGGGCAGGTACACGCCCTTCATCAGCGACCGGAACTGCAGGATCGCCGCCGAGTTCATCAGGAGCAGTCCGGGGCCGAACTCCTCCCAGGACGCGAAGGAGTAGTGGAAGATGTTGTGCACCTTCGAGCGGCCCTCCAGGTAGTCCAGGAGGATCCGCTCGCGCGGCATGCCCAGGTCCTCGGCGACGCGTGCGGCCACGTGTCCGTGGCCCACCTCGTCCTGGACCTTGGCCATCAGCATCTGCCGCCGGGTGTAACTGGGCGCGCGGTCCAGCCATTCGGCGAACGGCAGCACGCCCACCAGCTCGTTGAGTGCCTGTACGGTGGCGAACCGCCTGGCGCCCTCCCGCACTTCGTCGGGCATCGGGTCCCACAGTTCGTAGCAGCGGAGTCCCGCCGCTGTCACTGCCGGCATATCTGTCTCCTTTCGCAGCGCTTGCATGGTGTGCGGCGATGTCGTGGGGGAAGGGCTCAGTACCAGCGGACGACCACGGCCCCGGCGGTCATGCCGCCGCCCACTCCGGCCAGCACCAGGCGCTCGCCCCGCCTGAACGGCCGGAGTTCGTTCTCCGCGCGCAGGGTGAGCGGGATGGAGGCCGTGGCGGTGTTGCCGAACTGCGGCGCGGTCAGCGGCACCCGGCCGGGGTCAACGCCGAGTTCGCGTGTACAGGCCTCCACCAGGCGGGTGTTGGCCTGGTGCAGGATGAAGCGGTCCACGTCCGCCAGCCCGATCCCGGCCGAGTCGAGCGCCTCGCCGATGACCTTGGGCAGCACGCCGAGCGCGTAGTCACGCACCTCGCGGCCCCGCATGCGGAACAGGTGCTCGCCGGCCTCCCGGCTGCGGGCATCCAGCGGGGTGCGGGTGCCGCCGGCGGGCACCTCGACCAGCTCGCGGTGTTCGCCGTGGGTGACCAGTCGCCAGCCCAGCACGCCGAAGCCGTCGGGCACCGGGCCGAGCAGCACCGCGCCGGCCCCGTCACCGAAGAGGCTGACGGTGCGTCGGTCGGAGCGGTTCATCAGCGAGGAGTACATGTCGGCGCCGACCACCAGCGCGTGGTCGCCGCCCTCCCCGGCCAGCCGCGCCGACAGCATCGAGTCGGCGACCGCCAGCGCGTAGAGGAAGCCGGAGCACACCGCGTTGACGTCGAACGCCGGGACGTCGGACAGACCGAGTTTGTCCTGCAGGATCGCCCCGGTCGAGGGCTGCGGCTGGTCGGGCGTCGACGTCGCCACCACCATCACGCCCAGCCGGGCCACCGCCTCCGGCAGCGTGCCCAGCGCCTCGCGCGCGGCGTGCAGCGCCAGGTCGGAGGTGACGGTGCCGGGCTCCCGGTACCTGCGCTCCAGGATGCCGGTCCGCTCGACGATCCAGTTCTCCTCCGCGCCCGTCCACTCGGCGACCTGCGCGTTGTCTATGACCAGCGGCGGCACGTGGCCGCCCAGGCCGAGGAATCCGAAGTTCATCGCGCGTCCTCCGCCGTAGTCCGAGCGGGCGGTGTCCCGTCCGGTACCTGGACGACGGCACAGGCCCAGGTCCAGGCCGCCCCGCCGCTGATCACCAAGGCGACGTCACCCGGCTCGAGCGGCACCCGGTCCCGCATGTCGGCCAGGTTCGCCAGGAAGTCACCGCACCCGAGGTGGCCGGTGGCGGAGCCGAATCGCAGGGCCTCGGCCTTGAGCAGGTCGTCGAGCACCGGGCCGTAGATGGAGTCCAGCAGTCCGGCCCCGAGCCGCGGCAGCGCGATGTACTTGATCCGCGGGTCGTCGGGTGCCAGCCCCGCGTCGTGCAGGCTGTCCACGATCACCTTGCGGATGTTCTGGCCGGCGATGGTCTCGAACGTCGTTCTGCCGTAGGCCGCCAGATAGGACTTCTTGGGAGTACGCAGATCGATGAAGCCGTCGTGCCACATGGGAGCCGGGCTGAAGTCGTTGCCGTGCCGCATCATCAACTCGAACTGCGCGTCGGTCGCGGTGGCCAGGGACAGCAGGGCGTAGTCGTCGGGTTCCGCGTCGCCGCGGTGCACCAGGGCCGCGGTTCCCGCGTCGCCGAAGCCGAGCCCGTAGTCGGAGGTCCAGCGGTCCATACCGGGAGGGCAGAACCGGTCGCCCGTCGTGACGAGCACGGCATTGAGTCCGGCATCGGCGTCGAGGTGCATGGCGGCCAGCTGGAAGGCCAGTGAGCCGGCGTTACAGCCCTGTTGGACGCCATAGGGCGTGGCATGGCCGGCGCCGACGGCGTTCGCCACGTAGTGCGGCGGCGACCACATGTCATGGCCCTGGTGGTAGATCCAGGTGTGCAGGACCAGGCCGATGTCCGACGGGCTCCAACCCGCCCTGCTGATCGCGGCACGGCCGGCCTCCGCCGCCAGCTCGGGAGCGGACAGAGTGGCGGAGAACGGCAGCCGGCTGACGCCGAGCCGCTCCGCGTCCGAGTCGGTCAGCTTGCCCGCAGCCACGGCGTCCTCGATGGTCTCGCGGTCCGGTGGGAACCACGCGGTCACGGTCTTGATCCGCAGATCGTTTCCGAATTTCATTCAGGCTCCTTCGAAAGCTCGGCATCCGTAGGGGGTGCGGGTCACCGGCCGACGAGCGGGGGCCGGGTGCATGCCCGGCAGTTCGCCCGGCCGAGAAGAGGGGCACGCCGTACCCGGCGCAGTGCGGTACGCAGGTCCGTCACCGGGAGCGGACACGGGCGCACTGGGCCACCAGTGGCTTCCCCGCTCAGACTCGCATACCTTCGCAGAGGTATGTAACTGGACCGGGGCCCGGCGTCCGTGAACGGCCACCGGGCCGTACCGGACGGGGGGTCGCCGCCCGGACTGCCTGCGGCCCTTCGCGCCGCGGTGCCGCAAGCGGGTGGTGGCCCTTGTGCAAGTGAGGACGGTCCTCACTTGCACGAGGGTGCGGGAGAGGGGCGGTTCGGCGATCGCCGGCCAAAGGTGACGGTGCGCCAACTGCACGCGACGCCGCGGCGGTTGACCGATCCCGCTGCCGGTTCCACATTTACATACCTTCGCGAAGGGATTATTCTCGAGCGTGGAATTCACCTCGGGCGGCCACCGCCCCGCTCACCCCGAAGGAAGAAGCCACACCATGGCCACCTCAGAGTCCCGATCGCCACGGTGGGCCGGGTACACACTCGCCCTGCTGGCGTTCACCCAGTTCATCGTCACCATCGACTACAACATCGTCTATGTGGCGCTGCCGGACATCGGCAGCCAGCTCGGCTTCTCCGCACAGTCCCTCCAATGGGTCGTCAGCGCGTACGCCGTCGCGCTCGGTGGACTGCTGCTGTTCGGAGGTCGCGCGGTCGACCGGATCGGCCCGCGGCGCATGCTGGTCACCGGTCTGGTCATCTACGCCCTCTCCTCCCTCACCGGAGGCCTTGCGGCGAACGCCGGGCTGCTGGTGGCCGCTCGCGCCGCCCAGGGCGTGGGCGGCGCACTGCTGACCCCGGCGACACTGATGCTGGTCTTCACCACCTTCGCTCCGGGACCCGAGCGCAACCGGGCCACGTCCGTGTGGGGCGCCATGGGCAGTGCGGGCCTCGCCGCGGGCTCGCTGCTCGGCGGTGTGCTGACCAGTGCCTTCGGCTGGAGCTGGGTCTTCTTCGTCAACGTGCCGCTCGCACTGGTCGCCGCGTTCGCCGCGACCAGGATCCTGCCGCCCGACCGCCCGCTCGGTACCGGCCGCAGTTTCGACGCGCTGGGAGCCGCGGTCGCCACCATCGGTTCGACGCTGCTGGTGTTCGGCCTGGTCAGCGGTCCGGCCAAGGGCTGGGGATCACTCGAGGGCGCCGGTGCGCTGGTGGCCGGCGCGCTGCTGCTGGCGGTCTTCGTGCTGATCGAGAAGCGCTCCGCCGACCCGCTGGTGCCGCTGAAGCTGTTCGCCCTGCGGGGCCTGACCGTCGCCATGCTGGCGATGATCGTCTTCCAGGCGTCCCTGGGCGGCACGTACTACCTGCTCACCACCTACCTGCAAACGGCGCTCGAGTACAGCCCGCTCGCGGCGGGCATCGCGTTCCTGCCGGCCACCGTCATCTGCATGGCGGTGGCGATGAAGCTCAACGCCCGTGTGCTGGGGGTGCTCGGGGTCCGTACGACGCTCTTCCTCGGCACGGTCGGTACTGCCGTCGGCCTCGCCGCGATCATCGCGGGCATGTCCGCGCACGGCTCCTACTGGGCGCTGCTGCCGGGGGTCGCGATCTGGGGTGCCGGTGGCGGCTTCGCCTTCCCGTCGCTCTTCGTCGCGATCGCGTCCTCGGGTGTCGAACCGGCCCAGCAGGGCGTTGCCTCGGCACTCGCCTCCACGTGCCGTCAGATCGGCGGCGCCCTGGGCCTCGCCGCCCTGGTCGCGGTGGCGAACTCCCACGCCGGTGCCCACCCGGGACCCGAGGCCCTGGTCGGCGGGCTCCGAACGGCAGGGTGGGTCGCCGTCGTGGCGACGGTCGGCGGTGCCGTGATCGGGCTCGGCCTGAAGAAGCAGCCCCGGCCGGCCCCCGCGCCCGCCACGCCTTCGGTGTCGCCGGCGGAAGTCGCCGATCCGGCCACGCAGGCGGGCTGACCCCGCCTCGGCGGACGCAGCACGGAGGACCCGGGCTCCCCTGCCCAGCAGCAGGGGCGCCCGGACCTGGGGCGCCACGGTGTTCGCGTGACGCGGATGACCGTGCACGAGGTCCGAGCCCGTTGTCGGCCACGCGCCGGGTCCTCGCCGGGAGCGGCGCCCGGCCGGCAGGCCGGCGGCCGCCGTCACACCGGTACGGCGCCGGTAGGGCGCCGTAACGGCGTCCCGGACCCGGCTGCCGTCCGGGCCCGCGGCAACACACCGCTCGCCCCGCAGCAGTTGAGGACATGAACGTCTCCCGCGCACGGACGTCCCGTACGGGGCGGCAGGGCGGGTCGCGGCCCATGCGCCCGCCGCGGCCCGGCCGGTCACCGGCACCCGGCGGCAAGCGACGGCCAGGACGTCGAAAGCGATGCGCCCTGCCGCCTGGGCCAGGGGCGCGGCACGATCCGCTCTCCCCGCGGGGATGCGGCCATGCACGGCGTTCTCCGGCGCCGTGATCCGCGAGATCACGAACGACAGGAGCTTCCCGATGCTTGTCCAGACCAGCCTGTCCGCCGAGGCCGAGGTGCCCTCCGCGAAGGAGGTGCGCCGCCTGGACCGGGTGATCATCCGGTTCGCGGGGGACTCCGGGGACGGCATGCAGCTGACGGGCGACCGGTTCACCTCGCAGACCGCGTCCTTCGGCAACGACCTGTCCACGCTGCCGAACTTCCCCGCGGAGATCCGGGCGCCGGCAGGCACGCTGCCAGGCGTGTCCTCCTTCCAGGTGCACTTCGCCGATCACGACATCCTCACGCCGGGCGACGCGCCGGACGTCCTGGTCGCCATGAACCCTGCCGCCTTAAAGGCGAACGTGCCGGATGTGCCGCGCGGCGCGCAGATCATCGTCAACACCGACGAGTTCACCAAGCGCGCGCTGGCGAAGGCCGGATATCGGGCGAACCCGCTCGAGGACGGCTCCCTGGAGGGTTACAGCGTGCACCCGGTACCCCTGGGGACGCTGACGGTGGAGGCGCTGAAGGGGTTCGAACTGTCCCGCAAGGAGGCCGACCGGTCCAAGAACATGTTCGCGCTCGGTCTGCTGTCGTGGATGTACCACCGGCCCACCGAGGGCACGGAAGCCTTCCTGCGCGGCAAGTTCGCCAAGCAGCCGGACATCGCGGGGGCGAACATCGCCGCGTTGCGGGCGGGCTGGAACTTCGGCGAGACGACGGAGGACTTCGCGGTCTCCTACGAGGTGGTTCCGGCCGCGAACGCGTTCCCGCCGGGTACGTACCGCTCCATCTCCGGCAACCTGGCGCTGTCCTACGGGCTGGTGGCGGCGTCGCGGCAGGCGGATCTGCCGTTGTATCTGGGGTCGTACCCGATCACGCCGGCCTCGGACATCCTGCACGAGCTGAGCCGGCACAAGAACTTCGGGGTGCGGACCTTCCAGGCCGAGGACGAGATCGCCGGGATCGGAGCCGCGCTGGGCGCGGCCTTCGGTGGTTCACTGGCGGTGACGACGACCTCGGGTCCGGGTATCGCGCTGAAGTCGGAGACCATCGGCTTGGCGGTCTCGCTGGAGCTGCCGCTGCTGGTCATCGACATCCAGCGGGGCGGTCCGTCGACCGGACTGCCGACCAAGACCGAGCAGGCGGATCTGCTTCAGGCGATGTTCGGCCGCAACGGCGAGGCGCCGGTGCCGGTGATCGCCCCGGCCACCCCGTCGGACTGCTTCACCGCCGCGCTGGACGCCGCCCGGATCGCGCTGACCTACCGCACGCCGGTCCTCCTGCTCAGCGACGGCTACCTCGCCAACGGCTCCGAACCCTGGCGCATCCCGGAGCAGTCGGAACTGCCCGACCTCACCGTGCGGTTCGCCACCGGACCCAACCACACCCTCGACGACGGCACCGAGGTCTTCTGGCCCTACCTGCGCGACCCGCTCACCCTCGCCCGTCCGTGGGCCGTCCCGGGCACGCCGGGGCTGGAGCACCGGATCGGCGGCATCGAGAAGCAGGACGGCACGGGCAACATCTCCTACGACCCCGCCAACCACGACTTCATGGTCCGCACCCGGCAGGCGAAGATCGACGGCATCGACGTCTCCGACGTGGAGGTCGACGACCCGCACCGGGCGAGCACGCTGGTCCTGGGCTGGGGCTCGACCTACGGCCCGATCACCGCGGCGGTACGGCACCTGCGCACGGCCGGCGTCCCCGTCGCCCAGGCCCACCTGCGCCACCTCAACCCCTTCCCCCGCAACCTCGGGGAGGTGCTCCAGCGGTACGACAAGGTGGTGATCCCGGAGATGAACCTCGGCCAGCTCGCCACCCTCATCCGCGCGAAGTACCTGGTGGACGTCCACTCGTACAACCAGGTCAACGGCATGCCGTTCAAGGCGGACCAGCTCGCCGCGGCGCTGAAGGAGGCCATCGATGACTGACGTGACGAACGGGCTGCTGCAACTGGTCCCCAAGGCCGAGGCCCGGCAGTCGATGAAGGACTTCAAGTCCGATCAGGAGGTGCGCTGGTGCCCGGGCTGCGGTGACTACGCGATCCTGGCCGCGGTCCAGGGCTTCATGCCGGAGCTGGGCCTGGCGAAGGAGAACATCGTCTTCGTCTCCGGCATCGGCTGCTCCTCCCGCTTCCCCTACTACATGAACACCTACGGGATGCACTCCATCCACGGCCGCGCCCCCGCCATCGCCACCGGCCTGGCCACCTCCCGCCGCGACCTGTCGGTATGGGTCGTCACCGGCGACGGCGACGCGCTCTCCATCGGCGGCAACCACCTCATCCACGCCCTGCGCCGCAACGTCAACCTCAAGATCCTGCTGTTCAACAACCGCATCTACGGCCTCACCAAGGGCCAGTACAGCCCCACCTCCGAACTCGGCAAGATCACCAAATCCACGCCGATGGGCTCCCTGGACGCCCCCTTCAACCCCGTCTCCCTCGCGCTCGGCGCCGAGGCCTCCTTCGTGGCCCGCACCATCGACTCCGACCGCAAACACCTCACCGAGGTCCTGCGCGCCGCAGCCGCCCACCCCGGCACCGCCCTGGTCGAGATCTACCAGAACTGCAACATCTTCAACGACGGCGCCTTCGACGCCCTCAAGGACAAGGAGCAAGCCCAAGAGGCCCTCATCCGCCTGGAGCACGGCGAGCCGATCCGCTTCGGCGCACCCCTCGCGGACGGCAAGGGCGCCAGGGGCGTCGTCCGGAACCCGGCCACCGGTGACCTGGAGATCGTCGAGGTCACGCCGCGGAACGCGGCGCGGATCCTGGTCCACGACGCCCGTGCGACCTCCCCGACCACGGCCTTCGCCCTGGCCCGCCTCGCGGACCCGGACACCCTGCACCACACCCCCATCGGCGTGCTGCGCTCGGTCGACCGCCCGGTCTACGACACCGAGATGGCCGACCAGCTCGACACCGCCGTCGAGCAGCGGGGCAAGGGCGACCTCGCCGCCCTCCTCGCCGGCGGTGACACCTGGACCGTTCGGCCCACTCCGGGCAGCGTCTGATTCAGCAGCCGATCCGATCGCCGTCCAGCGCGATGTCGTCCATCCGCACGTCGTAAGAAGACGGGCTCGGGCTGCCCTGGTACAACTGCCAACCGATCTTCACCGTGTCGAACCGCGGGAAGACGAAGTCGGTGTCGCTCCCGCCGTGATGGTCGGTGGAGACAGTGAGTTCCGGCTTGGCCTCACCGTCGATCCAGAGGGAGATCTCGTTGTCCGCGGCGTCCATCCGCCACTCCACGCACTGCCAGGTGCCGGCACGGGCCGGGGCCGACTCGCGCCAGGCCGTCCAGTCGCCGGTCGGGCCGCCGTCGGAGCCGATGCCCCACAGGTTCTTCCCGGCCGTCGGCACGTACTGCCCGCCCAGGGGGCGCACGTACCCCGGTCCGTCACCAGTGGCCTCGACCATCGTCCAGTGCGCCCAGTCGGGAGCCGTCGGGAAGGCGTCGACACGCAGACGCACCCGGCCCCAGAAGCTGTTGCCGGGCGGCTTCAAGTGGCTGATCCTCAAGAAGGCCCGGCCGTTGCCCTCGGTGTGGATCCGTAGGTGCTTGCTGTGGCGGGTGGCATCCCGCGCGACGGTCAGCGTGCCGTTCGCGGCGTCGGTGGTCCAGCCGCGGCCGTGAGCTTCTCCCGGCGGCAGGGCGGAGAAGTCCTCGCAGAACATCACGGCGTGGCCGGCACAGGTGCGCGCTTCGGAGCGCCCGGTACGGGCGTCCGGTCCGGAACCGGATCCCCAGGACGCGGGTGCCGCCGCGGTCGTCGCCGTCAGCAGTACCCCGAGGGCGACGAACAGGGTGGTTCTCCTCATGTGTGCAGCCTCCAGTTCCAGTGCCGTTCGGGACGCGGCGAGAGGGGCAGTACGCGGGTCTGGATCTGTCGGCTCGTCATGCTTCTCGCCGTAGCCATGGGAGCGCTCCCACTTCTTGCCTGAGAGGGACTGTAGGGACGCACTGAGGCAGTGGCAAGCCACGTGACGACGTAACTCTCCTGATGCAGACGGCCGTCCACGAGACGTGATCTTCCAGGTCCCGAATCTCTGTTCCCATGTGTCTCGGTGGGCTCTACAGTTACTCAGCCCCGGTACGGGGCCTGTGTTCCTGATCCAAGGGGGATCGACAACTTGAGACTGTTCACGCGCCGCCCTGCCGCGGCGCTCGCGACCGCGGCGGCGCTCGCCGCGGTGGGCACCCTGGCGAGCGCTCCGGGCGCCGCCGCGGACGACGCCGGGCCCTGGCCGGGCACCGAGGGCAAGATCCTCACCGACGGCCCGACGCTGGTCGATCCGGCCACCGGGACCGCCACCCAGGTGGGCACCCACATGGGGAGCTACGCGGCCTGGGCTCCGGACGGCAGCCGGATCGTCTCCGAATGGGGCCAGCTCGCCAGCGAACGACCCGACGGCAGCTCGCGCTTCAGCCTGCCCTGGGCGACGGGCGTGCGCTCCAGCGCCGAGCAGAAGGACATCGCCTTCTGGTGGGGCGGCCGGTACGTCGTCTACTCCACCGGCGGCCAGCTCGTCTACGGCCCCTCCGACGCCTCCTGGGCCCCCGAGCCCCTGCTCTCGGCCGCCCAGGAGCCGTCCACCGTCTGCGACGAGGACCCGACGGTCAGCCCGAACGGCCTGGTGGCCTTCTCCCGCCGCGTCAACTACGGCTGCTACGACAACGACGGCGTCTGGGTCTACGACTCGTCCGCGCACACGGTCAAGCGCGTCCTCACCGACGCCGCGCAGCCCGCGTTCTCCCCGGACGGCACCAAGCTCGCCTTCGTCCGCAACGTCGACGGCGGCCGCAGCCGGATCTTCACCGCGAACGCCGACGGCACCGGCGTCAAGCAGATCACCACCGACGGCCGCGGCTACGCGAACCCGTCCTGGTCGCCGACCGGCACCCGGATCATCGCCGACGTCCACACCTCAGGTGACAGCACCGACGTGCACACCACGGAGTACGTCGACGTGGCCACCGGCGCGACGACCGCCGTCCCCGGCACGCCGCAGGGCGCCAACCCGAGCTGGCAGCCGCTGCGCAAGAACGCCACCGGCCGCGTCTGGGGCTCCGACGTCTACGCCAGCAACATCGCCTCCTCCCGGTGGACGTGGAACACCTACGGCGGCACCAAGGTCCCGGGCCTGATGGACGCCAAGGCGGCCGTCCTCATCAACCGCGACGACTCGGCGTACTCGCTCACCGCGCCCGCCCTGGCCGGCAAGAAGCACGGCCCGATCCTCGGCACCACCAAGAGCGGCCTGACGACCGCGGTGAAGAACGAGCTGAAGCGCACCCTGAAGCCGGGCTCGTACGTCTACCTCGTCGGGGGCACGTCCATCCTGACCAGCACGGTCTCCTCGCAGGTCACGTCGCTCGGCTTCACGCCGAAGCGGCTGTCCGGCACCGACCGCTACGCGACCTCGGTCGCCGTCGCCAAGTCGGTGACGAGCAGCCCGAAGTACGTCTTCCTGGCCACCGGCACCGACTACCACTCGGCGCTCGCGGCAGCCTCCGCGGCCGGCGCCGACGGCACGAGCAGCGCGGGCAGCGTCGTGCTCAACAACGGCAACTCGCTGACGTCGTCGGTGAAGTCGTACCTGAACAGCCTGAACCCGAAGAACACCATGATCATCACGGTGGGTTCCTCGGCGAAGTACGCGCTGACGCACACGGCCTTCTCCACGTGGCCGTCGACGTACTCGTACTACCCGATCACGGGCTCGACGAACGAGGCCACCTCGGTCGCCGTCGCCAAGTTCTGGTGGACGGCGCCGAGCACGGCGGCGCTCGCCTACACCGATTCCTGGCGCGGCGGGGTCTCCGCCGGCGCGGCCATGAACGTCTTCGGCCCCGTCCTGTGGACCGCCAAGGACGGCCTCTCCAGCGAGGTCAAGAGCTACCTGCTGCGCGAGTCGGCCGGCACGAACTCGGTGACCGCGTTCGGCGGCACCGGTTCGGTCGCCAAGGCCGCGCTGGACACCGCGGGCGCCGCGATCAGCGCGAGCGCGAGCCAGTTCGTGTACCACCCGTACCCGGACGGCGCCGTCCCGGCGGCCTCCCGGCAGAGCACCTACTCGGCCCGCACCAACGGCGGCCGGCCCGCCACGGTCTCCCGCACCGGCCCGACCGGCGCGGACCCCCACCTGGACTCGCTCAAGACGGTCCAGCACCAGTAACGCGGCTGGGCGGGGGCGTCGGTCAGCACGGTCGGCGCCCCCGCGCCCAAGGCGCCGGATTCGGCCGGTGCCCTGCCCGGACGGTCACGCTTGGGCGAGGAGGGGGTCGTACGGGCTGGTGCGCCGGCGTCCGGACATGAAGGCCAGGAAGTCGCCGATGAAGGCACTACGGCTGTAGGTGACGGCGGCGCCGGGCGCGTCGCGGTGGAAGGCGGTGCGGAACAGGGCGCGGTATTCGTCGGCGTCGATGTACTGGTTGCCGTCCTTGTCGGTGACGTCGAAGAGGACCTCGGCGACCCTGATCAGCGCGGGACCGGCCATGGAGGGGACCGCCGCCGTGTATTCGGCGGCGCTGACACGGCCGTCGCCGTCGGCGTCGAGCGTGTCCTGGAGTTCGCGCCACCAGTCGGCGTAGGCGTGGTAGAGCCGGGTCTCCTCCGGCTCGTCCAGGTCGAGACGGCTGGACAGCTCCCGGGCCATGGCCGCGAGGTCGGGCCAGGACAGATACCCGTCCCCGGTCTGGTCGAGGACTTCGGCGAAGAACTCGCGGGCGCCGCGCTGTGCCCCGCCACCCGTGTCGGGCTCGGGCTCGGAGGGCAGGGGGGTGATGAGCCGGATGAGGGCACCGGCCCGCTTCATCCGATCGCGCAGGGCGGAGATCGTCCGCACCCGGGGGTCGTCTCCGTCGGGGGAGAGCGACAGCATCTCGGCGATGTTCTCGGCCCTGATCCACCCCTCGGGCAGGAACCGGGTCAGACCGGCCACCAGGTAGGCGCCCTGCATCAGCGTCTCGACGCCGGCGATCTCCGGCAGACCGGCACGGCGGCGGAACGGTTCCGGCAGCGAGGCCACGGTGATCGCTCCGATGACAGGTCCGGCGACGGCCCGGCCGGTCGCCCACAGGGCGGGGAAGCCCGTCAGCACCGGCGGCGCGGGGAGGTGGTCGAAGAGCCGGTAGAGGATGATCCGCATCGCCTCGGTGTTCTCCAGCTCCTCGTTGACCATCCGGTCGTAGTAGGGCCAGAACGCGTCCAGGGTCCGTGGCAGATGGCCCGCTTCGTCTCCCATCGCGGCCAGGAACGCCTGGAACTCGGTGTACAGGCGCTCCATGGCCTTCTGTTCGAGGGGCTGGCCGCTGAAGCGGCACATGGTGACGGCGCTTTCGAACAGGGTCGCCACCACCCAGGCGCGTACACCGGGGTCCGTCGCGTCATAGGGACGGCTGTCCGCGCCGGTGCCGCGCAGGCGTGCGTGCAGCCGGTTGAGCCGTGCCGCCTCCCGCTGCCGCGTGTGCTCGTCGGCGCCGAACATGCGCTGCATGCTCGTGAAGGTGTTGCGCAGCCGACGCCAGGGGTGGGCGACGAAGGTGGAGTTGTCGACCAGGGCGGCGCCGATCTGCGGGTGCGCGGCCTCCAGCACGGTCGCCCGGACCATGGCCAGGGCCCAGCGAGGGTCGTTGAAGAACGCGTGGAACTGTGAGCCGGGACCGAACAGCGGCTCTCCCTCAGGGTCATCGTGTCCGCTGCCATGGTCTGTGGCGCCGGCACCGGTGGTCCTGGAGCCGCGGCCGTTCGTGGGGTTCACCATCGGGGTTCTCCGTTCTGATTCGGCAGCACGGCGCCGAAGCGTCGCTCACGCCGCCGGTAGGCATGCAGGCACTCGAGGAAGTCCGGGGCGCGGAAGTCGGGCCACAGCACGCGCGGGAAGACCCACTCGGCGTAGGCGACCTGCCAGAGCATGAAATTGGAGATGCGCTGTTCGCCGGAGGTGCGGATGACCAGGTCCACGTCCGGGGTGTCGGGAAACGGCAGGTGGGAGGCGAAGCTCTCCTCTGTCACGGCTTCGGCCCGCACGCCACTGCGGATCAGTGACCGTGCGGCCTCGACGATGTCCCTGCGCCCGCCGTGATCGAAGGCGACGGTCAGTGTCATCTGACGGTTGCCACCGGTCAGCGTCGTCAAGTCGGCGATGTCCCGGCCCAGCTCCGGCGGGATGCGGGGATCGGTCATGCCGAGGAAGCGGCAGCGGATGCCCCGCGCGTGGAGCAAGGGCGCGTGCTTGCGCACCACCCGGCGCACCAGACGCATGAGGAACTCGATCTCGCTGTCCGGGCGGCGCCAGTTCTCGGTGGAGAACGCGTACAGGCTCAGCCAGCCCACGCCGGCGGCGCGTGCTGCTTCGATCACGTCGATCACCGTCGTCTCCGCGGCGCGGTGACCGGCCGTGCGCGGAAGCGACCGCTGCGCTGCCCACCGGCCGTTGCCGTCCATCACACACGCCACGTGCCGCGGCACCACGCCCAGCCCCGGCAGCGCCGTGCCGGGAGCGGCGCGGGGGGAGACGGGCCCTTCGTCCATGGACCGCTCCACCGTCACGCCCGCCCCCTCAGCACCCGGGAACGACGCCGTCCCGCGGAGGAGGAGCCCCGGTCGGCGTGGCTCCGACACCGTTTCACCATCACCAACGGCAGCCTGACAGCGTTCAGCTCCGCACGACTCACACATCGGGTTGATTCACCCTTGGCGCGCATGTCCGAGGTGCGCACACTCGCGCCGGGGCCCGAACCGGGCCACGGGGCTGGTCGGCCCGCCGGGGCGTCACCCAGCGGCTGCATCAGGAGATCAGGGAGCCATGACCCCGGCTTGTGACCGCCGGCTGAAGGGTGTCCTGCTGTTGGTCAACGCGGCGTTGCCGCCGTAGTGCGCCAGCAGTCGCGGGTCCATGACCTTGCGCCACAGCGGGGGGATCCAGGCGAGGACGATCATGGCCGCGTAGCCGGCGGGCAGCTGCGGTGCCTCGTCGAAGTGGCGCAGGGTCTGATAGCGGCGCAGCGGATTGGCGTGGTGGTCGGAGTGCCGCTGAAGCTGGAAGAGGAAGAGGTTGCTGACCGTGTTGTCGCTGTTCCAGCTGTGCCTGGGGGTGACCCGTTCGTAACGGCCGTCCGACCGCCGCTGACGCAGCAGGCCGTAGTGCTCCAGGTAGTTCACCGTCTCCAGGAGGCCGACGCCGAGGACCGCCTGCAGCAGCAGCCAGGGCAGCACCACAGGTCCGAAGGCCGCGCTCAGTGCGCCGAAGAGGACGGCGGACAGCGCCCAGGCGGTGAGGACGTCGTTGTGCCGGCTCCAGGTACGTCGTCCCCGCCGCCGAAGCCGGCGGCGCTCCAGCGACCATGCCGAGCGCGCGCTGCCCGCGACCGTCCGGGGCAGGAAGTGCCACACGCTCTCTCCCCGGCGGGAGCTGGCAGGATCCTCCGGTGTCGCCACACGCACATGGTGGCCGTGGTTGTGCTCGACGTAGAAGTGCCCGTAGCAGCTCTGGGCGAGTGCCAGACGGCTGAGTATCCGCTCCAGCCGCTCGCGTTTGTGGCCCAGTTCGTGGGCGGTGTTGATGGCCACCCCGGCGACCACACCGGTGGTGGCCGCCAGCCCGGTCGAGCCGGTGACGCCGAGGCCGCCGTCGGCCCACTGCCGGCACGCCCAGACGAGGGCCGCGAACTGCAGCGGCAGATACAGATAGGTGCACCACCGGTAGTAGTGGTCCCGTTCGAGCCGCTTCATCGCCTCCTCGGGAGGATTCGCCCCGTCGGTGCCGGTGACCAGGTCGAGCAGCGGGACGAGGGCGAAGGCGAAGAACGGCCCCCACCACCAGCACGCGGTGACACCGGTGAGGTGCACGAGGACGCCGGCCTGCCAGGGCAGGGTCGGGACGGCGAGTGCCAGCGGCCACCAGAGGCGTTTGGGGTCCCGCCAGGAAACGTCGTCGGCGTCACGGTTCATGGCGTCAGCTCCTACGTCTGTGCGGGCTTGCGCCCCTCTGCTCGGGCGAGGGTGGAAGCACGCGATGGAGGGGGAGTGACAGACTGGCAGTCGACCCGTTCGGCTGACAAAGGCGGCGCCGTGTCAATGTTCTGATGGTCCGTCAGTTGACGCGGGTCGTCGCACAGGTGCCGCGGACGGGCAGGTCCGGCTTTCGGGGCCGCGGCGTCCGGGCCGGCCGCAGGGTCAGAGCAGACCGACGCGGCGGGCGGTGTCCTCGGTGTGCTTCATGTGGCGATGTGCTTCTTCACCGAGTGCGTTGATGACGCCGGCGACGACCGTCTCGACCACTGCGAGAGTGGGGACGAGACTGTCGTAGGGGGAGGGTGTGGACACCTGGCTCGGCAGCACGACGTGGGCGTGGGCGCTCGTGGGCGACAGCCAGGTGTCGGTGAAGACGATGACTTTTCCGCCGGCCTCCTGGGTGAGTTGGGCTATGGCCAGCTTGTCCTCCTCGTAGCGGCGGTAGTCGAAGACGATCACGACGTCCTTGCGCGTGAGCTGGGTGAGGGCGGCGGTGCGCTCGACGTCACGCTCGGGCAGGAAGCGCACGTCCTCCCGCAACTGCATGAGGTGCAGACCGAGGTACTGGGCCAGGAGATGGGTGAAGCGTCCGCCGGCGAGCGTGATGCGTCGTTTACGATCGGCCAGCAGCGCGATGGCGGCCTCGAGGTCCGCCGCCGGGGTTTCGGCCAGCGTCTGGGTGACGGCGTGGCTGAACAGCCTGCTGCTGCGGGCCAGGAGACCGGTTGCCGAGTCGTCGCTCGCGTCGTCCTCGGTGGCTTCGTACACGGCCAGCGGAGAAGCACCGCGTTGGTCGAGTTCGGCTCGCAGGGCGGCCTGGAACTCGGGAAAACCGCTGTAGCCCAGTCGTGCCACGAATCTCAGGACGGTGGGGGCGCTCACGGCCGCGCGCTCGGCGATGATGGCGATGGTCTCGAACCCACTGGAGGGGTAGGAGGACAGCAGCACGCGGGCGACCTTGCGTTCGGCGGGGCTCAAGTCGCCCAGCTTCTGGCGGATGTCGTCGGCGAGTGTGCCGGGGGCCATGGCGGTGTCCTCTCGGAGCATGCGCGGTGCGCGATCAAAGCCTAGCCGCTGGTCGGGAGGCGAGGCCGCCCGGTGGGTTTCGCGGCACTCGCCTCCCGTCGTCACGGCGTACGGGTCCGGTGGTTCATTCGGCTCCGACGTCGACGCGCATGCCGATGAGCGTGGACGCGGCGTTGCCGGGGTGGCCGGTCCAGGCTGTGAAGCCCGGCTTCTTGGTGAGGGTGACGCGGAATGCGGGACCGGTTTCGTAGGTGGTGCAGACCGCGGAGCGCTGGGCCCGGGTGGCGGCGAGGTCCCGGGCCGTGGTGCGGAACGAGTACGCGGTGCCCGCGGGGTTCGCCGGCGAGTGGAAGACATCGTGATTGCCGGGGACGGGAGCGTCGGTCCGCGGGATCAGGCGCTGCTTGTCCGGCTTGGGTGAGGCGAGCCACCGGCGAGGGTCGTAGTGGTCCCCGTCGGTGAGATAGGTGTAGCGGGCGTTCCTCAGGCTCCACCCCCTCCTGCCGTCCGCGGCGTGTGCGCCTCGCAGGTCGAGGATGCCGACGCCGTTGGTACCCAGGACCGTGATGGCCTCGCGGCCGGTTCCGGGTCTGTCGACGACGAGGGCCGTGTTCTCGTCCAGGGCGTACACGCGGTCATGACCGGTGTCGGTGGCCAGGCGCAGGGCGCGCCCTTCCCGGCCGGAGGCGCCGGTATGGGTGTCGACGAGGCCGGAGGCGAGGAAGCCGAATCCGCCTTCGGGCAGGTAACCGAGACGGGCCGGGTCGTCGAAGTAGCCGGCCGTGCTGCCGTCCCTGAGCGCTTCGTAGGAGTCGCCGCCTGTCACCATGTCGGGACCGCCGGCTATCTGGGCGCCGGCGGAGGATCCGGCGACGACCGCGCCGTGGCTGAGCTTCGCGCGTATGGCGGCCAGTACCGCTGAATCACTGTGCCGGTGGCCGTGGAGCAGGGTCGTGACGTAGCGGTACTGGTCGCCGCCGCCGAAGAAGAACCCGGTCATGGTGTTGACCTGGGCGACGATGGCGTCCGAGTCGGCGTTGTCGAGGTGGTCGAGATCGACGGGGATCCACTGGGCGTCGGCGGCGCCGTGCTCCTTGAAGAGGGAGGCGTAGTAGGCGCCGTTGCAGGCGGAGTTGGAGCACTTGTCCGGGTCGGCCGCGTCAGGGTCCTGGCTCTCGGGGACGGAAGCGGCGGTGAGGACACCGATGCGGGCCTTGCTTCCTCCGGCGCGCTGGATGATCTCGCCGTAGATCTCGTCGTTGTCGCTGTTCAGTGCGCCGCCGACGAGGACCAGGGACCCGGAGGCCGGTCGTAGGGCGCGGTGCGCGGCCTGGGCGGCCGGGACGGCGGCGCACGTGGTGGCCAGGACGGTGACGACGGCCAGGACGATGCTGGGTCGTGTGCTTGTGGCAGCGCTCATGGTGTCTCCGGGTTGTCGATGTCACGGGTGGCCGGTCGAGAGGGCGCCCGGCCGTGGGCGCGTTGACGGGCGTACGGCCGGACCGAACTGCTTGCTGCTCAGAGGCTGAGGACGTTCAGCCGCCGCTGTTCGCGTCGCCGAGGGATCGGACCAGTGCGGCCAGCAACGCCACCCGTTGGGGCACGCTGTCGATGTCGAGCCACTCCTGGGGGGTGTGATCGGCCCCGCCGACGGGTCCGAGTCCGTCGAGCACGACCACGCCCTGGCCGGCGATGAGGTTGGCGTCGCCCACCCCGCCGGTCGCCGCGGCACCGACCGTGAAGCCGAGAGCCGCTGCCGCGTTCACGGCTCGCTCCAGGACGCGCCGCGAGGCGGCGGTGTCCTCCATCGGCGGGCACAGGTCGATCTGTTCGACGCGGGCGGAGGTCCCGGGCACGGCCGGGTACCGCGCGATGTCCTCGATCGCCTGCCCGGCCCACTGGATACCCGCCTCGGTGTCCGCTCGGACTTCGACGCGCAGTTCCGCCTCGGGGCAGACGATGTTGGAGCGGTCGCCCGCGCGCACCACTCCGACGTTGACCGTGACGTGATCGCGCCGGCCGTTGAGGGCCTGCACCGCCACGACGAGATGGGCCGCGGCCAGTGCCGCATTGGCGCCGCGTTCGGGTTCGATGCCGGCGTGGGCGGCGCGGCCGGTGACGATGACGCGGAAGTCGGCCACGCCCTTGCGGGCGATGACGAGGTCACCGTTCTCCCGGGCGCCCTCGAGCCCCAGGGCGTAGTGCACGCCCCGCGCCGCCTCTTCCGTGACGTGACGGCTGGCCGGTGACCCGATCTCCTCGTCGGGTGTCGCCAGGAACACGATCTCCGCATACCGCTGCGCGCCTTGCTCCTCCAGGATCTCCAGCGCGGTCAGGCCTGCCAGCAGGCCCCCCTTGTCGTCACTCACTCCTGGCCCGTACGCGGTGCGCCCGCGGATGCGAAAGGGCCGCTGGGCGGCGGTTCCGTCCTGGAACACGGTGTCCATGTGCGCGGCGAGCATGATCCGTCTGCCGCCCTCGGACTCGGTGAGGCGCCCTTGTCTGCGGGCGAGGAGGACGTCACCGACGGTCGGACCGGGCTGTGGGTGCTGGATCCGTTCGATGGTGAATCCGAGCCGTTCGAGTCGGGTCTGGATCCAGTCGGCCACCTCGTTGACGCCCTCGGGGCTGTAGGAGCCGGAGTCGATGGCCACGAGGTCGGCGAGGTCGGTCAGATACCGGCTGTGGCGGGTGCGGGCGAGGGCAAGCAGCTCGGCGGTGCCGGACCGGTTCCGCGGTGGGGCGCTCACAGGACCTTGGACAGGAACGTGCGGGTACGCTCCTGCTCCGGTTCGACCAGAACCTGCTTGGGGTCGCCCGCCTCGACGACGACGCCCTCATCCATGAAGACGGCCGTGTCACCGACTTCGCGGGCGAATCCGATCTCGTGGGTGACCACGACCATGGTCATGCCCTGGGCCGCCAGGCGGCGCATGACATCGAGGACGTCACCGACCAGTTCGGGGTCGAGCGCGGAGGTCGGTTCGTCGAACAGCATCAGTTTCGGCTTCATGGCCAGGGCCCGGGCGATGGCCACGCGCTGCTGCTGCCCGCCGGACAGCTGGGCGGGGTAGTGTCCGGCGCGGTCGTCGAGGCCGACCTGCCGCAGCAGGAGCCGGGCCTGTTCCCGGGCGTCGGCCCGTGAGAGACCCCGCACACGGACGGGGGCTTCGGTGACGTTCTCCAGTGCGGTCATGTGCGGGAAGAGGTTGAAGCGCTGGAAGACCATGCCGATGTCCCGGCGGCGTTCGGCGACCTCGGCTTCACGCAGCTCGTGCAGCCTGTTGCCGTGCTGCCGGTATCCGACGAGCTCGCCGTCGACGGTCAGTTTCCCGCCGTCGACCTTCTCCAGGTGGTTGATGCAGCGCAGGAAGGTGGACTTGCCGGAACCTGACGGTCCGAGCAGACAGCAGACCTGGCCGCGTTCGACGAGCAGGTCGATGCCCTTGAGGACCTCGAGCTTGCCGAACTGCTTGCGCACGTCGCGCGCGTGCACCATGGGAGCGTTCACCGGCCGGTCTCCTTGCTCCGCGTACGGCCCAGGCCCGCGGCGTCCCGCAGCAGACGCCGCAGCGGGGAGGTGCGGCCGGAGTGCACGGCTCCGCGGCCGTACCGGCGCTCCAGCCAGGTCTGCGGGACGCTCAGCAGGGTCACGAGGGCGAGGTACCAGACGCTGGCCACCACCAGCATGGGGATGACCTGGTAGTTCTGCGCGTAGACGTCCTGGATGTTGGACATCAGGTCGTGGGCCGAGATGACCGATACCAGGGCGGTCATCTTGAGCATGTTGATGGTCTCGTTGCCCATGGGAGGGATGATCACCCGCATGGCCTGCGGCAGGACGACGCGTCGCATGGTCAGGGCCGGCCCCATGCCCAGGGAGTGGGCGGCCTCGGTCTGGCCGGGGTCGACCGACTGGATGCCGGCGCGCACGATCTCCGAGGCGTAGGCGGCTTCGTTGAGTCCGAGCGCGAGCAGGGCGGCGATCGCGGGGGTGAGCAGGGAGTTGGTCTCGGCCTGGAAGACGGTGATGTGGGTGAAGGGAATGCCGATCAGGACGTTCTTGTAGAGAGCGGCCGCGTATCCCCAGAAGATGATCTGTACCAGCAGCGGAGTGCCCCGGAAGACCCAGACGAAGAGGGTCGCCAGGGCGTGCAGTACGGGATTCGTGGAGAGCCGCATCACGGCGATGACGGTCCCGAGGCCGAGGCCGACCGCCATGGCCGCCGCGGTCAGCCACAGGGTGGTGGTCAGACCGTCGAAGATCAACCCGGTGAACAGGTAGTGCCCTATGACGTCCCAGTGGAGGTTGCGGTTCTTCGCGAGCGAACCGATCAGCCCCGCCAGGGCGGCGATGGACACACCGGCGGCGATCCATCGGCCGTAATGGCGCACGGGGACGATCTGGATCTCGTGGTCACTGCCGCCGAGGGCGCCGAGGGAGCGGGTGGGCGATGTGGTGTCGGTCATCCTCAGTCGACCGCCGCGTTCTTCGTGGCTTCGTCGACGGCGATCGAGGCCACCCCGTACTTGTCGTAGATCTTCGCGACGGTTCCGTCATCGATGAGGGTCTGGAGGGCCTTCTGGATCGCGGTCGTGAGCTCCGGCAACCGCTTGGAGACCGCGATGCCGTTGGGGGAGGCGTGGTAGCCGCCTGGAGCCGTGGGGTCGTCGACGAGGTCGAAGGCCTTTCCGCTGTCCGCGGTCTTGGCCGTCCAGCCGGCCGCGGGCTTGGTCAGGACCTGAGCGACGGTCTTGCCGGAGCGCAGGGCGAGCTGGGCGTCGGAGTCCTTGGGGAAGGTCTGTATGTCGATCTTCCCCTTGCCGGCATCGGTGCAGGCGGCCTGGCGGGACTTGAGCAGCGTGAGCTGATTGGTGGCGGCCTGCACCGCGACCTTTCTGCCGCACAGATCGGACAGCGTGCCGATCTTCTCAGGGTTGCCGTCGGTGACGAGGATGCCGGACCCCGACCGGGAGTAGTCGACGAAGTCGACGACCCGCTGCCGCTCCTTGTTGTCCGTGATGGCGGACATGGCCACGTCGAACTTCCCCGCCTGAAGCGCGGGGACGATGCCGTCGAACTTCTGCGGTGTGAAGACGAACTTCACGCCGAGCTTGGCCCCCAGCGCCTGGCCGAGGTCGTAGTCGAGGCCGGTCAGCCCGCTGCCGCCCTCCCTCACGAACATCTCGAAGGGGGGATACGGCACATCGGTGGCGACGCGGACCGTGTTCGACTTCTTGATCGCGTCAGGCAGCGTGTCGTGCAAGGACTGACTTCTCACCACCGTAGCCCCGGCCACGGACACCTTGTCAGCGGTGGCCGTGCTCTCGTCGTCCGAGCAGGCGGACAGCGAGGCGAGGGCGGTAGTGGCGACGACCGCGACGGCCAGGCGGCGGGGCGGACGAGTTTTCATCACGGTCGTACTCCTCAGGACGTCGATGCCGACGGACCTCGCCGTCAGCCGCACCTGGAAGTTACACGCGACCGCAGGAATTGACCAGATGTATCGCACGTTACGTGCAGGGGAATCCGCTCCGACGACACCTCGTCCTCGCCAACGGTCCTTTTCCAGCTGGACTTTGCGTCTGCAGCTCGTCCAGTTCGAAAGCTGCAACTTCTTACATATTCCCGGCCGCCGGTCCGGCTTGTATGTTTCAGTACCCGCTCAAGCGCACTCGCTCCGGAGGACCGATGACCCTGTACGTCCTGCGCAGACTGGCGACGCCGACCGCGATCACCCTTCTCGCCGTCACCGGCACGATCCATGCGGCAGAGCCCGCCCACGCTGCCGCCGACCGCGTCCGGCTCGGCAGCGCCGCCGACGTCAGCCGAACGGGCTGGGGCGGACCCGCTTTCACCATGAACGGCGACGGAGCGGTCGTACCGGAGACGATGGCACGGGCGGTCGACGCGATCCGCGGGTCCACCGGAAGTCTCGACGTCGTCGTGCTGGCAGGCTCGGCGCCCACCTCCGGCAGCGCCACCCCCGAATGCGACGCGACCATGCGGCTGCCCGGAGTCAACTCGTGCACCACATGGACCCTCACCGCGGCATCCGACGCCGGCAGCACGCAGCTCAACACCGACGTGCGCAACGCCGAGTTCGTGTACTTCGCCGGCGGCGACCAGTGCCGTTACGCCGCCTGGAAGGGCACGCCACTGGAGGCGTCCGTCGAATCCGTGATCGCCAAGGGAGGCGGTTCCGGCGGCGGCAGCGCCGGCACCCACATCAACAGCTCCATCGTCTACGACGCCTGCAAGGGCAGCGTCACCAGCGCGGAAGCCCTGGCCGACCCCTACAGGTCGACCATCAGCTTCACGACCGGCATGTTCACCTGGCCCGACTACGCCGACACCATCAACGACTCCCACTTCGTCACCCGCGACCGGATGGGACGCACCATGGCCTTCGTGGCACGTGCCATCAAGGACGGGCTCACCACGAACGGGGCGGCATGGGGGATCGGAGTCGAACAGGGCGGCGGCTCCCTGTTCATCGACAACCCCGGCACCGCAACCGAGTACGGGCAGAACGCCTACGTCGTCCTCGGCGACCACCAGCCCGAGCAGGCCGCTCCCGGCAAGGCCCTGACCTTCTCCGACTACAAGATCTGGCGGCTCACGCCCGGCTCCACCTTCGACTTCAGGAACCGGCCGGCCTGCGGCTACTACCGTCGCAGTGTCGTCAACGGCGTCCCCGACGCCAACCTGTACGACGGAACCACTCAGGTCTGCGGACCGGCAGGCGGGACGGCTGTCGGCGAGAGCGAGCCCAACGACTCCCGGAGCACCGCCGACGACGCCACAACGGTCGCGCCGCCCCTCACGTTGACCGGCACCATGAAGTCCGCCACCGACCGTGACTACTTCAGGATCAGCCTGAGCTCCGGGCAGCGCGCCTCCGTCCAGTGCTCCGTCCCGTCCACCTACGACGCCGACCTGTACCTCATGGACGCGAACGGCAGTTCCCTGGCCCGCTCCGTCAACAACGGCGCGGGCACGGCGGAATCCCTCACGTTCACCAGGACGGCGTCCGGCACCGGCACGTACTACCTGGATCGCGAGGCGTACAGCGGCTCGGGTGGCGAGACCTACACCTGCACACTCACCAAGAGCTGACTCCCGGCAGTCCCGCCGGGCGCGGTGCCAGGTGAACCGCACAGGGCACGGCATCCGGCTGCGGGGTGGGACGGGCCTGTCGCACACTGACCGCATGCGATCGGAATCTCCTTTCCCCCCTGCCCGGCCCACCACCGCGCAGCCGCCTGACCCGCCTCGGGTGGCCTGGCGCAGACAGATGCGTGCCCGGGTACTGGAGGAGGCCTGGCAACTCGCTTCGGAGGCCGGCTGGGACCGGGTCCGTGTGGCCGATCTCGCCCAGCGTGCGGAGGTGTCCCGTCCCTCCATCTACGCCGAGTTCGGTGATCGCGCCGGCATCGGCACGGCGCTGGTGCACCGTGAGACGGAGCGTTTTCTCACGGAGATCGCCGACGTGCTGGCCGGCCACCACGACGACGTCGCCGCCGCCCTGGAAGCCGGCGTCGGGCACGCCCTGGCCGAAGCGGCGCGCAACCCCTTCATCCGGGCCGTGGTGACCGCCGCCCGAGGGGGCACCGACGCGCTGCTGCCGTTCCTCACCAGCAGGCCCGAGCCGGTCTTCTCCCAGGCGTGGAGCCTGGTGGCGGCCTGGCTCGGCGAGGTCGTACCAGGGGCGTCGGAAGGCCGCCGTGACGAGGCGGCGGACATCGTCGTCCGCCTTGCCGTCAGCCACATGCTGCTGCCGGCGGTGGACCCGGGGGAAGCCTCCGTCCGAGTGGCCCGGGCGGCCTGCGCGGTGCTGGGGACGGTCGTGAAGTCCGCGTGACGTGTCTAGCCTCTGCCTGACCGCCGGGCCCATGAGCACACGGCGATCGAGCGCGTGCCGGGGTCCGCTACCCGGGCAGGAGAGGGAGAGGGGTGCCCGGGTAGCGGGGATCGGGGGTGCGAGCCTGAGGTCAGGCGCGCTTGCGGCGGAGCAGGAAGAAGATCGACGCACCGAGTGCCAGTGCTCCGGCGCCCAGGCCGAGAGGCATGACGAGGGTGGTACCGGTGTGGGCCAGCCGTTGGCTGTCCCCGGCGGGCCGGGCGTCGTTGTGCCGGCCGGTGCCCGGCTCGGCCGAAGCTCCCGCCGCCCGACCGCCCGCACGTCCGGTGGCCTGGGAACCGTGGCTCTGCGACGAGCCACTGTCCTGGGCCGCCGCCGTGGGAGCCGTGCCGGTGCCCGTACCGTCCGCCGTGACGGAGTACGCCCCGCGGTCGGCCGCGCCGGTTCGGCGGTTTCCGGCGATGTCCGTGGTGACCCCGGGCATCGACGTGCCCGAATCGATGGCGGGGGAGCCCTTGCCGGGCCGGAAGTCGGCTCCGGCACCGCTGCCGGGCTTGACGAACCTGGGATCGGCGATGATGTCGTGCGGGCCCTTCACCTCGGGGGCCCGGCCGCCGTAGTAGACGTTGTAGTCGTAGGTGACGTGGACGTTCAGGCCACTGGAGTTCGTCGCCTGGCCGGGACGGCCGTAGGAGACGTTGTCGAGGATCCTGACGTCCTTGCTGTCGTGAGCGAAGATGTTGGCGTAGCTGTTCATGCGGGTGCTGCGGCCATTGCGGTAGGCGGTGTTGTACAGGATGTCCACGTGCTGGCTCTTGTAGGAGTGGATGCCCGATCCGCCGTTGTCGTACGACACGTTGTTGGCGACCAGGACCCGTCCCTGGTAGTCGGGTCCGCTCGCCCCGGACTTCGCCTTGTCCTTGAGGGTGTCGATGATGATCCCGTTACCGTCCGAATAGCACGTGCAGCGCTCCCACTTCACCTTCGTCTCGTTGTCGTGGACGACGTTGCCGGTGACGCGGATCTTGTACGTGCCCGGGTCGCCCCGGTCGATGTCCCGCGCGGCGAGGATCGAGATGCCGCTGTTGGCGAAGACGCTGTACCACGCGTTCGCGTACACGTGGTTGCGGTCGATCGTCACGTAGTCGGCGTCACCCGCGCTGATGCCGCCGCCCGCGCAGTCGTGCACGGTGTCGCCGGAGATCACGATGTGGTGGGACCGTGCGCCCGTCGATCTGTTCGCGTCGACGGATATGCAGTTGGTGTTGTACGTCCCGTCGGTGGTGCTGGCGCCGCGCACGGCGGCCGAGAGGGAGATATCGGCGTTGTTGCCCTTGACCTCCAGCCCGCGGACGGCGATGTGGGAGGCACCGCTGACGCGGATGCCGTTCCATGCCGTGACGGGGTGGATGACGGGATGGTGTCCCGGGTACGCCTGGAAGGTGATGGGTGCTCCGGACCGGCCGGAGCGGGAGATCACCAGAACGTCCGCGCCGCCCGGGCGTTCGGTGTAGGTCCCGTTCATGATGGAGACGGTGTCGCCCGGAGCCGTCGAGTCCGCGGCCTTCTGCAAGGTGCGGAACGGCGAGGCCGGCGACGTACCCGGATTGCCGTCGGAGCCGCTGGGGCTGACGTAGTACGTGCGGGAGGCGGCCTGAGCCGTCTGCGAACCGGCGAGGCCCAGGGGGATCGCCGAACCGGCGAGTAGTACGGACACTGCGAGTACGCCTGTGCGTTCCATTACTGCCTCTTCTTCGAGATGCTCACGCGGACGTCACTTCGCCCCGGCGGGGACCTGTGAACTCTTCGGCAGCGTGAGACCTCACGAGCGGTCGGTGTGAGGGGACACCGCTTGGCGAGCCCGCCTCGCAGACAGAACGTCGCGTCCGGCGCGGACACGGCGATCAATGCCGTGTGCTCCGCGCGGACTCGGTTCACTCGGCGGCGCGCGGCGTCGCGCGATCGTCCGGACCCGGCCGGTACCGGCTCGCGGACGTGGCACGTCGGCAGCCTCTGCCGTGATGCCGCCTACTCGCGGTGTCTTCCCCAAGTGGGCTTGTTGAGGAGCGAGTTGCGTGAGTGACGTTGACAGAAAGCCGATTCGCACGCAAGGGAGGACGTATTGTCAACCTTCTGACGGAGTATCAGCTGGCGAGCGACATGCGGTGGAGTCGGCGTAGCAGCAGACCTGGTGGGTACCTGCGTCTCGGTACGACGCACGCGATATTCGTGGGAGGTACGCATGGGCAAGCTGGGAGACATGGCGGACAAGGCCAAGGAGTTGGCCAAGGGTCACCCCGATCAGGCCGACAAGGGTGTCGCGGGCGCTGAGCGGCTGGTCGACGAGCGTACGGGTGACACGTACGACGCCCAGACCGACAAGGCCGCCGACGCGGTCCGCCGCTCCTACGGCAGCAGCGGTACGCCGGAGCGCTGACCCTCATTCCGGACACGGCCCGGCCCCGGCGCGCACAGCGCCGGGGCCGGGCCGTGTCCGGACGGTGCGTGACGGTGGCCGCCGCGAGGGGCGGACACCGCCCGCCGTCACCGGATGCCGTCGAGTCGGGTGATCTGCTCCGCCGAACTCCTCTCGATCTCAGCGGCGAGGTCCTTCGCCTCCTCGGCGCTCCCCGACGTGCGTTCGCCCGCACCCAGCAGGCGCACCTGGACGAGATGGGCCCGCAGGCTCCGGGTGACGAGGCGGTCGAAGTCCGCCCCGGTCATGGTCTTCGCCCGCTGCACGGTGTCCAGGGGCACCATGCCCGGCATGGTGTGACCCTCGTGGGGACGCGTGTCGGGAACGCCCGATCGCTCCAGCAGCCGGCGAAGGCGGACGAGTTCGTCCTCCAGGCTCCTTCCCGCCTCCGCCGACCACCCGGCCAGGGCGGGGCGACCGGCGCGTGTGGGCGCCAGGTTCGTGAGCAGCTCGGCTCGTTCGTCCATGGGAATCATCAGCTGGATCCACGCGGTGTCGGTGGCGTTGAAGGCGGCCGGCGTGCTCCGGTCGGCCGCCGGCTGCGTGGTGCAGCCGGCGACCGCCAGTCCCAGGAACAGGGCGGCCGCCGTCCGCCGGGTCAGAACGTCCCGGCCGAGTTGCACTTGGCGCTCTGCACGATGCAGTCCTTCACGCGCTGCCCGAGGGCCGCGGTGTCCCAGGCGTTGAAGAAGTCACCGTGGATGGACGACGCCATGCCCGACGCCAGGGTGAACCCGTCGGCGCTCCCGCTGGTCGGGTAGCTGATGACGAACGAGACCGAGGGGATGGCGACCGGGTAGGCGCCGCTGCACTTGCCGTCGTAGGTGTAGGCGACGTGCGACTTGTGGTCCGGGCTGTCGAGGTGCTTACCGTCCCAGCAGTCCGGGAAGACCAGCTGGTACACCAGCTTGGCGGTGGGGGCGCACAGCGGCCAGTTGCCGTCGGCGCTGCGGCCGGTCTCACCGCCCGGCCCGGCGCAGAAGAACTGGTTGGGCGAGCCGGCCGGCGTGGCCACCTGCGACTTGGCGTTGCCCGCGATCATCCGGAAACCCTGCGGGAAGGGCACGGTCGCCGTGGGGTCGGGCAGCCGTGACCCGTAGTAGACGATCATTCCGTCGGGTTCGACGGCCTTGCTCCGCTCGTAGAGCGTGGGGATCCAGTAGGCGGACAGGTCCTTGGCGGGCGTGCAGCTCGTCGCCGCGTTGCCCAGCAGGCTCTGGGCCGTGGTGAAGGCGTCGGTGCTCTTGTTGCCGAAGAAGCTGTGCATGTGGGACGCACCGGGCAGGCCCGGGGCGACGATCGGGTCGTCCGGCCGGGAGTGGCTGTAGGTGCAGGTGGCGTTGAACTCCGGGACGCGCACGGCGTTGGCGGGCACCGGCGCCGGGGTCATCGCCCGGAACTGGGTCAGCTGGGCCTGCCACTTCGCCTGGTCGATGTCGACCCAGCCCGGTGCGGGGTCGTCGCCGCCGTTGACGAACGAGAACCAGTTGACGTTGACGAAGTCACCGGGCGTGCTGCTGCGCAGCACGGCGAACACGGTCTGGGGACCGGTCGGGTGGGTGGTGACGTCGGCGCTGCGGGTCGCCCAGGTCTGCCAGCCCCCGGTGGGGCTGGTCTGGATCACGGCGAGGAGGGGGCCGGTCAGGGAACCGGTGCGCAGTTCGACGGAACCGCTCCCCGTGGCGGAGGCGACGCGCGCCGACACCGTCAGGCGGCCGGCGGCCCCGAGGTCGACCTGGTCGAAACGCATCCAGTCGCCGTCGGCGAGGTAGGCGGCGTTCTGCCCGCCGCCCGTGTCCCCGGTCGCCTCGAGGCCGACGCCGGACTGGGCCGCGTAGGACTCGGCCTGCACGGTGACCGTGGCGGCCCGCGCGGAAGGGGCGCCGAGGGTGATGCCGAGGGCGGCGGCCAGAGCGAGCGCCAGTGCCCCGACTAACACGGGATGGAGATGAAAGGAGAGTCTGCGCATGTCACGTCCTCGGGGGAGTGGGTCGAGCACGGGTGGGGATGCGGTCCGGTCCGCGCTGCTCCTGTCACGGACCGGACCTGACGGAGGATCAGCAACGGCGTCGCTGAAGCAGGCCCCCTTCATGTCCTTGCCGAGGTCTCGGCGGGGTGGGGCGGCGCGTGGGCAGGGAGAGGAACGCGAGCGGGAGGGCCGCGACCCCGGCTGATGAGCCGACGCGGCGGAGCAGGGGATGCACGGGCGACTCCTCCGTGGGGGAAGGGTGAGGGAGCGCTCCCTGAGTGGTGAGGATGAGCTGGTCCGAGAGGGCTGTCAAGGCTTTGGGACACGGTCCCGTAACACCGTCGACGCACAGCTCCGCTGAGGGAACGGTTTCTGAGATCCACCGCGGTGGCGTGCACGCCGCCCGCCGACGGGCGACGGGGAGCGACCCGTCGCCGGCGGACTCCCCCAACGGGGCTGCTCCGGAGCAGCGTTGACAGGCGGATCCGGCCGAGGTCATGCTGAGGGAGAACGCTCCCTGGACCGCAGGACCGGGCACCGGTGATCGGAAGGCGATGAAACGACCCACGCTCGCGGTGGTCGCCGCCCGGGCAGGCGTGTCCAAGTCGAGCGTCTCCCGCGTCGTCAACGGGGAGACCACCGTCGCACCGGAGATCCGGGACGTCGTCATGCAGGCGGTGCGCGAACTCGGTTACGTGCCGAACGCCGCCGCCCGCAACCTGGTCACCCGCCGCACGGACACCGTGGCCGTGGTCGTCTCCGACCCGCCCAAGGGCGTGGTGTCCGACGACCCGCTGTTCTCCACGGTGGTGCGCACCGTCAGCAGGGAGCTGGAGGCTGTCGGCAGACGCGTGGTGCTGATCCTCGCCGAGTCCGACGAGAGCCGGGCCCGGGTGGAGCGCTACGTGGCGGGGGGTCACGTGGACGGCGTCATGCTGGTGGCGCTGCACGGTGCGGATCCCCTGCCGGCCGCGCTCGCCCGCATGGGCCTGCCCGTCGCGTCCTTCAACCGCACGGCCGCGACGGACGTCCCGTACGTGGCCCTGGACAACGCGGGTGGTGCGGAGCGGGCCGTGCGGCACCTGCTCGACCGGGGCAGACGCCGGATCGCCACCATCACGGGCCCCCTGGACCTGTACGAGTCCCGCGAACGGCTCGAGGGCTACCGCGCGACGCTGCGCGACACCGGCCGCCGTTCGATCGTCGCGCTGGGGGATTTCACCCGGGTCTCGGGCGCGGAGGCCATGCGGCAGCTCCTGGAGGACGACCCGGCCCTCGACGCGGTGTTCGCGGCCAACGACCTCATGGCCATCGGAGCCCTGCGCACCCTGCACCAGACGGGCCGCCGGGTGCCCGACGACGTGGCCGTCGTCGGGTTCGACGACATCGAGGCCGCCGCCTACACCACTCCCGCGCTCACCTCCGTGCGCAGTTCCATGGCCGACCAGGCGACCGCCACGGTGCGTCTGCTGCTGGCGCTCATCGAGGGCGGCCCCAGGAAGCCGGTGATCATGCAGAACGAACTGGTGATCCGCGAGTCGACCTGAACCGGGTGCCGAACCGGGAGGCCGAACCGGCCCGGGGCCCCCGGAGTCACCGACGCGAGCGTGGGTGATCGCCGTGGTCGTTCCCTCACTGTGCGAGGTGCCGCAGTTCGTCCTCGTACAGCTCGGCCGGGTCGAACTCCATGCCGGCGAAGTGGCCTGCCAGCTCCAGCGAGAGGACGCCGTGCAGGCGGGCCCAGAAGCGGAGGGCGAGGCGCAGGGCCGTGGGGGAAGCGGGGTGGTCACCTGCCCACTGCCGGTGTTCGGCGAGGTGGGATTCGAGCGGAGTGTCCTGCACCGCGGCCGTGGCCGGGCCGGCGGTCGGGTGGGCGGCGTCCAGAATGGCGTCCATGATCTCCGAGGCGATGACGGTGATGTCGTCGGGGGCGTGGTAGCCGGGGACCGGTGTGCCGTAGAGGAGGAAGTAGCGCTGGGGGTCGTCGAGTGCCCAGGTGCGCAGCGCGTGCCCGAGTCCGGCGAGATCGGCACCTGATGCGGCGGCGGTGCGGATGGTGTCCGCGAGGCTGCGGTAGGCATCGCGGATCAGCGCGGTGATCAGCTCGTCGCGGCCGGCGAAGTACCGGTAGAGCGCGGGGCCGCTCATGCCCATCTGTTTGGCGATGGCGTTCAGGGAGAGCCCCGGTGCCCCGGCGGCGGCGATCTGCTCCCAGGCGCGCTCCTTGATCTCTGTCCGCAGTTGGGTGCGGTAGCGCTCGCGTGGGGTCTCTTTCCCTGCGACGGCCATGGGCTGGTCCCTTCCCTGTCGTGTCCGCCGGTTTGCGTGAGCCGGCGGAGCGGCTGGTCGGCCGCCTGAGTTAGACCCTATTACGAACGTACTTGACCGTCACTCCTCAGTGGAGTTATAACATCTAACGAAAGCGCCAGCCACTAACGGATCTGGTGCGGGTCGAGGGAGGAACGCCATGAACGCCGCAGAGATGGTCGAGGTCGTGCTGCCGGGCAAGGTCGAGCCGGAGGAGCTTCAGGTGCGGCGGGGCGCCGTCCCGAGCGCCGGGCCGGGGCAGGTGGTCGTCCGCATGGAAGCCACCGGCGTCTCCTTCGCCGAGCAGCAGATGCGCCGGGGCCGCTACTACGACCAGCCGCCCTTCCCCTTCGTCCCCGGCTACGACGTGGTCGGTACCGTCTCGGCGGCGGGCGAGGGCGTCGACGCGGGTCTGGTCGGCACCCGGGCGGCAGCGCTGCTGAAGGTCGGCGGCTGGGCCAGCCATGTGGTCGTCGACGCCGCCGACCTGGTGCCGGTCCCCGACGGGATCGGCGCGGCGGAGGCGGAGACCGTGGTGATCAACGGCATCACGGCCTGGCAGATGCTGCACCGCAAGGCCCGCGTCCGCGCCGGGCAGACCGTCCTGGTGCACGGCGCCAACGGGGGAGTGGGCTCGGTCCTGGTCCAGCTCGCCCTGGCCGCCGGGGCGCATGTGATCGGCACCGCGTCCGCACGCCACCACACCGCACTGCGCGCCCAGGGAGTCACGCCGATCGACTACCGCACCGAGGACATCCCCGCCCGCGTCCGCGCACTCGCCCCGGGCGGCGTGGACGCCGTCTTCGACCACGTCGGCGGCCGCGGCATCGTCGACTCCTGGCGCCTCCTCGCCCCCGGCGGCACGCTCGTCTCGTACGGCAGCGCCTCCACCCGCGACGACGAGGGCTCCAAGCAGTGGCCCGTCCTCAAGCTCGTGGGCCGGGTATGGCTGTGGAACGCGCTGCCCAACCGCCGCCGCGCCCACTTCTTCAACGTGTGGGCCGGCCGCGCCCTCAGCCGCGGCCGCTTCCAGGACCGGCTGCGCGCCGACCTCACCGAGGTGTTCGAAGCTCTGCGCCGCGGTGAGATCACCGCCCGGATCGCCGCCGAACTGCCCCTCACCGAGGCCGCCGAGGCGATGCGGCTGGCCGAGTCCGGCACCGTCGCCGGAAAGGTCGTCCTGCACGCCTGACGCGCGGCAGTGCGTGCATTCGGCTTCGCCGGGTCCTCGGCCCGGGGCGGGCCGTGCAGGTCCTCACACGGTTCCGCCGTGGCCGGCCCGCTGACATCTCGTTGCGGCCGTCGGCCATGGCGCTGACGGGAGCGGAGCGTGGGGGCTCGAACCGGGGGTCGTGCACCGGCTGTTAACCTGCGGCGACACACGTCCTTACCGGTTTCTTACCGGTTACTCGATCAGCAAGAGGTTGTGCATGCGCGCAGGCAGATCCGGCTCCGCGGTCGCGCTCGCGGGAGCGCTCGCCCTGGGAGCGTACGCCGCGCCGTCAGCGGCGGCGGCGGACACCGGCATCACGGTGTCGAACCTGGTGGTCAACCACGGCACGTCCATCGTCGTGGGCACCACCGCCGAGGTGCGGCCCGGCTTCACCTTCCACATGTCCCTGCCGTCCGGCGTCAGCGTCGACGACGTCACCCCCTTCCCGTACCTGTACCACGACACCACGGCCGCCAAGGGCGCCGAGTCCGGCGGCATCTACACGGGCCTGTCCGCCTGCAACGCGGCCGGCCCGCGTGCCGCGGACTGCGAGGGCGAGCTGTACATCGATCCGCGCTCACGGCTCGACTCCAACAGCGACGCGACGACCTGGAAGACAGCTGTCTGGGTGCGCGTCTGGGACTCGAACGAGAAGCTGAAGGGCGAGGAGTACCTGACCGGCTTCAGCTCGGTGCAGGTCAAGCGCCAGGGGAAGGCCACCGTCAACGCCTCGCCCGAGCCCGTCACCAAGGGGAAGGCGATCACCGTGACCGGCAGGCTCACCCGCGCGGACTGGGTGAGGCACACCTACACCGGTTTCGGCGGCAAGGCGGCCAGGCTGCAGTTCCGCAAGGCGGGCACCAGCACCTACTCCACGGTGAAAACCGTGCAGGCCGACTCCGCGGGCTACCTGAAGACCACGGTCACCGCGGCCGCGGACGGCTACTGGCGCTGGACCTACAGTGAGACGTCCACGACCGGCGGCGCCACGGCCGCCGGCGACTACGTCGACGTCACGTGACCCGGCGCGCTCCCGGCGCGCACTGAGCCGGTAGCGCCCGGGCGGCCCGCCCACCACCCTCTTGCGGTACCGGGTGAGGTGGGCGTGGTCGCAGAACCCGGCCGCCACCGCCACCTCGCCCGGCGGCAGCTCCTCCAGCAGCAGCCGTCGGGCGTGACCGTCCCCGCGGGACTCAGGTACTGATGAGGCGGGATGCCGTACGCACCGCCGGCCATGACCAGTGGCCGCACGGCTGTGACCAGTCAGCCGCTCGTGCTCGGCCAGGTCGTCGGCGCAGGCCTCGCGGCGTGCGGTGCTCCAGGGGCAGAGGGTGTCAGCCACGGCCGAGATGCCCCGTGCCAGTTCGACGTCCTGCCTGGTCAGCCCGAAGAACGCGTCGGTGAGCGTGATGACCCGGACGAAGACGCCCTCGCCCCGCAGGTCGACGTCCGGACGGCCCGGGCCGATACCGGGCAACTCGCCGATGGCCTGCGCCAGCGGGACGCCTGCCGAGAACGACCCCGTACGGAATGCACGGCACCTCACCGCTTTGCGCGTCACCCGAGTACATCCAGTACGCGGGTGACGCTTCGCCTTGCGATGCTCCCCACTGCCTGAACGGCGTGGGAGGTGCCCCCACCACCAGACGCCGCGAGCTTTCCGGCGCACCTTTCCGGTCACGGCACTAGCCGTCCACCAGCGCGGCCACCAGGCGCGTCATGGCCGACCGTGGGTCAGGTGTGCCCGGCCAGCTGGTCATCAGGAGGTGGTGGGCGGTGCCGACGATGGCGAGGGCCACCGTGCACGGATCGACGGTCTCCGCCACCCGGCCGCGATCGCGCTCGGCGTCCAGATAGCCGGTGATGGCCTCTTGAATGGCCGTGAAGCCGGGCGCCCCGCCTTCCAGGGCCTCGCGGATGCGCAGCGTGGCGGCGGGGCGTGTCATGGCCAGGCCCGAGATGGCGGGACCACCGGATTCGAACAGCGCCAGGGCGACGGCCTGCAGGTTGTGTGCCACGGTTCCCTGCCCGGCGAGCCCCGACAGCTCCCGCGCCCTCGCTGCCGTACGCGCGAACCGGTCGAGGCAGAGCTCGGCCACGAACTCGTCGAGCCCCGCGAAGTGCGTGTGCAGCAGTCCTTTGGCACACCCGGCCTCGGTGGTGACGGACCGGCTGGTGAGCGCGCCCGGTCCGTCCCTTTCCACCACGCGCTCGGCGGCCGCGAACAACTTCTCGCGTACGTCCGGCGTCGCTACTCCGCGCGGTGACATGGGCCTCTCTTCCGTACGCCTTCGTCCGCCCACCGAGGGGACACAACCTCCCGCAGCGTAGCGGGGATTGCCAGTTCGGGCCTACGCCCATACTGTTTGGGCGAGTGCCCATTCCTGGTCTTCCGCCGCAGGAGGCATCCGTGCCGGACATCGTCAACACCGAACAGGCGCAGGCGTGGAACGGTCCCGAGGGCGCCCACTGGGCCCGCAACCAGGACCGCTGGAACGCCGTGAACGAGGGCTTCAACGAGCCGCTCCTCGACGCGGCCGAGATCACCGGCGGGCACCGGACTCTCGACCTCGGCTGCGGGACCGGCCAGACCACGCGCCTCGCCGCTCTGCGGGCACCACACGGATGCGCGATGGGCCTCGACCTCTCCGGCCCGATGCTGGCCGGGGCCCGGGCCCGGGCCGAGCGGGAGGGCATCGCCAACGTCTCCTTCACCCAGGGCGACACCCAGGCCCACCCCTTCCGAGCCGGTGCCTTCGACGCGGCGATCAGCCGCTACGGGGTGATGTTCTTCGCCGACCCCGTAGCCGCCTTCGGCAACGTGGGCCGGGCGCTGCGGCCCGGCGGGCGCCTGGCGTTCGTCTGCCCGGCCGACGCGTCGCTCAACGACTGGGTGGCAGCCATGCGATCGCTGCGCGACGTCCTGCCGCTCGGCGACTTCGGGCAGCCGGGACTGCCCGGCATGTTCTCCCTGGCCGCCCCGGACCGCATCCGCGACGTCCTCACGGCAGCAGGCTTCACCGGCATCACCATCACCCGGGTAGAGGCGTACGGGGCATGGGGGCACGGAGCCGAGGACGCGGCGGACTTCTTGCTGGGATCGGGACCCGGTCGCCACCTGATGCAGCAGACCGACGCGGTCGCGCAAGCCGGCGCGCGCCGGATCCTGACGGACCATCTGCGCAACCACGAGGCGGTGGACGGCACGGTCCGGCTCCGCAGCACGTCGTGGCTGGTCAGCACGGACCGGTGCGGGTAGTTCACACGACCCTGAGCAGGAGCGGGTTGCGCGGGCCGGTCCGCCCCAGTCCCGCGGACGCCACGCCACCACAGGCGAAGCGGTGCATCGCCATCGGCCGCCACAGGCCCAGCCCCGGCCGTCAGCCCTGGTCCGCCTCCCGGGTACGTCACCGCGAACGGTGTCTTCGCATGGCTCGGCGGTCCGTACTGTGGACCGCCGTTGACACGTGTGACCCGGCTTCGGCAGGCTACGCGATCATGCAGCTCGCCAGTGGCCCCGGTACCACGCTCGTGCGGCGCCGCCACGTCGACCTCGGCCGTGTGGCGAGCGCCATCTGTTGCCGCGCTTTCTAGGCCCTCGTCCGTCCGGACCTGTCGCCGCCCGTCCAACGGGCCGCCGTTTCCCGGCGCCCGCCGGGGCTGCTTCCTGACATCGGCGGCGCTTGCTTCCCCGCGTTCGCCGGGCCCGCTTCCGGACGCTCGTCCGCGTCGCACCTCGACGTCCGCCGCGTGCCGGTTCCTCGCACCGGCTCGTCGCCGCGTCCTGCTGTCCGTCCCGTTCTCTCCGTTCCCGCCGATCCCGCGCGGGCCGGCCGCCGTCGCGCCGTGCGTGACGGCCGACGCCGCCCGCGCTGAGGAGTTGCCGTCATGTCTCCCTCTTCGAACGACCGATCCGCCCTGTCACGGCGGGCCTTCGGCGGCGCACTGGGCGCCGGAGCCGCCACCGCCGCGGTGGGGCTGCCGGCCGCCCCGGCGCACGCGCAGTCCGCCCGCCCGTACCAGGAGCAGCCGTTCCGGGCCACGACGGGCCGGCACACGCGACGGCCCAACATCCTGTTCATCCTGGGCGACGACCTGGGATGGGCTGATCTGTCCTGCTACGGCGCGCCCCACATCGAGACCCCGAACCTGGACCGGCTGGCCCGGCAGGGCGTGCGTTTCACGGACGCCTACTCCGGCTCCGCGACATGCTCCCCGACGCGCTTCAGCCTGTACACGGGACGCTATCCGGGGCGTACGAAGGGCGGCCTGGCCGAGCCCATAGCCGACAGGTCCGACGGACTGGAGCCGACCCACCCGACCCTGGCCTCGCTGCTCAAGGGCGCCGGATACGCGACTGCGCTGATCGGCAAGTGGCACTGCGGCTACCTGCCCGACTACTCGCCCACCAAGTCGGGCTGGGACGAGTTCTTCGGCAACTTCGGCGGCGCGCTGGAGTACTACTCCAAGCTCGGACTCGGCGGCGAGTACGACCTGTACGAGGGGGACGCCGAGTACAAGGACCTGCGCTACTACACGCGGATCCTCACCGAGCGGGCGAGCGAGTACGTGCGGCGGGACCACGGTCGGCCGTGGCTGCTCAACCTCAACTTCACGACCCCGCACTGGCCGTGGATCGCCGACGGCGACACGGCGGAGAGCGCCGAGATCGTACGCCGCATCAAGGCCGGGAAGGGCATGCAGGCGCTGCTGCACACCGACGGCGGTTCCGTCGAGAAGTACACGGAGATGGTCCAGGACCTCGACCGCTCGGTCGGGCAGGTCCTCAAGGCGCTGAAGGAGTCGGGACAGGAGGAGGACACCCTGGTGTTCTTCGGCTCGGACAACGGCGGCGAGCGATTCTCCTACCAGTGGCCCCTGTCCGGAGCGAAGTCCTCCCTCCAGGAGGGCGGCATCCGGGTGCCGTCCGTCGTGCGCTGGCCCGCACGGCTGAAGGGCGGGCAGGTCAGTCACGTGCCGGTCTTCTCGCCCGACTGGACCGCGACCCTGCTGGAGCTGGCCGGTGCCCGGCCCGACGCCGGCCACCCGCTGGACGGGGTGAGTCTGGCCGGCTACCTGCTGCGCGGTGAGGCCGTGCCGGAGCGGGAACTGTTCTGGCGGGTGCGGGGTGAGCGGGCGGTGCGCCGCGGCACGTGGAAGTACTACCGCGGCAAGGGCGGCACCGACCAGCTCTTCGACCTGTCCCGCGACCTGCGGGAGCAGGCCGACCGGGCGGCCGAAGAGCCCACGGTGCTGGCCGAGTTGAAGGCCGCGTGGGAGAGGGTGAACGCGGAGCTGCTCCCGTATCCCGCCACCTGACGCGCTCCAAAGCCCGGCCGGCCCGGCCCGACGGGGAGTCGTCGGGCGGGGCTTGCCGGGGTGGAGGCACGGTCCGCCGCCGCCTGGACGGTGGGGATCAGGTCCGCGATTCGTTCGAGCTGGTCGCGCTGGGAGCGCAGGTCCGGGGCACCGAACCGGACGACGATGTGCCGGGCGCCGGCGGCGACGTACCGTCCCAGGTGCTCAAAACGGTGGCCGCACATCGACTGCCGGCCGCCGTGGCCCTGCTCGGCGGCATCTCCAAGACGTTCATCCCCAAGGAGAAGCTGGCCGCGCAGCACGGCGGCGAGTGGACGAAGAGGCCGGCGCCGGCTTGGTGAAGGCTCTCGGAATCCTCGAACTGCTGGCCGCGGTCGGCCTGATCCTGCCCGCCGCGCTGGACATCGCACCGGTCATGGTGCCGGTGACCGCCCTGTGCCGGATCCTTCTGATGGTCGGCGCGATGATCACCCATGGCCGCCCCGGCCAGTTCAAGCTCGTGATGGTGAACTCGGTCCACCTCCTGCTGGCGGCCTTCATCGCCGTGGGCCACTTCGCCGCCTGAGCGACCACGCGGCGGCGTTCCTGCGCGACTTCGACGAGCTTGAGTACAGCCGGGCTGGGGTCAGGCGGGCGGCGAGGTGTCGGGGCGGGCGTCGTACTCGGCGCGGGCGGCGTCGATGTGCGTCAGGTGCGTGATGCTCCACTCCAACAGGGGTGCGGCGGCTTCGCGGAGGGTCCTGCCCATCGGAGTGAGTTCGTAACTGACGTGCGGCGGCATGACATTGCGGACGGTCCGTGTGAGGATGCCGTCGCGTTCCAGGCCGCGCAGGGTGACGGTGAGCATACGCTGGCTGATCCCGTCGACGGCCCGCTTGAGTTCGGTGAAGCGGCGCGGCCCCTGGCTGAGGTGACGCACGACCAGCAGCGACCACTTGTCGCCGACGATGCCGAGCACTTCACGGGCCTTGCACGGGTCCCCCGGCCCTGCCGGCCGCGACTCGCCGCCCACGGTGCCGCTCATGGTTACCTCCAGAGAACCGGGGCACCGAAATGTGCCTTATTGATCGCGGTGCGGCAGGTGCAGCACGATGATCTCGGTTCCCGAAGAGTACCGAGGCACAGACAGGAACCATAAGGCCCGCGCGCCTCCACACCTCGAGAAGGACAAACCTCATGTCGACTTTTCTGCTGGTGCACGGCGCCTGGCACGACGGCCGGTGCTGGGAGCGGGTGGTCCCGCTGCTGGAGTCGGCCGGACACCGCGTGTACACGCCCTCACTGACCGGCTACGGCGACAAGGCACACCTGCTCGGTCCCGAGGTGGGGCTGGACACGCACGTCGTGGACGTCGTCGAGCTGATCCACGAGGAGGACCTGGCCGAGGTGGTGCTCGTGGGTCACAGCTATGCGGGGCTGGTCATCTCCTCCGTGGCCAACGAGGTAGCGGAACGCATCGCGCACCTGGTGTACCTCGACGCGATGGTCCCGGAGCACGGCGAGACCGCCGTCGACGTGCAGCCCATGACCCAGAACCTGATCGACCTCGCCGCCAAGTCCGGCAGCGGCTGGCGCATCCCGCCGCTGCCCGAGATGCCTCCGCCCCTCGGCCTGTTCGGAGTCACCGACCCGGCGGACGTCGCATGGCTGCGTGCGACGCTCTCCGACCATCCGGTGCGCTGCCTGCGGCAACCGGTCCGGCTGGACAACCCTGCCGTGGGCTCCGTTCCGCGCACGCACATCCACTGCGTCGGCGCGGGGCCGGAAGGCATCGTGCGGCGGCCCGTCCCCGCTACCCAGCCCAACGGCTCCCCAGCACGGATACGGGAACTGCCGACCGGACACGACTGCATGATCACCATGCCGGCGGATTTGAGCGAACTGCTGCTCGAATGCACCCTTCGGTAGCATCCGGATCAATGATCACCGTGCCGGGGCAGCCCCGGCCGTGAGCAGGGCTACTCGTCCGTGGTGGGGGACTTGGGACCCTTGCCCTGCCCCTTCGCGCAATTCGCCCGTGTGCCGTCTTTGCTCGGCCGGCCGTTAGTACCGTGTTGACGGCTTCAGCGACAGCCGCGGTCCGACGACCGCCGAAGGGACGACGGATGAACGACTACGTGGCTGAACTGCGCGCCCTGGTGGGTCACCGGCCCGTCATCTTCCCGGGTTCGTCGGTGGTCGTGACGGACGACCTGGGCAGGGTGTTGCTGCTGGCCCGTGCAGACACGGGCGGGTGGGGGCTGCCTGGTGGGCTGATGGACCCCGGCGAGTCCTTCGAGGACACCGCCCGCAGAGAGGTGCTGGAGGAGACGGGACTCGTCGTCGGCGAACTCGTGCTGCTCGGCCTGTTCTCCGGCGGGCCGCAGTACTTCTACCGCTACCCGAACGGCGACGAGGTCCACAACGTCACCGCGGCCTACGTCACCTCCTTGCCGGCCGGCGCCACCGTGGTCCTCGACCGGGTCGAGAACACCGAAGCCGCGTTCTTCGACATCGACGACCTGCCCGCCGACGTCATCGCGCCGGAACGCCCGATCCTCGACACGTACCGGGACACGTGCCGGGACGCGCGCCCGGACCGGTCGGCCGCGCTCACGGCGAAGGCGGCGGGGGAGAGGTGACCGACTACCGCCCTGGCTCGACACGATCCCGGACCGGGCGGACGAACTGGCCAGACCTGGTCCACGAGGTCGTCCTCGCCGCCGACGGCGCACACGAACTGCTCGCGGCGCCGGCCGGGCGGACGGACCCGGCCGGCTGAGCAGCGGCCGTGCACCCGGGCACCGGAGGTTCCCGGACAGCGCGGACACGAGGGTGGTGGCGCAGCAGACGGCCACGGCGACGACGAGTGCGCCGCACCGGCCCGCCGAGTGGGCCAGCCACCCGGCCAGGCCAGTAACGTTCCGGCCATCAGGCCCACGACGGGGGACTTGCCTTCTGCCAGCGGCAGAACACCGGCCCGACCCGGCTTGACGATCACTACAGTCCAGGCTCATGACGGCGATCACGACGCGTACGGTCGAGTACCAGGCGGACGGTTTGACGATGATCGGGCACCTCGCGCTCCCGGCCGGTGTCGACCGCCGGCCGGCGGTGCTGCTCGGACCGGAGGGCATGGGGCTCAGCGACGTCGAGCGCCGCCGGGCCGATGCGCTCGCCGAGCTTGGGTACGTGGCGCTGGCCTTCGACCTCCACGGCGGGCGCTATCTGGGCGACCCTGAGGAGATGCTGGCCCGCTGCATGCCGCTGCTCGCTGACCCCGACCGGATGCGAGGCATCGGCCACGCGGCGCTCGACGTGCTCCGCGCCGAGCCGCGGACCGATCCGGACCGGATCGCCGCCGTCGGCTACGGCACCGGAGGCGCCATCGCGCTGGAACTCGGGCGCGACGGCGTCGACCTTCGCGCGATCGCGACGGTCAACGGACTGATCACGGGCCGACCGGGCGAGACGGCGCGCATTCGCTGCCCGGTGTGGGCCGCGGTCGGGTCGGAGGACCCGATCATGCCGCCCGCGCAACGGGACGCCTTCGCCGCCGAGATGCAGGCCGCGGGCGTCGACTGGCGCCTCGTGGTCTACGGCGGCGCCTTGCACGCCTTCCATCACCCGCCGGTCGACCACATCGTCCTTCCAGGGGTCGGATTTCACCCTCAGCACGCGCGGCGAGCCTGGCGGGACGTCGTCGACCTGCTCGCCGAGTGCCTGCCCATCACGGAGTGATCTGGTCGGCAACCACGATCCCGGACCGCGAATCAACCGGTCGCCCGGGACTTGGTTCGCCGTCGTACACGTTGATCAGCCGTCCGCGGAAGTCGGGACCGGTCTTGGAAGAGGGCGCCGGCATCGCCGTGCCCGGAGTGCAGGTCGGGCCGCCTGCCGCGCCGGTGCGCCTCCGTAGGGCTCTCGGTCCCATCGACGGCACGTGAACCGCGCTCGCGACGCCCGGTGCGGCTTCCGTGGGGTGCCGCGATGCTCCGACGAGACGTTCTGCCACCATGGTCGGCCGCCTGCTCACGCCGTGCAACTCCGCCTGGGCGTCCCGCGCCCGGCGATGACGGCGGAATGACGCAGCGCTGACACCGCTTCCGTACTTTTGAACCAGGCGAAGGACCGGCCGATCCGCGCAGCCCGGAAACGGCCCGGGTCATCACAGTGGGGAGAACCGCCATGGTCGCCCTGGCCAACGTGCAGTTGGGGAAGCGGAACGAGGACGTACGCACCGTCCAGAAGGCCCTGATCAAGCGGGGTCGCAAGATCCCCGACGGAGCCACCGGCCTCTTCGGGGAGCAGACCCGGGCCGCCTACCGTGCCGAACAACTCGCGCAGGGCTTCAAGGGATCCGACGCCGACGGCGTCCCGGGCCCTGCTTCGCTGACCACCCTCGGCCGCCTCACCGGCTTCACGGTGGACTGCAAGGGTGTCGGGGCGCACACCCCTGCGCGACGCGGCGAGGGACGTGTGCCGTCACCCGTGCCCGGCCACAAGGTCACGTTCGGGTTCTTCCAGCGCGGCAACTACGCGTGGAAGCCCGACGGTGTCGGCCGGCACACCGGTCAGGACTTCGCCGCCGGGTCCGGTGCCCCCGTGGTCGCCGTGCGCGGCGGAAAGATCGCCTGGTCGAACGGCAGTGGCGGCGCGTACGGCCAGTGGATCGGGCTGGCCGCGGACAACGGTCACGTCTACACGTACTGTCACCTCTCGGAACGCCAGGTGAGGGCGGGCCAGCGGGTCGCTGCCGGGCAGCAGCTCGGCAAGGTCGGCACCACGGGCAACTCCACCGGCCCGCATCTGCACTTCGAGATGTCGAAGGGCTCCAGCTGGGCGTACGGCGACGTGGCGAAGCCGAGTTGGTGAGGGAGTGCTACTGGACCAGCCCTCTGAGCGGGACGCGGACCAGGATCTCCTTGACGCCGGTTCCGACTCCCGACACGAGCGCGCCGCCCACCCACGCGGCTGTGGGAGCGAGCAGGACGGCGCCGATCGCCAGGACGGCCACGGCGGCCGCCACACTCGCGGTCTCGTCCTCCTGGCCGGTCCTGATCCGCAATTGCACCTGGAGGTCGCCGGACACCTGCGCCTCGCCGGCCGTCACGGGCTGGGATCTGAAGACGGGCACGCTCCCGGTGTAGATCACCGTACGTTCCACCGGCTCGAACTCGACGCGCAGGAAGGCGGTCTCGTCGCCGAGGGTGCCGCCGATCCGGGGTGTGCCGTCCAGGCCCGTGCTGACACTGACGGCCGCGAACAGGGAACCGATCGCGTCCCTGGACTCCGTGCGCAACCGGGAGCAGAGCTGATCCAGCGCGACTCCGCCGATGGCCCGGGCGCTGCCGGAGGCCACGGCCTCGTCCAGGGCCTTGAAGTCGGGGGACACCTCGCAGCCCAGGTTGTAGGCCTCGCGGCTCCAGGTGACCTTCAGGGGCCCGTTCACCCAGAGTTCCATGTGGATGCCGGGGCCGTCCCACTCCGCGACCTGCCCGCGAAGGGTGTAGGTCAGGGAGGGGAAGGGCGCGGCGCTCTCCGGCAGCTCGAAGACCTCGAAGTCCGAAACGGCGAGCAGCAGCGGGACGGCCGCTCCGGCGGGGGCACCGGCCGGATGGACCAGCTCCATCAGGCGGTTCCAGGTACCCGCGCCCACATCCACCCGGGCGTCCGCGACGAGGCCGTCCTGGACCGTCTGGAAGTTCCGGATGGCCTCACACAGCTCGTTCGAGGCGTTCCCGTCCCCGATGGGTGGGAGGGTGTCCAGCGAAGTGCCGCCGGCCGGCAGTCCGACCGCGTCGAGGAGTTCGGCGACCTGTTGCTGATCGGTGGCATGGTTGGGGCACTGGGTGCCCTCGTTCGTCAAGCCGACCGGTTCCCGCAGTCCCCAGGGCATGGCATGTCCTTCGTGTCAGGCAGTGAGCGGCAGTGTGGGGGAGGCGTCGCACGACAGGCCCTGGCCGCCGGGTGGCGTCGCCGGCGGTGCACGGCACCTTCCTGCGGCCCCGGGCGACCGGCATCGGCCCGGCGATCGCCCGGGGCGTCGCGCGCTAGCTGGTGCTGCGGCCGGAAAGGTTCACCGGCGAACCTTTCCGGCCACAGCACTAGCCGGAGCTCCGGCCGGTGCGCCGTGCGCGAGGCGACAGCGGGCCGGCCGCGGTGCGCCGGCCGGGGGCGACCTGCTGGGCGAAGGCCTGCAGGGCCACGTCGCTGTTCGCCGGGAGGACGGCCATCAGCCCCCGGTCCTGGGCCTCGGCGACGGCGGGGGCGGCGGCGCTTCCCTCCGGGACGAAGGCCAGGCGGACGTGCCCGTCACCGGAACCGCGGCGGTCCACCGGCGCGACGGCGCCATGGGTGCCGTCGGGCAGGGTCACCCAGAGCTGGAAGTCGTCGTACCGGACGAAGTCCGCGCCCTTCACCGGCCAGGGGTAGTGGTGTTCACCGGGCACACTCGGAAGGATGCCCTGGTGGTTGCCGTGGCTCAGGGGCACGCAGGAGTTGAACAGGGAGTCGGTCCACGCCTCCACGCCGTCGGCGTCCTTGATCGGCGTACGCAGCAGGTCCTCGGCGCGCTCGTAGCCGAGGTCCGCCAGCGCGGGCAACGTGAGCGGGAAGGCGTCGACCAGTTCGGCGGCCTCCTGACGGAGCCGGTCCACCTTCGCGGGGTCGGCGCAGAACTGCATGCTCCACTCGATGCCCACCCGGGCGCGGTACATGAGCCAGTCGCGGGCCCCCTTGACCCACAGGCTTCCGCCATGGTGCATCTCCCAGCGCTCGGAGTTCTCGGCCTCCTGCTGCCCGGCCACGGGTCTCGGCCCGTACGGCAGGTCGGCATCGTCCATGGCGTGCAGGATCTTGTGGGCTGTCGCTTTGGCAGCCCGGAAGTGTGACGATTCGAAGCGCTTCGGGTGCTCGACGAGGCGGATCCTCCACGGATGGGTCTCCGATTCGGTGCCGCCCAGTCGGAATTCGGGGTGACCCATGGCTGACCTCCTCGGCTCGGCCTCCTGCTCGCGGGGCGGAATCCCCCCTGCATCCAGCGTGCGCCGCCGACCGGCCGGCCGCGACCCGGCGGACAGCCGTGATCGTGAGCAAAGCGCTTGCGTGCACACGTTGTTGACGGTGTGTGGTCCGGTGCGGCGGGCGATCGCGGAAGCCCGCCCGATCGGTCTCGGCAGCCCGGTTGCGGGGCATTCCAGGCGGAGTAGCCTGAAGTTGATCCGGCTCCGCCTTATCTGGAGGTGGACGATGTTTCTCCGATTTCTGCGGCGTCGTCAGCCGCACCGGCTGGTCCTTCTCGGCAACGGCCGTCTGATCCGGGGCTTCAGCGGCGGACTCTACGACGGTCACGGGTATCTGTCTTGACCTCGTTCACGGTTGAACGTTGGAGGAAGTGCGGTGACAGAGGACACCGATGCCATGGCGGCCATGGCGAGGCTTCTGTCACCGCACTGCCGTGTCCACGGGATGTCCGACGGAGCGCTGATCGCGGACTGGAAACGGACGCGTTTCTTCGCGATGACGACGGCGGACCTCCGTACGTTCGCTGAAGGAACCCCCGAGGTACGCGCCGAGCTCGTCACCCTCCTCCAGCGTGCAGGCTGCGCCCGGGGCCGCGGCAAGCAGCATGCCCACGCCCGTGTCGGACCCTGGCTGCGCGGAGTGCACCTGCTGATCCGCACCGCGGGCCTCGGGCGGGTCCTGCGGCTGCTGTCCCTGGCCGCCCCGCAGTACGCCCGCGCGGACGTGCCCTCGGCGGAGCAGATCCGACGGCTGAAGCGAGCGGTGGAGGCACACAGCCGCGGCAGCTGGCTGGTGGACGGCGACTGCAAGTCCGAGGCGGTGACGGCCTTCGTGCTGCTGCGCCGGTCAGGTCTGGAGGCCGTACTCCACATCGGTGTGCGCGAGCACCCGTTCGCCCTGCACGCCTGGACGGTCTCGGGCGGTCTGTGCATCCCGGACGCCGATCCGCGAGGACACGCCTTCGACCCGGTGCTCTCGATCGACGGCGGGGGACGGTGACATGGACGCCCTCCGCCTCGAGTGGGCGGGCGGCGCTCCGAGGCTCCGGGTCGACGACGCCATGGCGCGTCAGGGACTCGTGACGACGCTCTCCTCGCCGGCCGGCACGGCTGCCGTCGTCGGCTGGGTGGGCTCGGCCCGCGACCGGACGGCAGGCGCACACGCCCTTGTCGACGCCTACGGCCGGCAGGGAGCGGCCCTGCCGTCACCGGCCGGCGACTACGCGGCCGTACTGGTGTACCGCGACCGCGTTCTCCTGACCCGCGACGAGCAGGCACGCATCCCCCTGTTCTTCAGGGTGTCCGAGGGCCGCGTGAACGCCGTGAGCACGTCCGCCCGGGCCCTGGGCAGTGCCGACGGACTGGACCCCCGCTACTTCTGCCGGTACCTCACCGGGAACATGGCGCAACCGCACACGGACCTCACCCCCTTCACGGGCGTGCACCGCGTCCTCGGCGGTGAGGTGGTGGAGCTGTCCCTCACCGGGCGGCTGCGCGGTCGTACGCCGCGCCGCGCCCGTCCCGCCACCGACGCGCCCGCGTCGACAGCCGACCGGCCCCGCCTCGACGAGGCCGCGCGGGACCTGCGCCAAGCGCTGGAGAAGGCCGTCGGGCGCCGTATGGGCACGAGGACGGCATGCCATGTCTCGGGCGGCACCGACTCCACGGGTGTCGCGCTGCTCGCCGCGCGTCTTCTGGCACCGGGGTCCGGGTCCGGCCGCCCCCAGGAGCTCGTCCTGCTCTCCGGGCGCTTCTCGCAGGGGGAGCTGGCCGCGGAGCGGCCGTACCTGGACCTCGCGCTGGCGGAGATCCGCCGGCACGCCCCAGCGGCCCGCCCGGTGATCGTCGACGCCGACGACGTGGCCGACTTCGACGACTTCCGGTACCACGCGGGAGACGCGGACGAACCTCATGCGCACGCGTTCCGCGCCCCGTTCTGGAGCAGACTGCACGGTGCGGCCGCGGAACTCGGCTGCGACACCCTCCTGACCGGGTGCGGGGCAGATCCGGTCGCCGACGCCAATCCGTTCCACCTGCACCGACTCGCCCGCACGGGCCGGCTCCGGCAGATGACCCGGCAGGCACGCGCCTGGACAGTGGGGAGCGAACGGGGCCTGCGGGACGTCGTCCAGGCCTATGTGGTGCAGCCGACCCTCCCGCTCACGGTCGAACGGATCACCACACTGTCCCGTGGCGCGACGGTGCTGGGCGGACTCGGCACCTTCGCCCGCCCCCGATGGCTGCGGCCCGGTTTCGCCCGGGCTCACGGGTTCCGGGAGGCCCGCATCGCGGAAAGCCGCTTCGTCTACGGGAGCAGACCGGAACGGTCGCTGTACGACGCGGCCAACTACCTCACCGCCCCCGATCCGCTGTCCTGGCACCGGGCCGGCCAGGACGGATTCTTCCTCGCGCACCCCTTCCTCGACCCCGAGGTCATCGCCACGATGAGCCGCCTCCCCGCCGCGGCCACGTTCCGGCCGGGCCGTCCGAAAGCGGTTCTTCGCGAGGCCCTGGCGGACCTGCTGCCGACCGCGATCCGCGGCAGGGCGGTCAAGGTCCCCTTCGACGACCTCTACGCACGTGGCCTGCGCAGACACGCCGAGGAACTCATCGCCCTGTGCCGCTCCGCCCGGCATCCGCTGACCTCGGAGATGTTCGACGTCGAGACGCTGTGCCAGGCCGTGCGGGAGGCGCAGCTCGGCACGGGGGACGCGTACGCCTGGGACCGGATGAACAGCTCGCTCGCGCTGGTGGCCTGGCTGGAGGGGCTCAGCGCTGGCTCTTGATGTCCCACAGGATCCGCTCGACGGGACCGGCGACGAGATCGACGAGACCGTACCGGCTCACCAGCTCCCGTTGGTCCTCCCCTGACAACCTGCTGTCATCCCCGTCCTTGCGCGTGATGCTCGACTGCAGAATCGCACCGTGTGCGCCGAACGTCCAGTAGACGTTGACCAGGCGCGGCCCCGTGGTGTTCTCGTCGATCGCGTTGTTCTCGTGCAGCGGGGCAGTGAAGAGGAGGGAGTCGAAGCCGTTCTTCTGTTGGTCCTTCACCCATTTCGGGACGTCGCCACCACCCCAGGAGGTTTTGACGAATTTGAGCGGTGACTCCAGCGACATCTGGTCCTTGCGCGCAAGGCTCGCGGAGGCATAGAAGGCCACCTGGTCGTACTGGGTGTCCATGGGCAGTTCCACCACCATGCGCGTGGCGAAGGAGTCGCTCGGTTCGATCCAGTGTCCGGCCGCCATCCAGGGTTTCGCCTCGACCAACTCGCCAGGCTGGTGAATCTCCCTGCGGGAGAGCGGGTTCATTTCTCCCGTGAAGCTGGCGAACTGCTCGGCGTCCTTTCGCCACTGCTCGCGAAGGCGGTCCTTGGAGCTCAGCGGCACCCGTTCCCCCATGGCGTGGACTTCCGTGCCGAGCACATAGAACCCCACGTCGGCGTGGTTCTGGAGCGTGATGTCAACGGAGATGGCGAACGCCTTGCGCTCCTTGTTCAGCACAGCCTTGCCCACGGACAACGTGATGAGAGGCCTGGCCTCACGCCGGTACGGCAGATAGAGGTTCTGGTAGCTGAAATTCGCGACGGTGAGGACCGAGGAGACCAGCAGCGCGGCCGCCACCCGCTTCGGGGCGGGGATCGTGACCGACGTCCGCCACACGACGAACAGAGCCCAGGCCGCCCCCGCCGCGAGTGCGCCCAACAGCGCCGGGTAGAGCATCAGATCGCCGTTCTTCAGCGTCCTGAGCATGAGCAGGGCGTCGGTCAGCAGCGCCAGGAACGCACCGATCAGTGCGACGAGGCCGGAGTACTCGAAGGTGTGCCCCACCCAGTGGTCCAGGACCGCGAAGGCAGCCAGGAGCGTGGTGAGGGCGACCGTGATGAGGACGGCACCGGTGAGGCGGCCGGGGAAGGTCAGGGCATGGGCGAAGTTGCCGAGACCGAACCAGCCCAGCAGCCCCGTCGTCCCGAGGAGGACCAGCAGGATCCCTGCCACGCTCAGCCTGGCCCGCCGGGAGTTCAGCGAGGGCCTGACCACTTTCGGCCGCAAGCTGTTGTGCGGCTTGGGGGGAGTCCGCACCGGTCACCTCCTGATGCCCGCGCCGGGACACGCGTGTGCGGCGCGGCCGCGGGGATCCGCTGCCGTGCCGAGGGTTCGTCATCATCGTCCGTGGTGATCCACGGGGGCGCCATCGGACGCCCCCGGACGAGGGACCTTCCGGCGCGCGCGGTTCACCAGCGCTCCGCCGGTCACACGATGATCGCCGAAGACGGACCTCAGTAGCCGTGCGGACGGCGGTGCGCATCAGCCCCAGGGGGCCATGTCGGTCACCACCTTTGTCGATGCCGGCGGCGTCACCGGCGTAGCGCCGGACGCAGACGATCGGCAGTTCGGGGGTCGGTGCCATGCGGTTTCAGGATCGGCATGTCGAGACTACGGACGTGCCGTCAGCCCCGTGTCAATCCGGCGTCACCCCTCAGGGGAGCGCCACCCGTGGCGGGCCAGCATCCGGGCGAATCGGGGGGAGGGCTCCACCCCCAGCTCGTCGCGCAACAACCGCCGGAACGAGCGGTAGTGACGTACCGCTTCGTTGAGATTGCCTTCCGCGAGGTGCGCGGAAACCGCGGCCCGGTGCGCGCTCTCCCGGAGCGGTTCCGTCCGCACGCTCTCCCAGGCCGCCTCCAGGGCCAGCGCCGGCCTGCCCTCGCTCACGAGCGCCTCGGCCAGCGTGTCGAGGGCGTGGAGCCGCAACTGCCGCAGGCGTTCGCGCTCCAGCCGCACCCATTCCTCGTCCCAGCCCGGCAGCAGGTCCTCTCCCGGCAGCAGTCCCTGCGGGAGCCCGGTGGTGGCCGGCGGCCCGCAGCGCTGGACGACATCGAGTGCCGTCTCGACGAAGGCGTGCACGTCGACGTGCAGGGCGTCGGCGATCACGAGCGAGTCCCCGGAGCACCGGAGCAGCGGCTGCGCACCACGCGGAAGCTTCCACAGGGTGGTGCGCAGGCTCCCTCTGGCGTGCTCCTCGGTGACCTCGGGCCACAGCGTCCCGGCGAGGACCGTACGGGACACGTGTCCGCGCAACGCGACGAATGCCAGCAGACGCTGCCCGTTGCGGCACAGCTCGACGGGCTCGGCTTGGTTTTCCAACCGGAAGTGGCCGAGCAGTCGCAGTTCGGCAAGGGAAGACACCGTGAGCCTCTCGACATCAGTCTCGGCCGGTGCGGCCGGGCGGTGCAACTCCGCGGTTTGTGGATCCATCGACCGGCGAGCAGACTCGACAACGGGGGCAGTCCACGGAGGCACGGTCTGGCCTCCGGATCGCTGGTGGGAGGACGGAACCATGGGCGCTCTGCGGTTGCAGGCGAACGATCCGGCGACCATCTCGTGGGGGCACGTCCAGGTCCTGCTGTGCATCCTGCTGTCCGCCGTCGTGGCCATCGGGATCCTCCTGGTCCTCGCCCGGCGCGCGGTGCCCAGCCGCACGGCGTCCGCGAGCAGCATCGTCCGCAGTTGGGTGGCCATGGCACTCGTCCTCGGCCTGATGGTGTTCTGCGCGGTGGCCTTCGCGGTACGGGACACCAACCTGCGCAGCACACTGATCGGAGCGCTCGCCGCGGCTGTCGGGTCGGCGGTGGCCTTCTACTTCTCCGGCAAGGGCGCCGAGGATGCCCGCAAGGATGTGCTCAGCGCAGCGTTCGGCGGTGAGGAAGTGGTGCCCGACCTGGTCGAGTGCACCAAGGACCAGGCCGCCGTGAAGCTGGGCCGGACCACGCTGAAGCTCGAGCTGGCACCGGACTCGGGACCGTCCGCGCCACCGGCCGCCATCGCCCGCCAGGACCCCGCCCAAGGAGCGACCGTTCCCAGAGGTACGTCGGTGAAGGTCACGTTCCCCCGGCCTCCGACGGTGCCCAGCGGTTGAAGCGTCACTGGTTGACGACACAACTGCCGCTGCCGGCGCCGGGCGCCTTCGACCCGCCCGCGCACCTGGACCCTCGCGGACCACACCGTCCTCCGACTGAACAATCCGGACGGGTGGCACGTGTGAGGGCCAGGCGGGGCTCCCCTTCACAGGGCCTGACGAGCTGCCAGTGCCCTCATCCCTACTGTCTCCCAGGTCGTTCGGTGTGCCGGGACAGATGGACAGATACGAAGGCTTGGTCCACCCTTCACCTCTATGACCGCCCCTCACCGTGAGGCTGCCACGCGATCGCGGCTGCCTGCAGCCATTTGTGCCGTAGCCGAGGAGATAGCCGGGTTGCTCCGGTCGTGTAGAGATGCCACGGTCCCCATTCCTGGTGCCGAGTGGACAGTTGGAGAGGCCGCGGCGCACCTGGTCCTGGCCAACGAGTTGATGGCTGCCGTTGCCGCAGGGCGTGAGCGGGTGTACGGCGACGGCACACCAGGGTCACTTGCGGCGGCCAACGCCGCTTCGCTGGTTTCCTTCCCCGAACGCGACACCTCCGTCCTGGCGGGCGGCATCGTCCGGCATGCGCGGGCATTCACCGAGGCGGCCGGCCTGCGGTCGGCGGACACACCGACGGTGACACCTCTGGGGCCCATGGACTTGGGAACCCTCGGCTCCTACCTGCTGACCCACATGCTTGGGCACGGCTATGACATCGCGGTGGCACTGGGCCAACGACACATGATCGACCGTGACAGGGTCGATCTGGCGATGCCGTTTCTGGTCACTGCGATGCCCCGCGTCGTCGATGCACGAGCGGCTGACGGGCACAGTGCCTGTTACGAGCTGAGGGTGCGCGGCCTCTCTCGGCTCACAGTGACGTTCACCAACGGCGCGGTGGCCGTGCACGCCGAGCCCCCGCGCCGTCCCGACTGCACGATCATGATCGAGCCGATCACGTTCTTCCTGCTCGCACTGGGCAGGCGCGGTGCCACCGGTGCCATCGCCCGCGGCAAGGTCCTCGCCTGGGGGCGCAAGCCTTGGCTCGCGCCAGGATTCCCCGCACTGTTCACCGCACCATGACGGACGCTTGCCCGGTCCCGCCCGGGCAGCACATCCCGCAGGCAGGGCCGGCACCCTTCGTGGCGGGGGATGCGGCAGGTGTCCGGGTCACAGCATGAGATCGTCCGCGGGCAGGCCCAGGGCTTCGCGGCCGAAGACGGCCAGTGAGCGGTCCGGGTCGTTGGCGATGTGTCCGCGTCCTGTGTGGAGGTCGCGCCAGGCCCGCTGCACGACGTCGTCGCCGGCGCGCATCGCACTGCCACCGGCGTGGTTCATGAGCAAGTCGACCGCCTTGACGACGCGTTCCGTTGCGCGCACCTGGTCACGGCGCAGCCGCGTGCGCAGCGCCATGGGCGGCGTCCCGGCACGCAGCGCGTACGCGTACAGGTCCGCCATGTTGCGCTGCAACTGCAGCCAGGCGGCGTCGATCTCACTGGCAGCGCGTCCCAGCCGGACGTGCAGAAAGCCGTCCTGCGCCGTGCCCCGCCTCCCGGAGAGGCCGACGCGCTCCCGGCAGCGGGTGAGGTGGCTGTCGTACGCCGCTTCTGCCATGCCCACCATGGGGACGGAGACAGAGGTGGTGAGCACCGACCCCATCGGCAGCCGGTAAAGCGGCTCACGGTGCGCGACATGTCCCGGCCGCTGCAAGGACGCCATCGCCTGCACGGCAAGACACCGGTGGGAGGGGACGAAAGCGTTCGTGACGACGATGTCGTGACTGCCCGTGCCCCGCAGGCCGACCGCGTCCCAGACCGCGTCGATCCGGTAGTCGGCGCGAGGCACCAGCAGGTAGTACGGCGTCAGCGGACCGCCGTCCTCACCGGCCATGGCACCGAGCAATGCCCAGTCGGCGTGGTCGCAGCCGGACGCGAAGCCCCAGCGGCCGCTGACCTTGAATCCCCCGTCGGCGGGCACAGCCCTGCCGGCGGGGGCCTGGGCCGAGCAGACGAGCGCGCTGTCGTTGCTGCCCCAGACGTCTTCCTGCGCAGCCGGGTCGTACTGGGCGACCATCCAGGCGTTCACCCCGAACACACCGCAGCACCAGCCCGTCGAGCCGCAGGCAGCACCGAGCAGGCGCAGGACCTCGTAGAACACAGCCGGGTCAGCGGCAAGGCCGCCGTAGGACACTGGCTGGGTGAGACGGAAGGCGCCGGCATCCGCGAGCTGCTTCACCGTGGCGTCAGGAAGCCTGCGCAGGCTCTCGGTCTCAGCCGCTCGTTCGCGCACGGCCGGCGCCAGATCCCGCACGGCACCGAGCACATCGAATGTGATCACGTCAGCACCTCATCTCCGCGATGGGGCCGGCGAGCGACATCATGGGCTCTGCCGCGCGCCGGGCAACGCCCTCATCCATCCCGTACGGCACCGCACGGCAAACACCGCTCCGGGGCGTCGCAGCCCGCGCCGCCCCGACGCCGCACCTCGCCGGTCATCAGCACGCGGCGGCGACCATCCGGCGGGGTGGGGGGCACACGCGAGTCTGTTCGGACCGCGGGCGGTCGGCGTCCAGTCACGGCGACCCGACCGGTGCCAGGGCCGCAGCTCCACCCGCGCCCCGTCCAGACACCGCTGCGACCGGACACTGTGGGCCCGGCCCAGCCCCCCCTCCTGCGGGCGCGGGCTGCGCTCCGTACAGCGGCGCATGCGCCGAGGCGGCTCATGCGCCGAGGATGAACCGTCCGGGCCGGATCCGGCAGCAAGAAACCTGATAAAAGGAATGGGAGCGGCCATATGTCCCTGATCCAACCGGCAGCCGACCGGGAACTGCGCGCCGAAGTCTGGATCGCCGCAGCACCGGACACGGTGTGGCGGGTGCTCACGGACGTCCGCGCGTGGCCTCGGCGCAGCCCTGAACTCCAGGCGATGCTGCCGCTGAAGCCGGGCGGGCTGAGGGCCGGCCAGTGGTACATCGGTATCAACCGCCGTAAGGCCGTGCTCTGGCCGACGCGCAATGTCGTCGTGGAGGTGGAGCCGGGCAGCTGCCTCTCCTGGGAGACAACGACCAGCGGAGCCCGGTGGATCTTCGAACTGGAATCCGCCTCCGACGGCACCCGGCTCGTCCACCGCCGCCCTGTCGTCGCGAAGCTGACCCTGCTCAGCCGGGTCTTCGCCCGTTTCGCCCTGGGCGGCGAGCTCTCGCACGCCGAAGAACTCGAGCACGGGATGTCCCGGACGTTGGCGGAGATCAAGCGCGCGGCCGAAGTCTGACACCGAGGAGGACGGCCGGGCTGGGTGGTCCCGCACTGCGTTCCCACGCCGCGCGGGGCCGCCACCGTCACGGGCGTCTGCTCTGTGCGGACTGCGCTCTGGGGCAGCCCGGACGCCGGGAGACCTCGTGACGTCCTCGTCGCCCGGACGGCTGGTCCGGCACAGCCGGTGTCAGGACCAGGCGATCTCACCGTGGCGGGAGACGAATCGGCCGGTGCCTGCGCCGGGCTTCTCGGTGGCGAGCTGGACGATCGCGTCCGTGCCCTCGGTGACGGTCTGGGGGCCGCTGTGCCCGTTGAGGTCGGTCGCGGTGTAGCCGGGGTCGGCGGCGTTGACGCGGATGCCTTCGAGCCCCTTGGCGTACTGCGTGGTCAACATCGTCAGTGCCGCCTTGGAGGAGGTGTACAGCGGCGCGACGACGTGCGATTCGGGTCGGTCCGGGTCGTGGGTGAGGGCGAGGGAACCCATGCCGCTGCTCACGTTGACGATCACGGGGTCGTCCGAGCGGCGCAGGAGCGGCAGGAACGCGGTGGTGGTGCGGACGACGCCGATGACGTTGACATCGAGGACGGCGCGCGCGTCATCGGCGGTGAGGCCGCTGGGATCGCCGGCGGGCCCAGCCACACCGGCGTTGTTGATCAGGACGTCGATCCTGCCTTCGTGTGCGGCGACGTCCGCGGCGGCGGCGGCCACGGAGGCGTCGTCGGTCACGTCGATGGGGACGTAGCGTGCGCCGAGCGCGGCAGCGGCCTCCTCGCCCTGTTCCCGGTTGCGGGCTCCGACGAGCACGGTGTGGCCGTGCTCGATCAGGCGGCGGGCGGTCTCGCGACCGAGCCCCTTGTTGGCTCCGGTGATGAAGGTGATCGTCATGCGGTCGATTCTGATCCCGATGAGGGATGCGGGCCAGGGACACTTCGACGGTAGGAAGAGCAGTACCACCCTCGCGTCCCCGTGCACGACCGGGGATGCAGGAGGATGGACGTCATGTCGGGGACATCCGGGACGGAACTGGGCGCGATGATCCGCACATGGCGGGACCGGCTGCCGCCGTCGGCCGCCGGGTTGCCGGTGGCCCGCGGGCGCCGGGCGGCCGGCCTGCGGCGCGAAGAACTGGCTGACCTGGCCGGCGTATCGGTCGACTACGTCGTGCGCCTGGAGCAGGGGCGGGCCACGACACCCTCGGCGTCGGTGGTGGCATCCCTGGCACGCGCCCTGCAGCTGTCCGCCGCCGAACGGGACCACCTGTACCTGCTGGCGCAGCTCGTGCCACCGGCGAGCGGCGTGATCTCCGACCATCTTCCGCCGGGCATGCAGCGGGTCCTCGCCCGCCTCGGGGACGTGGTGGTCGCCGTGTTCGCCGCGGACTGGCAACTGGTGTGGTGCAACCACGGGTGGGCCGCCCTGCTGGGCGACCCCAACGCCTCGCCACCGCGGCTGCGGAACTTCGCCCGCGACAGGTTCCCGGTGGACGCCGGCCCCGCCCGGCTCGCGCTGTGGCCGGTGACCGAGGCGGACCGCGACGCCACCGACGCCGCCGTCGTGTCCGACCTGCGCCGCGCCACCGGCCGCTTTCCCAGGGACGGCCGCCTGGCCACGCTGATCCGCGATCTGAAGGCGGGCAACACGAGGTTCGCCGAGCTGTGGGCCACCGGAGAGGTGGCCGCGCACCGCGAGGACCACAAGACGATCCACCACCCGTCGGTGGGCCCCGTCACGGTGGACTGCGACGTCCTGACCGACGGCGACTCCGAGCTCAAGATCGTCATCATGACGGCCGTACCGGGCAGCGAGGACGAGACGAAACTCCGGCTCACCGCCATCGCCGGCCCACCGGCCACCACGCACCACTGATCCGCCCTGCCCGCGCGACTACCGCGCCGCCTCGGAAGCGCTGACAGAGGCGTTGGACGTGGCGGTGGGTGATCGGGCGGACGGCGGGCCCGGGGAAGGCCTCGTACAGCAGAACGAAGTGGCCCGCGGCCGGGGGGCCGAAGGATGGCAGGTGGATTTGGCTTGCGGGCGGGTTCTCGCCCGCCGGGCCGCGCTCTAGGCTGCGACCGCTCGAAAGCCGGCGATCTTCTGGAGGGTGTGCAGGATGAACCGAGGTCTCATGACCGCATGGGCGACAGCAGCGTTGGTCGTGTCCGGGGGCAGCACCACCGCTTCCGCTGACGACGCCCCGCCGCGAACCACGCACGGTCCCTGTCAGTACACCCAGACCCCGGACGAGCCGGCGGCGCGGCGGGTTTCCTTGCCGCCCGACCCGCGGCACACCCCCAGTCACGGCACGGTCGGTACGGCTGTCCGGACCAGCCAGGGCCCGCTCCCGCTGAGTCTGGACCGGGCGAAGGCGCCGTGCACGGTCCAGAGCTTCGTGCACCTGGCGCGGCACCGGTTCTACGACCGTACGGTGTGCCATCGGCTGACGGCGTATCCGACGCTGAAGGTCCTCCAGTGCGGCGACCCGACGGGCACGGGCGAGGGTGGGCCGGGGTACGAGTACAAGGACGAGCTGCCGGTGGACCTGCCGCCGGCACCGAGCGATCCGACCGGCGTCCGCCGCCTTTACGGGCGCGGTCTGCTGGCGATGGCCAACGCCGGGCCGAACACGAACGGTTCGCAGTTCTTCGTCGTCTACGGCGACTCGGCGCTGCGACCCAACTACACCGTGTTCGGCACCGTCGGTGCCGCCGGACTGAAGACCCTCGACAAGATCGCCGCTGGTGGTATCGAGCCAACGCCGGAGGACCCGGCGCCCGTCGACGGCACCCCCGTGCTGCGGACCGAGCTGCTCAGCGTCCGGCCGTCCTGCCGGCCCTGATGAACCGTGGTGCGGTCACCGTGGGTCCAGCGTGTCTGGCCCCACGGTGATACGCCCCGGCCACGCCGTCCCCCGACGATGTTCCTTCTGATACGACCGCGCGCCCGGCTGGAGGAAGAAGAAGCGGTCGTGGCGGGCCCGGCGTACCGGCGAGGTCGTCCCGCACGAGCGTCCTTATTCGCGATGCGTGCGCGGCGATGTCCAGTCGTTCCGGATGTGCGGCAGTCGCGGAAAGCCGGTCTCGTCGACGGCGAGGAGGCCGCGATCGGTGCCGAGGTGTTCTGCGGCGTGAGCAGACAGGTCGTCGCGGACCGCAATCGGCTCGACAACAGCCCGAGCGGCAGGCGCGAGCCGAGAGCGTTCGCGGGTCAGGCGGTGAAGCCGCCGTCGACATGGAACGCGGCCCCGGTGATGTAGGCGCCGTCCGCACTTGCCAGGTGGGCGACGGTGGCCGCGATCTCCGTCGCTTCCGCGTAGCGGCCCACAGCGGTGAAGCCGGCGATCACCTCGGCGTTCGGCCCGTCAGCGGGGTTGGTTTCCGTGTCGGTGGGGCCGGGATGCACCAGATTGACGGTGATGCCACGCGGACCGAGTTCTCGAGCCAGGCCTTTCGTCATCCCGGCCAGTGCCGTCTTGCTCATCGAGTAGAGCGCCAGTCCGGGGAAGACCGCACGCTCGGCGACATTGCTGCCGATACTGATGATGCGGCCGCCCCGGCCCATATGACGCACGGCCGCCTGGGACGCCGCGTACGGCGCCCGCACGTTCACCGCCAGGGTGCGATCGATCTCTGCCGATCCCAGATCTTCGAGTGGGCCGACGAGGAAGACGCCGGCGTTGTTGATCAGGACGTCGAGTCTGCCGAACGTCGCGGCGGCCTCGTCCACCGCGGCGGTGAGTGCCTCAGGGACGGCGCTGTCGGCCTGGATGGCCAGTGCCCGGCGCCCTCCGTCCTTGATCTGCTCCACCACCTGGCCGGCGCGTTCCGCGCTCTTCTCATAGGTCAGGACGACGTCGGCACCTTCTTCGGCCATCCGGAGCGCCACAGCGGCACCGATGCCCCGGCTGCCGCCCGTGATCAAGGCCGTTCTTCCTTCAAGTCGGTTCATGACGCTGAGCATCGCTAACACCGGCGCGGCAATCCGGCGGGAAGCCGACCTGGCGTTCGCTCACCAGCAGGGCGGCAGCGGAGTCACCGTTCGTGGCCCTGCCCGCAGTCATCTGACGTCCTTGCTCTTTTCGAGTGACATCCGCGCACTCCGGCAATCCGGATGTCCGGGCAACGCGGATCACCTGTGTCCGCCGCGTCAGGCGGCGGGGCGGCAGGTTCGGTCTGCCGGAACCCATCAGGAAAAGAGCAAAGCATGAAGTCTCGCGCGTTCAGAAGCGTCGGTCTTTTCGCTGCGGCAGGCGCGGTGGTGCTGGGCGGGGCGGTGTCGGCGGTGGCCGACAGCGGGGCGCAGGGCACGGCCGTCGGTTCCCCGGGTGTCCTCAACTCCACTCGATGGGGGCCCGGGCCAATCCGCGCCCTCTCAGGGTCCGTCGTGGACAACGCCCGCTGGACCGGCGTCCGGCTGGCGGATCCGCTCGCCGACTGCGGCGTCGTACCACGTGGCTCGCCTCCAACCTGTGCGGGCTGTCGTGTCCGGGGACCTGTCCGCCTCGTCAGTCGTGACCCGCGATGACGGACCAGCGGCGTTCGGGCGGCGACCCTACGGTGGTGACATGGCAGTGATCAACGGTTGGCGGCGGGGAGCGGGCGCCCCGGTCGGCAGGCTGGATGTGCTGGGGCCGGTTGTGCTGTTCGTGCTGTCGGTCATGGCCGCCTCGGTGATCCCGCACGAGCACCGGGTTTCGTTCCGGTGGCCTGCGGTGATGGTGGCGGCGGTCGGCTGTTTCGCGTTGCTGTGGCGTCATCGCCACCTGTTCGGCGTACTGGTCACCGCGGTCGCCTGCGGGGTGCTCTTCCAGGTACTCGGGGTTCGGGAGAGTCCCCTGGTGACGAGCCCGGTCATCGTGTCCGTCTACACCGTGGCCGCCCGGACCGACCGGCGGACCGCCTGCATGGTGGCGTCGGCCTCGGCCGCCCTGCTGATCGGGGCAGCCATGGCGTTCGGCCCCGGCTCATGGCTCGCCCCGGACAACGCGGCGATGCTGGCCTGGACGGCCCTGCCCGCCGCCGTGGGGGACGGGGTGCGCTCACGTCGCGCGTACGTGGTGGCCGTGGAGGAACGCGCGGAGCACGCGGAGCTGACCCGTGAGCAGGAGGCACGGCAGCGGGTGGCGGCCGAGCGGGTCCGGATCGCACGGGAGTTGCACGACGTGGTGGCGCACCACATTGCGTTGATCAACGCGCAGGCCGGTGTCGCCGTTCATCTGGGGGAGCGGCGGCCGGGGCAGTTGGTCACCGCTCTGGAGGGCATCCGGGACGCCAGCCAGTCCGCTCTGGAGGAGCTCCGGGTGACCGTCGGCCTCTTGCGGCAGTCCGACGATCCGGAAGCGCCGAGGGATCCGATGCCGGGCCTGGCGCAGGTACCGGAGCTTCTGGCGTCCTTCGAGCGGGCCGGTCTGTCCGTCAGGCACACCCGGCACGGCACGGCCGAGCCGCTGGCGCCGGCGGTGGACCTGGCGGCGTACCGCATCCTGCAGGAGGCCCTGACGAATGTACGCAAGCACGCCGGGGCCGACCACGCCCGCCTCTGCCTGCACTACCGGCCCCAGTGGCTGACGATCACGGTCGAGGACGACGGGCGCGCCGGACCGCACGAGGCACACCCCGGGACCGGCCATGGACTGATCGGGATGCGTGAGCGTGCGGCCAGCATCGGGGGAAAGCTGGAGGCCGGGGTGCGCCCCGGCGGGGGATTCACCGTGACCGCCGAGCTGCCACTGCGGCCGGGGGCGGCAATCGTGGCTCCGTTGGGGCGGAACACCGAGGAGAGATGGGCATGACGATCCGCGTACTGCTCGCCGATGACCAGGCCCTGCTGCGGGGCACCTTCAGGATGCTGTTCGATTCCGCCGAGGACATGGAGACCGTGGGCGAGGCGTCCAACGGCCGCGAGGCGGTCGAGTCGGCGCGGACGCGGCAACCGGATGTGATCCTGATGGACATCCGCATGCCTGAGGTGGACGGCCTGGTCGCCACGCGGCTGATCGGCGAGGCGGAGGACCTTGCGGCGGTGAAGGTTCTGATCCTGACCACCTTCGAGGACGACGAGTACGTCGCGGAGGCACTGCGGGCAGGTGCGAGCGGCTTCCTCGGCAAGGGCGCCAGGCCGGAGGAACTGCTCGACGCCGTCCGCACGGTCGCCGCAGGTGATGCCCTGCTCTCCCCTTCGGCGACCCGCGGGCTGATCAGGCGGTTCCTGGCACAGCCGGAACCGTTCACGGCAGCCGTGCACGAGCGGCTGGGATGCCTGACGCCACGGGAACGCGATGTCCTGGGGCTCGTCGCGCTGGGACTGTCGAACGAGGAGATCGCCGAGCGCCTGTTCATCAGCCCGCTGACGGCCAAGACCCACGTCAACCGGACCATGACCAAATTGGCCGCCCGCGACCGGGCCCAGCTCGTGGTCATCGCCTACCAGTGCGGCCTGGTCAGCCCGGCGACGAACACCACTCAGGCCTCGGTGACCGGGTGAAGGCCCGCGTGGCCGCGCAACCGGGTCCGGCGTCGTTGTAGGCAGGCCTGCCGGGTACCACGGTCGTGGTACCCGGGAATCGCTGCAGGGGGACGACGCGCGAGGGGCCGCTCCCGGGCGATGGTGAGGTCATGCAGCGGAGCTGTCGTAGCGGTGCACCCGCCGTACGCCGGCGCCGTTGACGGAACGATCCTCACCCCTGCACGAAAGGGACCCGCCATGCTCACTCCCTCCCAGAACTGCCGCGGTATCGGCGAACTGCTCCAAGGACACGCGCCCGCTGTCCTGGACCCCGACGGGGCGAGCACGGTCCGAGCCCACCTGGCGGCCTGTCCTCACAGCCGGGAAGAGCATCACTGCCTCGCGGCCGTGCCCGCACACCTGTCCCTGCTCCACGAGGCCCTGGCGTACGACCCGGACCAGGGGCATTCGTCCTGCCTGCCCGGTCCGGCCGGGCGCCGCCATGCCTCACGGCACCCACGCCACCGGCACACCCCGGCCCGAGGAACTCAGGCCACCTCGCTCACGCTGACCCAATGGGTGAGCCGGCTCGCCTGCGTCAGGTGAGCGACGAGGAAGCGCCCTGATCCGCCCGGGCGGATCAGGGCGAGGTGCGAGGGGGACTTGGCCGGCGGGCCCGGCCCTGTGAAGACGTGCGGGGTGTCGCCACCGGCCGCCGGGGTCGGGTGCGACGTCGATGCCGAGCGCTGGAACGGGTATCCGTCGGCTGTCCGGGCACCTGAGCGTCATGCACGGACAACATGCGCGTCCCCACGGCAGCAGTCTCATCGGCCAGGCCTCCACGGCCGAGACATCACCGCCCGGTCACAACAGCGCCAAGCACGCGGGCCGGGGCCGCCGCGCCGGCCGCCTGCGCCGCCGTGTCCTCGCCTACCGGGCAATCGATTTCCTGTCCACGCACATCCCGGACCACCCCGGCCCGGGCGACGAATGCCTGCTCCTCGTGCACACCCGCCAGGTCGTCGGCCAGGTCCGGTACCGGATCTGCACTGACTGCGCCCAGGGTGTCATCACCACCGTCGTCATCGACGAGCGCTTCCACAACACCGGCCTGGGCACCCGGGCGCTGTCACACCTGCGGTCCCGCCACCCGGGACTGACCTGGCGCAGCACGCTGCGCAAGCGCATCACCCGTGATCTCCTGCGCCGGATGCGCATTCCCACCACTTCCGGCATGCCGTGCCCCCACACTCACCAGACACGCTCTGCCCCCGCCGGCCCGATACTCGCCGGCGACTGACCCCAGCGCTCAGCGCCTGGGTATGCAGCGGTACGTGATCGCGGCGGAACCGGCATGGGTGAGAGGTGGCAGGGCATCCGAGGCGAAGGGATGGGCTGACCGCGCCTTCGGTGCCGCCCGTCGACGTCAAAAGCCTCTGAGGAGTGAGAAGGTGAAAGGCTTCCGCAGCTTCATCCTGCGCGGCAACGTGGTCGACCTGGCCGTCGGCATCGTCATCGGGGCAGCGTTCACCGCCGTGGTGAACGGCTTCGTCAGCGCCTTCCTCACGCCACTCGTCGGGCTGGCCACCGGCGCCACCGGCGACATGAGGCACAAGACCTTCACCGCGGGCGCCATCAAGTTCCCCTACGGTGCCTTCGTCAACGCGGCGATCAGCTTCCTCCTCGTCGCCAGCGCCCTGTACTTCCTGGTCGTGCTCCCGATCAACAAGCTCCACGAACGCCTTGCCCCGCACCAAGACGTCCAGGCCCCCAAGCGGGACTGCCCCGAATGCCTCAGCCCCGTACCCGCCCAGGCCCGACGCTGCGCCTCCTGCACCGTCGCCCTGCCCGCCGTACCCGCGCAGGCCGGAGAGACCACCCAGCGCGCCGGGTGACCCGGTCTCCATGACCCAACCTGGGTCGGCGGTGGTGGGAGCGCTCCCATGACGGTGGAGGGAGCGCGAGCCTCAACCCCGGCCACCCGAACGGAGGCGACGGTGTGCCGCTGCACAGCGACCCGCTGATCGGGGGACCGTTTCCCCCGGTCGGACCCGGGCACCCCTTGCCTCATGCAGACGCGCCCCGTTCCGGTACGGACCATCCTCGCTGCCATCGGTCTGGTGCTCGCCACCTATCTCGGGCTGCAGCTGGTGGTGCAGACCCGCCAGGTGCTGGTCTGGACGGTGATCGCCTTGTTCTTCGCCGTGGCCCTCCACCCCGCGGTCGACGCCGTCGAGCGGCGCCTGACGCGCTGCCGCCGCTCCGTGGCCACGCTGCTGGTCTTCCTTCTCGCCGTCGCGGTCATCGGGGCGCTGGTCGCGCTGTTCGTGACGCCCCTGGCCCACGAAGGAAGCCGTCTGGCCGGCGGGCTGCCCAAGATGATCGAGGACGCCCGGGCCGGCCGCGGACCGGCCGGAAAGCTGCTGGAGCGGACACACGCGCTGTCCTACGTGCAGCAGCACCAGAAACAGATCCACTCCTTCGCCACCGGGCTCGGCACACCCGCCCTTGCCATCGTCCGCAGCGCCGCGACCACGGTGGCGGGAGCGATCACCATATTCGTCCTCGCCTACCTGATGGTCCTGGAGGGACCCAAGATCGTGAACGGCGCGCTGGCCCTGGTCGACGAGCCGCGCGCCGCCCGCATCCGCCGTGTCGGAGCCGAATGCGCCCGCACCGTCACCGGCTACCTCACCGGCAACCTCCTGATCAGTGTCATCTGCGGGGTGCTGACGTACGTGGTCCTGCTGATCGCCGGAGTACCGTTCGCCGGCCTGCTCGCCCTGTTCGTGGCCCTCGCCGACCTGATCCCGCTGGTGGGCGCCACCCTCGGCGCCGTCGTCGCCGCACTGGCGGCGTTCGTCCACTCCGTACCTGCGGGGATCGCGGCCGTGGTCTTCTTCATCGTCTACCAGCAGCTCGAGAACCATCTGCTGCAGCCGGTCATCCTGTCCCGCACGGTCAAGTTGAACCCCCTCACCGTGCTGCTGGCCATCCTGATCGCCGTCGAACTCGCAGGAATCCTCGGCGCCCTGCTGGCCATTCCCGTCGCCGGCATGATCCAGGTCATCCTGCGCGACATCTGGACGCACCGCGACGGACGCCCGCTGCGCCTGCCCATGCGCCCGGACGACGTCTCCGACACGCCCGCCACGCACAACGCGGGCGGCGACACGGCCTGAGGGTCCTTCCGCCGCTGAGGCGGGGTCCCGCCGGGCGAGGTGCCCTGGAGTCCGCGTGCCGATCGGCCGTCCGCCACCGGTGCACGACGGCCATCCGCAAGGGCGGCCCGGACCACTGGGAAACCGAGCGCATGCTGAGGTCCGCTACCTGGGCGGGGGAGGGAAAGGTTCCTGTACGTCCGCTCGTGGAGCGCCCAGTCCATGACCGCGTCCCTGCGCATTCCCACCTGCGCGAGGTGACATCCCGCCGCCGGAGCAGGGTCGTGCGGTCGCCCTGGCAGACCGTGAACAGGCAGGTCCGGATATCTGGATCGCCGCCGTCCGCCGCCCACCCCCCCGCAGGTCACGCGCGGCCCGGGCCCGGGCGGAGACTGGCCTGCCGTCCGCTCGTCCCGGCTCCCAGCGTCGAAGCCGGTGGCCGACTGCCGCTTGCGGGCGGCCGCGGCCGTATGGGGGATTCTGTTACTCACTCCCGGGTGAACGCGTTCCCGCTGGTCGGTGGCGTGCGTCGGCGGATGCCCGCTCGAGGCCCGAAGCCCCACGGCGCGACGGTGTGATGAGCCGTCACCCGCACGCATTCGATGCATAAATGGACGTTACAGGCGACTGCCACAGAAACCTGCTGGATCTGTAATCACCTTCGCATTTCCCACGCCAGGTGGGGGTGCGGGCGGCATGGTGTGCGTGTGCGGCTGACCGGCCGCACACCAGCACAACGCAACCGGCTCCACCTGCGGATTTCCCTGGCGCAGGTGACCGGTGCGCGCACCCGCTCGAAGGGGGACACTCGTGTCCGCACTCTCTTCCGTCCGTCGTCTGACCGCCGCTGCCGGTGTCGCGGCCGCTGCCGTGGGGGCTGTGGCTCTGCCGGCCGCGGCCGCCGACCACCACCCCGGCCGCTCCCACGCGCACGTGATCATCAGCGACGTGCAGTACAACCCCCCGGGACGCGACGACCGCTCCAACCGCTCCCTCAACGCGCAGTGGGTGGACGTCACCAACACCGGACGCCGTTCGGTCAACCTGCACGGCTGGACCCTCCAGGACGAGGACGGCCAGACCTACACCTTCCACTACCTGCGTCTGGAAGGGCATTCCACCGTCCGCGTTCACACCGGCACCGGCCGCGACACTCGTGCCGACGTCTTCCAGGACCGCCACGACTACGTGTGGGACACGGACTCCGACACCGCGACCCTGCGCAACGACTACGGCCGCTTCATCGACGACGCCTCCTGGGGCCGCGACCACCGCCACGGCGGCGGCCACCGCGACCACGACGGTGACCGCAACCGCCACGGCGGCGACCACCGCGACCACGACGGTGACCGCAACCGCGACGGCGGCGACCACCGCCACGGCGGCCACCGTGAGGGAAACCAAGCCGCGCGAGGTGACGCCTGGCCGCCGGCCGGTCATGGAGATCGCGGGGACCGACCAGCGGCTCATCGGCCGGCGGTCGACCCGCCGCCGGCCCGGCGTCGTCGGCCCCGGTCAGACGGGTGCCGGCCGGGATCGGTCGCCCGCGGGTTCGAGACGGACGACGATGCCCTTCGACGCGGGCTGGTTGCTCATGTCGGCGACGCTGTCGAGCGGCACCAGGACGTTCGTCTCCGGATAGTAGGCGGCGGCCGAACCCTTGGCCGCCGGGTAGGACACGACCTCGAAGTTCTCGGCCCGGCGCTCGGTGCCGTCCTGCCAGACGCTCACCAGGTCCACCCGATCGCCCTGGGCGAGGCCGAGTTCGGACAGGTCGGCCGGGTTGACGAGGACGACGAGGCGGCTGCCGTGAATGCCGCGGTAACGGTCGTTGTCGGTGTACGGGACGGTGTTCCACTGGTCGTGCGAGCGCAGGGTCTGCAGCAGCAGGTGCCCCTCGGGGGCCACGGGGACCACCCGCTCGTTGCAGGTGAACCGGGCCTTGCCGGTCTCGGTCCGGAACACGCCCTCGTTGACCGGGTTGGGCAGCTGGAAGCCTCCCGGACGGGTCACCCGGGCGTTGAAGTCGTGGAAGCCCGGCACGATCCGGGAGATGCTGTCGCGGATGGTGTTGTAGTCGCCCTCGAACCTGGCCCAGGGGATGTTCCCCTCGCCGTCGAGGCTCAGCCGGGCGAGCCGGCTCAGGATGGCGACCTCGCTCAGCAGCATGCGCGAGGCCGGTTCGAGTCGTCCCTGGGAGGTGTGCACCTCGCTCATGGAGTTCTCGACGGTGACGAACTGCTCGCCGTCGGCCTGGACGTCACGCTCGGTGCGTCCCAGCGTCGGCAGGATCAGGGCGGTGTCGCCGCAGACGGTGTGCGAGCGGTTGAGCTTGGTGGAGATGTGGGCGGTCAGCCGGCACGAGCGCATCGCCTTCTCGGTGACCTCGCTGTCGGGCGCTGCGCGTACGAAGTTGCCGGCCAGGGCGAGGAAGACCTTGACGCGGCCCTCCAGCATCGCCTTGATCGATTTCACCGAGTCCAGGCCGTGCAGGCGCGGCGGGTCGAAGCCGAACTCCTTCTGCAGGGCGTCCAGGAAGGTGTCCGGCATCTGCTCCCAGATGCCCATGGTGCGGTCGCCCTGGACGTTGCTGTGGCCGCGTACCGGGCAGACGCCGGTGCCGGCACGCCCCAGGTTGCCACGCAGCATCAGGAAGTTGACGATCTCCCGGATGGTGGGCACGGCGTGCTTGTGCTGGGTGATGCCCATCGCCCAGCACACGACGACGCGTTCGCTCCGCAGGACCTCGTCGCGGACCCTCTCGATCTCCTCACGGGTCAGTCCCGTAGCCGCGCGCACGTCGTCCCAGTCGACGGTGCGCGCGTGCCGGGTGAACTCCTCGAAACCGGAGGTGTGGGCGTTGATGAAGTCGTGGTCCAGGACGGTGCCGGGACGCGCGTCCTCCGCCTCCAGCAGCAGCACGTTCAGTGCCTGGAACAGGGCGAGGTCCCCGCCCGGCTTGATGTGCAGGAAGCGGTCGGCGATCTGGGTGCCCCGCCCCACGACCCCGCGCGGCTTCTGCGGGTTCTTGAAGCGTCGCAGCCCCGCCTCCGGCAGCGGATTCACCGCCACGATGCGGCCGCCGTTGCGCTTGGCCTCCTCCAGGGCCGAGAGCTGCCGCGGGTGGTTGCTGCCCGGGTTCTGCCCCACCACGAAGATCAGGTCCGCGTGGTGGAGGTCGTCGAGACTCACGGTGCCCTTGCCGACACCGAGCGTCTCGTTCAGGGCGAAGCCGCTGGATTCGTGACACATGTTGCTGCAGTCGGGCAGGTTGTTGGTGCCGAACGCGCGGGCGAAGAGCTGGAAGACGAAGGCCGCTTCGTTGCTGGCCCGGCCGGAGGTGTAGAAGACCGCCTCGTCGGGCGAGTCCAGCCCCCTCAGTTCCCGTGCGAGGACGCCCAGGGCGTCGTTCCAGCCGACGGGCTCGTAGTGGTCCGATCCGGGTCGCTTGATCATCGGCTCGGTGAGCCGGCCCTGCTGGTTGAGCCACATGTCGGAACGGGCGGCCAGATCGGACACGCTGTGCTCGCGGAAGAAGTCGGCGGTGATCCGGCGCGTCGTGGCCTCGTCGTTGATGTGCTTGGCGCCGTTCTCGCAGTACTCGTTGCGATGGCGCCGGCCCGGGGCGGGGTCCGCCCACGCGCAGCCGGGGCAGTCGATTCCGCCCACCTGGTTCATGGTGAGCAGGTCGACCCCGGTCTTGCGCGGGGAGGTCTGCTCCAGGGAGTACTCCAGCGCGTGCACGACGGCGGGGACCCCGGCCGCCCACTTCTTCGGCGGTGTCACGGAGAGGGAGGTCTCCGGCTCTTCACCGGGCGGGTTCTGCATCGCTTGGCCTTTCTCTTGCCGTGTGCGGTACGCGGGTCAGCCGACGGGCCACTGGGCGACACGGCTCCTGGGCGGTTCCGCGGTGTCGTGCTGAACACGGCCGTTGCGGATGGTGCCGCGCCAGGCGCCACCCTCCTGGCCGAGCCCTTCGATGAAGTGCTTGAAGTTCACCAGCTCCCCGCGCACCAGTCGGGCGGTCAGCCCCGTGACCCTGGACGAGCGGGTGAGGACCTTCGCGGCCCCGTGCGGTCGCAGGAGCATCCGGACCGTGATCGCGGTGCCACCGGACTCCGTCGGCCTGAACTCGATCTCGCCCTCGTGGGTGGGGTGCTGCTCCAGGCCGCGCCAGGCCAGGTAGGCGTCGGGGTCCTGTTCCACGATCTCGACCGAGAAACGGTGGCGCAGGGGGCCGTAGCCGATGGTCCACGCGGTGACGGTGGGCCTGACCTGCTCGACATCGCGCACCACGGTCGAGAAGCGCGGGAACGTCTTGAACTGCGTCCACTGGTTGTAGGCCGTGCGGACCGGCACCGCGACCTCGACCGTCTCCTCGACGTGCCGCTCGCGCAGCGGACGGCGGCGTCCGACGCCGTCGCCATCGGTGCGCATACCCGGGGTGTTCGGCACGGCCCGCCCGTCGTCCTCTTCGTGCGCCATCATGGTCCTTCTTCCGGTGAGAAAGCCGCGCGTCCGGGCACCCGGCCCTCCCTCGTGGGTCAGGGCATCACTCCCGGTTCCCCGATCCCGGCTTTCGAGTCACCCCACGGCGTCGGCGTCCTGGGTGCGGGCCCGATCGCGAGAAGGGTGCCGGGCCCGGGACGCGAAAGGGGCGCCGGACACGGGCTTCTCCCCGTGCCGGCTGTCACCCCCAGCTTCACCCCGGGCACGGCCACCCGCCACTCCCCGTACCCCGGCAGGCGGCCGCACCCCGGTTGCCGCTTCGCCGTCGCCGCGGCGGACCCGACCGTTGTCCGGGTGGTCGGGGTCGTCGTAGAGGGAGGTGATCACCTTGCTCCTCAGCGAGCAAGAGGCCCGCGCGGAAGCGGAGGAGGTGCGGCGCCGTGCCGCTGAGCGGGAGGCGGGAGGCGCAGCGCCCCTTGCGCAAGCGGTGCGGAAGAAGTCCGCGCGGGCAGCACTCCAGAACGGACCGGACCATCGCCGTCGGGGCGACGCTGCCGGGGCGACCACAGGCCCGACCCATGAGGCCGACCGCGCGGGGCGTGTCCGATGTGACACCAAATTCGAACACGCGATCTAATAGCGGTATGGACGTGAACGACTTCCCCGACGACCTGGTGCAGACGCAAGCCGCCTGGAACGCCACCTACCAAGCACTCGCCGCACCTCGCCCCCACGACACCACCACCCTGCGCCGCCGCCTGCTGCTCCTGTCCGTACGGCTGTGGTGGCACCCCTACTGGGAGACCGTCCCCTCGGCGCCGACGGCGCGCTCCGAGCTGCGCCGGCTGGCCCGCGCCCGGCGAGCCGCCCAGGCCGCGTGACCGCGCGCCTCGGGCGACCAGGAGCCCGAAGGACGGTCGTGCGGGCCGCGCAGCACCTCGCGCCACCGTTGGAGCGACATCCAGCGCAACAGATGAGCGCAACCCTTGGCGCAACCCCGTGTCCGCGCAGATCACCGGATGGTTTCGCCGTGGCCGGCCCGCCTCAGGAGTAGGTCATCGGGCAGCCGTACCGCAGGGAGTACTGCGCGGCGCGCAGGTAGAGCGCCACGTAGAAGGCTGCGTCCCGGTCCTCGGCCCACGGTCCCGGCCGCACCCGGGCGGTCCGCTCCGCCCCGCCCTCCAGGAACCACAGGCTCAGCGCGAGGTTCTCACCCGCCGGTATCGCGTCCACGGGCAGTGCGACGGCACCGGCCAGCCGCTCGGCCAGGGCGAGCACCCGCGGGGCCCCGGCGACCAGCGTCTCCTCGCCGGAGTACGCGGTGGCGACGGGCAGCACGATCTCCTCCTCCAGCGCGAACGGCACCAGCACGCTCCAGTCGAGGAGGGCCCACAGCTCCGCGTCGGTCAGCCGAGTCCTGCACAGGGCCACGAAGCCGTCCATGGACGGGCTGACCTTCTCCTCGAACCAGCCCGGCGCTTCCCCTGCGGCCTGCCGCAGCTCGTACGGGGGCAGCCCGCGCCGCTCCAGCTCGGTGTTCAGCGCGGCGGCGACGTCCCCGTACCCGTCCTCCCCCGGCTGCGACCAGTCCTGCGCGGCGACACTCACCAGATAGACACCCATGATCGCAACGTACCGACCGCCACTGACAACGTCCCGGCCCCTCCAGACAGCCAGCCTGAACGCGTGCCTGGACAGGCAGGGGATCGCGCTCCCGCGACCGTGTGCGGCGCCGGAGGCGCCCTGGCCGCGGACCGTGCGCGTACCCGCCGCCGCACTCGGGGTCGCTAGGCGGGGCCGGGGAAGCGGAGTGAGGGGCCGGGGGAGAGGAGTGCGGGGCTGGGGGAGTCGGGGCCGGGGGAGGAGTCAGCAGTGGGGTAGAGCGTGGCGAGCTGCTCTAGCAGGGGCGGGTACGCCTTCACAAGGCCACCGGTTACGGGGCAGACCGACCGCCGCGCCGCGACCGCTCGAACCGTGCCCCTGTCAAGACGACCGTCGTGGTACGCGGGTCACCTCGGGCGGCTCAGCCGCACGGCCGCAGGAACCTGGCCATCCAGGTCAGCTCGAGCCGTCCCCCACAGCGCAACCAGGTCATTCCCGCGGCCTCCGCACGTTCGCCAACCGTGTCAGACCATCTGTCGCAGCCACGAGTCGAGAGCCGCATAGTCGCGGTCCGTCAGCCCATGGCGGGGATCAACACGGTGCAGCAGGGCTCGCCCCTGATGATGGGCAGCAACCCAGGACCGATCGGCATCGCTGATCTCGTCGTCCACCCATGCGAACGGACGTCCCGCAGCCCATTCGACCAGGGCACGGGTCTTCCAATGCAGTCCGTTCCGTTCGTCCTGCTCATCAACATCGGACGGCTCCGGCCAGATCACCATCGCCAGCTGAGGCAGACCGATGCGGGGCGCGATGCACTCGTTCGCGTCCGCCATCCATGTCGTTGCCCAGACCACCTCGCACGGGAGCGCCGCCAGCCGGGGACCGTGATCCGGATTGACCCTGGCCAGGAGCGGACTCGTGTCAGCGGGCAGTTCGGGACCCGTAGTGTAGGTCGGATACGGCTGTGACACCGCGCCGAACGGGATGAGCGGCCCATCGACATCGAGAAACAGCAGTGCACGCTGCACGGAACCAGTCACGGGAGCACGATAGCGACGGATCCCACTGGCGAACGCCTTCGTGCACCAGCCCGACATCCGACATCCGACCACCGCCTCACCCGCTGCTCTGTCTCGCGCACGGGTGCAGTGAGGACCGGTCGATACGCTGGTTGATGGATCACCCGGTCTACCGGGCGGTGAGAACCAGCAGGCCAAGGCCCAGCTGCGGGCCTCACACCTGCTGGAGTCCCAGATGGGATACCGCTCGGGCGACTCCCGACGGGCCGAACCGAGACCGTGCGGCGTTCATCGAGCTGCACGCCTCGCCCGAGGTGCACACCTACCTCGGCGATCCCCGCCCGCGTGACGAACTTGAGCGCGAGATGCCCCGCTGCCGTGGGAAAGGTCGATCTCGGCTACCTGTTCCTGCTGCGGGCGTGGGGAGGTTGGATGCGCGCCGCTTGTGCTTCCGCGCGCCCCTACTGGCCGGAGCACGAAGCTGCCACCATCGCCCTGCGCGGCTCACGGCCGCGGCCACGGACACGGCGACGGGGGACGCATGACGCGGCGATGGCTGGTGACGGGGTGCTCTTCAGGGCTGGGGCAGGCGCTGGCGGGCGCCGCCGCGGATGCCGGCGACCTGGTGATCGCCACCGCCCGCAGGCCCGCCACCATGAATGACCTGGCTGACCGGTACCCGGACCGGGTGTCGGCGGTGGCTTTGGACGTGTGCGACGCCGAGCAGTGCGAAGCCGCGGTCGCCCACGCGGTCGATCGCTTCGGCGGCGTCGACGTGCTGGTGAACAACGCCGGGTCAGGGTTGTTCGGCGCGGTCGAAGAGGTATCCGACGACGAACTGCGCCAGCAACTCGAGGTGCTGACTGTCGCACCGTGGCGACTCACCCGCTTGGTGCTACCTCTGATGCGCCGTCAGGGCTTCGGGCACGTCGTCAACGTCTCCTCGATCGCCGGACGGATGGGGCTGCCGGGTCTGTCCGCCTATGTGACGGGCAAGTACGCACTGGAAGGGATGAGTCAGGCTCTGGCAGCGGAAGTCGCGCCCTTCGGCATCCGGGTGCACGCCGTCGAGCCCGGCGGATTCGCCACCCGCTACGGCACCTCGCTGGCCGAGGCCGCCGGCCGCATACAGGCCTACGCGCAGAGCACGGGAGACGTCGAGGCAGGCCTGCGGGGCATGCCCGGCAACCCCGGGCTGAGCCAGCCCGAAGTCTTCGCTCACCACGTCCTGCGCCTGGTGGCGTCGCCCACGGCACCACTGCGCGTGCCGATCGGCGCGGACGCCTACGACTTCCTGGAGGCGGTCGAGGCCGCGGGCCGTGCGGAGTTGGCGGCCGCGCACGCCTTCGTACACGATCCCGCCGAGCGCCCGGGAGCAGACGCGGCACCCGTGACGCCCACTGTGTGACGCCCGTACCCGTGGTGACCCGCGCCCGCCGTCCTACCGGCCGGACGAGAGCGGCCTGACCTTCACCCAACGCCTGCGCCGCGAACGCCCGGCCGCCGACCTCATTCTGGCCACTGCGGACAACCGTTCCGCCTCTGTAGAGACAGCCCGTCCTATCCCTGCTGCTGTGCAGCCGTCCATGCCTCGGGACCCGCCGCTCCCGCAGCGGGCGAGGCGCTGCTGGGGCCGCCCGAACGCGAGCCGGCCCGGTGGATGGATGCGCCCCCGTCCTCCGGAGAATCGACGAGGCCCGCCGGGCGTGCGCCAACTGTCTCGGCTCTGAGAACGGTGCTGGTACAGCTCGGGATGGCCACCTCAAGTCCAGCTCAGAAGAATGATCACCCGCTTGATCAGGGCATGACCCTTCCGTAGTGTCCTGAGTGCCGCCTGTGACCAGGGTGGATCTGCATCGGGGGAGGCACATGCGTTTCGGCATGCGCCGAACTGCCTTCGCTGGGTGTCGTGAAAGAAGTGGGGACGCAAGGGCGGGGGCTGCGGTAGTCCAACCCTCGTCGAGAGCGGCACCGCAACCCTCCCGGCGAGGGAAACGGGCTGGAAGTATTGGGAGACCTCCTCATGAAGCCTGTTCCGCAGTGGGTGCTTGGCACCGCGCTTGTGCCGGTGTTGTCCTTGACTGCATGCACGTCCGACAAGGATCCTGCTGCTCACCGCTCCACAACAGCGCCCTCGCATGCAAGCGCTTCTCCGTCTGCCGAGGAAAAGCTTGCTGCGCAGGCCGAGTCGGCTCTCAATGCCGTCGCCGGGCAAGGCAAGACCATGGTCGAGTCAGGAGTGGAACGCGTCTCCGACGGCATGCACACCCAGCCTGACCTCTCTACGGGCCATTCCTACAAGCTGACGGTCGTCTGCGCCGGGAAGGGCAATGCAGAGATCGTGTTCACACCGAGCAGGGCTGCAGCGGCAAAGCCGGTGCCCTGCGATGGCTCCGTGGTGTTCGGGCCTTTCACCAGCACGAAGGACCTGAAGATCGACGTGCGAGGTAAGGCGCGGGCAACTGGGATGATTGCCTGGCGTATCAACACGAGCTAGAGCCGTCTTGCGGCCGCATCCGTGCTCAGCGGCATGTGTGGCGGCAATGAACGGTCCGGCGTTGGGGACCAGGAGCACTGTTCGATCTGGTCCCCAATCGGGGCCGACCAGGACCGGCACGGGGGTGCGTGCTGATGATGACAGACGACGAACGACTCGGCATGGGCGTGCGAAGGCACACTGTTCGGCGTCGCGCTCGTGCTGTCGGCCGCCGGGTGAGCAGGCGCCGCCGCCAGCGACGAGGAGGCGGTGTCTCCGCGCCGACAACCGCGCCTTCGAGGTACCCGTCGGCATGTTGCAAGGCCCTCGTATGCTCGCCAGAGGGCTGGACCAGGAGGCGTTGCCGAGGACGGTACGCCGGGGGCGAGTGCGGCAAGGGCGGGACGCCGACGCTTTCCCCGGGATGGGAGGGGGCCGCCCGTGTGTGCGGCCGTCTGCGCTGTTCAGGTGCGGTTTCTGAAGCGATGAGCTGATTGCCGGGTAGCAGTCGCCATATTGAGGTGCGTTGGTACCAGCGACTTGTGCAGACTCCAGGCATGGCTGCTGATACCGCCGTCTCGGTTCACGGGAGGGCTCTGCGACATGTCGCGGCTTCGTCGAGGGGGAAGCGCCTCCCTCCGGACCTGAGGGTGACGATGCATTTTCACCCTGACCGAATCGCGGGGAACCGTCCTCTCCTGATCCAGATGGCTGACGACGGTGTCTACAGGTCACAATTCGTCACAGGAACGAGTAACGGCGGGCTGACCGCGCGTCCGGGCGGAGACCGATGGCGCTGGGAGAGCCGTATCTTCGCCGGCGCGTATGACGACGCCGCACCTGAACAGCGCCCTGTCTACGGTGCGTTGAACTACCGCCGGGATCCCGTCGGCGGTGCCCCGCGATTCGGCTCCTCGTACTTCCGGCTCACGCCTGAGGCTCTCACGCGCGCTACGTTCTGTTACCCGGACAGCTCCGCTGAGCCGTCTTCCTTCGGCGTCGCCGAGCGGTGCTCACTTCTCGAGCTTGCCGAGGCAGCGGACACCGATCCCCTGGACGGTCATATCGAGGCACAGATCCATGGGGCGGTCAGGTTCGACTGTGATGTAGAAGGGCTGGTGCTGGACCCCAGCTATCGCGGTACAGCGGTCGAACACGCGGCAGAGCGTCTGCCGTGCCCAGTCGAATGGCATCCCGGTTTCCGGCTCAGCGTGGCCGAACTGCGTCACCATCCGCACTATCGCGGCCAGGCGTACGTAGATCTGGGAGCCACAATCGCTCGCGGTGGCTGGCTCACCCCCAGGAATATCGGAGACGCTGCCCGCGCAGGTCGATACGCTCTCCAGGACCTCAAGAAGGTCTGGCACTGCCTGGCCCGGTTCGGGAGGCTCAGCGGTTGCTGATGTGCCGTGCTGCGTCCGCCACGTCGGTGTCACGGTTCGAGAGCGGGCGGCGCTCCCGGACGGGATCGGTGAGAGCGGGTCGGCACATCCCCCCGCCCGAGTCCGAAACCGCGGAGCCACCTCATCAGGGACCTTGGACTTGCGCGAGCTCGTCGCCACCCTTGATCACACCGCACTGGCCCACGACGGTTTCTGGGAGACCCTGTGCGCCGACGCAGAGATGGGCGATTACGCGAACTGGATCCCCGGAGTCGACTCTTCACGGCCGCGTGATCTGACCGAGGTCTTGCGGCGGTCAGGGTGCCGATCTTCTGCGCGAGGCACGGTCAGGGACCCCTCGCGCACCGGGGCGCGGTCAGGGTGTCGGGCTCGTGCCGGGGGTGTCCGGGCCCGCGGGGCCCAGGGTGCCCTGACTGGTGCGGCGGGGTTCCAGTGGCGGTGCCAGGACGGAGCCGTGGGTACGGCATTCGGGGCGCCGGCAGTCCGGGGCGGGGCGGCGCACCGTCGTGAAGGCGAGTACCGCGCCGACCACCAGCACGCCCGCGCAGAGCGGCATCGCCCGCCGGAACGCGGCGTCGAAGGCGTCCGCCGAGCGGTACGCCTCCGAGCCCATCCCGGTGAGCACGGGCAGCGCGGCCACGGCGACGAGACCGGCGGCGCGGGCCGCCGCGTTGTTGATGCCGCTCGCCAGCCCGGCCCGCCCGGTGTCCACCGAGGCCAGCACGGTCGCGGTCAGCGGCGCGACCAGGGTGACCATGCCGAGGCCCATCACCACCAGGGCGGGCAGCACGTCCGCGACGTACGAGGCGTCCTTGCCGACCCGCAGCATCAGCAGCATGGCGGTCGCGCACAGCAGGGGGCCGACCGTGAGCGGGATGCGCGGTCCGATCCGCCGGGCCAGTTCGCCAGAGCGGGCGGAGAACAGCAGCATCAGGGCCGTGGTCGGCAGCAGGGCCGTACCGGCTTCGAGGGCGGAGTAGCCCGCCACCACCTGGAGCTGGAGCGCGGTCAGGAAGAAGAAGCCGCCGAAAGCGGCGTAGACGCACAGCGTCACCAGGTTCACGGCCGTGAACTGGCGCGACGCGAAGATGTCCGGCGGCATCATCGGATCGGGCCGCCGCCGCTCGACCCGCACGAAGGCCACGCCCGCCGCCACGCCCGCGACCGCCGTCACCGGCACGAGCACGGAGCCGCTCCGGGCCTCGATCAGGGCGTACGTCACCAGCGCGAGGGCCGCCGCGCCGAGGACGGCCCCGAGGACGTCGAAGCGGCGGTGCGGCGCGGCTTCCCCGCTGTCGGCGTTGCCCGTGTCGAAGGGGCCGGAGGACTCCGGGACGTGCCGCAGGGCGACGGGCACGCAGACCAGCGCGGCGGGGATGTTCAGCAGGAAGACCCAGCGCCAGCCCGGCCCGTCCACCAGCCAGCCGCCGAGGAACGGTCCGACGGCGGCCCCGACGCCCCCGAAGCCCGACCACAGACTGACGGCCCCGGCCCGGTCGTCGGGGTGGAAGGAGGCCTGGATGATCGCCAGCGAACCAGGGGTGAGCAGCGCCCCGCCGACGCCCTGGAGCACGCGGGCCGCGATGAGGATGCCGACGTTCGGCGCGAGCCCGCACATCAGCGAGGCTGCAGCGAACCAGACCACGCCGACGACGAAGATCCTCCGGCGTCCGAAGCGGTCGCCGAGCGAGCCGCCGAGCAGGATCAGCCCGGCCAGCGAGAGCATGTAGCCGTTGACGGTCCACTGGAGGGCGGCGAGGCTCGCGTCCAGGTCACGGCCGATGGCCGGCAGGGCGACGTTGACGACAGTCGAGTCCAGCAGGGCCATGCTGGACCCGAGGACGGTCGTCAGCAGGACCCACTTCCCCGCTGGGGAGGCGACCCGTAGGGCAGGTCCGACGGCGGTGTCGGGTCCGTCGTCCGACGCGTCCCGCTCGGGCACAGCCATACCTCGGAGCATACGGATGGGCCCGGCACCGCGTCGAGTGGGAGGTGACCTGAGACGCCCGCCATCCGGCGGCGTCTGTCTTGTGGCCCGTGGCCACCCCCGACTGCGGTCAGGATGGAGCGCAGCCGGCCATGCCGGCGGGTGAGGCCGGATATCTGCTCCACGAACGTCCGACGTGGGCACTTGGTGTTGCCGTACCGGAACGGGAAAAGACTGTCCCAAGAAGCGGAGCGGTTCGAGCGACGGCCTGAACACCCGCGCCGGAACGCACGTACCGAGTGGGAGGGAGAGAACCAGCCGGAGGTATCAGCGCGTGGCCATCACCGAAGACGCCCCGCCGGGCGCCGACACGCCGGCCCCGGCGCGGCTGCCCGGCGACCGGCCGGGGAAGGAGGGCCGGCGGCTCAGCTCCCCGCTGGTGCTGACCCTGACGCTGGTCCTGGCGGTGCTCGCCCAGTCCCCGATCCGCGGGGCCCTCGGCACCCCGCTGATGCAGAGCTGGATGACGGTGTTCGTGGCCGTGACCGTGCAGGCGCTGCCCTTCCTGGTCCTCGGGGTGCTCCTCTCGGCGGCGATCGCGGTGTTCGTCCCCGCGTCCTTCTTCGCCCGTGCCCTGCCGCGCCGCCCGGCCCTGGCCGTGCCCGTGGCCGGACTGGCGGGGGCGGTGCTGCCGGGCTGTGAGTGCGCGTCGGTACCGGTGGCGGGAGCCCTGGTCCGCCGGGGCGTGACTCCCGCCGCCGCCCTCGCCTTCCTCCTCTCCGCGCCCGCGATCAACCCGATCGTCCTGACCGCCACCGCCGTCGCCTTCCCCCGCCACCCGGAGATGGTCCTGGCCCGGTTCCTCGGAAGCCTGCTGGTGGCCTGCGCGATGGGCTGGCTGTGGCAGCGGCTGGGCCGCACGGACTGGCTGCGTCCACCGGTCCACGGCGCGCACGAGGGCGCGACCAGGGGCGAGACGTTCTGGAACTCGGTCCGCCACGACATCATGCACGCCGGTGGCTTCCTGGTGCTCGGCGCGATGGCCGCGGCCACGCTGAAGGCGGCGACCCCGGCGACCTGGCTGCGCACGGCCGCCGGCAACCCCGCGTTCTCCGTGCTCGCCCTCGCCGTCCTGGCCGTCCTGCTGTCGATCTGCTCGGAGGCGGACGCGTTCGTCGCCGCCTCCCTCACCCAGTTCTCCCCGACGGCCAAGCTGGTGTTCCTGGTGGTGGGCCCGATTATCGACCTCAAGCTCTTCGCGATGCAGGCCGGCACCTTCGGCCGCGCCTTCGCGCTCCGCTTCGCGCCCGCCACCTTCGCACTGGCCGTCACGGGCGCCGTACTGACCGGGACGGTGCTGCTGTGAACCGCCAGGCCCAGGCAGCCGTCATGTTCCTGCTCGGCGTCGCCCTGCTGCACGCGGGCGCCACCGACCTCTACCTGCGCTACGTCAAAGCGGGTCTGCGCCCGCTGCTGCTGGCCTCGGGCGCCGTACTGATCGCGGCGGCGGCGGCGACGGCCTGGTACGAACGCGGGCGCGGCAGGACCGCCGAGAAGAGCCACGCCCACGCCGGGACGCGGGACCGGGCCACCGGCGCCGGCCACACCCACCCCGAACCCCGCATCGCCTGGCTGCTGTTGCTCCCTCTCCTCGCGCTCATCCTGATCGCCCCGCCGGCCCTCGGCTCCTACAGCGCCCTGCGCTCCGGTACGGCACTGCAGAAGCCGTACGGCTACGACACGCTGCCCGCCGGTGACCCGGTCCCGCTCTCCGTGGTCGACTACGCCTCCCGCGCGGCCTACGACCACGGCCGCTCCCTGCACGGCCGCCCCGTCCGCGTCACCGGCTTCCTCGCCCTGGACCACTCGGGCGCCCCCTACCTGGTCCGGATGGCCCTGAACTGCTGTGCCGCGGACGCCCAGCCGGTGAAGATCGCCCTGACCGGTGAACTGCCCCCGGTCCTGCGCCCGGACGCCTGGCTGGAGGTGACGGGCACGTACAGCCCCCGCATGACCCACGACCCGGTCAACAACGGCCCCGTCCCGTACCTGGACGTCACGACGGCCCGTCCGGTCCCGGTGCCGCACGACCCGTACGACGAGACCTGGAACACCTGAAGGCGCCGATGCCGGGACACGGCAGCGCCAGGCCCGCCTGGATCGCCGGATCCGGCACCCGATCGGCGCGCTGCGTGGCCGTCCCCCTCACGCTCTCAAGCGTCTGGCCGACCCGACCCGAGCCTTGCCCTGACCGCCTGCGCGACCCCCGCGGGTCCGCAGAGCCAGGCGGGGACGGCATCCCTTGCGTTCGGGTGAGCGCTGCCCGCGCTCACCCGGTGCCCTCCTCGCCGCGCCCGGCGGACTACCGCGTGGTCCGGTTGATCAGGCGGGCGAGTTCGGTGACGTACGGGGGCTCGAACAGGGTGAGGTGGTCCCCTTCCAGGACGTGGTGGCTCAGCCCGGTGGGGGCGCAGACGCAGGACCAGGAGCGGATCGCGGCGCGCCGGAACTCCTCGTCCTGCTCCCCGGCCTGGACGAGTGCGACGGGGCCGCCGTACGGCGACGGGCGGTAGGCCCGGGCGGCCCGCAGATGGGCGCGGTTGGTGCGCCGCCTGAGGTCCAGCCGGAGCAACTCGGCGGCGCTGAGGTCCTGTTCCGGCCCCACGAGACCCGGCTTCGCCCGGTCGTCCTCGTCGTCGGACTCCGGGAGCTGTCCGGAGAGGTAGCTCTCGACGAGGAAGACCATCTCGGCGCGCTCACCCCGCAGTTCGAGCAGCCGGGCCATCTCGAAGGCCACCAGCCCGCCCATGGACCACCCCAGCAGCAGGTACGGCCCGGTCGGTGCCACCGCGCGTAGGGCCGCGAGATAGCGGGTGGCCAGCGCCTCGACGCTCTGGTTCTCGTGGCCGTCGCCAGCCGTGGCGGTCTGGAGGGCGTACAGCGGACCGCGCAGCTCCGGGCAGGCGGCGAGGTGGCGGAAGCCGGTGGCCTCGCCGCCCGCCGGGTGGACACAGAACAGCGGGGTTCCGTCGCCCCGGGGCAGCAGTGCCACGATGTCGTCCGGAAGGGCGGGCGAGACGGCGTCGCGCGCTGTGAGCAGCCGGGCCAGGCGCCTGGGCGTGGCCGTCCTTCCGGGCCGCCCCACCTCATGAGCCGGCCCCGCCTCCGGTTCCGAGAACAGCACGGGGACCGGCAGTGCGGCGTGGAACTCCCCGTTGAGCCGTGCGATCAGCCGTACGGCGAGCAGGGAGTGGCCGCCGAGTGCGAAGAAGTCGTCGTCGGCGCCGACGGGGGCGACGCCGAGCAGGTCCTCGAAGACCCGGGCCACAGCGGCCTGCACCGGGTCGGCCGGCGGTGTGCCGGCCCCGGCCGCCGACAGGCCCTCGGGCACCCCGGTGGCGCCGGCCCGGACGAGCGACCGCACCGCGGCCTGGTCCACCTTGCCGTTCGAGGTGAGGGGTACCGCCTCGGCCCTGGCGTACGCGGCCGGCACCACCTGGGCCGGCAGCCGCTCGGCCAGGTGGGCACGCAGGGCCCGCGTCGTCGGGGTGCGGACGTCGTCGGTGACGACACAGGCGGCCAGGTGGTCGCCACGTTCCTCGTCCGAGACCAGGACGACGGCGGCGTCCCGCACACCGGGGTGCCGCAGCAGGGCGGCGCGGATCTCCTCGGGCTCCACCCGCACCCCGTTGACCTTGATCTGGTCGTCCACCCGCCCCAGGTACCGGATCAGACCGTCCGGGCCGACGCAGCCGAGGTCGCCCGAGCGGTACAGACGGCGGCCGGGTTCCGGTGAGAAGGGGTGCGGCAGGAACCGTTCGGCGGTGGCGGCTGGTGCGCCCAGGTAGCCGCGGGCGAGGCTGGTGCCGCCTAGGTAGATCTCGCCCGGCACACCCAGTGGCACAGGGGCCAGGTCTTCGTCCAGTACGAGGACCTCGGCGTGGTCCATGGCCCGACCGATGGGAACGGGGCCGGGCCCGTCCTGAGCACCTACCTCGTGCACGCACACGCCGACGGCGGTCTCGGTCGGCCCGTACTCGTTGAAGATCCTCGTCCCCGGGGCGTGTGTGGTCCAGGTGTCGACCGCACTCCTGTCGAGGGCCTCACCGCCGAGGACGAGCGAGCCGGTGGTGCCGGCCAGGTCAGCTGGTTCCAGCACCTGGTTGATGACCTTCAGGTGCGACGGGGTCAGCTTGAGCAGGTCCAGTCCGGCCCGGTCGGCCAGATCCGCGGAGAGGGCGAGGGCGTCCCGCCAGGCGGGGTCGAGGAGGACGGGACGACCGGTGATCAGCGGCAGGAACAGACTCGTCACGGTCAGGTCGAAGCCGATCGAGGAGTACGCCATCGCTCCGCCCTCGCCGCCCCGGCCGTCCGCGCGGTCACCTCCGTGGCCGTCCTCCCCGTCGCCGCGAACGGCACTTGCGCCGATGTACGTCCGCGCGCTCCACAGCAGGTAGTCGCACACGGCGCGGTGCGGCAGCATCACCCCCCTCGGTGTCCCGGTGGAGCCGGAGGTGAACATGATGTACGCGAGGTGGTCCGGTCCCGCCTCGCGCGGCCGCCCGGGTCCGGGGCTCGCGTGCGTACCGGCGGATGGCAGGCCGCGCAGGTCGACGTACGCGACGTCCCCGGCGGCCACCGCCTCGTCCGGGCGGTCGGTGAGCAGCGTGCGGCATCCGGCCCGCTCCAGCAGTTCCCGGGCCCGCAGGGGCGGGAGCAGCGGATCGAGCGGCACATACGTCCCTCCGGCCTTGAGCACGCCCAGCAGGGCCGCGATCAGCGCGGTCGAGGGGGCCGCCCGCACCGCCACCGGGGTTTCGACACCGACGCCGCGGGCACGCAGCGCGCCGCTCCACCGGTCCGCCCGCGTGTCGAGTTCCCGGAAGGTCAGCCGGTCGGTTCCGGCCACGACGGCGAGGGCGTCCGGGGACCGTCGGGCCTGCCGCTCGACGAGGTGGTGCAGACACCGGCCGTCCGCCGGCTCCGGGAGCCGGGTCCGCGGCTGGGCCGCGCCGGCCGCAGGCGGCAGGCTCGCCCCGCGCACCGGGGCAGCGGGCGCCGCGAGCAGCCCGGCGAGCAGCACGGCGTACTGGTCGGCGAGCACCCGGACATAGGCGTCGTCGAACTGCCCGCCGTCGTAGTGCCAGGTCGTGCGGCCCTCCGTCGCGCCCAGGGCGCAGGTCAGCCGCAGGGCGTGGGACTCCGTCTCGACGTCGTCCCAGGCCACGGCGAAGGTGACCCCGCCGACGCACCGAGGTGCGGGGATCTCCGCGCAGCCGAAGCCGATGTCACGCCCCGGCTGCTGCGCGGCACCGGAGAACGGGGCGTCCTGCTGGGCCTCCTCGGCGTCGGACAGGGCACGTTCCGCGCGGGCGGCGAGGGCGTCGAGGACCAGACCGGGGTCGATCCGCGTGGTGATCCGCGCCCACTGGGCGAAGGGGCCGAGGACGGTGGCCGTCTCCTCGAAGCCCCGGCCGCCGAGCAGTGTGTCGACGGTGACGTCGCGATGTCCGCCGATCCTGCCCAGCAGTGTCTGCCAGCCCGCGAGCAGCACGGCCCCCGGCCGCAGGCGCCGTCGCCGCGCGTAGTCGTGGACGGCCGGGGTGACGGCGTCCGGCAGGGGCACGGTGAGGGTACGGCGCTCCGGTCGGCCGGGGCCGGGGGGCCGGCGCAGCGGCAGGGACGTCCGCGGGGCGGGGCCCTCCGGTGCCGGGTGCGGTGGTTCCTCGCCGAACTCCTGGTGCTGCCACTCGGTGAACTGGCTGTACTGCAGTTCCTCGTCGGTCGGCGGGGTGCCCGCGTACCGCCCCGCCAGTTCGTCGACGAGCAGCCGCAGCGAGCGGCCGTCCGCGGCCAGGGCGGTGGTGGTGAGCAGCAGGCTGTGCCGGCGGGGGCCGAGGGTGAAGAGGGTGGCCCGCAGCACCGGGCCGTCCGGCCCTCCGTGCGGCAGCCTCCGCCGGGCGCGGACCTCCTCGTCGATCCCGCGGCGGCGCGCCGTCTCGTCCAGGTGGCCCAGCTCCTGACGGGACCAGCGTGGGCCCGTACGGTCCGCGTCCCGGACGACGAGCAGCGCGGTGCGGGCACCCGGCACCCGCTGGTAGACCGAGCGGAGAATCTCGTGCCGGGCCACCGTCTCGCGCAGCGCGGCCGTGAGCCGGTCCGTGTCCAGTTCGCCGTCGAGGGTGACGAGCACCTGCGCCCAGGACGGCGTGCCGCGTTCGGCGAGCTCCCACAGCCGCCGCTGCCGGAACGACAGCCGGAAGCCCTCCACGTGCCGCACCCGCTCCGCCTCCGCCGTCACCGGAACCGCACCATGTCGCCCATGGCGACGAGGAGTCCGCGTTCGCCGCGGAAGGGGTTGCGGGCATGGGCGGTGAGGATGTTGTCCAGCAGCACCACGTCACCGCGTTCCCAGGGGAAGGAGACCTCCAGCTCCCGGTAGACCCGCAGGATCTCGTGCATCGCCTCCTCGGGTATCTCGCTGCCGTCGCCGAACCGGCAGCTGCGCGGGAGTTCCGCCGGTGTCACGGTGGACAGCAGGGACTGCCGTACCTCTGCGGGCAGGCAGGCGGTGTGCCAGTGCTGTGCCTGGTTGAACCAGGACCACTCGCCGGTGCGCGGGTGGCGCAGTACGGCGGGCCGCACGGCCGTGGTGCGCAGCCGGTCGCCGTGCCATTCGTGGTGCAGTCCCTGCCGGGCACAGCGGGCCTCGGCCTCGGCGCGGTCCTCGGTGCGGAAGACGTCCCGCCAGTCGAGGCCCAGCCCGGTGCCGTACGTGCGGACGTACATGACCCCTTTGGCCGTGAACTCCTCGCGCAGCGCCGGGTCCAGCCTCCGGTGGACGGCGCGGCTGTCGACCAGGGGTGTCTCGCCACCGGAGTCGGCCGGGCGGGTGCAGCAGAACCAGATGCGGGCCGGGCCCTCGGCGTTGAAGGAGTTCTCGTTGTGCCAGAGGAGCTTCTCCTCCGGAGGGAAGAACACCGGTGTGTAGACGTTGCCGCCGAGTGCGGCGCGCGGGTGCTCACCGTTCTCGCCGAAGAGGTCGTCGACGAACACGGAGGCGAACCGTTCCAGGGCGTCCGGGTCGGTGACGCCGAAGCCACGGAACAGCAGGGCGCCGTGCCTGTCGAGATGGGTCTCGAGCCGGGTGCGGTGCGAGCGGGCCCACGCCACCAGGTCGACGTCGGGGCGGGCCGGGCGCAGGACGAGCGGCAGATCCGCGCCGTCGCGCAGCGGCTCCCGTACGACCACGTCGTCCGGGGCCACGACGACCTTGGTGGGCTTGATCCCGCGCAGGCTCCCGGGGCCGCGCCGCCCGGCCCGGCCCGCGGAACGGGCCGTGCGGGGGGCCGTGGGCAGGGATGCCTCGGCGATCGAGGCGTCCGGCCGGGCGGCCATGTCCGCGGCCAGCGCCACGTACTGCTCGCTCAGTTCCTCCATGGTCGATGTGTCGAACAGGTCGGGATCGTAGTTGAGGAACCCGGCGATCCCGTCGTCGTCCTCCTCCAGGACCAGGGTGATGTCGAAGCGGCTGGTGTCGACGAGGTCCACCGCGAAAGGGCTCAGCCGCAGGCCGGCCATGGTGTCGGCGGCCCGCCGGTTGCTGTTGAGCACCAACTTGACCTGGAACAGGGGGCTCTGGTTGCGGGTGCGGGGTGGACTGAGGGCCTTGACGACCTCTTCGAACGGCAGGTCCTGGTGCGCGTAGGCGTCCAACGCCACGTCCTTGATCCGGCCCAGCAGTTCACGCCAGGTCGGGGCGCCGGTGAGGTCGGCGCGCAGCACGATCTGGTTGACGAAGAAGCCGATCAGCGGTTCGATCCTGCTGTCGGAGCGGCCGGCGACGTCCGAGCCCACCACCAGATCGGTCTCCCCGGTCCGCCGGTTCATCGCCGCGTACAGGACGGCGAGCAGCGCCATGAACAGGGTGGTGTCCTCCCCCCGGCACAGCGCGCGTATCCCGTCCGTGGCCGGGGCCGGGACACGGAAGCGCAGGCTCGAGCCCCGGTTGCGGGGATGCGCCGGGCGCGGCCGGTCCAGGGGCAGGCCCGGCAGGTCGAGGATGCCCCTCAGGCGTGCCGTCCAGTGCTCCACCAGACGGTCGAAGTGGCCGGCCTCGGCGAGCCGGCGCTGCCAGAGGGCGTAGTCCGCGTACTGCACGGGCAGTTCGGGCAGGCGGGGTGCCCGGTGCTCGACGCCGGCCGTGTACAGCTCGGCCAGTTCGTCCAGCAGGACGGCGGCCGACCAGCCGTCCACCGTCACATGGTGGGCTGTCAGCAGCAGCACGTGGTCGGCCGTGTCCAGCCGGAGCAGCGCGGCCCGCAGTACGGGCCCGGAGGCCAGGTCGAAGGGCTCGGCGTACTGGTCCCTGGCCAGCCGCTGCGCCTCCGGCCCCCGCCGTTGCGGCGGGCAGGAGGTCACGTCGGTGAGCGGGAGTGCGGGCGGCTCGGCGGGCAGTACGGTCTGGAACGGCTGTCCGTCACGCGAGGTGATCACGGTCCTGAGTACCTCGTGCCGCCGCACGATCTCCGTTACCGCCCCGCGCAGCAGGCCGACGTCGAGTTCGCCCGTCAGCCGAACGAAGACCGGGAAGTTGTACTGGGCGGTGTCCGGGGCCATCTGGTGGAGGAACCACAGGCGTTCCTGGGCGAAGGAGGCCGCTACCGGCCCGTCCCGCTCGGCGGGGACCAGCGCGGGCAGTACGGGCCGGTTCTTCTCGGCGACCAAGCCGTCGACGAGGGCGGCGAGCGCGCCGAGGGTCGAGGCGTCGAACGGCCCGCGGATCGGCACCTCCACCTCGAACTCCTCCCGCAGCCGGAACACGAGCCGGAAGGTGAGCAGGGAGTGCCCGCCGAGGTCGAAGAAGTCGTCCTCGGCGCGGATGCCGTCGCGGCCGAGCAGTTCGCTCCAGATGGCGGCCATCCGGCTCTGCGTGGGCGTGAGTCCGGCCTGCGGCGGCACCCCGGAGTCGCCGGTGCCCTCCTCCGTGGCCGGGAGCAGGGCGGCGAGCGCCGAGCGGTCGACCTTGCCGTTGGCGTCGAGCGGGATGCGGCGCAGCACGACGTAACGGGCGGGGAGAAGGGGAGCGGGGAGGCGTTCGGCGAGCCGGGACTCGATCCCGGGCAGTGCGGCGAGAGCGGCGGGGCGCCACAGCGGCACGGTGGCGGGCCGCTGGAGCTGCGTGGCGGCGACGACCGGTGGCAGCGCCGTCGGTGGTGTCCCCCGGCGGTGCAGCAGCAGGTCGTAGGAGCCGTCGGGCCGTCCCGCGGCCCAGCTCGGTTCGGCTTCGTACCCGTGGCGCTCGGCCAGGCGGCACAGCTCCTCCGGGTCGGCGCCCGGCCGTACGGCGTCCGGCGCCGCGCCGGAGAGCCGGGCCAGCAGCCGCAGGTCCCCCGCCAGCCGGGCGTTGGGGATGTCCCGCAGCACGAGCCGGTCGGGGCGTTGGGCGCCGAGCAGGGTGTCCAGGCCGTCGGCGTCCAGGCCTTCCGCCTGCCAGTCCCGCTGCGGCGGCGGCCCGGCCTCGGGGCCGCTGTCCGCCGTGCCCTCACCGGTGACGGTGAGGACGACGTCGTAGCGGTACCGGGTCAGTTCGTTGTCGGCCGTTCCCCGCTTCGGCAGGACCCGCACCGGGCCGACCCGCGGCCACCGTGCGGTCAGTGCGCCGAAGAACCGGGGGTCGATGCAGAGTTCGTCCTCGGTCTCCACCCGCCAGGCGGTCTCGGCGCGCAGGACGGCGTCGGGTGTGCCCGGCTTCGCCCGGTGGGCGGCGACGGAGGCGTGGAAGGCGTCCAGCAGGACCAGATGCCGCAGGTCGCCGAGGAACACCCGGCCGCCGGCGGGCATCGCGTCGATCACCTGTTCCAGGACCGCCGACAGGTAGTCCACGGACGGGAAGTACTGGACCACGGAGTTCAGGATCACGGTGTCGTACGCCTCGCCCGGGCGGATCGCCCGGTGGGCGGGGGCGGCCCGCAACCCCAGCCGATCGGGGGCGGCGGTGGTGCCGAACTCACGCCGCAGCCGCTCGACGACCTGCTCGGACAGGTCGACGCCCTGGTAGAAGTCGCAGTCAGGGGCGATCCGGCCGAGGATCAGGCCGGTGCCGCACCCGATCTCCAGGGCCCGGCTCGGCCGCAGTGCGCGTATGCGGTCGACCGTTGCGTCGAGCCATTCGCGCATCGCGTCGGCCTCGATCGGCTCGCCGGTGTAGCTGCTGTTCCAGCCGGCCAGGTCGAACGACGGGTCGGCGGGGCCCTCCGGGGTGCCGTAGGTGTCGTCGTACAGCGTCCGCCAGCGGCTCACCCAGTCCGTCTCGGCCGTCGTGCCCGACGCGCCCGCGCCGGTGCCGGGACTGACGAAGGCGACCAGCTGCCGGGTCTCCGCGGTGGTGCCGTACGTGATCACGGCGGCGTCCCGGACTGCCGGGTCCCGGGTCAGCGCGGCGGCCACCTCCTGGGGTTCGACCCGGTGGCCCCGGATCTTCACCTGGTCGTCGAGGCGGCCCAGGTACTCGAGTTCTCCGCCGGCCGTCCGGCGCACCAGGTCACCGGTCCGGTACAGACGTGCCCCCGGCTCGTCGCCGAAGGGGTCGGGGACGAACCGCTCCGCCGTCAGGCGGGAACGGTTCCAGTAGCCGTGACAGACGCCCGCACCGCCGACGTACAGCTCCCCGGGCGCGCCCGGTGGCACCGGGTTCATCGCCTCGTCGAGCACGTACAGCCGCACGTGGTGCAGGGGCCTGCCGATGGGCACCCGGCCGAAGCCGCCGGCCGGGTGCGCGCTGTCGTACGCGGCGCAGGCCACGGCGGTCTCCGTCGGGCCGTACTCGTTGACGATGCGGGGCGCTCCGGCGCCCCTGCGCCAGGCGGCGAGCCGCTCCTCGCGCAATTCCTCGCCGCCGACGACCAGGGTGCGGGTCCACGCCCCCGCGCGTTCGGGGGCCGTGGAACCCTCCAGCATCGCCAGGTGCGAGGGCGTGAGCTTGACGAAGGCGAGGTCCGTGTCCGCCTCGGCCGAGGCGCGCAGGGCTTCGCCGGGTGTGCCGCAGTCGTCGGTGAGCAGTACGCCCCGGCCCGCCAGCAGCGGGGCGAAGAGACTCGTCACGGTCAGGTCGAAGGAGAGCGAGGAGTGCACGGGGACGGCGCCGTCCACCCCGGGCGGCAGGTAGGACTCCACCGCCCACAGCAGGTAGTTGAGGACCTGACGGTGCGAGAGCATGGCACCCTTGGGCGCGCCGGTCGAGCCGGAGGTGTACATCAGGTACATCAGGTCGTCGGGTCCGCCGTCACCTTCCGGTGGGGCCGCGGTGGCGTCCTCGGCCGTCCGGTCCGGGTTCACCACGACGGTCGGGGTGCCCGGGATGTCCGGAACCGCCGAGTCCTCCGGCCGGGCATCGGTGACCAGCAGAACGGCTTCGCTGTCGCGGAGCAGGTGAGCGCGCCGCACCGTGGGATCGGCCGGGTCGAGCGCCACGTAGGCGGCGCCGCTCTTCAGCACGGCGAGCAGTGCCACCAGCGCCTCGGGCGTGCGGGGCAGCAGCACCGCGACCACGCGGCCGGGACCGGCCCCCAGGTCGCGCAGGCGGTGGGCGAGGCCGTTGGCGCGGCGGTCGAGGTCCTGGAAGGTGAGGTCGGCGCGACCCGGCGCCGACACGGCCACCGCGTGCGGGGAGGTGCGCGCCCGCTCGGCGATGAGCCGTTCCACCCGCGCGTCCTCGGGGCGGTCGGCGGGTGCGCCGTGGCCCTCACGCAGGACCTGCTCGCTCTCGGCGGCCGTGAGCAATGGCAGTTCTCCGACCGGTGCGTCGGGGGTGGCGGCCACGGCGCCGAGCAGGACACCCAGCGACCGGGCGAGCCGCTCACCGGTCGCCGTGTCGAACAGGTCCGTGGCGTGGATGAGCCGGCCCTCCAGCCCGGCGCCGGTCTCCCAGATGTTCAGGTCCAGGTCGAAGCGGGCGGCGTCGTGGTCCAGGTGGTCCAGTGGAACGAGGCCGATCCCGCCCGGCAGGTGGCGAACCGGACGCGGCGGCGTGTTGTGGAGGGTGAAGTTGACCTGGTAGATCGGGTTCCGGCCCGGGCCGCGCTCCGGGTGCAGCCGTCGGGCCACCAGGTCGAGGGGCACGTCCTGGTTCTCGTACGCCTCCAGGCACGTCGTGCGGACGTCGGCGAGGAAGTTTTCGAAGGACGCCTGTGCGGGGACCCGCGTGCGCAGCGGGACCGAATTGGCGAAGAAGCCGACCAGATCGTGGAAGCCGCGGTAGCGGCGGTTCGCGACGGGGGTGCCGACCACCACGTCGTCGTGGCCGCCGTACCGGGCGAGCACGATCTGGAACGCCGCGAGCAATGTCATGAACAGGGTGCTGCCGGTGCGCGCGGAGATCTTCCGCAACTCGTCGGTGACGGCCGCGGGCACGGTGAACACCGTGGACTCGGCGCGCCCTTCGGGGTGCTCGGGCCGGGGGCGGTCGGCGGGCAGCGGCATCGGGTCCGGGGCACCGGCCAGTCGGCGCTCCCAGTAGCCCAACTGGTGTGCGGCCTCGGCGCCTTCGGCCCACTCGTGCTGCCAGCGGGCGTACTCGGCGTACTGCACCGTGGGCTCGGGCGGCTCGGGCGCCCGACCGTCCAGGCGTGCTCCGTACGCGGTGCCCAGATCGCTCAGGAGGACGCCCAGCGACCATCCGTCGACGACCGCGTGGTGGAAGGTGAGCACCAGGACGGCGTCGTCGGGGGCGAGGCGGAGCAGCCGGAACCGCATCAGCGGTCCCTCGGCCAGGTCGAACCGCTCCCCGGCGTCCGCCCTCGCGAGCCGCTCGGCCTCCGCCTGCCGGTCCTGCTCCGGCAGCGAGGACAGGTCGACGACGGGCAGCGTGCGATGCCGGTGGGGCAGGACCCGCTGCACGGTACGGCCGTCCCGGACCGGAAGGACGGTGCGCAGGACGGCATGCTGGCGCAGCAGGTCGTTGAGGGCGGCTTCGAGGGCGGTGTCGTCCAGCGGTCCGGTGAGCCGGTGCACGACGGGACTGTGGTAGGCCGGGCTGTCCGGGTCCAGCCCGGCCAGGAAGGCCATCCGGCGCTGGGTGAAGGACGCGGGGGCCTCTCCGTCGTCATCGAGGGCGGGCAGCCCGGTCGGTGCGCCCTTCTCCCACAGGCGCTGGCGCAGCAGGGCCCGCTGCGCGCCGGGGAGGCGGTCGATCCTGTCCCGCAGGTCCGCGCCGATCGCGTCGGCCGTCCTCGTGGTGCGCGTCATGCGGTTCCCCCTGCTCGTCCCTCGGCGCGCCGGGACTCGGCGAGCCGCTCCAGTTCGGCCACCAGGCCGTCGAGCTGTTCGGTGTCGTCGTCCGCTCGCCCGGACGCCGGCGCGGCCGCCGCCCCACCGGCGGCCCGCTCGACCTCGACGGCGAGGCCGGCGAGGGTCGGGATGTCGAAGAGGGTGCGCAACGGCAGAGCCACGCCGAGCCGTTCGCGGATCGCGGTGCGTACCACCGAGGCCAGCAGCGAGTGACCGCCGGTGAGGAAGAAGCTGTCGTGCACCCCGAAGGACCGCACGCGCAGGGCATCCGCCCAGATCTCCCACAGGGCGCGTTCCGTCGCCGTCCTCGGCGGCACGGTTCCGGCGTGCGGGGGGCTGGCGGCGTCCTCGGCGATGCCGGGCAGCGCCCGTCCGTCGATCTTCCCGCTGGGCGTCGTGGGCAGCTCGTCGAGCAGGACGACATGGCCGGGCACCATGTGGGACGGCAGCCGGTCGCGCAGCCCGCCCAGCAGCTCCGGCGGGGACGGCCGAAGCCCAGACCCGGGAACGACATAGGCGACCAGCCGCCGGTCCCCGGCGACGTCGACCGCTCGCACGACGCATTCACGCACGTCGCGGCGTGCCAGCAGCGCCGCCTCGACCTCGCCCGGCTCGATGCGGTAGCCGCGGATCTTCACCTGCTGGTCGGCCCGGCCGAGGAAGTCCAGCGCCCCGTCCGGGAGCCTTCGCACCAGGTCGCCGGTGCGGTACATCAGCGCCCCCGGCCGGGAGGCGAACGGGTCCGGCAGGAAACGCTCCGCGGTGTGGCCCGGGCGGCCCAGGTAGCCCCGGGCGACCCCCGACCCGCCCACGTACAACTCGCCGGTGACCCCGATCGGCACGGGCCCCAGTTCCTGGTCCAGCACGTGCAGCGTGGTGTTGGTGAGGGCGGAGCCGATGGGCACGCTGGGGGAGTCCTGGGACAGCTGGTCCACCAGGTGGGTCGTGGAGAACGTCGCGTTCTCGCTCGGACCGTACCCGTTGTGCAGGTGACCGGGCGGAGTGCCGCCGCACAGCACGGCGCGCGTGCGGCGGGGGTCCATCACCTCTCCGACGACGAAGAGATGGCGCAGTCCGCCGAAGGCCCCCGGATCGATGTCGGCCACCCGGTTGAAGAGGGTGCCGGTGAGGGCGACGACCGTGGGCCGCAGCTCACGCAGCGCGGCCAGCACCTCGTCGGGCCCGAGGGGTTCGTCGCCAGGGAGCACATGGACCCGTGCGCCGTTGCACAGTGCGCTCCACACCTCGAAGGCGGTGATGTCGAAGGCCGGGTCGCCGAGGTGCAACAGGACGTCTCCGGGACCGATGGACACATAGTCGGTCGCGGTGATCAGCCGCACGACGGCCCGATGGGGTGTCCCGACAGCCTTGGGCCGCCCGGTCGACCCGGACGTGTGCACCACGGCGGCCAGCCCGACGGGGTGGGAGCGGGAGCGCGGAGGCGGGCCGACGGTGCCGTGCCCGCCGTGCTCCTGGCCGGTGACCGGCGGCCCCTGCCGCCGCGGGGCGGCTGCGTCGGTGCTGTCGTGTCCCGTGTCGGTGAGGGTCAGCACGGGTACGTCCAGGCGGTGCAGCCAGGCGGGGGGTTCGGCGCGGCCGAGGACGGCCGAGATCTCGGCGTCGCCGGCCATGGACCGCAGTCGTTCCTGCGGATGGCCGGGGTCGAGGACGAGGGGGGCGCCGCCGGCCAGGAGCACGCCGAGCATGCCCGTGACGAGGTCGGCGGAGCGCCGCATGTGCAGGGCGACGACGGAGTCCGGGGTGACGCCGGCCGCGATCAGTGTCCGTGCGACGCGGTCAGCCCGCCCCCGCAGCTGCGCGTACGTCCAGGTCCCGGTGCGGTCGGTGAGGGCCAGGGCTTGCGGGGTGCGCTCGGCCCATGCGAGGAACAGGCCGTCCACGGTGGCCGGTTCGGGCAGGGGGCGGTCGGTGGCGTTCCAGGCGTCGATCCGGGCCCGGTCCTCGGGCGACAGCACCGGAATCTCCCCGATCGGCCGGTCCGGAGTCTCGTCGAGGGCGGTGAGCAGTGCGCGGAGGGCGGTCACCATCCGGTCGGCCGATTCCGGCAGCCACAGGTCGGACGCGAGGCGCAACTCCGCGCCGAGACGGTCCTGTTCGCCCTCCTCCGCACCGCTCACCGTGCACTGCAGGTCGTAGGCGACGGTCGCGTCGTCCAGGGGGAGCGCGGACGTGGTGAGCCCCGCCGCCATGAAGGCCGTACGCCGCGCCCCGGTCACGGCGAAGACCGCCTGGCACAGCGGGTGACGGCTCACGTGGGCTTCGGGCTCGAAGAGTTGGACGAGTCGTCCGAAGGGTATATCGGCGTGGCGCGCCGCCTCGTGACGGGTGCGTGCGATGCGACGGACCGCTTCCCGTAAGGAGGGGCGGCCCGTCAGATCCGTCCGCAGTGGGAGCAGATCCTCGTACGGCCCGAACGCAGTCCCTGCGGACCCCGGCGGACGGCGGTCCACGGGTGTGCCGAACACCACGTCGTGCCGCCCCGTCCAGCGCGCCAGCAGCACGGCGAAGGCGGCCGCCGGTACCGTCCACGCCGGTACGCCTTCCTCGCGGGCGAGCCGCCGCAGGGCCTCGGTGTGCCGGGTGCCGAGGAGCAGCCCGCGGCTCGTCGCCCGGTGGGTCGGTGTCCTCGGCCGGGTCCGGTCGAGGGGCAGGTCGAGTAGCGGAAGTCCCGTCAACTGCCGTCTCCAGTAAGGCAGTCCCTCATCAGGGGTTCGCCGCTCCGGGGCGGGCTGCCGCAGGACCGGCCGTTCCGCGTCGGCGGGCGTGGGCCGCGCCGGACCGTCGTCGGACGCCGCGTAACGGCAGGCGAGCTCGCGTTCCAGCATGGTGAGCGAGGCCCGGTCGGCGACGATGCGGTGCGCCGTGAGCAACAGCACGTGCCGCTCCTCGCCGGTGCGTACCAGGGTGGCGCGCAGCGCGGGCCCGCGGTCGAGTGCGAAGGGCCGGGCGCCCTCCCCGGCGAGCACAGCGCGCAGTGCCGCCTCGGACACGGAGCCGTCCCGGGCATCCGTCCCCGGCGCGGGCCCTCCCTCGAGGTCCAGTCGCCCCAACGGCACCTCGGCCGTCGCGCGCAGGGTACGGCGCGGCCCGTCGCCGTGATCGTCGAAGGTGCTGCGGAGCAGCTCGTGGCGGGCGGCACAGTCGCGCAGTGCGGACGCCAGCCGACCGGCGTCCAGTGGGCCCTCGATGAGGGTGGCGGCGGACACGTGGTGGACCGGCGCGGCGACCGCGATCTGTTCCAAGTACCACAGTCTTTCCTGGCCGCGCGAGAGCGGCAGCCGGGGCGCCGCCGCCGAGCAGGGTGTCGGTGGTGTTTCCAGGTCGTCGTGCACGATGGCCTTCCCTGGTCCGCGGTACGGCGGGTGCGGTGACGGACCGTGAGCCGGCCCGCCTGGTCGGCGCCCTCCGCCACCGGCCTGTCCTATGCGTTCCGTGCGTCCTGTGGGTCCTGTCCGCCCGCCCGCAGGTGACGGCGCAGGCTCAGCGGACGCATGTCGGTCCACACGTCCTCGATGTGAACGAGGCAGTCGGATTTCGGGCCGGTCATGCCCGCGTCCGACCACCCGGCCGGGTTGTCCCGGTGGGCGGGCCAGACGGAGTACTGCTCCTCGTGGTTGACCACGACCTTGTACAGCCGGTCGTCATCGTCGGGTTCCGGCGTCATCCCCATGACGCTCCTCTCGTGGTGGCGACGTATCGGTGGGCCGCGTCCGCGGGAGCTGTACGGCGGTTCGCTCCGGGTGGCGCTGGCGGATGGGAGTGAAGGCGGCGACCGCGACCACGGCCAGGAAGACGACGGCCACCGCGGTCAGCGGCCCCCGGGTCCCCAGCCGGCCGACGAGGGCGGTGAGCAGGGCCGCCCCGAGGGGCGCGAGGCTGCCGTGGATCGTCCAGAACGCGGAGGTGACCCGGCCGAGCAGGTGGTCCGGTGTGACCTGCTGCCGCAGGGACATCGAGCAGACACCCGCCAGGGCCATGCCGAAGGAGTACAGGCAGATGGTCACGGCCGCCACGGAGACGTGCCCGGTGCCGCCCAGCACCAGCACCGACACCGAGCACAGACTCATCGCGCCGAGCCAGCAGGGCCCGAACCCCCAGGAGCGGCGCAGCCTGGCGGTGGCGGCGGCGGCCACGCAGGTGCCGAGCCCGGCCAGCGCGAGGACGTAGCCCACTGTACGTTCGTCCTGCCCCAGACCGTGCCGCAGGTGGTAGATGAACACGTCGGTCATGCCCAGGCTGAGGAAGGTGGTGACGGTGAGCAGCCCGGTGAGCGCCCGCAGCACCGGCGTGCGCCACAGGAAGGCGGCGCCGACCCGGAAGCCGGAGCGCCGGTCGGGTGCTCGGGCGGCCCTGCTCGCGGCCTCGTCGGCCGGCGGCCGCGTGGTGGGCCTGAGTCTGATGAAGGCCAGGCCCACCAGGGAGATCCCGAAGCTGCCCGCGTTGATGGCGACGGCGGCCGTGGGCCCGAAGAACCCGGCCACCACACCGGCCAGGGCCGGGCCGGCGATGTACGCGACCGCGTTCGTCGTCTCCAGCCGGCCGTTGGCCGCGACGATCTGCTCCTTGTCGACGAGGTTCGCGACGGCGGTGACATATGTGATCTTGAACAGCATCTCGAAGACCGAGGCCAGCGCCATGACCACGTACAGCAGCCAGATCTGCGGGCTGAGCGCCCAGCACACCGGGATCGCGCCGTAGAGCACCAGCCGGGCGGCGTCGCACAGCATCAGCAGGCGCCGCCGGTCGAAGCGGTCGGCCCAGGCACCACCGACCAGACCGGTGAGCAGCGAGACGGCGCCGGCGACGGCCGTGAGCAGCCCCATCTGCGCCGCCGAGCCGGTGGTGTGGAGCACCAGCAGGGGCAGCGCCACCAGGGAGAAGGCGTTGCCGACCTCGGACAGCGCCTGGACCGCCCAGAACACGGAGAAGTCCCGATTGGACCACAGCGAACGCGCGAACATGCGAGGGTCTTCCGTCCTGGGGCTAGCGGTCGGGTGTGTACGGCTCCGCCATGGCGACCGCGATCCGGCGGGGCCCCGTGAACGGCTCGCGGCCGTGCGAGACCAGCATGTTGTCGATCACCAGGACGTCGTCCGCACGGTAGTCGAAGCGGGTCGCCGCGGCCCGGTAGCAGGCCCGCAGATGAGCCATGACGTCGTCCGGAATCGATCCGCCGTCACCGTAGTAGGTCTGGCTCGGGAGGTTCTCCTCGCCCAGCATCTCCAGCAGCCCGAGCCGGACCGACTCCGGCAGCGTGGTGACGTGGAAGACCGTCGCATGGTTGAACCACACCGCCTCGCCGGTCACCGGATGCCGGTGCACGACCTCCCGTACCGCCCGGGTGCGCAGCCCGCCGCCGGGCAGCCACTGTGCCTCGATGTCCCGCTCCCGGCAGTGACGCTCGACCTCCGCGCGGTCCTCGGTGGCGAAAGCCTCCTGCCACGGCAGGCCGACCAGGTCGCCGTAGTTGCGTACGACCATCCAGCCGCGCCGGGCGAACTCCCGGCGCACCTCGTCGTCGACGGCGGCCAGCACCCGCCGGGTGTCGGCCAGCGGGGTGGCGCCCCGGGCCGACGGCGGGCGCACGCAGTGGAAGTACAGGGTCAGCGGCCAACTCGCCTGGTAGGAGTTCTCGTTGTGCAGGAAGATCTCTTCGCCGGGCGGGTAGTCGGTGGACGTGTAGACGTGCCCCTTGATCACGCTGCGGGGGGAGGACCGCTCGGTGTACGGCAGCGGCTCGCCGGAGAGCGTGCGGACGATGTCGGCGAATCCGTCGGCGCCTCCGACGTCGAAGCCGCGCAGCAACAGCGCGCCGCGCTCGCGCAGCGCGGCCCGCAGTTCCTCCCGCCGGGTGCGCAGCCGTTCCACGGCGGACCCGCCGTGCCTCTCGACGACCAGCGGGAGCATGGGGGTGGTCCCGGCCGTCATCGCGGCGCCCTCGACGACAGCGGCAGCAGCCGCCGGGCGCCGGCCGTGGCGGGTTCGTCGCTGGCGGGTTCCTCTGCCTCGCCGTCCGCTCCGGTCAGCACCAGGCTCATCACCCGGCCGTCCTCCGCGAAGAGGAACCGCTGTCCGGTGAGCGCGTCGAGGCGGTGCCTCAGGTCGTCCGGCCCCTCGGGCCAGTCCCGGGCCAGCCGCTCGGGCGTGGCCGGCGAGGACAGCCGGCGCAGCAGCCGGCCGGTCGCCGCGTCGACCCGGTGCGTACGGAGAGCGCCGGAACGGGAGTCCCGGACCGTGAGGCTGCCGTCGTCCCCGGCGGTCAGCCGCAACTCGCGACGGAGCGTTGCGTCCTCCCCGTACCGGGCCGCACGCCACTGGGTGACCAGCTCGCTCAGCTCGTCGTGCCACTCGACCGCGTCGAGCATGTACGGCGCCAGGTTCTGGTCCGCGAAGAAGTAAGCGAGATCGGACAGCGCCGACGTGTCGAAGGGATACGTCAGGGAGTAGTAGTCCACGGGCTTCAGGACGAGTCCGTACTCGTCACTCCGCTTGAAGTAGGGACTGAAGCGGTCGAAGCGCACCATGTACACGCCGTGCGGCGGGACCAGGTGCACGAAGTCGCGCAGTTCCTCGGCGTACTTGCGGTAGACCGCGGGGTCCTCGCCGGGGAAGCCGATCAGGAGGTTCCACTCGGGCTTGATCCCGAACTCCTCGCAGTTCTTGAGGAACTGCAGGTTCTGGAACGCGGTCGTGCCCTTGCCCATCAGTGTGAGCGTCGAGGTGGACAGCGCCTCGATGCCGGGCTGGACGACGGTGACGCCGGCGTCCGTCATGGCGCGCAGGTCCTGGCGGCTCAGTGGGAGCTTGACCTCGTAGAAGATCTCGGTCCCGGGCGGGGGGTCGAGCCGGGGGAAGACTTCGCGCGCGTAGTTGCGCGGCATGACGTTGTCCGTGCAGAAGAGCGAGGTGTACGTGGGTGCGAAGCCGAATAGCCACTCGAACTGCTGGACGGCCAGATCCGGAGCCATGGACCGAAAGGTCATGCTTTCACCGTTCAGTCCGCAGAAGGTGCAGTGCGAACGCTGTCCCCACCAGCAGCCGCGGGACGTTTCGAAGAACAGTATGGGTTCACTGGTGCCCGTGCGCCGAAGTTCCGGATGGTTCTCCAGTGCCTCGAAGAAACTGTCGTAGTCGGGCAGGAAGAAGTCATCGATATCGCGTTCCGCGCCGATGGACCTGCGGAAGCGCGGGTCGCGGCAGTTCCGCTCGGAGAGGATTCCCGGAATGTTGTCGGCGCGCTCCGGGTCCTCGTCGAGGACGCACCGCAGGAAGTCGCCGAAGGTGTTCAGCGCCGGCCCGGAGAAGACGAAGTCGACGGCCGGTACGTGCTCGGCGATCACCGCGCCCATGGGCGCTTCACAGTTCGCCCCGCCGAGCACGACGAGCGTCCGCGGGCTGCGTTCCTTGATCAGCCGCGCCAGCGCGATACTCGGCACATGCTGGGCGAACATCGAACTGAACCCCACGATGTCGGCCTCGTCCAGCCGGTGGCGGTCGATCAGTTCCTCGCAGAAGTCCAGCAGTCCGTCCCGCGCCGACAGGATCTGTCCACGGAAGTCGGCCCACCGGGCACCCCGGTAGTAGCGCTGGAAGTACTCGGCGGTGGTGTCGGCCTCGTCGGGAAAGGCGATGTGCCGGAACAGCCAGTCCCCGATTCCCGTGTCCACGTGATCGTGGCTCACGGAAAGGGCCTCGTACAGACGTGTCCCGAAGAACTCGGCCATATCCTGGTTGAGATAACGCACGTGCGCTCGTGCCCGGTCGCCGAATTCCCGGTGAACGAGAGTCGACAACTGTCCCAGGGCGAATGACGGACGATTCCAGTCGGCGAAGGGCATGTTTATCAGAGCGACATGCAGCAACTGCGGCCTCCCCGTAATCATTCATTCCGAGTCTAGTGCGCCACGGCTTGAATCGGCAGGGATGTTCAGGCCAACGGACATTCTGTCGGGCGGGGGGCGAGGGCCGAGGAAATCGCGTTCTCCTCCCACTGCCGTACCGGTCGTTCGCCGTGGTCGGACGTGTGTTCGCTGACGATGCGCGGGTGTGACGGCCGGTGCTCCACTGCGAGGCGACACGGTCGGGGAGGGGAGAGAATCCGGCCACACGTGGCAAGCGCCCGTGGGACACCCGGGAGGGAACGGGCAGGAGGGCTGCGGGGGACGGCGAGCTGTCGAGATCGTCGCGCGGATCCCTCGCGATCAGTCTGCGCCACTCGGCTGACCAGATCACGGCGAGGTGGTACAGGAAGAGGATGCCGAGCCTACGGAGGCGGTTCTGTGCTCGCGGGTTGCGGTAACCGCCGTCGTACGGCCGCCCTTGCTGGTTCGTGTACTGCCGTTCTCGCCACGTCTGACGCCCACAGCCGCAGGTCCTCCGCGGCCCTGTGAACGCCCAGCTCCTCGGCGAGTCCGGGGAGCAGTGCCTTGGGCACCGGCACATCGTAGGGCTTGCTGCGAATCCGACTCACCGACGGCGCCTGGCCCATACGGCCGTGGAGCATGCCCTGACCACCCGGACGCCGTCCTCCGTGCCCGTGTGACGTGTCATTCGTCTCTGCGGGCATCGTTCGGCGGCTACCGGGTGGCGCTGGTGCAGTGATCGAGGCTGACAGGTTCGCTGGGCGTCCAGAACACCACGTCAGGCCCCAGGCATGCCGTCCGTAGCCGGCTGCGGACGTAGGACGACGTCCACGGGCAGCATGACCAGCGCGGTCGTGCCACCGGAGTCGGACGGGCGGAGCTGGATGCGGATGCCTTGCCGCTGGGACAGCCGGCCGACCACGAAGAGGCCCATGCGGCGCGAGACGGAGACGTCCACGGTGGGCGGCGAGGCAAGGCGCTTGTTGATCTCGAGAAGGTCCTGGGGGAGGACACCGAGGCCGGTGTCGTGGATCTCGATCAGGACGCGGCCGTCGGGCAGCGCGTGACCGGTGACCTTGACCTCGGTATGGGGGGCGGAGAACGAGGTGGCGTTCTCGAGCAGTTCGGCGAGCAGGTGGACGAGGTCGTTGACGACGCGGCCGGCGATCTCGGTGGCCGGCACGGAGGCCAGCTCGATGCGCTCGTACTGCTCCACCTCGGAGGCTGCGGCACGCAGCACCTGCACCAGCGGAACCGGGCGGGTCCAGCGGCGGTCGGGCTCTTCACCGGCGAGCACGAGGAGGTTTTCGCCGTGACGGCGCATGCGTGTGGCGAGGTGGTCGAGCTTGAACAGCGAGGACAGCTGGTCCGGGTCGGCCTCGCGGGACTCCAGCTCGGAGATGAGCGACAGCTGGCGCTGGATGAGGTTCTGGGAGCGGCGCGAGAGGTTGGTGAACATGGCGTTGACGTTGCCCCGCAACAGGGCCTGCTCACCGGCCAACCGGGCGGACTCGCGCAACAAGGAGTCGATCACGGAGGCCAGCTGCGCAGTCTCCGTACTGGGATAACTGCCCACCGAGGGGATGGACAGGTCAATGGAATCCTGGGAGTCCCATTCACTCAGCTGCCTCACCAGCTCAGGGATGTGCACTTGGGCTGCCAGCGAAGTCTGCTCGCGAAGCCTTGCGAGATCGGCAGACGACGTCCGCTTCCACCACCGCGTCTTCGCCTGACCGGACTCAGTCTCCGCGGAAGCAGGCTGTTGCCCGACCGCTACGTCTTCCTCCGCGAGCACGTCTTCGAGAGCCTGCTCGGCTACGGTCAGGGCCCGGGTCACCTCCTTTTCGAGCTGCAAGCTGATGACGCGGTCGCGGCTGGCCAGTCTCAGTTCCATCAGGTGCTCTTGGAGGAGTTCGTCCAACAGGTTGCGCTCGACCAGGGCCATGTCCCGCTCGCGCCGAGACGCCTCCGCATCACGAAGGCCGCCGGCCGCCACCATCTCCAACTCGTGCAGACCGGACGTCAGCTCCTGACGGCGACGCTGCTCGCCGGCGATCTGCTCCTGCAGTTCGACGACGGTCTGCTCGGCAGCCACCAGCCGGGACCGTGCCTCGTCCAGTTCGTCACGCAGCACATACACCTCCTGGCGCTGCGGCTCGTGCACCAGACAAGCGGCGAGGTACTCGGCGCGCACGGCTGCCATCACCTCAGGCTTGAGGTGCGCTCCCGTCCGCTTGTCGATCGCGTCATCGAGATTCTTCAGGAAAGTGATCTCGGGAAGCCGCTGCCCGTTGAGGTAGCGGGAGAGCGTGGTGGCGTCGATGCCGAGCAGGTTCTCCAGAGCTAGCAGGGTCAGCCCCAGGCTCTTGTAGAACTCACGCAGCCGTTGCGCCCAGACCGTCATCTCCGGACTCAGTGTCGGATCCAGGGCGCTTAACGGGCGCCCACGCCGTGCTTCTTGCATCCCTCGCAACAACTCCTCGCCGGTCCGGATTTTGACAGCCATTGTTGCTGGGCAGCAGCAAGAACCACCAAGTGGATCTTGTCTCTGGCGCATCAATGTTCTGATTGTGACGCTTCTCCCGCACGCCGTGGGCGCGTGCGCGAATCCAGAGGAGCGAGATGTACAGCGTGGGACAAATCATTGGCCTGGGAACGGCGGCACTGCAGCTGGCCACAGCAGCGTTCGGGGCCCGTGCGGCATGGAGGGCACACCGCCGTCGCCGGGAAGCCGACGATTCCGACCACAGCAGCTGACCCTGCTCAGCACAGGCGGGTGTGACTTCGTGGTGTGCGGTGTGAGATGAGAAGAGCCGGTGCCCGGGTATCCGCCGTCGGCGATGGGTGCCCGTGCCGGGCTGGCCAGCGATTCAGTACGACGGGCCGGTTGGTGATGGTCGGGATGCTGCTGCCCACCCGTCTGATGCTCCGTGCCCGGCGGGTGGACGCCATCGGAACGAAGGGGTTGACGGCGTGAGAGAGCCCGTTGCTCAGGCGGTTGGCTCCCGACGCCCCCAGGGCTGGCAGAACGGTCCTCGAATCAGACGGGGGCCGTCTCGCCGCGGCAGGCCCTGCGGGCTGCCCCGGGGAGACATCGAGGACCTGGCCGCTCCCCTTGCTTGGATCATGCCGGGCCGACGGGCCCTCCGCCGCGGCTTGCCGCCTTGTCGTCGGTTGCCATGGCTTCGCCATGGCGCCCTCCTCGGTCCTGTACCGCAGGACACTGGCCGTGACGCAGCGGCCGTAGGGGAGGCGTCACCCTGTTACACCTGCGGACCGAGGGGGGCAGCTGGGCTATCTCCGCCTTCCAGTGGCCCCGCACCCAGCCCCACTGGCATCCGTGGCCGCGCACCGCGGATGGGTGAGGTGCTGACCCACGTCGTACGGGCTCTGAGACGGCGCGGCGGGGGAGTCGCGGTGACTCGGGTGGTCAGATACCGACTGCCAGGCGGTGGTAGGCCTGGTTCCATCGCAGCTCACGCCGGAACTGCCGGGCGGTGGTCGTCGCGTCGATGAGGGCGAGTTCCACCTTCAGCATCTCGGCGAGGTCGTCGAGGTGCTCCGGGCTGAGCGCCGTGCTCAGGACGGTGTGGTGGGGGCCCCCGGCCGTGAGCCAGGACTCCGTGGAGGTCCTGAGATCCGGGCGGGGCCGCCAGACGGCGCGGGCCACCGGCAGCGCGGGCAGCGGGTGGGGCGGCGGCACCACGTCGATCTCGTTGGCCACCAGCCGGAAGCGGTCACCGAGGTCGCTCAGGCCGACCACGACGGCCGGTCCCGGTGCCGCGTCGAACACCAGCCGGACGGGGTCCTCGCGGCCGCCGATGCCCAGCGGGTGGATCTCGCAGCCTGGGGTGTCGGCGGCGATCGACGGGCACACCTCCAGCATGTGGGCGCCGAGGATGAGTTCGTTGCCGGGGGTCAGGTCGTAGGTGTAGTCCTCCATGAACGAGGTGCCGCCGGGAAGGCCGTCGGCGGCGACCTTGAGGGCGCGCAGCAGGACGGCGGTCTTCCAGTCGCCCTCGCCGCCGAAGCCGTGGCCCTGCGCCATCAGACGCTGCACAGCCAGGCCGGGCAGCTGGCGCAGGCCGCCGAGGTCCTCGAAGTTGGTGGTGAACGCGCGGAAGCCGCCTTCGGTGAGGAAGGTGCGCAGACCGGCCTCGATCCGCGCCGCGTAGCGCAGGGAGTCGTGGCGCTCGCCGCCAACGCGCAGCTCGGGTGCCAGCCGGTACTGCTCCTCGTACTCCTTGACCAGATCCGTGACGTCGCTGTCGTCGGCCGAATCGACCACCTCGACCAGGTCGTTGACGCCGTAGGTGTTGACGGAGACGCCGAAGCGGAGCTGCGCCTCGACCTTGTCGCCCTCGGTGACGGCGACGTCGCGCATGTTGTCTCCGAAGCGGGCGACCTTGAGGGTGGCCAGCTCGGCGCGGGCGGACGCGGCACGCGCCCAGGTCACGACGCGGTCGACCGTCGCGGGGTCGGTGACGTGACCGGCCACCGTCTTGCGCGGCACGCCGACGCGGCCCTGGATGTGCCCGAACTCCCGGTCGCCGTGCGCCGCCTGGTTGAGGTTCATGAAGTCCATGTCGATGGTGTCCCAGGGCAGGGCCACGTTCGACTGGGTGTGCAGGTGCAGCAGCGGCTTGCGCAGGGCGTCCAGGCCGGCGATCCACATCTTCGCCGGTGAGAAGGTGTGCATCCAGGCGATGAGTCCCACACACCGGTCGTCGCCGTTGGCGTCCAGGCAGACGCGCCGGATCGCGTCGGCGCCGGTCAGCACGGGCTTCCACACGACACGGACGGGCAGGCCGTTCGCGGCGGCCAGCGTTGCGGCTATCCGCTCGGACTGCTCCGCCACCTGCCGTAGCGTGTCCTCCCCGTACAGCCCTTGGCTGCCGGTGAGGAACCAGACTTCACGGACGAGGGCATGGGGGCTGGACACGTGAGCTCCTGTGATGAAGAGATGACGGTGATTCGGGGCCGGCCGCGGCGGACGCGGTCGGCGGGGAGGGACCCGCCACCGGCCAGGGGTGCCTGGCGGCGGGCCGGTCCACGGACCGGATCGACGGCGGACGTCAGCCGGCGCCGAGTGCGGCGTTGCGCAGGGCGCGCAGCCGGTGCATCAGGTCGCCGGACCCGAAGTGGTCGTGCAGCAGCCGGTACTCCGCGAACAGCGCGTCGTAGGCGTCGGCGCGTGCCGGGTCGGGCACGTACACCTCACGCTCCAGGCGGCCCATGGCGGCGGTCGCGGTACGCACGTCGGGGTGCGCCCCGGCGGCGACGGCGGCGTGGATGGCCGAGCCGAGCGCGGGCCCTTGCTTGGACGCAGCCAGGGACACCGGGCGGCGCAGGACGTCCGCGTAGATCTGCATGAGCAGCTCGTTCTTGGCGAGCCCGCCGGCGACGACGAACTCGGTCACCGGCACCCCGCCCTCCTCCAGGGCCTCGACGATGACGCGGGTGCCGTAGGCGGTGGCCTCCAGCATGGCGCGGTAGACGTCCTCGGGGCGGGTGGCGAGGGTGAGGCCGACCACGACGCCGGAGAGGTGGTGGTCGACGAGGACGGAGCGGTTGCCGCCCAGCCAGTCCAGGGCGATCAGGCCGTGGCCGCCGACGGGCTGGTGCGCCGCCTTGCGGGTGAGCAGCGCGTGCAGGTCCTCGCCCCGTTCGGCGGCTTCGTCGTAGTACTCCCGCGGCACGCCCTGGCGCAGCACCCAGGCGAAGATGTCGCCGACCGCGCTCTGCCCGGCCTCGTAGCCGTACGCGCCCTCGACGATGCCGCCGTGGACGACGCCGCACATGCCGGGGACCTCGGCGAGCACGGAGGCGTTGATGACGTGACACGTGGATGTGCCCATGATGGCGAGCAGCCGGCCGTTTTCCACGGCCTGGGCCGCGGCCGCGGTGACGTGGGCGTCGACGTTGCCGGCGGCGACGGCGATGCCGGGGCGCAGTCCGGTCCAGGCGGCGGCCTGGTCGCTGAGCGAGCCCACCCGGGAGCCGAGCGGGGACAGCGGGAACTCCAGCCGGGTGCGGACGAAATCGGCGAACCCCGGGTTCAGCGCGGCCAGGTAGGCGTCGTCGGGGTAACTGCCGTCCTGGTGGATGCCCTTGTAGCCGGCGGTGCAGGTGTTGCGGGACTCGGCGCCGGTGAGCTGCCAGACGATCCAGTCGGCCGCCTCGATCCAGCGGGCGCAGGCGTCGTAGACCTCGGGGTCCTCCTCCAGCACCTGCAGCGCCTTCGCGAACTGCCACTCGGCGGAGATCTTGCCGCCGTACCGGCCGATCCACTTCTCGCCCCGCGCGTGCGCGAGGTCGTTGATGCGGTCGGCCTGCCCCTGGGCGGCGTGGTGCTTCCACAGCTTGGGCCAGGCGTGCGGGCGGCCGGCAAGGGTTGTCTCGGCCAGCGGTGTGCCGTCGGCCAGCGTGGGCAGGACCGTGCAGGCGGTGAAGTCGGTGGCGATGGCGATGATGTCGTCGGGATCCACACCGGACGTCGCGACGGCTTCGGGCACGGCCCGGCGCAGCACCTCCCGCCAGTCATCTGGGTGCTGCAGGGCCCAGTCCGGCGGCAGTGGGGCTCCGGTGCCGGGGAGGCGTTCATCGATCACGGCGTGCGCGTACTCGTGGACGGCGGAGGCGAGTTCCTGGCCGTCGCGTACCCGCACGACCACCGCGCGCCCCGACAGGGTGCCGAAGTCGACGCCCACGGTGTACCGCTCGCGGACGTCGGAAGAGGGGGCCGGGGAGTTCGCGGGGGGCGAGGGGGAGGTCACCGGAATGCCTTTCGAGGAGCCGTACGGCTGCGGACGGCTCCGTGTCGGGGCAGGTCCGCGGCCGACGGGTGCGGGCGGTCGTGCTTTGGCAGTGTGAGCGCTAACAAAGTCGAAAAGCAAGAGGCCTGAGTCTCTGATCTCAGTGCGTGTCGCGCAGGCCAGGGTGTCGGTCGGGGTGACGACGCTCCGCCGGCCCGCACTCACTGGTGCGGGTCATGGCGCAGGTCAGGATCAGCAGGGTCGTCGATGTAGGCCGGATCGTCGATGAATCACGGAGACATGATGCATGCCAGGGGAGCTGGAGCGTCGCTTGTTAGCGCACACAAATCCGTGGCGTTCCGGGGAGCGTCGTGCTTGTCGTTCCCAGATATGTAACTTGGCCAAGGAGCTTCAGACGCTCTGGCTCGGCTCGCGAGACTGGACGTCCGTACCGCACTTACGGCGGCGTGGCGCCGAGGCCCCAGCGCCTGCCCGTGGTCTCAGGGGCGCAGGGCCGCCTCACTGTTCGCCAGGCGTTTTCCCGCGCTCGCCCCCGTGTCCGCCATGGTGGGCGCCCTGGAGACATCTGGGAGCTGGGTCAAACCTCTCCCCCGTCCTCGTTCGATGTGGGACCCGCTCGCAAGGTACCGCCTCGTTGCTACGGGCCGGGACGGGATCTGATCGACGAGCGGCCGTGAACGGAATCCCCTCGACGCATTGGTGTGTGCGCTCACATCGTGAGAGGCGGTTTGAGGGGTTCTGGTCCTCAATTATTGAGCCAGTCCCTGAGGAAGCGCTATGTTAGCGCACACAATCTTGAGGGTGCCCATCGGACGGCCGTGGCCAGGACCGGGTGGTCGCTCCCCTCAGCCCAGTCGTGCGCGGTCGCGGCTGCCGCGGGACCTGCTCCCGCCGGCCGCCGCCGCTGACGGAAAGACGGTGAGACATGGTGAGCGAGTCCCCCTCCTTCAGGGATCTCCGCCGGGAGGTTCTGGCGGCCAACCTGCGGATACCGAAGGCCGGGCTGGCAACCCTCACCTGGGGGAACGTGAGCGGCGTCGATCGCGACGCCGGCGTGTTCGTCATCAAGCCGTCCGGTGTGTCGTACGCGGACCTCACCGCGGACGACCTGGTCGTGGTCGGGCTGGAGGACGGCCGCGTCGTCGAGGGGCACTTCAAGCCCTCCACCGACACCGAGACTCACCGCTGCCTCTACCGCGCCTTCCCCAACATCGGAGGAGTCACCCACACCCATTCGACACACGCGGTGGCCTTCGCGCAGGCCCGCCGCTCGATCCCCGTCCTCGGCACCACGCACGCGGACACCTTCAACGGTCCGATCCCGGTGACGGAGGACCTCACGGCGGAACAGTGCGCACGGGACTACGAGTACAACACCGGGCAGGTGATCGTCGCCCTCCTCGAAGGTGACCCGCGCCGGGCGGAGGAGGTGCCCGGCGCGCTCGTCTCACGGCACGGTCCCTTCACCTGGGGGGCCACCGCGACCGCCTCGCTCGAGAACGCGGTCATCTGCGAGGCGGTCGCCGAGATGGCCCTGCACACCCTGGCCCTGCGGGCGCCCATGGACCCGCCTGTCCCGCCGCAACACCTGCTCGACAGGCACTTCACGCGCAAGCACGGCCCGGACGCCTACTACGGCAACCCGTCGCCCGCTGTCGCCCGCTGAGCGGACGACAGCGCACACCGACAGCGCACACCGACGGCGCACTCCGACGGCGCGTGCCATCCCCGTCGCCGGACCAACGGGCGGGAAAGCACGTGCCGGAATGCATGGGCGGAGGCGAGCTGCGTGATCCCGCTGCACAACCGGCGGGCGGTACCCGTGCGTGGCAATGCCACGTCGCGGTCCCGTATCGACGCTCCAATGCCGCGGTTCTTCCGGTTCTGCCGATGCGATGCGTCGACGGTGCAGAGACTGCTTCCGCCTGTTCGTCCTGCCCTTCGCATGCAACAGGCTCACCCTCCGTCCGTGTACCGCCCCTGGATAACCACGCGGTGATGGGGCACTGCCGGCGCCGCGTTCCCCCGCAGAGCCCGGGCCAACCCGGGTGCCGGACGTTCCCGTCCTCGCGGTTACCGTTCCCTGGGCGCGCGGGCCCGTGGTGGAACAGATTCGCGCTGCGCGGCCCTTGAGGTGGCGCGGCGGGTTGTGTCAGTGTCATCTCGGCGTTCCATCGGTGCACCGCCTGGGACACCCGACTACACACCTGACCCCTACAGTTGATTGTGAGCGCTCACTATCTCGTGAGTGATCGCCTTCTTCTTCAGGAGTGCTTCATGTGACCTGTGGACCAACTTTGCCCCAGTTCTCTCATCCGCCCCAACCGTCGGGAAGTGCAGGAATCCGGTGAGGACGTCCGGCCCACTTCTGGGGGGTTCGCCACCGTTGGGGCGCCGATCGTCATCCGGCCTGATGGGCGTCATGGCGTCGCTCAGGGAAGTCCCTCGGGTGACTGTCGAGCTGGGGACAGGCACAGGTGGAGCTGCTTGGCGGAGGGCCCGGTGTGGTGCGGCAGCCAATGGCCGGATCTGGCGACAGTGTGACAGTGGAGAGCAATACTGCACTGTTGGCGCTAACAAACCGTGGAGGAAGAGATCCCATGGCACGAATCCGGTACCTGCGGTTCCGCCTGTTAGGCCTGCTCCTGGCGGTCGTCGCCGCTGTCGGTGTGGGCCTGACCGCCGCGCCCCAGGCCGCCGCGGCCTCGTTGACCCAGGTCACGAACTTCGGCGCCAACCCGACCAATCTGCAGATGTACGTGTACGTGCCGGCCAGCGTCAAGGCCAACCCGCCGATCCTGCTCGCGCTGCACGGCTGCCAGGGCTCCGGGCCCTACCTGTACTCCAGCACCGACTTCGGGTCGCTGGCGGACAAGAACGGGTTCATCGTCATCTACCCTTCGTCCAACCCGAGCGGCAGTTGTTGGGACGTCTCGTCCGACCAGGCACTCAGGCGTGACGGCGGCAGTGACCCGGTCGGGCTGATGTCGATGATCACCTACACCGAGCAGCACTACGGCGGGAACCCCAACGCCGTGTACGTCACCGGCGAGTCGTCGGGCGGGATGATGACCAACGTCATGCTCGCGGACTACCCGGACGTGTTCAAGGCGGGCGCCGCGTTCATGGGCGTGCCCTACCACTGCTTCTACACGGGTACGGTGCGCGGCTGGAACGGGCCCTGCGCCGGGGGCCAGGTCTCCATGACCCCGCAGCAGTGGGGCGACCTGGTGCGCAATGCCGATCCCGGCTACACCGGGCCACGTCCCCGCGTGCAGTTGTGGCACGGCACCGCCGACACCACCCTGAACTACAACAACCTCGGTGAAGAGACCAAGCAGTGGACGAACGTGCTCGGGGTGAGTCAGTCCCCGTCGTCGAGTGACACCCCGGTCACCAACTGGAACCGGGCCCGGTACAACAACAGCTCCGGCAGCACGCAGGTCGAGACGTACGGCATCGTGGGTGCCGGGCACCAACTGCCGATCCAGGGCACGCAGATGGCCGCCTACGCCATCCACTTCATGGGCCTGGACGGCAGCGGCTCCACCACCGCCACCACGGGACCGCTCCACGCCGTGGGCGCGGGCAAGTGTCTGGACGACCCCAACTCGACCACGACCCTCGGCACCCAGCAGCAGATATACAGCTGCAACGGCCAGCCCAACCAGACCTGGACGCACACCTCGGCGAAGGAGCTGACGGTCACGGTCGGGGGCACCACCCTCTGCCTGGACGCCAGCGGCAGGGGCACCACCAACGGCACCAAGGTGATCGTCTATTCCTGCAGCGGCCAGCCGAACCAGCAGTGGAACGTCAACCCCAACGGTACGATCACCGGCGTCCAGTCCGGCCTGTGCCTGGACGTGAGCGGGGCCTCCACCGCCAACGCGACTCCGGTGCAGCTCTGGTCGTGCAGCGGCGCCGGCAACCAGCAGTGGACGCTCGGGTAGTCGGCCTCCGAGAGGCCGGTTGTGAACGTCGTCCCGGGGAGACGGAGGGTGCCGTCTCCCGGGGCCGCGGCGTTGTCAGCCCCACCAGCCGTCGCCGGTGTGCCCGTGCCGTACCCATCCCGGCCTCGGCGGTATCGCGCACGTGGTCAGGGGCATGCACCGTCCGGTCCCCAGGTTCCCCTGGCCTGGTTCATCGATCGTGGCCTGGGGCTCTCTTCGAGACCGCTGATAGATTCCTGCGGTGAGCGAGCAACTGCCCAGCGGCGGCATCGAACTGTCACCCGGCGAGATCGAAGCCCTCCACGACAGGTGGTCCTCCTGCTGGACCCCGAGTGAGGTCGCGCAGCAGTTGGCCGGGATCGGCACGCCCTGGTACGTGGCCGCGGGCTGGGCGCTGGACCTGTTCCGCGGTCGGCGGACGCGCGCTCATGGGGACATCGAGATCGCGATTCCGGCCGCGAGCTTTCCGGAGGTCCGCTACCGCTTCCCCGGATACGTCTTCGACGCGGCAGGCAGTGGCCGGATCTGGGAGGACGCCACAACGGAGGTGCTGGCCGCCGTACATCAGACGTGGCTCCGCGATCCGGCCACCGGCAACTACTTGCTGGACGTGTTCCGCGAACCGCACGACGGCGACACCTGGATCTGCCGCCGCGATGAGAGGATCCGGCTTCCCTACAGCGACATCATCCAGCACACCCAAGACGGCATCCCGTATCTAGCGCCCGAACTGGTCCTGCTGTTCAAGGCCAAGCACGCCCGCCGAAAAGACCGATCAGACTTCGACGCGACCCTCCCACACATGTCCCCAGCTCAGCGCGAGACCCTGGCCGAGCTACTCGACTGCGTACACCCGGGGCATCCCTGGATCGCGGATCTGTAGTTGGCTACTGGCGCGGTCGCTCAACTGCGGCTGACTGCGCGAGGAAGCCAGTCTGCGCGCACCCGGCCATGTGAAAGCGGGTCACGGCGGAGGGCAGACGGGCCGGCCGGCGCCGCCCGGCTCAGCGGTCCGGGGCAGCGCCTTGTCGGGGTGCGCGGTGTGGACGTAGCGGACGGCGGTGCCGGGATGGATGCCGAACAGGTGCACCAGGTATACCGGGTCGAGCAAGCTGGTCAGGATCTCGGCCTGTGCTTTCACCTTCAGCCGGTGGACAGTCGGTGGACGACGAGGACGCTGGAGGCCGACTCGGTCGACCGAACCGGTAGGTGAACCGGCCGTCGTCGTCCAGGAGCTGGGCGGTGGCCGGCAAGGCGGGGAAGGGAGCGGGAGCGTGCCCTGTCCCACCAGCCGCGAGCCCGGTCGTCAATCGGGCCGTCCACGCGGTCGCTCAGAGCGTGAGCACCGGTCGGGTGGAGAAGTCTTCGTACATGTCTTCGCCGTCCGGTCCGTACACGAACTCGGCCATGCCGGGATTGCGGTTGGTGGTCGCCAGGGGTAGCCAGGCCAGCAGGCGGCCGTAGCCGCCGCACACCGACTCGCCCCCGTCACCGCCGTGAACCGCGGTGACGTCGCTGGTCAGCTCGGTGCGATAGGTGTCGTAGGCGATGTGCAGGCCGAAGGCGTTCAGTTCCTTGTGCGGGCCGGTGTCGTCGCCGTAGGGAATGCGGTCGAGGGGGCAGTCGTCGCCCCACCGGAACAGGGTGTCCGATCCGGCGCCGCAGGCGTGTTCCCACTCGTCGCTGCTCGGCATCCGCAGGCCACGGGCGCACAGGGCAGCCGGCATGTCGGCCGGAGGTTCGCTGAGGTTCTCGTCCTCCACGGCCATCAGGACGGTGTCCAGGTGGACGCTGCGGCGAGCGCTGAGGATCTGCTTGAGGTGGGCGCGGAGATCGGGGCCGTGACCGTAGCCCTGCTCCAGGCTCTCGGCGTAGTCGGCGGCCTGTTGCGCGGTCGGCTTCCAGGTGTCGACATCGAAGCCCAGGGACACCCGGCCTCCGGGTATCAGCGCGAACTCCTGCCTGTCCCGCTCGATCCGGACGCGGTGCAGCGGGGCACCGAGGTGTTCCGTGGCCTCGATGAGTGAGACCCGGCCGCCCACGTGGTCAGCGGCGTTCTGAGCGATCCGCCGGGCGGTGGCCTCGTCGAAGGTCCGCCACAGGTCAAGAGTGAGATCAGCGAGCGACATGGCCGGCAGTGTGGCACGCGGCACTGACACAGCACGCAATTGGCCCAGCCGTGCCACCCGCCGCCCGCATGAGCGGCGGAGCGGGCGTCCGCGACGATCTGCCGCCGGGCGGCCAGCGGCGACGGGGCGGGTGGACGGCTTGGAAGCCGGTGCCGGCATACGCCTTCGGTGTCAGGGTGAGCAGGTAGCGGCCGCCGGGGTGGGTGGGGGAGGGGCGGGCGGCGTGGATGGCGTGGACGGCGGCCCAGGAGTGCCCGAACCGCAGCAGCTCGATGGCGGTGACCGCGGCGTCGGTGTCGAGCACCTCGATCCGGATGAACCGCAGCCCCTTGACGCAGCCCAGCAGCCCGGGCCGTTCGGCGCCGCCGGCCGTGAAGGACAGCACCGGTGCATACAGATCGCCCAGCCCGCCGGAGGCCTGGATGGTAGAACGCCGCGACCGCCTCGTTGAACGGGTGCTTCGGCTCGTACAGTCTGGTCCAGGACGACCGCGGTGCCCCGTGCTCACCTTGATGCTCGTCTCGTCTGCTGACATACCCCCACTCCTTTACTGGTGATAGAGGAGTGGCGTCGGTGTGAGTTCTCAATGTCCCGACCTCGGCCGCCGACGGACCGCTGTGCGGGCGTTCTGGATTGTCAGGGGCGGCTGTTTTCATGGCGCCATGAATACAGTGCGCGAGACCGCCGCCCTCCTCCCCGATCCCGCCCGACTCCGTGCCCATCTGCGTGCTCTGGCCGTCCTGGACACGGCGATCGCTGAGGATCCGCGGTTCTGCCGGTACACCTTCCACGCCGCCTGGGGCCCTGGTGTCGAGGCGGCCCTGATGGACAACGGCTCCGGAGACGACTTCGCCGTCCTTTTCACTCCGGCCGGCGTACTCATTCGCGGCTTCGACCACGAGTCGGAGATGAGCCCGTACGGCACGGACGACGAGCAGGTCTGGCCCGGTGTCATCGACGAGGTGCCCGCGGCGTTGCGCCCGCTTCTGGACGAGCCCGCCTTCCATGGCGAGGACATCGATGCCCCTCGGGTCACCGCCTGCCTGTGGCAGGCGACCGGCGACACCGTCTGGCGCACCGGCTCGACCATCGCCTTCCCAGAGGGCAGCGGAGACCCGGACGGCTCCGGCTTCCTCTTCCACCTCCTCACAAACCGCTCCCCTGAGGCCGTTCAGGCATGGTTCGAGGACTACTACGAACGCCCGGTTCCCCTCGACGCCGTCCGCCACGTTCTCGCCGGACACTCCCTCACCCCCGCGGTTGCCCAGGCCCTCAATCCGGCCGCCCTCTCCGAGAACGCACTGCTCCGAAGGATCGCCGCACACCCCGAGGTCGCCTCCTACCTCTCCTGCGACGGCGAGTTCGACCTCGCCCGCACCGATCCGATCGAGTCGATAGCCCTGCCCAACGCTCTCCCGGTGGAGCCCATCGCCGGCTGCAACGCGGGCGGCACGCACTACCTGTGCGGCCCGGCCGTCCCCGGCGGCCTCCGCCCCGTCCTCTACACCGACTCCGAGGGCCGGGCCTCGCTCATCGCCGAGTCTCTCGCCGAGGCCCTGACCCTCGCCATCGTCCTGCCGTCCTGGCACGACGCCCTGGCCGGCTTCCGGCCCCCGGCCCTCAACTCGGACTACCTCGACGACCACCCCGACCACCCCGCCGTCCGCAACCGCCTCCTCGCCGCGCTGCGACTTCCCCCGGCCACGGACCAAGAAGTCCTGGACCGTCTGCTCATCACCGCCGCCCGCACCGTCCACGACGGATTCCTCCCCCACGTTCTCGACGACGACGAGGAGTCCGCCTTCGAGCCGATGCTCGAACCGTCCGCTGACTGGTACCTGGCCGGGCAATCACTGGTCCACGAGGGTGGTCGGGACGGAAGAACCTGATGACTGCAGTGGAGATGAGTCGCGCCGAGGTAGTCGCGCTCGTGCAGCGCGTCAAGGATGCGGGCTGCGCCTCCGACGACGAGGTGGCCGGGTGGCTGCACAAGCTCGACAGAGCTCTGGCTTGCCCGTCCGGGTACGTCAGGACTTGATTGAGATCAAGCGGAGCAGGGCGGCGCATCCGGCCCGGCATCATGTCCGGGTGACCACATGGATGCGCTGCTACTGGGACGGGGAAGACGTCTGGTTCTACTTCGAGGTCGACGCGGATGGCTGGGTAACCAGGCAGGTCGAACTCCAAGGGCCTGCGCTGACACCGATCGCAGCCGCCTCCCTCGCCGAATGGCAGCAGGCCCACGAAGCGGGCCGCCTCGACGAGTACGACAGCAGGTTCGGGATCATGGCCGAGCTGCCCGTCTCGGAATGGGAAGGCCACGACCCCGAACAACTCACCTCCGAGGAGTTCGAGGAAATCTGGCGAGCTGCCCGTCGGCAGATCGCATCCCAGCCCAGCTGACCTCTCGGCTGAGCGGAAGCTTCTTGGCATCATCTCGGCATGACCCCGGCCCTTCCCCGCACTGTCCGAGCCGTCGACACCGCTCAGCTTCTGTACCTGGTGCAAGAGGCCGCCATGCACGGCTTCAGCCAGCGGCTCTCCGTCGACTGGCTCCGGGAGCACCTCGCCGCAGATGCGACGCACTACCTGTTTCCGACACGCGGGCACCGGCTCACGCACCGACCCGAGACGCCGTTGCAGCGGCGACGTTCTTCTTGGACGCCGTGTCCAAGGTGGTCAGCCGCGTCGAGCGAGCGGTGAAGGTACGTGAGTGGGCGGAGCGGAGGGCTGCCGATGCGGATGCGCGACGCCCCGGACAGTGGTGGAGCTGGCTGGACAGTCCGGCGGACGCTGACGATGGCGGTGCGCGTCGTGATAACGCGCACCGACTCGTCATGCCGTCACGCTTGTCGGCCTTCGGCCACGACCACGGGTCGGCGCAGGCGCGCAGGACGGCCGCGTGGATTGAGGACCTCTCCTCCGCCCTCGGCAGCGCGCCGAGCCCTGAGGCCGAGACGAAGGCCCGGGCACTGCTGGAGCGCCTCGGGACCGCCGCGCACGGTCGGCGGACGGCGGCGGCCGCGTAGTGGCGGGCACCGCGGTCGCCCTGGGCCACACGACCGCGGGAGCGCTGTACGACCCGGGCGGTCGAGGTCCGCCCGAGGCCTTCGCCAGTCGCGGCGGCGTGGCCCAGGGATGCGGCGAACAGCTAGCTGAGCAGCCGCTTTGCGGCACAGCCCACCCAGCCTCAATTGGCTCGCGGCACTGGCCCGCTCGCCAGATATCCTCCCCTGGTTCCATCAAGAAGATGACCAAGGGGAGGGTCCATGGAGAACCGTGCGGAAACCACGGTGGGGGAGTACGTCGAACTGGAGTACCAGGTGACGCGCGAGGACATGAGACAGGCGCTCAAAGCGCGGGCCAAGGCGTCGGGCCGTGCCCGGCGGGCCCAACGGTTCGCTGTGATCGGCGTGGCTGTGTTCGTCGGAGCGTCGTCGGTGCCGCTGGCGAAGGGTGAGACCCCCGATATGCAGTCGCTGGTGACCGCTGGCCTGCTCGTCGTGCTGCTGTTCGTGATGCAGCCCTGGCTCATGGCTCGCCAGTTCCACAAAATGGCGTCCCGGTACGGGGCGTACCGCGCCAGGGTCGACGACTTCGGTGCCACCGTCAGCAACACAGGCGGCTCCAGCCAGCTCAACTGGACCGCCGCCCCGCATTACGCCGAGACCCCCGACACCTTCGTCCTGCTCAGCGGGGACAGAAACGTCTCCTGTCTGACCGTGCTGCCCAAACGCGGCGCGCAAGAACCGGGAGGCGTGGACGGCATCCGCACTCTGCTGGACCGGCACATCCGCAGGCTCTGACCCAGGGCCTGTCGCCGTTCATGAGCCGGATGCGTTCGTTGCATGGGGCGGGGGCGGCGCCGTGCTGCTGCACGAGCGTGACGACGAGCGGTTCGCGATGCTGCCGGAGCGGGTTCAGCCGTCGACCCTGGCGGAGGTCAAGGGCGGTGACGAGGAGGCGACGGTTGCCGGGCGGCTCAACCGCCGCCTGGCTATCCCCGCACCGCCCGGCCTGCGCGGCTGCGCGAGCAGGCCGAAGCCTGGCAGGAGCGGCTGTGCAAGGACGCCGGGGAGCTGCCGCATGCACTGCCGCGTCAGGTGCTGGACGCCGCCGTGGCGACCGTCCGGGAGCTGGGTCGCATCCAGCCGGACACCCTCGTCCATGGCGACCTCCGGCTCCTTCATTAGGCAAGTCGATTGTCGGGCACCGGACTGTCGGGTTCTGCGACGGCTATTTTCGGACCACTGTGGTCGCAGTCGGCGGTTGTCGGTTGTTCCGTGCGCCGATACATCCGGGCGATGGCTGCGCACTGGAGTGCCATGGCCAGCGCCATGGCCAGGCAGATGCCGGGCAGGCCCAAACCCGACAGGCTGAATGCGAGCGCGAGTTGGAGTGCCACGCCGCACGTGGTGATCCGCGCGAGGGCCGGGCTGCCGCCGCTGCCCTCGAACACCCCGCCCAGCGCGATGAAGCACGCGAGAAGCGTCAAGTACGGCCCCAGGCAGCGCAGATAAAGCGCTCCTGCCTCGGCCACCTCGCCTTCGCCCCCGAAGGCTCGCATGATCCACGGCGCGGCAGCGAGCAGTGCCAGCGCGGCCGTGAGCCCGAGTGTGCCGGCAAGGACCAGCACCTGTCGCCCGACGGTCCGCCGCTCGTCGCGTCCGGCGCCGAGCAGGTGGGCGGTGCGGATGGAGGCGGCCTGGCGTATCGCGTAGAAGGCCATGGTCGCGACGTACATCGCCTTCGTCGCGATTCCGTACGCGGCGACCTCGCTGACGCCGATCCGGGCGACGACGGCGACGAGTGCGAGCGCCCCCGCCATCCGTACGACGAAGTCGGCCGACATGGGGAGCCCGGTCGCAGCCGTCTTGCGCGCATCGGCGGTGAGTGAACCGGCCCACCGCGGGGCCGCCTGGGCGGCCTGTCGCAGTACACCGTTGCGGTGCAGCGCCACGAGACCGCTCATGAGCGCGACCGTCCGGCCCAGCACTGTGGCGATCGCCGCCCCCCGCACGCCGAGGTCGAGTCCCAGGATGAGCAAGGGATCCAGCCCGAGAATCAGTCCGTTCGCGAGGATCGCGAGCTTCATCGGGGTGCGGGTGTCGCCCGCACCTTTGAGGATGCCGTCGATGACGTTGGTGGCGAAGAACGCCGCGATTCCTGGCAGTGCGATCGAGAAATAGCCAGTGGCGAGGGGCAGCGAGTCACCCCCGCTGCCGCCGAGTACGAGGTGGGCGAGCGGTTCGCGGCACAGGTATCCACCGATGGCGACCAAAGGTGTGACGAGCGCCCACAGGACCCATCCGCCGCGCACGGCGGAGCGCATCTCTGCCGAATCCTCCGCTCCTCTGGCTCGTGCGACGAGCACAGTCGTGCCCGAGCCGGCGACGAGGATGACGCCGAGAAGCAGGTTCTCGACATTCGTGGCGACAGCCACCGCGGCAACAGCGCTCCCGCCGAGCCGCGCCACCCAGACCATGTTGATGATCCCGGCCGTGACCCCCGCGAGAAGCTCGAAGTAGACCGGATACGCGAGCGACACCAGCCTGCGCCGGTGTTCTGCTGCCCCCATGACTGCACCCCTCTTTTCGCTGTACCTCGATTAGAGGTACAGCGAAAAGAGATAGCATGGCGGTACGGGTCGGGCAAGCGCGCTGACAGGCACAGGAAGGAGTTCGGAGCATGCTGGAGCTGTCGATTCTGGGTTTCCTCTTCGAGGAGTCCCTGCATGGATACGAGGTGAAAGCCCGCATTCAGGGCCTCAGTGGCCACATCCGTCCGGTGAGCGACGGAGCGCTCTATCCGGCCATCGCCCGGCTCGTGAAAGCGGGTCTGGTCGAGCAGCGCACCGAGCCTGGAAGCGGTGCCACACCTCGCCGGATCCTGTCCCTCACCGAGGCGGGCCGCTCCGAACTACTGGCTCGACTGCGGCACCCCAAGGAAGCCGAAATCACCGACGGGCAGCGCTTCTTCACTCTGCTCGCCTTCCTGCACCATCTCCCGAACCGTGCCGAGCAGGCCGCGGTCCTGCGTCGGCGGCAGACCTTCCTCAACATCCCGGCGAGCTTCTTCTACCGCGATGGCGAGCCAGTGCGAGCCGAGGAAGCGCCCAGCCTCTTCCGGCAGGGCATGCTGCGCATCGCTCGCGCCACCGGCACCGAGGAAAAGAAGTGGCTGGCCGAGGCCATCAGCAGCCTGGAGGGCTGACCACGGACCTAGGGCGGCACCTGCTCTCCTCGCGTACCGCTTCGGTGCTCAGGCCGCGGCCAGGAACGCGTGGTCGTGCGGCCGGCGCAGGAGGGTCTCGTTCCGGTGGACCCGGGTGGCAAGCCGCACGCGGGAGGCGGCGGCCGCGCACCGGAAGGCGTGGAGGTGGCGGAGGACCGCCTCCCGTTGGGCGGCGGGTCCCGACGCGCCGTCCAGGGTGAGGTCGACGTGGTGGCACTCTTCCGCCGAACCGTCGGGGGCCAGGTGGGTGACCCGGAAGGCGCACAGCAGACGGTTGCCGAACGGCAGCCGCCGCAGCCGGCAGCTGATGTGGCTCTCCGGGTAATGGACGTCGATGGTGTCGTCCACGCAGGACACGTGCACGGCGGGAGCGAGCCGCGGGTCGCTGATGATGAGCGCGAACGACGGTGCGAGGCCGCGGATGAGGGCGGGGCGCGGCCGGGGGCGGGCCGGGGCGGGCGAGCGCATGGGTCTCTCCTCGTGGACGACGTTGCGGGGCATGGCAGCGCAAGGGGCGGGAGGTGGCGCGGGCGACGGGGCGGGCCGGGGAAGGCACGGGACGCGAGCGCCAGGCGCGCAGGGTGAAGCCGGATGGGGTCAGGAGGCCTGTACGTCCTGGAGCCGGGTCGTCATGGCGCGGGACAGCGCCTCGGGGCCGGTGTGGGTGCTGTTCCACCGGGCGCAGTGGTCGAGCCCGCGGCGTATTCCTTCCTGGTGTGCCTCGTCCAGGGTGGCCTTGATGCCCTCGACGACGTGCGCGGGATGCCGGCCCAGTTCGTCGGTGAGGGTTCTGGCCGCCTCGTGCATGGCTGCCGAGTCGGTGTGGACGTCGTTGACCAGGCCGATGCCCGCGGCGCGCTCGGCGCTGATGGCGCGGCCGGTGAAGGCCAGTTCGCGCAGGTGTCCCTGATTGATCAGGAGGGGGAGGCGCTGGAGGCCGCCGAGGTCGGCGACGACGCCCAACTCGGCTTCGGGCAGCGCGAATCGGGCGCGGCGGGTGGCGTAGCGGATGTCGCATGCGCTGACCAGTTCCAGAGCGGCGCCGGTGCACTCGCCGTCGATGAGGGCGACGACCGGCTTGGGGCAGGTGGCCACCGCCGTCACCGCCTGCTGGAGGCGTCGGACGTCGTCGTCCATGAAGTTCCTGTCCCGCGAGCGTTCGGCACGGCGCAGGCGTATGACGTACCAGCGCAGATCCATCCCGACGGAGAAGGTGTCTCCTTCGCCGGTCAGCGCGACCGCTCGGATGTCGTCGCGGGCGGGGACGGTCGCCATGAGGGTGCGCAGGTCGTCCCAGAACGTGCCGCCCAGTGCGTTTCCCTCTCCGCTGCCGGCGATGGTGACCAGGGCGAGACCACCGTCCACGGTGACGTGGAGGGGCGCGACGCTCATCGGGCGGACAGGGCGACGGGCGCCGTGGCGGGGCGCGCGGGGGACGGGACGGCCGGAGTCATGCGGTACAGCACCTCCGGGAGGTGCGGGTGTTCCTCGTCGGGGAAGTCCTCGCTGGCGAAGAGGACTTCGGTGTGGACGTCGAGCCCGCGTTCACCGGCGAACCTGCGCAGCATGAGCGCGACGGCCCGGTTGCCGGGGTTGATGGTCGTCTCGATGCGGGTGGCTCCGCGCTCGGCGGCGCGGTCGGCGAGCGCGTGCAGCATGCGCACGGCGAGGCCGGGTGCGTGGGGACCGGGGTCGACGGCGGACTGCCAGGCCATGAGGGTGTCCGGCCGGGTCGGGCGGACATAGGCGGTGACGAAGCCGACAACCCGGTCGTCCGCTGTGGTGGCGACGACGGAGGTGTCGGCGAAGTCGCGGAACCAGAGGTTGTAGTAGTAGAGGCTGTTGGTGTCGAGGATGTCGGAGTCGCGCACCAGTCGCCAGACCGCCGGCGCGTCCGCCACGCGGGGTGAACGCATGTTGACGCGAGGGGCGTTGAGGTCGCTCATGGAGGCCTTTCGGTAATTGTGGAGGCGCTGTGACGAATGGGGAGGTCATTTCTCGGCGCGGTCGCGGTGCATGCCTTGGTTATTGCTTCGCCCTGCATCCGGGTGAAATTGCCCGTGCTATTCGAGCGGCCACGGGAAGACGTGGCGAGGGACACCGCAAGGTGTGGCTCATAAGGCGGTCCAGCCTGTCTATCACAGCCTCCGTGGAGCGCGCCAGCGTTGTTAATGAATTCTTCACACGGCCCGTCGGCCCGCGGTCGGGCCGGGCCCGCACGGATGCACTGTGGCTGATTTTCACGGGACTCTGGATGCCCTTCACCAGTCCGGCCGGCGGTCGAACCGCGTCCGCGAGCGCCCGGGGACACGGCCTCACGCACTGACACCACCAGGCGTTTCACCGCGGTGCCGCGTCGACTGGAACGCCCCGTTCGCCGACGGCCGAGGGAGCGATGAGGGAAATGGAAGAGATCCTTCCAGATGCTCTTTTCAGACACTTCCCGTGGTGTGAAGCATGCATATTCGGAGCCTGGCTACTCGCGTCATCACTTCCCCACGTAATGTCGCTGCACAGAACACCGATGCCACGGAACGAAGATCCAACGGAATGAGTAACCCGCATGGAGAGCACCTCCTGGCTAGGAACAACCCTTCTTGAGTCCCTTTTCGTCGGGCACTCCCTCTGCTGTAGCAGCGCAATCCGGGTGAGACTCCCGTAACCGCTGGGCCCGCCTCCTCCGTGGGCTGCGGAACACCGCGCGTCGGCCCGTGAGCACGCCGGCGGCGCATGGCGGCCCCGTCCGGTCAGGCGCTTGCGCCTCACGCCCCGGCCACCTCACCCGTGAACCTCCACCGCTCCGGCTCGCCCCGCCTTCCGGAGACCGCTCCGTCCGGCTCGCCCCTGTGTGCCCGGACCTACGGCGGGCGGCTCTGTACGTCCTGCGCCTGCTCGACGCCAGGCAACGACGGCGTCCCGTCCGCCCTCTCCCTCGGCGGATGCCGCCCGCCCCTCTCCCGGCGGCATCCCGTCCGCCCCCTCACGCACCCTTCCCGCCCCCTACGCGGAGGAGAACACCCTTCATGACCACGAACGACGTCCTGCGCCGCCTCACCCCCCTGATCCAGGCGCGTAGCGAACACCTCCCGCACGACACCACCGTCCTGTCGGGCGAAACCCGGCTGGAGCAGGACCTGCGCATGGATTCGATGGCGATCGTGCACGTGCTCGAAGACATCGAGGACTCCTTCGGCATCGCCATTCCCGACGAGCGGCTCGCCGGCGTCTACACCGTCGGCGACCTGGTCGACATCGTGCGGACCACGTCCGGGCGGGAAGGGCGGGCCGCATGAGCCGGACCCTCACGACCTCCGGCCCGGCACCCGCCCATGACACCCCCGCCGCCACCGCCTCCGGCGCTCCCGCCACGGAGCCCGGCACCGGCACCGCGGACTCGCTGACCGAGGCCATCCGAGGCATCGACACCGCTGCGTTGGACTGCGTACAGGTCAACGCGGCCGTCCTGGCCGACGCGGCGCACGGGCCCGGTGCCCATCTGGAACTCGGAGCCCGGTTGCGGTTCGCGCCGCACCACCCCGGTGACCGGCGACTGCCCACCGTCGAGCAGAACCCCACCGACCAGATCCGCCGGATGGGCCGCCCGCTCGGACTCGCCCTGGAGGCCGGAGCGCCCGTGACGGAGGGCCTGGCGCTGCTGGAGCTGCTGCCCGAGGACGGCAGCCCTTTGTACGCGGTCGGCGACGCCTACCGCATGCCGTGGCTGCCGTACCACGGCCACCAGCACATGGACCACAGCGTGCTGCTGCGGGCCGTGGACGCGGGAGCCCGCGTCGAGGCGGTGGACGCCTACGACAACGAGACGCCCTACGGGAGGGCGGAGCCGGTGGTGTGCTCCTTCGAACGGGCCGAGGCAGCCCTCCTGTTCGACGCCTCCTCCACCCTTCCGGTGACGGTCCGGCCCGTGCCCCTCACCCCCGCCCCGGTCGGAGCCGTCCTGGAGGACAACGCACGGCAGGCCGGTCCGCTGCTGGCGGGCGACGCCCCCGAGCAGTACGCCTCCGCCTTCCGCGACCACGCGGACCAGCAGGAGGCGTGTCACGCGCTGCTGCTGGAGACGTGGCTGCTGAGCCGCTCGCGCCGCCTGTACGCCGCCTGGGCGGCCCGCAGGGCACCCGGTTCCCCCCTCGCCCGCGCCGCGGCGGACCAGGCCGCCGCCTGGGACGCCCTGGCCGGCCAGTGCTACCTGGCCGCACGGCGGGTGCAGCGCGGACGCCCCGTCCCCCCGCAGATCCACACCGCCCTCGCCCAGCTCCTGCGCGCGGACGCCCAAGCCGCCCTCGACGCCTGCCGAACCGGACCAGGAGACACCATGACGTACGAACATCCGGAGATACGCGAGACGGTGGTGCGCACCGTCGCCGACGTCCTCGACACCGATCCCGCGGCGGTCGCCGCCGTCGACGACCTGAGCCGGCTCGACGGCTTCGCCTCCTTCCAGATGGTGGAGACGGTGGAGCGCCTGGAGGACGCCTACGGCGTGGAGTTCGCCCCGGGCGACCTGGAGTCGGACGTCCTGCGCCGCGTGGACGGCCTCGTCGGACTCGTCGCGCGCACCACCGGCCGGGCGGAGGTGGCCCGCTCGTGAGCACCCGCCCGCACGCCACCGTGCTGCACGAACTTCTCGACGCCCCCACCGCCGGCCTCGACGCCCCGGCGGTCACCAGCGGTGACGTCGTCCTCAGCCGCGCCGAACTCGTCCGGGCCAGCCACCGCTGCGCGGCGGCGCTGCACGCCCGCGGGCTGCGCCGCGGCGACCGGCTGGTGGTGACCAGCGACAGCGGCCCCGTGCTGGTGCCGCTGCTGTTCGGGGCGTCGCGGCTCGGCGTCGTCTTCTCCGTCCTGCACGACCAGGTGCGCGGCGACGTGCTGCGCCACGTACTGGCCGACTGTGAACCAGCCCTGGCCGTCGCCGCGTCGGCCGCCACCCGGGACGCCGTACGGGAGGCGGGAATCGCCGTGGCGGCCCCCGAGGACCTGGATCCGGCGCCACGGACCGGACCCGGGTCGCAGACCGACGCCGCGGCCGGAACGCCCCCGGCCGGCGCCGAGGGTCCGCTTCCCGTCGATCCGGTCTGCCTCATCTACACCTCCGGCACCACCGCGATGCCGAAGGCCGTGGTCTCCACCCATCAGCAGATGATGTTCGCCGTCCACGCCATCGCCGAACGGCTGGGCTACCGCGCCGACGACGTCGTCTACTGCCCCCTGCCGCTCTCCTTCGACTACGGCCTCTACCAGGTGTTCCTCTCCGCACTCGCGGGCAGCCACGTGTGGCTCGGCTCGGCCTCGGAGTCCGGCCCGGCCCTGCTGTCCAACCTGGTGCGCAGTCGGGCGACTGTCCTGCCGGCCGTGCCGCCGGTCTCCGCCGCGCTGTTGCGGCTGCTGCGCCGGCGCGGCGGAGAGCGTCCGCCGCTGCGGCTGCTCACCAACACCGGCGCCGCGCTGCCCGCCGACATACCGAACGGGCTGCGCGAGGTGCTGCCCGGACTGCGGGTGCAGCTGATGTTCGGCCTCACCGAGTGCAAACGGCTCACCATCGCCGAGCCGGACGAGGACCTGGTGCGCCCCGGCAGCTGCGGGCTGCCGCTCACCGGTACCGAGGTCTTCGTCGTGGACGAGGCGGGTGAACGGCTGCCCGCCGGCGAGGTCGGCGAGATCACCGTGCGCGGGCCGCACGTGATGGCCGGCTACTGGCGTCGCCCCGAACTCACCGCGGCCCGCTTCCCCCGGCGCGACGGCCTCTTCCCCGAACTGCGCACCGGTGACTACGGCTGGACCGACGAGGCGGGGCGCCTGTACTTCGCCGGCCGCCGCGACGACATCTACAAGCAGGACGGCTTCCGGGTCAGCGCCATCGAGGTCGAGGCGGCCGCCCGCCGGCTGCCCGACGTGGACACCGCGGCCGTCCTCACTCCCGACGGTTCACGCCCCGAGGCCGTCCTGGTGGTCACCGGCGCCGCCGATCCCGCCACCGTCCTGTCCCGGCTGCGCGAGCACCTGGAGGACTTCAAGGTGCCGCGGCTGTGCCACGCGGTCGACGCGCTGCCGGTCAACGCCAACGGCAAGACCGCGAAGGCCGTACTCGCCGGGCAGCTCGCGGAGGCCCGCCGTGGCTGACCTCGCACCCGGCACCGACGCGACGGCCGCGCGGGCCGCCGCCCCCGGCCCCTTCGCACCGCCCGTGCCGCCCGGCACGCCCACTCCGGCCTACGTCTACGACCTGGCCACGGTGCGCTCCGCACACGCCCGGCTCCGGTCCTGGCTGCCGGAGCCGAGCCAGCTGTACTACTCGCTCAAGGCCAACCCCCACCCGGACGTGGTGTCCGCGCTGCACGACCTGGGCTGCCGGGCGGAGGTCAGCTCGCCCGGTGAACTGGACGCCGCCCTGGAAGCCGGGGTCCCGGCCCCCGACATCCTCTACACCGGGCCCGGCAAACGCGACGAGGACCTGGACGGGGCTCTGAAGGCCGGGGTGCGCGACTTCGCCGTGGACTCCGTGCACGGCGTCGGCCAACTGGACCGCGCCGCCGCCCGGCACGGCGTACGCGTCGGCTACCTGCTGCGGGTCAATCCCGGCGGCGGCAGCCGGGGAGCCGGACTGCGGATGACCGGGGACCCTTCCGCCTTCGGCGCCGACGCCGAGGACATCGCCGCGCACCCCGAGCGGTACACCGGCGGCGAGTACGCCCGCATCGACGGCCTGCACCTCTACCTGGCCACCAACATCGCCGACGAGGAGGCGCTCGGCGACTCCTTCCGGGAAGCGATCACCGTGGCGCGCACCCTGCGCGAGGCCCTCGGCGTACCGCTGCGCACCATCGACCTCGGCGGCGGCTTCGGCGCCCCCTACGCCCGCGCCGGGGAGCTGCCCGCCTACCCGGGGCTGGCCGGCCGGCTGGCGCGGGAACTGGACGACGCGCTGCCGGGCTGGCGTGAGAGCGCCCCGGCGGTGGCCTTCGAGTCGGGCCGCTACCTGACCGCCACCTGCGGGCAGTTGCTGACCCGGGTCCTGGACGTGAAGGACTCCCACGGGCAGCGGGTCGTCGTCCTTGACACCGGTATCCACCACCTCGGCGGCATGGCCGGGCTGCGGCGCGTGCCACCGCTGCACCCCGACGTGGTCCGGCCCGGCGGCGCCGCGGCGGCGAGCGCCGGGACCGGGGACACCGGCGTCGGCGGACCCGCCGCGGCACCGGCCGGGGGCACGGACGCGGACGGCCCCGCCGGACCGCCCGGCCCCGCCATGATCTGCGGCCCCCTGTGCACCCCGCTCGACACCTGGGCCCGGTCGCATCCGCTGCCCCACGTCGCCCCCGGTGACCTGCTCACCGTTCCCAACACCGGCGCCTACGGCCTGCACGCCAGCCTCGTGCTCTTCCTGGGCCACCCGGCCCCGCTGGAGATCGTCACCGACGGCGGCCGGGTGCTGCGCAGCGACCGGCTGGCCTTCGTCCGGCGCGCCGCCGACTGACCTTCCCCCGCGCTCCCGCGCCCCGCCGCCCCGGACCGCCGTACCCATGCACCCGGCGCCGTCCGCGCCCGCGGCCTTCCGCGAACACCCACCCCCACCTCAGGAGAGACCACCATGGACCAGGCCTTCACCGACACCCTCCGTCCCCACCTGCGCTACCTCCCCACCGACCAGGAGCTGCGCCCCGAAGACCGGCTGCGCGACCTGGGGCTGAACTCCATGCAAGCCATCGACCTCGTCTTCGACCTGGAGGACAACTGCGGGGTGACCCTCCCCGACGACCAGCTCACCGACGCCAACTTCGAGACCGCCGGCACCCTGTGGGCGGCCGTGGAAAGCGCGCGCTCCGCCGCCCTGGCGGACGCCCGATGAGGGCGCTCGACCCCGCCCTGGCCGAGCGCCTGGCGCCGGTGCTCGCCGCAGTCGAGCGGCACGCGACCGCGAGTGACGAGAAGGCGGCCTTCCCCCTGGAGGGCTTGACCGCGATGCGGACCTCGGGGCTCCTCGGCCTGCTGGTCCCCGCCCGCTACGGCGGCCTGGACGGGGCCGTACCCGACCTGCTGGCCGTCTCGCAGCTGATCGCCCGCCACGACATGTCGGCCGCCATGGTGTTCGCCATGCACGGCCAGCAAGTGGCGGCGCTGGTCCGGCACGCCTCCGGGGAACTGCGCGAACGGGTGCTGCCGAAGGTGGCCCGGGGCGATCTGTATCTGGGCTCGGTGACCACCGAGGCCGGCAAGGGCGGCCACCTGCTCAGTTCACACACCGGCACCCGGCGTGAGGGCGACCTCGTCGAGCTGGACCGGATGGCACCGATCGTCACCGGTGGAGCGCACGCCGACGCCTACCTGATCACCGTCCTCGCCCCCGGCGCCACGTCCGACGGGCAGGTCTCGCTGGTCTACGCCGAACGCGGCCAGCTGGACGTGCAGGTCCTCGGCGGCTGGGACCCGATGGGCATGCGGGGCACCCACAGCGTGCCGATGCGCTTCACGGGGGCGGTGCCGCACGACCAGGTCGTCGGCGCGCACGGCGACTTCCGCCGGGTCACCGTCGACGTCTTCGCCCCGCTGGCCCACCTCGGCTGGAGTGCCTGCTGGCTGGGCACCGCGGCCGGCGCGCTCTCCCGCACCCTGCGGTTCCTGCGCAGCCCCGAGGAGCGGCGGCGCCGGGACCTCAAGAGCGAGCTGCTGCTGATCCGGCTGTCCCGTGCCCGCCAGCGCATCGACACCGTGCAGGCCATGCTGAGTCACGCCGCCGACGTCTATGGCACGCTCACCGAGCAGGAGCGCGGCGGCGCGCCGTGGCAGCTGCTGGTCAACGCCCTGAAGGTGACGGCCTCCGAGCAGTGCCCGGCCGCCGTGGAGGAACTGATCGAGCTGGTCGGCCTGCGTCACGGCTACCTGCGCAACCAGCCGCTCGCGCTGGAACGCGCCCTGCGCGACCTGCGGTCCGCCTCGCTGAACTACGGCAACGACCGACTGCACCTGGCCAACGGCTCGTTGAGCCTGCTGGACCAGGAGACCACCCTTGTCTGACACCCTGTCCACCGAGGCCGCGGCCGGTCCTGCGGCCGGTGCGCGGCCCCCGGCCGGCGCCGGCGACGCGATCCATCCGGTCGCCGGCCTGTGGTCGCCCGAGCCGGGTGCCACCGTCGTCCTGGCCCGCGTGGACCGCGTGCTGGCGGCACCCGCGGCCCTGGACCGGTTGCGGCGCGAGGAGCACCGGGCGGCCGCCGCGATGCCGCCCTGGCGGGCCCGTGAGCACCTGGCCGGCCGGGCGCTGCTGCGGATGCTCCTCGCCGTGGTGGCGGGCGAGACGGCCGCCCGTGGGCCGGTGGTCCCCGAACCGGCCGGCCGGCCCCGGCTGCCCGGCTCACCCCACCTAGGGGTGAGCATCTCCCACAGCGGGCCGTACGCGGCGGCCGCCGTCGGCGTCCGACTGGACATCGGTGTCGACGTCCAGGTACCCGCACCGCCCTCTGCCGGCATGCTGCGCCGCTGCTGCCCGCCCGAGACGGCGGCACGGCTGGCGGGCATGACGCCCGACCGGAGAGCCGACGCCTTCGCCAGGGTGTGGACCGTGCAGGAGGCGTGCGTGAAAGCGCGCGGCACCGGCCTGCCCGGCGCGCCCTGGCGGGTACGCGCCGACCCGGACGCCGCGGCCGGCTCCTGGGCGGGACTGCGCTGGCGGCGGTTGCCCCGGCCGCCCTCGGCCGGCACCGCAAGCGCCATTCTGGCCTGCGCCTCCGGCCCGGTACGGCCCCGTGCCGACGACCCGCGCGATCCCGGCCGCCGGCCCACCGAAGGGCGCCGGCCCACCGAAGGACGCCGGCCGCCCGCCGCGTCCCGCCCGCCAGGACCGCGGGCCCGCCGTGCCCACCCCCTTGTCGTGGAGGACCTTGATGCGCACTGATCCCGTCGCCCCCGCCAGCGCGGGCCTGAGCTGCTACACGGAGAACCTCGCCGGCTACCTGTCCGCCCGTACCACCGGCTCCACCGCCCTGCTGGCCCGCTCCGTGCGGCTCGCCGTGGACCCGGACACCGGTGCCTTCTCCCACCACGACCGTGCCCTGAACAACCTGGCCGGCGGGCGGCGGCTCGGCTACCGGGGCGCCCCCGACGCCGGGACGGCCCTCACCGGCATCGCCACGGAACTGGCCGAACGCGGCAGGGTCCTGGTGGTCGCCGACAGCGGCGCCCTGCCATGGCTGTCCGGCGCGGCCGACGACCACGCGCCGCACCTGGTCACGGTGGACGGCCGCACACCGGACGGCGGCTGGCACCTCACCGACGCCTTCACCGCCCTGTTCAGCAGCGGCGGCTCCCAGGACCCGTTCGCCGGGGAGCTGACCGAAGCGGAGTTCACCGCGCTGCTGGCCTTCCCCCGAGGGCTGTCGGGGGTGCACCGCACCCGTAACGCCCTGGCCTTCGGCTTCCCCGTCGCGGCGCCGCCGCACGAGACGTACCAGTGGCTGGCCGAGGAGGAGGGAACCACCGCGGAGCTGCTGCCCGGCGGCCCCTGGCTGACCGGACCCGCCGCCCTGGCGGAGAGCGCGCGGCTCCTGCTGGCCGACATGGCCGGCGACGGCTCGCGGGGCGTACTGGAGGACGTCTGGGCCGCGGCGCAGCACCACCTGTTCCGCGACGCCCACCTGCTGGCCACCGCGGGCGCCACGCTCACCCCGGAGGAACGCCAGGCCGTCGACGCCACCACCGTCAAATGGCGTGAGCTGCCCCGGATGCTGCGCTTCGCCGCCAACTCGGCGCGCCGCGGCCGTCCGAGGCCGTCCCTGGTCGGCGCCGCGTTCACCGCCCTGGCGGATCTGGAGGAGGCGTCCTCACCGGTCCGTGCGGCCCACGGCTACGGCGTGCCCACGACCCGGCAAGCCGCCCGTGCCTACGCACGGCAGGGAGCGTGATCCCCATGACGACATCCGCGCTCACCCTGTGGGACCGTTTCGCCCGTACGGCCGACCGTCATCCCGACCGGCCGGCGCTCACCGTCGCGGACACGACGCTGACCTATGCGCAGTTGCGCACCAGCGCCGAAGCGCTCGCCGTGCGGCTGTGCGCCGGCGGGCCCCGGCCCTGCCGGGTCGCCCTGCTGGCGGTGCGCACCCCCGTCACGTACGCCGCCTACCTGGCGGTTCAGCGGCTTGGGGCCGCGGTGGTGCCCCTCAACCCGGCGGCCCCACCGGGCCGCAACGAGACCGTCGTACGACAGGCCGGCGCGGCGCTGGTCCTGTGCGACGCGCACAGCGACGCGGGCCCGGCCGGAAGGGCCGTGCCGCTCGTCCAGGTCCGCCTCGACGACCTCGACGACCCCGCCGACGGTCCCGGACTCCGCCACCTCGCCGGCCCGGGCCCGCAGGACACCGCGTACATCCTGTTCACGTCGGGGTCCACCGGCCGGCCCAAGGGCGTGGTGATCCGGCACGCCAACACCCACGCCTACCTGGACCACGCCGTCGAGCGGACCGGCGCCACGGCCGGCAGCCGGCTGTCGCAGACCTTCGACCTGACCTTCGACCCGTCCGTCTTCGACATGTTCGTGGCCTGGAGCACCGGCGCCGTGCTCGTCGTCCCCACGCGGGACGAGCTGATGGACCCCGCCGGCTTCGTCGCACGGCACCGGCTGACCCACTGGTTCTCCGTACCGTCGGTGGTCTCGCTCGCCACCCGCTTGCGACGGCTGCCGCCGGAGTCGATGCCCACCCTGCGCTACGCGGCGTTCGCCGGTGAGCCCCTCACCGTGCAGCAGGCCCGGTCCTTCGCCGCGGCCGCGCCCGGTGCCCGCCTGGAGAACCTGTACGGCCCCACCGAACTGACCGTCACCTGCACCGGCTACCGCCTGCCCGCCGACCCGGCCCACTGGCCGCGGACCGCCAACGGCACCCTGCCCATCGGTACCGTCCACCCGGGCGCCGAGGCGCTGGTGGTGGACGAGCGGATGCGCGCCGCCGACGAGGGCGAACTCCTGATGCGCGGTCCGCAGCGCTTCCCCGGCTACCTGGACCCGGCGGACGCCGTGGGACGGTTCGCCGCCGGTGACCCCGGCGCGGGTCTGGTCCCCTACGACGGCGGGCCGCTGACCGACGCCCACTGGTACCGGACAGGAGACCGGGTGGCGCGGGACGGCGACGACCTGGTGCACCTGGGCCGCCTCGACAGCCAGGTCAAGATCAGCGGCTACCGTGTCGAACTCGGTGAGGTCGAGGAGGCACTGCGCTCGCGCCCCGGCGTCGCCGACGCGGTCGTGGTGGCCCGCACCGACCGCTCCGCGCCCGTCCTGCAGGCGGTCTACACCGGGGACGCCCCCGATCCGGCGCCCCTGCTCGACTCCCTGCACGAGTCGCTGCCCGCCTACATGGTTCCGCGCACCCTGCTGCGCCTGCCGGAACTGCCGCTCAGCCTCAACGGCAAGACCGACCGCGGTGCCGTCGTCGCCGCCCTGGACACGGCACGCCCGGCCGCGCCCCGCACGTCTCGCCCCGCCCCCGCGGACCGGGCCGCCGTCGGCGCCCACCGCATCTCCGCCCCGGAAGGAACCCGGTGACGTGACCGTGACCACCGCCACCCGCACCCCGCTGCTCGGCCGTGAGGAGTTCTGCACCGTCATGGCGCAACTCGCCACCGGCGTCGCCGTCATCACGACCGACAGCCCCGACGGACCCGTCGGCTGCACCGCCAGCGCGGTGCTCTCGCTGTCCACCGAGCCGCCCTCGTTGCTCGTGTCGCTCGCCAGCGGCGGCCGCACCGTGGGGCAGGCCCTCGATCACGGCGTCTTCGCCGTCAACATCCTCAGCTGGCAGCAGCGCCACCTCATCGACCGTTTCGCCCGGCTGCCGGCGGCGGAGCGCTTCCAGGGGGTGGCCCACCGCAACGAGGAGGGCTGCCCGGTGCTGGAGGGCACGGCCGCCACCGTGGTGTGCCGACTCGACCAGGCCCCGACGGCGCTCGACCACACCCTGCTCATCGGTCGTGCCCTGTGGACCGCGCACGACCCCGGCGCCCAGCCGGCGGTGCTCTACCAGCGCCACCCCCACGCCGTCGCCCGCTGAACCCGCCTGCCCCAACTCGCCGGAGCCGAGCCACGCCCCCACCCGCGCACACCGTGACCGGCCACGATCCACCGCCCCGCACGCACCCGCCCCGCACGCACCCGCCCCGCACGCACCCACCCCGCACGCATCCGCACCCGCACCCGCACGCATCCGCACCCAGGCTGACAGGATGAACATGAACGTCTTCGCCACCATCGAATCAGAGGTCCGCAGCTACAGCCGGGCCTGGCCCACCGTCTTCACCACCGGGCAAGGCGCCCTGCTGCGCGACGAGTCCGGACGGCCGTACACCGACTTCTTCGCCGGTGCAGGCGCCCTCAACTACGGGCACAACCCGCCCGAGCTGAAGGCGGCGCTGGTGGAGTATCTGTCCGGCGACGGCATCACCCACGGACTCGACATGAACACCGCCGCCAAGCGCACCTTCCTGGAGCGTTTGCGGGACCTGGTCCTCGCGCCGCGTGGCCTGGACTACCGCGTCCAGTTCCCCGGACCGGCCGGCACCAACGCGGTGGAGGCCGCACTCAAACTCGCCCGGAAGGTCACCGGACGGCACACCGTCGGCTACTTCGACCACGGCTTCCACGGCATGACCCTCGGGGCGCTGGCGGTGACCGCCAATCCGGCGAAACGCGCCGGGGCAGGCGTGCCGCTGCCCCACACCGTGCCGCTGCCCTTCGACGACGTCGCGCGGGACGAGAAGGACGCGGTGGCCGGGCTCGTCCGGTCGTTGGACGACGCGGCCGCGCACACACCGATGGCGGCCGTCGTCGTGGAGACCGTCCAGGGCGAGGGCGGAGTAAATCCGGCCCGCCCCGTCTGGCTGCGCGCGCTGGCGTCCTGGGCCCGGGACCACGGCACACTGCTCATCGTGGACGACATCCAGATGGGCTGCGGGCGCACGGGGCCGTTCTTCTCCTTCGAGTGGGCCGGAATCGTCCCCGATGTCGTCTGCCTGTCCAAGTCCATCAGCGGGTACGGGATGCCCATGGCCCTGACGCTGATGCGCCCCGAATACGACGTGTGGAAGCCCGGCGAGCACAACGGCACCTTCCGCGGCTACAACCCGGCGTTCGTCACCGCGGCCCGGACGCTGGAACTGTACTGGTCCGACGGCGCGCTGGAGGCGCGGACCGCCGCCCTCGGCGAGCGGGTGGGCAACTCCCTCGCCCGCACCGCGCACCGGTACGGACTGCCCGCCCCCCGCGGCCGGGGCCTGGCCTGGGCCCTGCCCTTCGACCGTCCGGGCGCGGCCCGCGAGGTGTGTGACGCCGCCTACCGCCGCGGTCTGCTGCTGGAGACGGCCGGACCCCACGACGAGGTGGCCAAGCTCCTGCCTCCGCTGACCGTGACCGACGAGCAGCTCGACCACGGCCTCGACACGCTCGACGAGGCCGTCGCCTCGGTGACCGGCGTGCGAACCCTGGCAGCCTGACGGCATTCGGGCGCTTCGGCTCCCGGGCCAACTGCCCCGGCGGCGTACCGGCCGACGGGCCCGATGAACGGAGAGCGCATGTCGGTCGACCTCGTCGGCTTCCTCGGCGTCGTCCTAGTGGCGTACGTCGTCCCCGGGCCGGACTTCCTCGTCGTGGTGAGGTCGGCGGCCGAGCACCCGGCGAAGGGACGCGCCGCGGCGCTCGGCGCGCAGTCCGGGCTGTGCGTGCACATGCTCCTCGCCGCGGCCGGCCTGTCGGTGATCGCCGCGCGCTCCCCCCTGGTGTACGACGCCATCAAGCTCCTGGGAGCCGTCTACCTGGTCTATCTGGGCGTGCGGGCGGTCCTGACGGCACGGCGGTCCGCGCGCGAGCGACGTCACGGCCGGGATGCGGCCACCGACCCCGAGCAGGCCCCGCGCCCCTCACCCCAGGGCGAACCCCGGGAGCCCGAACCGCACCGGTGGCGTGCCGGCTTCACCCAGGGCTTCCTCACCAACGTGCTCAACCCCAAGGCGGCCCTGTTCTTCCTCAGCATCCTGCCCCAGTTCGTCCACGGCGGCGGCTCGATGACCCGGCAGATCTTCTTCCTCGGCATCCTCGACGTCGTCATCGGCATCGTCTACTGGTTCGCCCTCGTCACCGTCGCCGCACGCCTGGGCGCCTTCCTCGCCCGTCCGAAGATCCGCCACCGCTGGGAGCTGACGACGGGCTGGCTGTTCATCGCCATCGGCATCGGCATCGGCGCGCTCACCTGATCCGGCCCTGGAGCGGCACCTTCCTGCCCGGCCGGGGCCGCCCGTTCCAACCGTTCGATCTCCTACGCCATGCCGCCGAGGGCTACGTCATCGTCTCCAAAGTGGGGCCTGTAACGACCGGGCCACAGGACCGATCGCCTTCCGAGTTTTTCCGGTGATCAACGCGACTCCTGTGTCACCATCAACCTCCGCTTGACGCAGGGGGGCTTTTCGCATGGCGGATTGGACCAAAGATCACAAAGTCGCGATCATCGTCGCTCTCATCGGGCTGGTGGGAGTGATCGCCGCTGCTCTCATCACCGGGTTGCTGAAGTCGGACACCCCTCACGTGAATCAGAAGACGGGCAGGGACGGCACCGTCTGCATCGACGCACGGTGCTAGGCGGGTGCCGACATCATGCAGTCATGGCGACGAGCGGTCCGGGGACTCGCTCTCGCGGCGCTGTGCGCCCTGGCCGTCACGTCGTGCAAGGACACGACGATCGACCAGGAGTCGGGCGGTGACGCCAACGCCTGCGTCGATGACGCCTCCTGCTCCTTCGACGACTCCTCGGGGGGTTCTTCGGGCGGCACGGTCGCCCCGCCCGGCGACGCGTCCACTCCGGCCGGCGCAGGGAGTCCGTCCGCGGGTGACGGCGGAGCCGACGCGCCGGACGGGGATTCGGCACAGGACGGCGACTTGCCGGAGGGAGGTGGAGACACGGGGGGCAGTACCGGCTCCGCCGAGGGCGTGGCCGTCCCCGTGACCGTCGCGCTGTCGGGCGGTGACCTCCCCGCCGGCCTACGGGACTCCGCGGACGGCTGCTGGATGGGGATCTGCACCGACTGGGGCGCCGAGAACCTGGTGGTGGGCGGTGCATCCTTCGACACCGGTTTCGTCATCCAGTGCGAAATCGCCTGCGACAACACCGAGAGCGGCTTCTTCCAGATCAACCTGTCCGGTACATACACAAAGCTCGATGCCACGTTCGGGATCGCCGCGGATTCTCCGGGAAGCGACAAGACGCAGACGCTGGCCGTGAAGGTGGTCGATCAGGGGACGGGGTCGGTCCTGTTCTCGAAGACGCTGGAATACGGGAAGAGCTACACCCTCAAGGGATTCGACATTTCGAAAGTCGGACTACTGCGGATCTCCTTCGACGGGCCACTCGCCGCGACTCATGGGGCGGTCGGGGCCCCGGTCGTGCGCAGGTGACGGGGAGCGGAGAAGAGGACATGCAAATGCGGAGCGGAACGGCCTGCGCGGTGGTTCTCCTGTGCCTGCTGGCGCCCGTCACCACCGCTTGCGGTGACACCAACAACATCACCCAGCGCACCGGCCGCGACGGCAAGGTGTGCGTCGACGAAGCCGCCTGTCCGGAGGGGGCGAAGGTCCCCGAGGCGCAGGGAGCCGGGAGCGGGTCCCCGTCGCCGGCGGATGACTCGCGCTCCGGCGACTCCCCGTCGAACGGTGCGGACGGCGTGGCGTCCGCGACCCCGTCCGGGCCCGGCACCTCAGAGGGAACCGCGGGCGCGTCAGGTGGCACGCAGACCCAGGTGAGCTATCTGACGGAATCGGGACCCATCGGCGGATATCACAATTCCGAACGCGAAGACGCCGTGGAACTGGGAAGCACTCCTCTGTCGCACAGCATCGTCTTCTCCCCGGGGGTCTTCGCCCAGGAATTGGAACCCCTCTCGTTCAACGTGCCGTCCGGCCTTACCACGTTCAAGGCGACGATCGGGCTGGACAAGGAAACGCTGCCCGACTATGTCGGATACATCAGCATCAAGCGCCGCGACGGCACGTCTTTGGTCGACCGCAAACTGGAGTCCGGAAAGGTGTACGGGGTGTCGGAGCCCCTGAAAGGGGCCGACCTGATCACGGTCGACGTCAGGATCCTGCACTGGGCATCGGACGCGATCAACAGCCGACCGCACATCGTGGTGGGCGACGGCAGGTTCGTCAGGTAGCGCACGCCCCCTGGCCGTCCCCGGCGCGCAACGCGCCGGGGACGGCCAGGGGGAGTCATGCGATGGCCGGACGCCGCAGAGCGGGTGGTGTGCGCCGACTGCTCTCTGAGGGACACCGCCGCTGACAGCCCGGTCGGTGGCAGATGGCGTCGGCTGAGTGAGCCGCCGGCGAGAGGTGGGTCACCCCGTGTGCTGCGGGGTGGCCCACCTCTTCGCGTCAGGTGTCGCCGCCGACCACCGCCCTGGCGCCGCCTGGGCGCCTCCGGGACTACCCGATGGAACAACTTCCACAACTCACCCGGCACCAAGCACTCAACGATCCCCATCACGGGCAGCCACCTACCCAGCCAATTGAGATGACGTCCAAAGGCGCATCACGTGGAGTGCGTGGCGATTCTGGCACTGGCCGGAAAGGGCGCCTGACCTGTGCCCCGCCTCGCGGTCGGGGGCGGGGCCCACCGGAACGCCCGCTCCGGCACCGGGCGCGGACCGACCCGCCCTCAGGGCAATGCCGTCCAAGCTCTTGAGCCCTCTCCCGTTGTGTGCCAGCCTCTTTTCAACAACAGCACACACATTTCGTTCGGAATTCCGAACACGTTCCGCCAGAGAACGACAAGCGCGTCGCGAACCCACCAGGATCGTGCGTGCCGACCGTAGAGGTGTGAGCTTGGGAGCGCTCCCACCTCGCGGGGAGGTCGCCTGGCGCCGGCAACGACGGACAGCTCACAGTGGTCCGGGAGCCGGCCGGCGGCGCCACGTCTCCCCGACGGGTACGAGCCCGGCTCCCTCGCATGCGCCGCCGTCCGGGTGCACCAACCCCCCATGCACGCCCTCGCCGGCTCCGCGCAAGGAGAAACCGTTTCCGGAGGTCCACGGACAATGCCCGCACACATTCCCCCCGCACGCAGAAGACTGCGCCACCTGGCTCGCCGATCGAGGACGTTAGCGCTCACGGCGGCCGGCGCCCTTCTCGCGTTCGCGCTTCCACTGGTCGCCGTCGGTACGGCCCAGCCCGCGGCCGCGCTGGGCAACGGCCTGGCGGTGACGCCGCAGATGGGATTCAACGACTGGAACGCCTACGGCTGCAACGTCTCCGAGGCGCTCATCAAGTCCACCGCACAGGCCATGCACACCAACGGCATGCAGGCGGCGGGCTACACGTACGTCAACATCGACGACTGCTGGATGACGCACTCCCGGGACTCCTCGGGCCGGCTGGTCCCTGATCCGGTGAAGTTCCCGGACGGCATCAAGGGCACCGCCGACTACGTCCACTCGCTCGGCCTCAAGCTGGGCATCTACGAGGACGCCGGCACCGCCACCTGCGCCGGATACCCCGGCAGTCTCGGTCACGAGAGCACCGACGCCCAGTCCTTCGCCTCCTGGGGCGTCGACTACCTGAAGTACGACAACTGCAACAACAACGGGGTGTCCGCGCAGACCCGCTACACCGCCATGCGCGACGCCCTCGCCGCGACGGGCCGGCCCATCCTGTACAGCCTGTGCAACTGGGGCCAGGACAACGTGTGGACCTGGGGCGCGGGCGTCGGCAACAGCTGGCGCACCACCGGGGACATCACCGCCAGCTTCTCCAGCATGCTCTCGATCTTCCACGCCAACGTGGGCCTGGCCTCCTACGCCGGCCCCGGCCACTGGAACGACCCGGACATGCTGGAGGTCGGCAACAGTGGCCTGACGGACACCGAGGCCCGCACGGAGTTCAGCCTGTGGGCTCAGATGGCGGCTCCGCTCATCGCCGGCACGAACCTGACCTCCGCCAGTTCCACCACGTTGTCCATCTACACCAACTCCCGCGTGATCGCCGTGGACCAGGACCCGCTGGGCAAGCAGGGGACCATGGTGTCCTCGTCGAACGGCCTGGACGTCCTGGCCAAGCCGCTCGCCAACGGCGACGTGTCGGTCGCGCTGTTCAACGAGACCGGATCGACCGCGACCATCAGCACCACCGCGGCCGCGGTCGGCAAGACCGGCGCCTCCAGCTACACGCTGACCGACCTGTGGTCCGGAGCGACGTCGACCACCTCGGGCGCGATCAGCGCATCGGTACCGGCGCACGGAACCGTCATGTACCGGGTCGCCGGTGGCAGCAGCACCGGGGGAGGGGAGGCCACGGGCGCTATGCACGCGGTGGCCGCCGGCAAGTGCCTCGACGTACCGAACTCGACCACCACCGCCGGCACACAGCTCCAGATCTGGACCTGCGGCGGCGGAACGAACCAGCGCTGGACGCACACCTCCTCCCAGCAGCTGACGGTCTACTCGGGCGGTTCGCAGATGTGCCTGGACGCGTTCGACAACCAGACCACACCCGGCACCAAGGTGGAGATCTGGCAGTGCAACGGCCAGGCCAACCAGCAGTGGAGGATCAACGCCGACGGCACCGTCACCGGAGTCCAGTCCGGACTCTGCCTGGACGTCACCGGCGCCTCCACCGCCAACGGTGCCCTGGTCGAGCTGTGGACCTGCAACGGCCAGTCCAACCAGCGGTGGACCCTGAGTTGAGCATGGCGGAACCTTCGTAGCGATCGCCGGCCGGGCTCCGAGCCCCGGAGCCCGGCCGGGCCCCGAGCCCGCGTGGACGCCGTCGTTCACCCCTCGCTCCTCCGAAGGAGGCTTTCATGCACGACAGCAGGAGTTTTCTCCTCACCGGCTTACGCCGCGCCAGACCCCTCACCGTGTTCCTGCTGGTCCTGACGATGGCAGCGGTCTTCTCCGGCGGCCGGGCCGACGCGAGCGGCCCGCCCGCGCGGACGGTGGACAGCGCGGCGGCCGCGGCGGCATCGCTGCCCTGTGACATCTACGCGGCCGGCGGTACCCCCTGCATCGCCGCGCACTCCACGACCCGGGCGCTGTTCGCCGCCTACAACGGACCGCTGTACCAGGTCCAGCGCGCCTCCGACCGCGCGTACCGCGACGTGGGTCTGCTGTCCGCCGGCGGGTACGCCGACGCGTCGGCCCAGACCTCCTTCTGCGCCGGCACCTCCTGCGTGATCACCAAGATCTACGACCAGAGCAGCCGCCACAACGACCTGCCCATCTCCTGGGGCGGCTACTGGAAGGGCCCCGGAGCCAACGGGGCCGACGTGGGCGCCGACGCCGCGGCGCTGCCCGTCACCGCCGGCGGCCACCAGGTCTTCGGTGTCAAGGTGACGCCCGGCGTTGGGTACCGGATCGACCACGCCGGCGGCGCCCCCACCGGCGCTCAGCCCGAGGGCATCTACATGGTGACCTCCTCCAACTACACCGACCAGTGGTGCTGCTTCGACTACGGCAGCGGCGAGAACACCCACACCGACACCGGCAACGCCACCATGAACGCCATCTACTGGGGCACCGCCTGCTGGTTCGGCAACTGCGTCGGCACCGGGCCCTGGGTCGAGGCCGACCTGGAGAACGGCATGTTCCACACCGGGAGCGGCTCCAACAAGGACCCCGACAACCAGGGCGTCCACTACCCGTTCGTCAGTGCCTGGGAGAAGAACAACGGAACGAGCAACTTCACACTGAAATACGGAGACGCCACCAGAGGCGGACTGACCACCACCTACTCCGGGGGGCTACCGAGCGGGTATTCGCCCATGAAGACGGACAGTTCCCTGCTGCTGGGCACGGGTGGTGACAACAGCGTGTCCGGGCAGGGGGAGTTCTTCGAGGGCGCCATCACCGCGGGCTTCCCGTCGGACGCCACCGAGAACGCGGTGCAGGCCGCCATCACCGCGGCCGCCTACGGCGGCGGTTCCACCGGAGGGGGCCAGGCCACCGCGCTGCGCAACAGCAACGCCAACCGCTGCCTGGACGTACCCGACCTCAGCCGGACCAACGGCACCCAGACCAAGCTGTGGGACTGCAACGGGGGCGCCAACCAGCAGTGGACGCCGACCAGCGCCAAGGAACTTCGCGTCTACGGCGACAAGTGCCTGGACGACGAGGCCGGCGGCACAGCGAACGGTACCCGGGCGATCATCTGGGACTGCAACGGCGGCAGCAACCAGCAGTGGAACCTCAACTCCGACGGCAGCATCACCAGCGTCAGGTCCGGCCTGTGCCTGGACGCCAGCGGCTACGGCACAGCCAACGGCACCCTGGTCCAGCTGTGGCAGTGCACCGGCGCCGGCAACCAGAAGTGGACCCGCGGCTGATCACCGGCCCGGGCCTCTCCGTCCCCTTCGGCCCCCATGTCTGCGAGGAACAGGTCAATGCATCTGCATCCGTCATCCGTTTCCCCCCGGAGTGCTGCGGCGAGACGACGCCGCTTCCCGATGGCCGCCGTCGCATGTGTGATGGCGCTGCTGGCCACGGCGCTGGCGACCGCGCTGACATGGCCGGTGCCGGCGTCAGCGGCAGCCCTGCCGCTGGTGAGTTCGGCATCGGGACGGTGTCTCGACGTCAAGGGCAACGTCGACACGGCGGGCACCGCCCTTGAGATCTGGGACTGCAACGGCCAGGCGAACCAGGCGTTCGAGTTCACCTCGTCCGGCGAGCTGAGGACCATGGGCGGCACCCGCTGCGTTGACGCCTACAACGCCCAGACCACGCCCGGGACCCAGGTGATCATCTGGACCTGCAACGGCCAGTCCAACCAGCAGTGGCGGCACAACTCCGACGGGTCCGTCACGGCGGTGCAGTCGGGGCTGTGCCTGGACGTCAACCGGGCCGCCACCGCGAACGGGACCGCAGTCGTCCTGTGGACCTGCAACGGCCAGAGCAACCAGAAGTGGAGCATGTCGTCGCCGACGACACCCCCGCCCCCGGGTGGCTCGCATTCCTGCGACATCTACGCCGCGGGCGGTACGCCCTGTGTGGCCGCGCACAGTACGGTCCGCGCGCTCTACGGCTCCTACAACGGCAACCTGTACCAGGTCAGGCGCTCGTCGGACAACGCGACCAGGGACATCGGAGTGCTCACGGCCGGCGGCTACGCCAACGCGGCGGCACAGGACTCGTTCTGTTCGAGCACGTCGTGCGTGATCACCGTGGTCTACGACCAGTCGGGGCACGGCAACGACCTGTGGTACCAGGGCTCGGCACAGGTTCCCGGATCGAGTCAGAGCAGTCCGGCGAAGGCGACCTCGGAGTCGCTGACCGCCGGCGGCACCAAGGCCTACTCGCTGTACATCAACCCGGGCAACAGCTACTGGCGGGACGGCCATCTGACCGGTGTGCCGACCGGCAGCGCACCCGAGGGCGCGTACATGGTCACGAGCGGCACCCATGTGAACAACGGCTGCTGCTTCGACTACGGCAACAGTGAGACGACCCGCAGCGCCGACGCCGCCGGTGCCATGGACGCGATCAACTTCGGCACCGAGTGCTGGTTCGGCGGCTGCTCGGGCGGCGGACCGTGGGTCCAGGCGGACCTCGAGTGGGGCCTGTACTCCGGTGGCAGTCAGTCCTGGAACACCGGCCAGCGCGCCTTCACCAGCAAGTTCGTCACCGCGATGCTGAAGAACAACGGCACGTCGAGATTCGCCCTCAAGGGCGGCAACGCACAGTCCGGCGGCCTCACCACCGTGTGGGACGGAGGACTGCCCAGCGGCTACAGCCCGATGAAGAAGCAAGGAGCCATCGTGCTGGGAAGCGGTGGCGACTGCTGCAAGCCCGGCGGCGGCGCCAACCTGAGCGCCGGCACCTTCTACGAAGGGGCCGTCGTCTCGGGATACCCGTCCGACGCGACGGACAACGCTGTGCAGTCCGACATCACCGCTGCCGGTTACCGCTGACGCCGGACCACATCCACGGAAACCCCGCGAGGGCGGCGGCTCCCGCCGGTAAGACACCCCAGCCACCCCCCGAAAGGAAACCAACGTGTCAGCACTCAGCCGGTTGCTCCGGCGGTTACGAACGTCGACGGCCGTGCTCATCGGCCTCGTCCTGGCCGCGGGCGGCATGGTCGTCGGCGTCGCCGAGCCGGCCCAGGCAGCCACCTCGATCACGATCAACGGTTCCTCCGGAGGCCGTACGTTCGACGGCGTGGGCGCGATCAGCGGCGGCGGTGGCAACAGCAGGCTCCTGATCGACTATCCCGAGCCCCAGCGGGGCCAGATCCTGGACTACCTCTTCCGGCCCGGCTACGGCGCCTCCCTGCAGATCCTCAAGGCCGAGATCGGCGGTGACACCAACTCCACCTCGGGGGCCGAGCCCAGTCACGAGCACACGAGAACGGATCTCAACTGCAACCGCGGGTACGAGTGGTGGCTGATGGAGCAGGCCAAGGCCCGCAACCCGAACATCAAGCTGTACGGCCTCGCCTGGGGCGCGCCCGGCTGGATCGGCAACGGCAACTTCTGGTCCACCGACATGATCAACTACCTGGTCTCCTGGCTGGGCTGCGCCAAGCAGCACGGGCTGACCATCGACTACCTGGGCGGATGGAACGAGCGCGGCTACAACATCTCCTGGTACGAGCAACTGCGCAGCGCGCTCAACTCCACCGGCCACGGCAGCGTCAAGATCGTCGCGGCCGACTCCGACTGGACCGTCGCCAACGACGTGAACTCCAACCCGGCCTTCGCCTCCTCGGTCGACATCATCGGCACCCACTACCCCTGCGGGTACCGGTCCGCGCAGTCCGACTGCGGCGTGCCGTCGTCCGCCACGTCGTCCGGCAAGCAGCTGTGGGCCAGCGAGAACGGCTCCGACGACTACAACGCCGGAGCCAACGCGATGGCCCGCGGTATCAACCGCGGTTACATCGACGGCAGGATGACCGCGTACCTCAACTGGCCGGTGGTCGCCGCGATCACGCCGAACCTCCCGTACCCCACCATGGGTCTCGCGCTCACCCCGCAGCCGTGGTCCGGCTACTACGCGATCGGCAAGAACACCTGGGTGACGGCCCAGACCAGCCAGTTCACCGCCCCGGGCTGGCAGTACCTCGACTCCTCCAGCGGCTACATCGGCGGCAGCCGCGGCAACGGCAGCTACGTCTCGCTGAAGTCCACGAACAAGTCCGACTACTCCACGGTCATCGAGACCATGGACGCGAGCAGCGCCCAGACGCTGAACTTCAACGTCACGGGTGGACTGTCCACCGGCACCGTCCACGTGTGGTCGACCAACGTCAACTCCAGCAATCCGGCCGACTACTTCGTGCACTCCGCGGACATCACCCCGTCCAACGGCGGCTTCAGCCTGACCGTGCAGCCCGGCCGTGTCTACACGATCACCACCACCGCCGGCCAGGGCAAGGGCACCGCCGCCGGCCCGGCCCAGAGCGCGATGAGCCTGCCCTACAGCGACGGCTTCGACGGTTACACCACCGGCGCCGAGGCGAAGTACCTCATGGACTGGCAGGGTGCCTTCGAGGTCGCGGCGTGCGGCGGCGGCCGCAGCGGCAAGTGCGTACGGCAGATGAGCGCACAGGCACCCATCACCTGGGACCCGCTCACCGATCCCCACAGCATGCTCGGCAGCCTGGGCTGGAGCAACTACACCGTCTCCTCCGACGTACTGCTCGAGAAGTCGGGATACGCCGAACTGCTCGGCCGCGCGAACACCCAGAGCTACAGCGGGGCGGCGGGCCTCAACGCCTACCACCTGCGGGTGAGCGACACCGGAGCCTGGTCGCTCCTCCGCTCCGACACCGGCGGCGGCGTGACCACGCTGGCACACGGAACGACCGCGGCGATCGGTACCGGCACCTGGCACACCCTGTCGCTCGCCTTCTCCGGCAGCGCCATCACCGCCTCGATCGACGGTGCCACGGTGGGTTCGGCCAACGACTCAGGCTACGCGGCCGGACAGGTCGGCTACGCGACCAGCCAGGGCGAGACGGCGCAGTTCGACAACCTGTCCATCACCCCCGGCCCGGGCGGACCGGGCGGCGGGACGAGCGGCCCGATCACCGGCGTCGGCTCCGGCCGCTGCGTGGACGTGCCCAACCAGTCCCAGACCAACGGAACCCAGGTGGAGCTGTGGGACTGCAACGGCGGCAGCAACCAGCAGTGGACCAGCACCGCGGCCGGTGAGCTGCGGGTCTACGGCGGCGACTGCCTGGACGCGGCAGGGCAGGGCACCAGCCCCGGCACCAAGGTGGACATCTACACCTGCAACGGCGGCGGCAACCAGAAGTGGACGCTCAACGCCGACGGCACCATCACCGGCAACCAGTCCGGCCTGTGTCTGGACGCCACCGGCAACGGAACCGCCAACGGCACCCTGCTGGAGCTGTGGACCTGCAACGGCGGTAGCAACCAGCAGTGGACCCGCTCCTGATCCCAGCCGGCGCCGGCCGCTGTGACTCGCCCCTGAATGTCAGCGCTGCCCCCTCGGTGGGATTCCGGATGCCGCCGGGGCAGCGGGGAGGGGCTCCGCAGCGGTCTGACGCGCGGCGAAGGTGTCATGGGTGGGGACCCGTAGTATCAGCAACGGTGGACGAACGTGAGGGGCCGGGGGTGTCGTCGGCGCCCCGCGGCGGTGCGCAGATGTCTGATCCGTACGGTGACCGGTTCCTGTTGACCTCTGCAAGGCTACGAGACGGCAGGCGGTGTCGATGGCGGCGTCGGCGGCTTGCTCGGTCATGTTCCGTTGGCGGGGCGGGTCACTGGGCTTCTCCCTCGCGGTGGGTGCTGCCACTGGTGCGGTGGTGGCGGAGCAATTGGTGTCGGCGTTCGCTTCGAAGTGCACCGGGCGGTACAGGCGAACGTGCACCGCGCGCAGTGGCCGGCCTTACGGGAGCGTCATGGAGTGGCGTTGCCGCCTTGGCCGAGACTCTCAAGAAACCGCCGTTGGTCGTCCAGGTATCCGTCCGCGAAGAGCGAACGGGGGAAGAAGAGCGCGGTGAGCGTGGTCTTGAGGTCGGACCGCTCGATGGACTGTTTGAGCAGTGAGTGGGCCGCGTCCGGGTATCGCTTGACCGTCAATGCACCGCCTCCGTCCAGCGCGCTGCGGTAGCCGCGCTCCGTGTCGGCGGTGTCCACGTTGATGTCGTGGCCTGCGAGGGTGAGCAATACGGGTACTCCGCGCAGAGCGCGGAGATCCTGCGTGGCGTCCGCGGTGTAGTTCTTGGAGATGAAGCCCCAGCGGTCGGCGGTCATGCCGTCCGCGTCGCCGCCCATCGCCCTGACGTACTCCTCGAAGGTCGCGTCGTGTTCCAGCAGCCGGCGGGTCGTCTCGCTCCTGGCGATCTCCGCTTCGGTGCGGGCCGCCGACGCGCCGTCTGCGCGCAGCTCGGCGAGAAGGTTGTAGCGGCCCTGCCGGAGCCAGTTGATCGCAGGCGAGACGACGATGACGAAGCTCACGGGCGTCTTGGCGGCGATCTTCGGTACGACCCAGCCCGCCTGACTGGCGCCCCAGAGCCCGATCCGGTCGCCATCGATGTCCGGGCGGGCGCGCGCCCAGGCGATGGCGGCGGCGGCCTCGTCGGCTCGGTCGTCCATGGACTGGTCGAGCCAGTCGCCGGGTGCGCCCGCGACTCCGGGCTTGTCCCAGGACAGGGAGGCGTACCCGGCCTTGGCGTTCGCTTCCCACATGGGCTTGTAACCGTCGTCGTGGGTGGCGCTGACGGGACCGTCGCCGTGAACGTACACGACCAGGCCGTGCTGCTGGCGGCCGTCCCTGGGAGTGGCGAGTACTCCGTTGAGGGTGTGGCCGCCGTGGCGTATCGACACCCGTTCCTCCTCCATGTCGTAGGTGTTCTGCCACAGCACCACGCCGACGAGACCAGCGGCCACGACCAGGACCGGGATGAGGGACCACACGGCGATGCGGAGCCTGCGCCGTCGGGGCTGGATCTTTGCGCACATGAGATCTGACCGCCTCTGTTCGATTGACTCGACAGCAAACTATCACTGTTGAAACGACCGTTCATCGAGTGATAGTTTTGAGGGGAGGTTACAGCCACAAGAGGGGGACATCGCATGGGATCCGACGCGACGGATACCGGCACCGGGCCGGTGACAGTCCGGCGCGGGATACCGGAAGGAGCCGAGCGGCGGGCGGCCGAGCTGTATTGGGACGCCTTCGGCCGCAAACTCGGCCCCGCCCTGAACCCGCCGGACAAGGCGGTGTCCTTCCTCACCGCCCACCTGAACTCCGACCGCGCGGTGTGCGCGTTCCTCGACGGGCAGCTCGTCGGCCTCGCCGGCTACCAGCTCGGCGGGCGGGCCCTCACCGAGGGCTCGGCTGCCGCCGTGCTGCGCGCGTACGGGCACCTGCGGGGACTGCACCGACTCTTGCTCCTCGCCCTGTTCGTACGCCACCCGGCCCCCGGGCAGCTCGTCATGGACGGCATCGCCGTGGACCCCGGCATACGTGGCCGCGGCGTCGGGAGCCTGCTCATCGAAGAAGTGGCCGCAGTCGCGGCTGAGCAGGACTGCCGGGAGATCCGACTGGACGTGATCGACACCAACCCGCGCGCCAGGGCCCTGTACGAGCGGCGCGGCTTCACGGCCGTACGGATCGAGCACACGCCCTGGCTTCGCGGGCTCATGGGCTTCGGCGCGGTGACCACCATGCACCGCCCCGTCGGGGCGAACGGGCCGAGAGGACTGAGCACACCATGACCGAACACATCGAGATCCCCACCCGCATGCTCGTCCACGCGCTGATCCGCGAGGACGGCACCGTCCGCGCGGACGAGCTCTACACCGTCGCCAACACCCTGGGCATGAGTGACCAGCAGGTGCGGCTGTGCGTCAAACGCCTCGTGGCCGAAGGCCGGTTCACCCACGAGGGCCGAGGTCGCAAGGCTGAGCTGCACGCCACCGCGGACACCATGCGTGCCCTCACCCCCAACGCGGACTTCCTGCGGCACGCGTTCCAGCAGGACGCCGGGCTCGCGCCCTGGGACGGGGTCTGGCACCTGGCCGCCTTCGCGGTGCCCGAATCGGCGCGCACGGCCCGGGACTCCCTACGCGAGACCCTCGTCCACCTCGGCGGTGCCCCGTTGCAGGGCGGACTGTACGTCTGCGCCAACTCTTGGGAACCGTACGTCGAAGAAGCGGCCCGCCGTCTAGGCGCCCATGACGCGCTCACCCTCCTCACCACGACGGACCTGCGAAGGGGGGCCACCCAGGAGCCTGCCGAACTCGCCCGCCATCTGTGGCCCCTGCAGGAGATCGCCGAGCGCTACCACCGCCTCAGCCGCCTCGCCCACCCCCGCCTCGCCCGACTCACCGGCCCTGACCGGCTCTCCCCCTCCGCACTCCTCACCATCGCGGTCGAACTAGCCGCCGAACTCACTCGCGCCATGGAACCCGACCCACTCCTGCCGCCTCAACTCCTGCCCCAGCCATGGCCCGGCACCCAGACCCGGGCCCTCATCGCCCGGTGCTGGTCCGCCCTGCACCACCGAGAACACGGCGACGCCCGCCCGGTCCTCTTCCGCCTCTACGCCGACATCACCCGAGAGGCAGCAGACGGTGCCGCGCACTGAAAGTGGGTGAGGCACCGCGCGAGCGCCCTTCCGCGCAGACGGGCATCGTTGGAGGGCGACCGGCATGGCGCAGGTGGGCAACATGCTCGGGGCCTCCCGCCTGGTGGCAGCAGGAGCCGCCGAGCCGCATCGTGGAGCGCCCGGACGCGGCGATCCAGCACATCACCGACGTCTCCGACGTCTCGATGGCCATCCTGATCTACGGTCGTCGCCAGCAGGCGGACGACGGCGCCTGGCGGCTGTCCTGGACGAATGCCGGCCATCCGCCGCCCCTGCTGGTCAGCCGCGACGGAGTGACCACGTACCTGACCGACGGCCACGGCATCCTGCTGGGCACGGGCGTGGGCAAGGGCCGCCCCGACGCCACGGTGGCCCTCCCGCCCGGCTCGACCCTGATCCTCTACACCGACGGCCTCATCGAGGCACCGGGCCGCACCCTGGACACCGGCATGCAGTCGCACCGCAAACACGCCGCGGCCCTGATCCACCGCTCCCTGCCCGCCTTCACCGGCCACCTCCTGCGCCGCGTGCGCCCCACCCACAACGACGACGACGTGGCCCTGCTGGCCCTGCGCACGCCGTGAGCGGGCGGAGGCGGGCGCGTCACGGCGGCGGTCCGCCGGGCACCCGGTGCTTCAGCAGCCGAACAGCCGTGCACCGTTGTCGTGGCACACCGCGCTGAGCCAGGTGTCTCCCAGATCCAGGCGTTCCAGTGCCTCGAGCTGGTGGAGGTAGGGGTAGGGGATGTTGGGGAAGTCCGTGCCGAGCAGGACGCGGTCGGCGAGGTCCGTGAGCCGGGGCAGGGCGCGGTGGGGGAACGGGGCCATCCGCTCGGCGAAGTCGGTGAACGCCATCGTCGTATCCAGCCGCACCTCCTCGTACCGCTCGGCCAGGCCGAGGAAGTCCTCGTACTCGGGCATCCCCATGTGCGCCACGATCAGGCGCAGCCGCGGGTGGCGGGCCAGGACGCGGGCGATCGGCTCGGGGCCGGTGTGCTTGCCGGGGGCCGGTCCGGAGCCGCAGTGGATCACTACCGGGATCCCGGCCTCGGCCAGCAGGCCCCAGGCGCCGTCGAGGAGGTCGTCGGCCGGGTCGTAGGCGCCCACCTGCACGTGGGCCTTGAACACCCGGGCGCCCGCCTCCACGGCCTCGCCGACGTACGCCCGCACATCCGGCTCGGGGAACAGGGTCGCGGTGTGCAGGCAGCCGGGGGTGCGGCGGGCGAAGTCGACGGCCCACTCGTTCAGCCAGCGGGCCATGCCGGGCTTGTGCGGGTAGAGCATCGCCGTGAAGGCGCGGACGCCGAAGTCCCGCAGCAGTGCCGCCCGTTGCTCCTCCTCCGCCCGGTAGGTGATCGGCCACTCGATGCCGCCGGTCAGCGGGCCGAGCGCGTCGAAGTAGTCCCAGACCTTGCGCAGGACGCGTTCGGGCATGAAGTGCGTGTGCACGTCGACCAGGCCGGGCAGTCCGAGCCGGGTCCAGAAGCGGCGCACCTCGGGGGCTTCGGGGGTGCCGGGCCCAGGGGGACCGGCCTGGTCGGCGGGGGCGCTGCGGTGATCGCTCATGGCGTCCACGATCGGCCGGGGGGAGGGGGCGGGTCCAGTCCCCGGCCGTGCGGGGCGGGTGAGGGATCCGTCACCCGCCCGCGGCGACCGGGGTGAGGGTGGCAGGGGGTCAGGCCGCACGGCCGGTGTCCGGGTCGCAGGGGTTCAGGCCTCCTCGATCTCCGAGGCGACCGGGGTGCCCGTCTCCACCGTGCGGCTGACCGTGCACAGCCGGTCGTGGGAACTCTTCACCGCCCTCGGCAGGATCGCCCGGGCCCGCTCGGCGCCCTCGCCGTCCGGGAAGGAGACCTGGAAGGAGACCCGCAGGTCGGTGAGCCGGTTACCCAGCTCGTCGGTGATCTTGTGGCCGGTCACCGTCACGCGGAACGCGTCCGGCTCGGCGTGCCGGCCGGTGGCGACGTCCACGTCCACCGCCGTGCAGCCCCCGAGCGCGGCGAGCAGCAGTTCGACCGGGGTGAACTCGGTGTCCGCGTCCGGACCCGCGGCGGTGCCGAAGGCGATCGTGCCGCCACGGGCGTTCGTCGCGACGAAGTGGCCGGTGCTGGTGCGCTCGACCGTGACGGAGCGCAGGGAGGTGTCGGTCATGCCGAGACAGTAACGCTCACCGGGCTGTCACCGCCGTCGGCGATCACCGCCCCGGGCCATCCTCACCCCGGCGCTCCCCGCCCGTCGGTGGGCTTCGGTGACAGGGAGGAGGATGTGAGGTGAGGCAGCGAGCGGACGACACCGGGGTGAGCACATGACGGCCAGGGCACACAGCGTCGGCGTACTGGCGTTCGACGGCATGAAGATGCTGGACCTCACCGGGCCCGCGGAGGTCTTCAGCGAGGCCAACCGGTACGGCGCCGACTACCGTCTGACTATCGTCTCGCTCGGCGGGAAGCCCGTGTCCTCCTCGATCGGCATGCGCGTTCCGGTCGACGCCGACGTGGCCGACGCGCCCGCCTTCGACACCCTCCTCGTGGTAGGAGGTGACCGGCTGCCCGAGGAGCCCATCGAGCCCGATCTCACCGCGGCCACCGCCGCACTCGCCTCCCGGGCCGGCCGGGTCGCGGCCATCTGTACCGGCGCCTTCCTGCTGGGGGCCGCGGGCCTGATCGACGGCAGGCGCGCCACGACGCACTGGCAGCACACGGCGCTGCTGGCCCGCCGCCACCCCCGGGCCCGCGTCGAACCGGACGCGATCTTCGTCAAGGACGGCTCCACCTACACCTCCGCCGGCGTCACCGCGGGCATCGACCTCGCCCTGGCCCTCCTGGAGGAGGACCACGGGCCGGACCTCACCCGCCGCGTCGCCCGGTCGCTGGTGGTCTACATGCAACGCCCCGGCGGTCAGTCCCAGTTCTCGCCCTCGCTGCAGGGACCGGCCCCGCGCACGCCCGTCCTGCGGCTCGTCCAGGACGCCGTGCAGGCGGACCCGACGGGGGAGCACAGCCTGGACAGCCTCGCCGCGGCCGTCCGGGTCAGCCCGCGGCACCTGACCCGCATGTTCCGCACGGAACTCGGCACCACCCCCATGAAGTACGTCGAACTGCTCCGCTTCGACATCGCCAAGGCCCTGCTGGACTCCGGCCACAACGCCACCGAGGCCGCCGCCCGGGCGGGCTTCCCCAGCTACGAGAGCTTGCGCCGGGCCTTCGCCCGCCACCTGGGCATCTCCCCGACCAAGTACCAGCACCGCTTCGCGACGACCGGCACGGGCTCCCGCACACCCGCTCCACCGCCGTGACCGGCGTGTCGCGGACCGAGGCCGACGGTCGCGCACCGGCCGGCGGCCATGGCCGTTTCGGTGGGCTTCCTGGCCGTCGCGGCGCGGCCCCGGGGCGGTCGGTGAGGGGAGGGTGGAGGCACCGAAGACAGCCGTTCAGCACCCCCTGAGGAGAGCGTCATGAGCGAAAAGATCGCCGGTGTGGCCGTTCCGGACAGCGCGCTGGCGCAGTCCGCGACCGAACTCGTCCGGGAGACGACCCCGCCCCTGATCTTCCACCACTCCCGCCGCGTGTACCTGTTCGGCAGCCTCCAGGCGCAGGCGCTGGGCGTCGCCCCGGACCCCGAACTGCTCTACGTGGCCGCGCTGTTCCACGACACCGGTCTGGTGCCCCCGTACCGCAGCGACGACCAGCGCTTCGAGATGGACGGCGCCGACCAGGCCCGCGCGTTCCTGCTGGGCCACGGGTACTCCGAGGGCGACGCCGACACCGTGTGGACGGCCGTCGCCCTGCACACCACGCCGGAGGTGCCCTACAAGCTGGCCCCCGAGATCGCCGCCACCACGGCGGGCGTGGAGACCGACGTGCTCGGCCTGCACCTGGGCAGGATCACGCAGGCCCAGATCGACGAGGTCACCGCGGCCCACCCCCGTCCCGACTTCAAGCGGCAGATCCTCCAGGCGTTCACCGACGGGTTCAAGCACCGCCCGGACACCACCTTCGGCACGGTGAACGCCGACGTCCTGGAGCACTTCGTCCCGGGCTTCCGCCGCACCGACTTCGTCGACGTCATCCAGAACTCCGCCTGGCCCGAGTGAGCTGTCCCGTTCAGGGCGACGTGGTCCAGCGGGGCGCCCTCCGCGTCCGGGCCTCGTCCCACGCGGCCAGGCTGCGGCGCTGCAGGACACCCGCCGCGATCGCGTACGCGGCCGCCGCACCCCCTGGACGGTGAGGGCGCCGAGCACGGCCCAGCCCAGCGCCCGGCTGCGGACCTGGTCGGCACCGAGGCGGGGTCCGGGCGGCGGCCTGGTTCATCCAGCGGTGCGCGCGAGCCCCCGGAATCGGAGGATGGCGAACCCTTGGAGATGGAGTCGTGGCTGCGTCAATGGCGCGCGATGACGCCGGAGGAGAGGGCGGCCGCCGACAAGGGACCCTGGACGCTCTCGGGATGGTTGTACTACTTCGAGCCGACCGAGGGAGGAATGGGAGGCGATCGCAGCTGGTGGTGGTGGCACGCAGGAACCGACGAGTCGGGCGGCTGGGTGCAGGTGGCCACCACTGGCTGGCCCTTCGGCAGCGGTTCGCTGTCCTGGCTGATTGAGGCCAGTGGCGGCGTGGGTCTCGTCTACGGGCCATGAGCAGAGATAGGGACATCGGGTACACCGGCGAGACCCCGCCCTCCACTCCGCGGATCCAGCCCGAGCGCTGCTTTCTGCACAGCGGCTGCTGAAGCGGCACGGCTGGAGCTGTCAGCAGCCCACTCGACGGGCGATCGAGCGCGATGACGACGCGGTCGAGGTGTGGAAGAAGGAGACCTGGCCCCGGGTAAGAGCACCGCGGCCTAGCGCAACGCCTGGATCGTCTTCGAGGACGAGACCGGGCAGTCGATGACTCCGCCGCGCGCCAGGACCTGGGGCCGGGTCGGCCAGACCCCGGTCGTGAGGGTGAGGGGGCGGGCCTCGGGGCGCGTGTCGATGGCGGGTATGGCTTGCTACAAGCCGGGCGAGCGGTCCCGGCTGATCTACGCGATCCGCGAGTACCGGGGCCGCAAGGACAGCCGAAGAACTTTGGCTGGCGAGACTTCCGCGACTTCTTCGTCCGCGCTCGCATCCAGCTCGGCGGACCGATCGTGCTGGTCCGGGACAGCGTCCGCCTGCACCTGACGGCTGGCATGCGCGAGTTCATCGATGCGAACGCCGAATGGCTCACCGTGTTCCGGCTGCCCACTTATGCCCCGGACCTCAATCCGACCGAGGGCGTCTGGTCGCTGGTCAAGCGGGATATCGGCAGCCTCGCCGGCACCGACCTGGCCCTGGACCTGTGAGCGTCGGGTCGCCGGACCCGAAAAGCTCGCCGCGACGCGTCGTGGATGTGCCGGATCTCGGCGACCAGCTCGTCCTCCTGGCGGGCCTGTTCCTCGGTTGCCGGACGGGTGGCGAGGTAGGCCGTACGCACCGACCGCTTTCCGGCCGTCGTTCCCGGACGCTCCTCGGCCGACGGGTCCTCACTCGCACCTGAGACAATGACGATCAGTCACAGCGGGGGCGGCGCGATCGGTTGGGACCGTTCTTGCCGCGGCCGGGGAGGACGGTGCTCGGCGACGGTGTGGCTGAGGGCGGCGATGCCGTCGGAAGACGGACTGAGGATACGGAGCGCTGCTGTTCATGCGGTTTCGGAAGAGCGCTGTCATCGCGGTTGTGTGTGCCTTGGTCGCTGGTGTCTCGGGGGACCGTGCCGGCACCTCCGCGCACGGGCGGGGACCTGTGGAGGATCTCCTGAACGGCAGGGACTGGGCTCACTTCGCCGGCGCGAAGCCCACGCACGCAGGGGTACGGGTCACCCCCCTCGACCGGCGCGTCACACGTCAGGACGGTACCGGCGGACAGCCGAACCCACCGGTGAACCTGCGCGGTCCTCACATGGTGTTCCGAGGGGATGTCCGGATCGAAGCCGGCCTGCGGCGTGCGAATGACACGGATGCCTACCTGCATCTGTACGGTGAGACGCCGGTCATCTACGACGAATGGCGCTACGAACGGCGCGGCGTGCGCATCGGCGTGGTCGGCGGGAGGCTCCGGATCGACCGCTGGGACGGGGACTCCGACAGACCCGCGATGACCCGGACCTTCGGGAGCGGCCTGGGGCCCGAAGTCCGCCTCGCCGTCGAAGTCCGCGCGAACGGGCTTGTGCTGGAGGCCGATGGCAGGGTCGTGGGGACCGTTCCCGCGCGGGACGTCTTCGGCCACGGCCGCATCTGGTTCGGTGCGGACGCGGGAGGCCGCGGGAAGGGCTGGACCCTCAGAGATCTCCACGCGCAGTCACTGGGCCGGGGCCGGATGTCCGTCGTGGACGCGCCTGGTCTGCGAGTGCCCCGGTCCAGCGATGCGATGCGTGATGTGGCGGCGGCTCTCCCACGCCCGATCCGTTGGGGAACCGCCCTGGCCGCGGGCCCCTTGCTGACTGACAGCGCCTACCGCCGGACGGCGGGTGAGGAGTTCTCCATGCTCACGCCGGAGAACGACTTCAAGCCGCAGTTCGTCCAACCTCGACGCGGCGTCTTCGCGTTCGCGGAAGGCGATGCCTTGGTGGATTTCGCCGAGGCCAACAGGATGAAGGTGCACGGCCACACCCTCGTCTGGTTCGAAGCCCTGCCCGCATGGATGCGTGCCGAGATGACGCACGAGCAACGCAGGCGCGTCATGGTGGAGCACATACGCGCGGTAGCGGGCCACTTCCGGGGGAAGGTGGCGGAATGGGACGTGGTGAACGAGCCCATGTCCGACGAGGACGAGGACTACTCCAACGGCAACCGGGGCGTGCGGCCACAGTTGTGGTTCGAAGCGATGGGTGAGCAGTACATCGACGTAGCCTTCCATGCCGCCCGCGAGGCTGGCCCCCACGCGGTGCTGTACCTCAACGAGTACGGGGTGGAGGAGGACGGTCCACGCTGGGATGCCCTCCACGCGCTGCTGATCCGGCTGAAGGAGCGGGGCGTTCCGATCGGTGGCGTCGGTTTCCAGAACCACGAATACGCCGTCGGTGACCGTACCGACCCCGAGGTCTTCCGACGCAAGGTCCGGGCCTTGGCCCGGCTCGGCCTGAAGGCCCGGGTCTCGGAGGCGGACGTCCTCGTCGACGAGGACGAAGAGGACGTCCAGGCCCGCCAACTAGCGGGGAAACTCGCCGTCTGCGGCGAGGAACCCAACTGCACCTCGTTCTCGACCTGGGGTTTCACCGACAAGTACGGCTCCACGGCTGACCTGCGACACTATCCCCCGAGTCTGGGAAACGCTCTTCCCTGGGACGCGACGTACGAGGCGAAACCTGCCTACTGGGCACTGCGTGACGTCCTGGACGACGCTCGCCGCTCAGATACTGGATAGGTACGGCGGGCACCGCCGACCGGCCTCGAAGGTGGACGAGCTGCGTGAGCGAGGACGGCTCCGGCAACGAGGAGGCGAGCGCATCCGTGCTCGGGGCGCTGGGGCCAAGGTGTGAGTGGTGGCAGCGGGAGTGCGTCAGCGGCCACGGGTAGTCCCAGTCGTCATCGACCGCAGCCAGCTGCTGTGCGCGCTGTGCCGCCCGCTCCGGGTCCTTGCCCGGGTGACGACCGCACCGACTCGTTCCAGGGTCCACAGGTCGGCCTCGAAACCATGCGCCTGGGCACCTTGCTCCAACGCGGCCCGGACCATCTCGACCTGGCTGTCGTCCAGCTTGGGTGGACGTCCGGTGGTTGCCCGTCATCCCAGGCCCGGGGCGCCGTCTTGCTCCCACACCCGCCGCCAACGCCGCACACTCTCGGCACACACCCCCACTGCCCTCGCGATCTTCGCATTCGAGGCGCCGCCCTCGAACAACTCGACTGCCCGAACACGACGCGCCTTTGCCAACTGAGGCCGCGACAAAGGAGGAAGGCAGGAGCCGGCAACCGAAGAGGAAGGTCGATAGGTCACCCCGACAGCCTCCCACCCACACACCCACACACCCACACACCCACACACCCACCGAACTTACGAAAAGATCAGTAGTCGGCCTGGCGGGGAATCACCGGCAGGGTGACTGAGCTGGGCAGCGGCCCGCCCGTGAAAATGCGGTTGACGGCGCCACGGTGGTAGGACTCGTCATAGGCGCGTGCCCATGCGGAGACGGATCCCTCCTTCTCCGCCGGGGAGATCTCGATGCGCAGCCGGCGCCCCGCCGGAATGCGAGCGGTAGCCGGCAGCAGCTCCACTTCCACTTTCACGACATCGCCCGGAGCAAGCGGCTGAGCGTCCTCGCGCCGGTGCGTGTGCCATGGGCGTTCCTCGGTGCTGCGTCCGGGATCGAGCGCCCTGCGCGAGACCTTCAGGCAGCCCCAGGTCAGGGGCGCGAGAGGGTTGGGCTCGTGGGTCCCGTAGGGAACCTCCCGGTCACCGTCCAGGACACGCAGGGAGACGAAGAGATCCGCGTCCGACGACGTGGAGGCCAACCACAGGGTCGCCCGGAAGTGGCCCGCGAGTTCGAGGTCCGTGTCGAAGGGGGCTGTCTCGAACACGGCCATCGGCAGGTTCGGTGCCGACGCGCGGACGTCAGAGGAGTACTCGGCGGCCGAGATCCGCGCGGGCGGCTCGTCGGCGACGCCACCGGGAGCGCCTTCGCCGCTGGCGTCGAGGAAGAGCTTCCGGTACTCCGTGCCGGGGACGGGCCAGTCGGCCGCGTCTCGCCACTGCGCTCCCCCGTCGCCGGTACGGATGACCATGCGCACCGGCGACGGCTCGCGGTCGGGCTCGAGCCCTTTGAGATGCCGGTCGAAGAACGCCTCGATGTCGGCCCGGCTGTCCAGGTACATGTGGTGCGAGTACTCGGCGTCCCAGACCAGCAATTGCTTCTTGGCGGACTTCACTTGCGCGAAAGCCTCGAAGCCGGCCCGTCCATGGATCTGCGCGGTCTGGCTCACCGCAGTGAGCACCGGGATGTCGATGCTGGAGAAGTCGGCCGACTGGAGTCCGACCCCGCGGTAGTAGTCGTCGTCCCACGGGTGGTCGACCAGTCCGCCGACGAAGTCGACGGCGTCGGACCCGGGGTTCTTCGCACCGCCCACCATCTCCGTCCACCACCACTTGCGGTAGTCGTACAGGAGGATGCCGCCCGGATACGCCAGGTCCCGGTAGGCGTCCGAGTCCGAGGCGAGCGGGGCGATGGCCTTGAGGGACGGCGGACGCAAGGATGCCACGTTCCACTGGACGGTCGCGTTGTACGAGCCGCCGTAGAGGCCGACCTTGCCGTCGCTCCACGGCTGCTCGGCGGCCCACTCGATGGCGTCGTAGTAGTCGAAGGACTCCTGCACCGAGAAGGGACTCGCGGTCCCGGGCGTTCGGCCCACGCCGCGGCCGTCCACGCGCACGACGACGTATCCGCGCGGTACCCACTCGCTGGCGTTCGCGCTGACGGCGGTTTCCGAGTGACGGAAATAGGCGAAGATAGCGTTTCGGCTCTGCTCGTGCCAGGCGGCCTCCCGCTCCTCGCTCGCCTGGTGGTCGGCGTCGCTGAGGATCGATCCCACCTGGAACGCCCGGCCGTAGACCGACAGCCGGAGCAGGGTTGGGTAGTTGCCCGCTTCGATGGGCCGGAACACGTCCGCGAGGAGGTAGCTCCCGTCGCGGACGGGGATCCGCACGTCCCGCATCACCTTGATGCCCGCGAGGGCGCGCCGCACGTGATTGCGGGCCTCGGCGGCCCCGCGGAAGCGGAGCCGGTTCTCGCTGAAGACCGCGCGGACGGAGTCCGCCTGCTCGAAGGACTCGATGTCGCGGTCGAAGGAGATGCCGTCCGCGTGTGCGTCGACGACGTCCCGGATGCGCTGGTCGATCACCACTCCGTCGCGGAGGTCGAGTTCACGTCCCAGACTCTGGACGAATCGAGCTCGGTTGACCGTGTCCGGGCGGGTGACATCGGGGCCCCCCGCGGTTCCACCGTCTCCCAGACTGGCCAGCGTCAGATGCGTGGCCGCGGCCGCGCTCCCGATGACGAGGTTGCCGATGGAGAAGGTCACCGTCTCGCCGGGCCGGTAGAGGAAGGCCCCGTGCTCATCGGTGACACCCTCGCGGGTAGGCGTGCGATATCCCAGACCGATGAAGGGGCCGTCCAGGAAGGTTCCGCTGAGCGGTTCGCAAGCGGCGAAGCCGGAGTCGCTCATATCTCCACCCCGTAGTGCGTTTCCAGCATCTTGCTCACAGACCTTCGATGACGGTGCCGGCGTGGAAGGTGTCGGGAGGCGTGGCGAAGAAGGGGCCCACCGCACCGGCGAACTCGGCGAAGTCCTCCGTCTTCGTGTACTCGATGTGGTGATCGACGGAGAGCCACTGGAGGAGGAGCAGGAACGTCCCCTCCCGGTCGACGCCTCGGAGCAGCCTCACGTCGAGACAGCCCTCGGCGTCGCGTAGAAGCGGAACGTGCGACCGCACAGTGGATTCGAAGTCGTCTTCCGCGCCCTCGGCAACCGTGAGCCGGGCAACTTCCCAGACAGCCATATTCTTTCCTGCTTTTCGAGTGACGAGTGACGAGTGAGAATCTCTGGTGCGGTCAGTGGGGCGGCTACTTGGCCGGCGGAACGGCCAGGGGGAGGTTGTGCTTCACGCGATGCGAGGTCAGCATCCAGTGCCCGTCGATCCGGCGCAGTGCGGATGCGTAGTGGCCGACCATGGTGAGCGCCAGCGTTCCCTGCAGCATGGCCGCTCCCAGTGTCCAGCCCTGCTCGGACGTGCTGTCGGCGTTGGACTCGATCGTCAGGAACTGGGCGTCCATACGCGCCTCGTCTCCGTCGATCTCCACGATGTGGTCGGTGGTGAGGTAGTGCGCGCCACGGCCGGGGGGCAGTACACCGCTCCCCATCAGGGTCTGGATCTTGTCGCGGCCGACCACGGTGGCCCGGGTCGTGTAGTCCTCGCGGCCGTACCGGCTCACGATCTCGAACACGCCGTCCGGTGCGAACAACGTCGCGACGGCCTTGGCGTCACGCTCTTCGAGCGCACGCACGTAGCGTGCGAGAACCTCGGTCACCTCGTGCCTGTCAGTCATGAAAGCACCTTCCCGGAATGTGTTGTCTACTTGACGATGCGGATGGGCTCACCGGCGATGAACGCCGCGATGTCCTCGACGGCCTCTTCGTAGAAGACCTTGTAATTGCCGTCGGTCACATATCCGATGTGCGGGGTCACCGTGGCGTTGTCGAGCGTCCTGAATGGGTGCTGCGCCGGAAGCGGCTCGGTCTCGAACACGTCGAGAGCCGCTCCTGCGATCACGCCCTCCCGTAGGGCGTGGACCAGGGCGTCCTCGTCGACGATCGGGCCACGCGACGTGTTGACCAGCACGGAGGTGGGCTTCATGGACGAGAGTTCGGCCGCACCGATCAGGTGGCGCGTGCGCTCGCTGAGGACCAGGTGCACGGACACGACGTCGGAACGCGTGAACAGTTCCTCCTTGCTCACCGCGGTCACGCCGTGCGCCGCGGCCTTCTCGGCCGTGAGGTTCCGGCTCCAGGCGATAGTCTCCATACCGAACGCCTGGGCCACCTTGGCCACACGGGCACCGAGCCGGCCGAGGCCCAGCAGGCCCAGCGTCTTGCCTTCCAGCCGCGTGCCGACGGTCACCTGCCATCCGCCCTCGCGCACCTGCCGGGTCTCGGTCGGCAGATTCCTCACTGCGGCGAGGATCAGCCCCCATGTCAGTTCCGAGGTGGCGGCGACGTCGGGGTATCCGGTACCGCAGACGACGACGCCCTGGGCGTTCGCGGCGGGGACATCGATGGCGGCGTTCGCCGGCGCCGTAGTGACGAGCAGCTTGAGCCGTTCGAGGCGGCTCAGGACGTCGGCGGGGAAGCGGGTGCGCTCCCGCATCGCCACCACCACATCGAAATCGGTCAGTGCTGAGACCACTGCGTCGGCATCGGGAAACGCGTGGTGGAAGAACTCCACGTGCGAGTCAAGGGAATCCCAGTCGGCGTAATTCCTGGCTACACGCTGATAGTCGTCCAGCACAGCGATGCGCAGATTACTCAATGTGGCTCCTCCGGTGATGCGTGGCAGGGCCAGAGGTCCTCCACCATCGTTGATCCGGGGCTGCGGCCGAGCGAGGCCGACGTCGACCCGCACCGCTGTGCCCGGACTTACCGATAGGTGTCTATCAGTTAGTTTGACCCATAGGCAAGTGATAGGCGGCTATCGCTTGCTGGCTGTTGGGTGGCCGGGATCGCCGGCAGAGCGGGTCCCGTACCGGCGCGGCGCGCGAGGCCGCCTCGCGACCGGTCGTCCGGGCAGGCGCCCCGTGGTCGTCATCCGAGGCTGCACGACACCTCCGGCGCGGTGCATGGCGGCGACCCGGCATGCGCACGGCCCGTCGGTGTGCTCCGAGCGGTCGCCTCCCGCGCGACAACGGCCCAGTCCGTACGGCCCAGGCGCATACGGAAGGGAGATGAAGGGATGCACCGCGGAAATGCCGGGAGGGGGCCGGTGCCAGTATCCTGAGCGACTTTCGTCACCGGGACGTCCCGCCGCGCCCGAAGGGAGTGGCCCAGGGGCGCCGCTTGTCTCCTACGGCGGTACGCATGTCCAGATGCCGGCGGCGCCGGATCATGCGGCCTCTGATAACCTCTCGCACATGCCCGGGGAAATGGAGAAGTCGAAAAGTACTGGCACAGGTCGACCCAAAGCGCGTGGAGATGCCGCTCGGAATACCCGCCGCATTCTGGACGCCGCTCGTGAGGCGCTCCGGCAGAACCCACAGGCATCCGCAGTAGAGATCGCCAGAGTGGCCGGGATCGGGGTGGCAACTGTCTATCGTCGCTTTCCCACGCGAGAAGACCTGCTGCGCGGCGTCGTCTGGGACCTCTTCGCCACAGACTTGGCTCCAGCCCTGGTGAAGGCGGTGAACGAGCCGGACCCGAGAGAAGGGGTTCGCGTCGCCTTCGACGCCGCTCTGAGGGCCGCGGCCCGCGCCGGAGTGACTCACCCGGCCGGGATGACACTGGACATTATCCAGTCGTCTTTTGTGGAGCCGGTCAACCGGATCATGAGAGAAGGGCAGCGACAGGGCCTTTTTCGACCTGATCTGGACCCCGAGAAGGACACGCTGCGGATTATTCTCATGCTCTTGAGCGTGGTGCCCACGCTGGATTCGGAAAGCGAGGGCTGGCAGCGTTATCTGAGGCTTGTCATGGAATCGCTGCAACTTACATCCGCAGGCCCTCTTCCGCCGGCAGAAGCCGTTGTGGATCCCTTTCGCCACAGGTGATTGACGCCCTTGAACGGCGGCAGCCGCCCGGTGCTTACGCACCGGGCGGCTTTTTCCTGCCGTGGCACGTGACCGCCTGACGTAACCGACATGAGCTCAGGCGTCGGCGGGGTCGTGCAGGCTGGTACTCGTAATCAGCCCATATGGCCGATTTCAGCCATGCGGGCATTCACTCGCACGGTGAAGCGCCGAGAGCCCGCCTTGCGCGCGGTCGACAGACCGTCGGCGGATGAGGGGAGAGTGCGCGGGCGGTGGGGTCGGACTCAGCTCAATGCTGACAAATCATAACAAGCAGTCATCAGTTGACTCTCCATGGTGCTCCACGCATGGACGGACAGGGCGCCCGAGGTCGCCGCGGTATAGCAATGCATGCCTGATAGCCGTCTATCACTTGTATAGTGCGACACAGACTGATAGAGAATTATCAGTTGTTCGTCACCCTGCTCTCCGAGGTCGGAGAGCGGCGCCGCATGCTCCATCGGAGAGTCGGCTGTGGCGAGCAGTCTTTCAACGGAGAAGGGCCTGACCATGACGACCAACATCGAGCAGGACGCGGCTGAGGCAGCCGTACGCGAGCGTGCCCGCAAGCGAGCCGCTTCACTGACGTACTCCACCGGCTTCGGCAACGAGCACAGCAGTGAGGCCCTGGCCGGGGCGCTGCCGCTCCGGATCAACAGCCCTCAGCGCCCACCCCACGGTCTTTACACGGAGTTGCTGTCCGAGACGGCGTTCACCGAGACCCGTCCGAACACCCGCCGTACCTGGCAGTACCGCATCCGTCCGTCCGTCGTGCGTCCGCGCCTCAAGCGCATGGACAACGGGACGCTGCTGACCCCGCCCTTCACGAACACACCCGTGGTGGATCCGCACTCGCTGTACTGGGCGCCGCGGCCTGCTCCCGCCCGCGGAACCGACTTCGTCGCGGGTCTGTGGACGCTCGCTGGCAACGGCGACCCCCTGCAGCGCAACGGCGTGGCGGTCCACCTCTACACAGCCGACGTGTCGATGACGGACCGGGTGTTCAGCACGGCCGACGGCCAGCTGTTGATCGTGCCCGAGCGCGGCGGTCTGCTCATCCACACCGAACTCGGCCTGCTGGCCGTGGAACCCGGCCACGTTGCCTTGATCCCTCGGTCCATGAAGTTCAGGGTCGAGATCATCGGCGCGCCCGGCGACGAGGACGGCACCGGGTTCGTGCGCGGCTACGTGTTCGAGAACTTCGGTACGCCGTTCTCCCTCCCGGAGCTGGGCTTCGTCGGCCAGAGCGGTATGGCCAACCCGCGTGACTTCCGGGCGCCGACCGCGGCCTACGACGACTCGGAGGGGCCGTTCGAGGTAATCCACAAGGTGGCCGGAAACCTCTGGACGTCGACATACGACCACTCGCCGCTGGACGTGGTGGCCTGGCACGGCAACAGCGTCCCTTACGTCTACAACCTTCGCGACTTCCAGGTGATGGCATCGGTCAACTTCGACCACCGCGACCCCTCGCTGCTGACGGCGCTGACGTCGACGACCGCGACACCGGGTGTGAACGCCATCGACTTCTGTGCCGTTCCGCCGGAGTGGGTCGTGACGGACGCCTTCCGCCCGCCGTACTACCACCGCAACGTGAATGCCGAGCTCGTCGGCGTCATCGAGCAGGCGAAGCATGTCACCGCCGGCCTCGGTGCAGCCGCGGACGGCTACGTGGACGGCATGGTGGCGATAGTCAACTCGATGAACCCGCACGGCCCTGGCACGGATGCCTGGGAGGCTGGCACCAATGGTGACCAGACGCCGTTCGAGACGGACGGCCTGCTGTTCATCGTCGAGACCCAGTGGCCGCTGATCGTCACCGACCAGGCCGCCCAGACGATCGGGGAGACGTCCGACGAGACGCTGAGCGGCAACTCCACCCTGCAGAGCCAATTCCGTTACTGAGAACACCGCTTGTGCCGCCGGCTCCTGATGCGATCCCTTGCTCGCGGATCCGGCGGCGCCGAAACCGTGCCTCGCGCGGCTTCGTCCGGCGGGTCCGAAAGGAGCGCGGCGAACCTGCGGTTGGGTGTTGCGGTGGCCGAGCGGTGTCATCGGCGAGGGTCCTCCGCGTGGGCGCCGAGAACGTCGTATGTTCGGCGCGAGGGGGCGTCCGTGGCCAGTGCACTGCGACGGCTGGCTGTAGCACGCGCATCCGAGGGACCTGCGCACCGCGGCGAAGGGCATCAAGGCACACCTACCGACCTGGTGGTCGGAGGCCGCCGCACTCGGAGGCCTCAGGTGCGGCGGCGGTTGGCGTATTCACGGGCGAGGGCGTGGAAGGACGCCTTGGGCTCCCAGTGCCAGTCGGAGTCCGGATCGTCCGGACGGTCCCGGATCGCCTTCACCAGGCTGTAGCTCGCCATGTCCAGATCGAGCCGCTGCTCGCGGCGGTGCGGGGCATCCGGGGTGACGAGGGTGTAGGCCATGGCCGCGTACAGGTTCATCGACTCGAAGACCCGGAACACGTCGGTCAGGTAGGCGGCCTGAGTACGCTCGCTGCGTACCAGGCCCTTCCTCACCCGCGGTGGCGTCTTCTCGTAGTCGACGACGTCCCAGGCCATGCCTCCCAGGCGTGGCGCACCCTCGAAGGTGCAGGCGCCGAACTCCGTGATCGCGAGCGGTTTGCCGTGCCGCTGGTACTCGTGCAGTTCGCGGACGTGGCCGGCATGGTCGGGGAAGTAGCCGTAGTAGTCGATGCACACCAGGTCGAAAAGGCTCCAGTCCACGTCCTCGTCCTGTGCGGCGCCGTAGGACAGGGGTCCGCGGAACACGGAGCGGCCGACGGCGGCGGCCCGTGCTGTGAAGCGGCGTAGCCGTCGGGCGGTCGCCATCGGGTCGTAGGTGCCGCGGAGCAGGTTCTCGATCCGTTCGGCCGCGGTGGCGCCGGGCACGATGCCGGGTACGTACAGCATGAACTCACAGCCCACGTTCAGGTGCACCGACAGCCCCTGCTTACGCAGTCGTTCGGCGAACCGGCCCGTCTCCGCCAGGTGTTCGAGGATGTCCCGGGCAGGCACGTCACCCAGGGTCGGCTCCAGCCACACGCGCAGACCGTTCTCGGCGGCCTCGGCCGCGGTGCGGGTGAGGCGCTCGATCCCGTCACCGGTGATCTTCACTGTGTCGGCGTGCAACTGGCGGCGAACGACCCGCAGATCGGCCCGGACTCGTGTCGCGTTCCACGCTGTCGCCGGCGTCTCCCCCTCACCCACCTCGTACACGACTCCGCGATGCCGCACTCCGCCACCCGGCGCCGTGTCCTCCGTCAGCGGCCGCACGGCCGCGGTGTGCCGTGCGGGCAGAGCCGCGCCTGCCGCGGCAACCCCCGCGACCTGCAGAAACCGCGCCCGACTGAGCTGCGTTTCACCCATCTCGTCCTCCCGTATCCCCGTATCCCCGCGTCGCCGCGTCCCGGTGTCCCGGTGAGATCAGCCTGCGGCGCTGCCGGGGACGCCGCCATTCGTCGATGGTCCACGCGGAGGGAGGGTCCCGGGCCGAACGGCCAAGCGAGTTGAGCCGGTTGGCCGATGGTGCGCCTGCCGCCCCCCGCATACCCTCCTGCCATGACGAACGGCCTCGGCCCCGCCCCACCGGCTCGGCGCACCTCGCGTGACTGGGCCGTGGACGTGACGCTCTTCTGCGCGTCCGTGTTCCTCGGCATGGTCGTTCTCGGCGCGGTGAAGGCGGAGGGCGGCCTGCCGGGGTGGGTCCTGGAGCTGGACCCCCTGCTCGGGCTCGTAGCCTGCCTCGCGCTGTGGTGGCGGCGCTCCTCACCCCGTGCCGTGGCCCTGATCGGCCTGCCCGCTGTGGCATTGGCGAGCAGCGCCCTGCCCGCGGGCGCGGTGATCGTCGCCAACCTGGCGCTCCGGGCACGCTGGCGGCAGGCGTTGCTGACACTGGTTGCGTACGTGGCGTTCACGGTGCCGTCCGGTCCGCTGTTGTCCCGGGGGAACGACAACGTGTGGTTCGACACCGCCTTCTCACTGGCCTATGTCCTGACCGCGTTCGCTTGCGGCAACGCACTGCGCTCCAGGCGGTTGCTCGTGGAGCGGCTGCGCGCGGACGCCGAGCGGGCCCGGACCGAGCACGGCCGGCGGCTCGCCGACGCCCGCCGCGGTGAACGCCGGGCGATCGCCCGTGAGATGCACGACGTACTGGCGCACCGCATCTCCCTGCTCTCGGTGCACGCCGGCGCGCTCGCCTACCGCACCCGGCAGGCACAAGCGGGCGTTGGCCCCGCACTCGGCGGCGTCGAGGTCGCCGAGAGCGCCGAAGTGATCAGAGGGAACGCGCACGAGGCCGTGGCGGAGCTGCAGGAGGTGCTCCGCCTGCTGCACGCGGAGGAGGACGGCGAACAGGTGTCGTTGCTCCCCCGGATCGAGGATCTGGCCGTCCTCGTGGCGGAGGCCTCCGCCGCCGGACAGCCAGTGCGCCTCCTCACCGAGCTGACCGCCGAGGAGGTCGGCGGACTGCGCCCTCAACTGCACCGCACGGTCTACCGTGTGGCTCAGGAGGGTCTGACGAACGCTCGTAAGCACGCCCCCGGCGTCCCCGTCACCGTGCGTCTCACCGGAGCCCCGGGCGACGGCCTGACGCTGGAGATCCGCAACACACTGCCCGCTTCGCCGGACCACGACGGAGCGATCCCGGGCACCGGCGTCGGCCTGGCCGGGCTCGCCGAGCGCGTGCGACTGGATGGAGGCACCCTTGAACACACCGCCACCGGCGGCACCTTCACACTGCGGACCCGGCTACCGTGGCCCCCGGGGTGATGCCGTGATCCGTGTGCTGCTGGCCGACGACGATCCCTTGGTGCGCACCGGGTTGAGGCTGATGCTGCGCGGAGCGGAGGGCATCGAGGTCGTCGGGGAGGCCGCGGACGGTGCCCAGGTGATCGCCGCCGTCCGCGAGCACCGACCGGACGTGGTCCTCATGGACATCCGGATGCCGGTGATGGACGGCCTCGACGCCACCCGCGCGCTCGGGGACAGCGATCCCCGGGCCCCGCGGGTGATCGTGCTGACCACCTTCGACGAGCACGCTCTGGTACTGGAGGCGGTACGCGCGGGCGCCGCCGGGTTCCTCGTCAAGCATGCCGTGCCGGAGGAGATCGTCGAGGCCGTACGACGGGCCGCGCGCGGCGAGCCCGCACTGTCCCCGTCCGCCGCGCGCGTCCTCGTGGAGCACGCGGCGAGCGGCCCGGGCCGGCGGGCTCGTCACGCCGCTCAGCAGATGGCGCTGCTCACCGAGCGAGAGCGCGAGGTCGCCGCGTGTGTGGCCGAAGGCCTGTCCAACACCGAGATCGCCACCCGCCTCCACCTGTCCGTCGGCACGGTCAAGGCCCACCTCTCCCATGCCCTGGCCAGGCTCGAGCTGGACAACCGCGTGCAGCTTGCCCTCCTCGCCCATGACGCCCACTCGCACCCCTGAGGCCTTCGACGCAGTGCGAGGGCGGGTGGGCCCGCTCGGGTGGGCCCACTGCCACGTGAGGGACGCAGCACGCTCCTGCGCACGGGAGGGCCAGGAGCCCGTACTGTGCCGGTTCGCGCATGCCGCCCTGGCGGCCGTCAGCGTGGCGGGGTCCAGCGGGGGACATCGGCGGGGGTGAGGTCGGGTCTGGCGCGGTGGAAGCGTGCGGCCGGGTCAGGACGCGCCCTATGCCGTTGGGCCTGTCCAGGCTGCCTCTCGAGAGGTCCTTTTCGATGCGGGACAGCGGGGCGCCGACGCAGTAGCGGATGCCGACGCTGAAGGACACGCGCCGCTTCGTGACGGAGAGTTGAAAGGGCCGGCCGACGAGGTGGGGTGAGCCGCCGTGGCGGAGCGGAGGTGGTGGCTCAGCTGGTGAGGTCCCGCCCCCGCAAGGCCGCGAGCCCGCCGGTGACCAGCACGGCAGCGAGCGCGGTCAGTGCCCCCGCCGGCATCCACCGCATGACCTGACCAGGCAGCTTCGGCAGGTGCCCGAAGGGAGAGAGGTTCAGCACCGTCTGCGGCACATCCAGGGCCGGGCCCAGCCAGCCGATCAGCAAGACCGCGCCCGCCACACCCCACGCGGCGACCGCGCCCCGGGGCAGCACGCCGTACAGCAGCACCGCCACCCCGCCGACCACCCACACCGCCGGGATCTGCGCGCCTGTCGCTACGTCTGGAGTGCGGCCTCACTCGACCGGGACCTGGTCCGCAATGAGCTGGTATCAGACTATTTCGAGGTTGGCCATCATCCCCATGTCCTCGTGTTCCGCGTTGTGGCAGTGGAAGAGGTAGCGGCCGCGGTAACCGTCGAAGCGGGCCACGATCTCCGCGGACTCGCCCGGCCGCAGCGAGAGGGTGTCCTTCAGTCCTGCATCGCGCGGCAGGGGCGCGCGCCCGCCGCGGGCCAGCACCCGGAACCCGACCAGGTGGAGGTGGGTGGGGTGGTGGACGTCGGCGACGAACCGCCATACCTCTATGGCCCCGAGGCGGGTGCGGATGTCGGTGCGCGAGATCACGATCTTCGGCTGGAATATTGAGCAGTGGCTCGGTCGTGATCACGCGGCCAGGCGGCTGCGGTCTTCGAGGGCTTCGGCTATTCGAGCGAGTTGACCGCTGAGGGCTCAGGTGCAAGCGTCCGCGAGCCGGATGAAGCGGACATCGTGGAGTATCCCGACGTAGGCCATCACCTCACGTACGTCATGGAGGCAGGGGTCGATGTCGTCACGGGAGAGGTTCACCGGCACACGTCCGGCTGCTCATCGCTGGTAACCGATGGCATGTGGATATGGCGCGCGGACTTTGAACTCGTAACACGATCTTGCCGGCGTGCAGCGGCTGGTCGGGGGTGCTGTTGAGCAGGGTGCCGCTGCCAAGGTTCACAGGCTTCGCCGGAGTCATGCAGGGATGAAGCTCGGCCACCAAGGTGGGACGTTGCCCGGGCACAACGGTGCGGGGTAGGAGTCCGGCATGCCGAGCCATGTGACAAGGAACCAGGTGAACCACAGGGTGAAGATGAGCCCTGCAGTCAGGGCTGTCCTGCGATGACGTCTTCCGACGGTGCTGTACAGGATCACCCACGAAACCGCAGCGGCGATCCATATGAGAGGGACGAGAAACAGCAAGGCCATGCCATTGGTCACGCCGTTGCCGATGTCACATACAGCCCAAGCATTCCCAATGGCAGCAGTGGACACCACCGCGGTCAGTCCACCGAAGAGGACCCCGAAGCCAGTTCCTCTGAACCAGCGGCTCGGAGGACCCGACGGCGCTGCTCCCACGATCATCTCCCCTCCTCGCCGTAGATGCGGAGAGTACCAACGTCCTGAAGCAGCCTGCCGGTGTCCTGGCCTGCTCTGACACCGGTCAGTCTCAGCTGTCATGCGGGATGCGACAACCTCTCCGCCCTCACTGGCGCGGATATCCGCCGCTGGGCGAAGAAGAACAAGGTCGAGTTCTGCTTCACCCCGACCTACGCCTCCTGGGCCAGCCCGGTCGAGGCACACTTCGGCCCACTGCGGCAGTTCACCCTGGCCAACTCCCACCACCACAGCCACCCCGCACAGACCTGGGCCCTGCACCGCTACCTGCGCTGGCGCAACGCCAACGCCCGTCACTCCGACGTCGCTGGCCGCCCAGCGCAAGGAACGCGCCCGCATTCGCAGTGAGAAGGGCATCCGCCGGGGAGGCCGATCCACTCTCGCTGCGTGATCGAGCAACCCAGCGAGCCTTCCTTGCCAGAGCAGGCGAAGCACCGCTACGGCCCCGTCTCCAGGTGGCGATGCGCTGGTAGGCGCCGGGGTGGCGGGGGTACCGAGAACTCCACCTCGACGTCGGATACCCGCCGGACCCGGCTGCCCGCGGCGAGCATGCTGGGTCACATGGTCAACGCGTTTGACGGGCTCATCGACCGGTTCCTCGGGGCCAGCGCCGAGTTCGAACGGAAACTGCGAGCAGTGCGATCCGAGCAGTGGTCCTGGCCAACTCCCTGCACCGAGTGGAACATGCGGCAGTTGGTCAACCACATGACTCGCGGCAACTTCAATTACGTGAGTCTGCTGCATGGCGGCGGCGCCGCCGATTTCCTGCGGCTGCGGGACGCTGACGCGCTGGGCACGGACCCGGTTGGCGCGTACGCCCTGTCCGTACGAGAGTGTGCCCAAGCGTTCGGGGAGACCGGTGCTCTTCAGAGGGTTCTGGACTATCCCTTGGGCCCGGTGTCCGGCCGGCAGGCACTTGCCGTGAGAGTCACGGACAGCGCTGTCCACACGTGGGATCTCGCACGGGCCGTCAACGTGGACGACACCCTCGACGGCAGCCTCGTGGCGTGGATCGAAGAGCATCTTGACGAGATCTACGCCGGCATGCCGGAAACGCCCACCGCTGTCGAAACAACCCATCGGTTCTTCGCCGCTCCTGAACGCGTGCCCGCTCACAACCTCTCCCCACAAATGCGACTGCTGCACCGCATGGGGAGGACGCCGGCACGAGGTCACTGAGCCCATGTGGTTACAAGCCTCCTCAGGGGCGGCCGACGATCCTCACCGTGTGATCAAGAACCCCGGTAAACCTTCCCGGCCACAGCACTAAGGGTTGTCCCGTACACGATCTTCGTGTCCTTCGTTGCCCATGGCCCTGTCCGTTGGTCGGGAGGTGCGGCAGACTGGGGCAACAGACAAGGTCGAGTGGGAGCGCGCATAGAACACATCAGTGAGTCGGTGACGGCTTGCAGTCCGTCGGTGCTGGACGCGCTTGGCGCTGCTGGGTGGACAGCGGGTCGCAAGATCTCCGTTACGGACTGGACGCGGCAACTGACGGGTGCTGGGTTCGAACTCAACGACGTGGCGATAGCGGTCTGGGCCGAGTTCGGCGAACTGATGATCAGGAGTTCCTCGAGCCGTGTCCCCGGTTCGTCACTGCACATGGACCCCGTTGACGCTTGTATCGACGACGCTGAGGAAGCGTCCAAGCTGAGGCTTCACTACGGAGAGAACTACAGCCCTCTGGGCATGTGGTCGAGCCAGTTCCTTGCGTATATCTCAGCCAGCGGTCTCGTCGTCGCCGTGGGGCCGAACTGCCTCTGGCCTCTGGGCTCTACCTTTGTGGAGGCGTTGGCCTACGTGGTGGACGGTGATGGGGGCGGCAGTCGTGCGGAGCAGGCGGACTGGCTCGCCAACTGCCTGCCCGGCAGGTGAGACGATCTTGCCGTGGCTGATGTGGTTACGGCGTCAGAGCCCTCGCGGATAGTCCCGTTCACCGGGCTGAGCCCACGGCAGTTCGCGAAGTTGCTGACCACGTTGCGAAGAGCAGGCGCAGACCCGGTCCGCAAGGGCAGGCCCTGGAGCCTGCCGCTGGAGGACCGGGTGCTGCTGGTCACCGCATATTGGCGCACGAACCTGACGCTGCGGCAGCTGGCGCTGCTGTTCGGCGTTCCGAAGTCCGCGGCCGACCGCATCATCGACCACCTGGGGCCGACGCTCGCGGTGCAGCCCCGTCAGCGGTTCCGTCAGGACACCGACGGCGGCTACCGGGGCACCGGCCTGGTCGTCCCGCACCGCCGCGAAGGAGGCCAGACCGAGCTCCCGCCCTGGAAGGAGGAGCACAACGCGTCCCACCGCAGGATCCGCGCCCGCGTCGAGCACGCCTTCGCCAGGATGAAGACCTGGAAGATCCTCTGCGACTGCCGTCTCAAGGGCGACGGCGTTCACCACGCGATGCTCGGCATCGCCCGCCTGCACAACCTCGCCCTCACTGGGTGACGAAGGGGCAGGCTGGTCAACGAACACGTCGTAGATCATTTATGGGACAGCGCTTAGGGCGTGCCCCTGAACGCTGCTGCGCGGCGCCCTGGAGAACTTCGCCACCGCCCTGTGGCTCCTCGACGGCCCGGCCCGGGCCGAACGCCGACGCCGCACGCTGTCACTGTGGGACGAGGACATGCGCAACCGCCAGCAGCACGAGACGGACACTGGCCACGAGCCATCCGGTGCCGACCTTACCGGCGCGCAGCGCCGCGGAGAGGTACGAGGCATCGCCGACCGTCTCGGCCTGCCCCCGCTCACCCGGCCCAGAACCCACCAGAGCGTGCTTGCTGCCGCGCCCACCGCCGGCCTGACCGGGGTCAAGGTGGGCGCCGCAGCAGGTCGAACGCCATGAAATGAGGCGGGCACTCGCGCGGCCTGGACCGCTCGGGCACGAAGAGCTGGCATGTACCGACCTCAAGATCCGGCAACGGACACATGGCGAGCCAACTCGGCGGCCAGACGTCGCATGACCGTGCGGTTGGCGCGCCGCATCGTGGCCCGGATGACGGGTGCCAGCAGACGGTCGGCGACCGGGGCGCGCATCCAGACGTATGTGAACGCCACGTGGCTCCCGCCGGCCCGCAGCGGTTCGATGGTGTAGGTGCCCTGGGCCAGGCGTCGGCCGGCCGCGCTGATGTTCCGTTCGACGATGCGCCGTGGCGGGTCGGCTTCGACGACCTCGATGGTGACGTCGGTCCTGGTGCTGCCCAGCGCGGCTGTGACCGTGGCGCACGCACCGATACCGCGGCCAGGGCCGCTGTAGCGCCAGTCACTCAGGTAGTGGTTGGTGAATCGCTCGTGGTGCGCCATGACATCGAGGAAGTCGTAGACCTGCTCAGGCGTCTGCTGTACGTCGATCGACACGGTGACAGACTTCATGTACCAGACGGTACACATGGCATGCACCGATCGGTACGCTCGCGACGTGGTGAATACGGACGGCTCGCATCCCGAGGACGAGGACGAGGACGAGGGCGCGCCGGGCGCGGAGGGGGACCGACGCGCTCACCTGGTGAACGCGGCCGTTGACTACGTCGCGGCCCACGGCCTCACCGACCTGAGCCTGCGCGGCCTGGGCGCCGAGATCGGCGTCAGCCACCGCATGCTGATCCACTACTTCGGCTCCAAGGAACAGCTGCTCGCCGAGATCGTCCGGACGTCGGAGCAGCGCCAGCGCGATCTGCTGTTCCGGCTGCGCCTGGAACCCGGTCTCTCGCCCGCCGATGCTGCGCGGCTTCTCTGGCAGCAGCTGACGGACCCCCGACTGGCTGATCAGGAGCGGCTCTTCTTCGAAGTCTGTGCACAGGCGCTGCGTGGCCGCCCCGAGGCCGCCCCGGTCCTTGAAGGGCTCGTGAACGACTGGCTGGAGCCGCTCGTGGCCGCCGAGGTCGCCGCAGGGGCGGACCCTGCCGTGGCCCGGAACCGGGCCAGGCTGGGGCTCGCCACTGTTCGCGGTCTGCTGCTCGACCTGCTCGCCACCGGCGACCGCGCCGGCGTCGACGCGGCGATGGGGGAGTTCCTCCGGCTCTACTACGGCTCAGAGTGACGGAGTCACCGATCAGGCCAACCGGCTGGACCATACGACGACCACCGTGCGAACAACGGTCGCTGAGGTAGACGAACGCCTCGACTTGCTTCGCAGGCTTACTGAGACACATGCGAGGCGTCTGGAGAACCGTCCTACTTCGCCTCGGCCGCCCAGCCCGGCGTCAGGTCAGTGGGGCATCCGGCGGCGTGTCGGCCGCGGAGCGCGAGGCCGCAGGGGCTCAGTGGACGCACGCTGGGACCTGCTGTCGCAGTGCCTCGACCGCCTGCTGCCGGGTGACCGGACGGCACCGGCCACTCTTGGCCGCTGCCCAGCACTCACCAGTGTGCAGGCGGCGACGCTCGTGGCCGCCTCTCCTCGCCACGGCGCGGTTCTGCCTCGCGGTGCTCTTCCACCGCGATCCAGCCGTCGATCACGGCGAGGGCCGCCGTCGCCTTCCACCTCGCCGACTACCTCTGCACGCCGGCGGCGGGTCACTCGCCGCTCAGCAGCACCACCTCAAGGGTGCGCGGACCGTGCACCCCCTCGACCCTGTCGAGTTCGATGTCGCTGGTCGCGGACGGACCGGAGATCCAGGTCAGCGGGCGCGCCGGGTCGAGCCGCTCCAGGGCCTGCGGGACGGAGGAGACGACCTGCTCCGGGACCCGTACGACACAGATGTGGTGGTCGGGGACCAGGGTGATCCGGCGGCGGCCTTGCGCCGGGCCGCCGTCCAGCACGATCGTGCCGGTCTCGGCGGCCGCGACCGCGCAGCCCGTGACCACGCTGTCGATCCGGTCCAGCTCGTAGGGGGTGCTCTCCGCCCGGTCCGGGACCTGCTCGGACGCGGCCGCCGCGAGCCAGTCCGCGGGCAGGCCGGGCGGCACCAGGACCGTCTTCGTCCCGTGCGCGGCGAGCAGCCCGGCGAGGGTGGCCGGCAGTTCGGCGGCGGTGCAGCGGTGCACGATCGCCCGGTAGTCCGCGAGGTTCTCCGCCAGCAGCTCCACCGTCTGCTCGGTGCCGCGCTCGCCGTGCTCGCGCAGATAGCCGCGCTCGACGGCCCGTTCGTAGGGCGCCGCGTCCGGCTCGACGTCCGCGAGCGCCCGCCGCACCCGGCCCAGGATCCGTTCCCTGCTGCTCACTTCGCGTCCTTTCCGCCGTGCGTGCGCTGCCACCAGTCGCGGAACGGCTCCGCGGGCACCGGCGGCAGGTCCCGGGTGCCGCTCCACGCCTTGCCGGGGCCGGGCAGCGTCCGCGGATGGAAGCGCCGGGTCCGGGAGGCGAGCCGCTGGCCGCCGCGCAGCGCGCCCGGGTGCTCGAACGCCCAGCGGGCCGCGCGCATGGCGGACCGCTCGGCGGCGTGGCCCTTGGCCGGCCGGAGCACCACCTTGTTGCCCTCGCGGGTCACCGGGCCGCCCTCGACGACCCGCTCGCGCAGGTGGACCAGCACCTCGGGGATGTCGATGGCGACCGGGCACACGTCGTAGCAGGCGCCGCACAGCGAGGACGCGTACGGCAGCGAGGCGTCGATCTCGCTGGCCGTGCCGCGCAGCTGCGGGCTGAGGATCGCGCCGATGGGGCCCGGGTACACCGACCCGTAGGCGTGCCCGCCGGCCCGCTCGTAGACCGGGCACACGTTCAGGCAGGCCGAGCAGCGGATGCAGCGCAGGGCCTGGCGTCCGACCTCGTCGGCGAGGGTGTCGGTGCGGCCGTTGTCGAGCAGGACCAGGTGGAAGTCGTGCGGGCCGTCCTCGTCGGTGGTGCCGGTCCACATGCTGGTGTACGGGTTCATGCGTTCGGCGGTCGAGGAGCGGGGGAGGGTCTGGAGGAACACCTCCAGGTCCCGCCAGGTCGGCACCACCTTCTCGATGCCGACGACCGAGATCAGCGTCTCGGGCAGGGTCAGGCACATCCGCCCGTTGCCCTCGGACTCCACCACGACCAGCGTGCCGGTCTCGGCGACCATGAAGTTGGCGCCGGAGATGCCGACCTTGGCCCGCAGGAACTTCTCCCGCAGGTGCAGCCGGGCCGCCTCGGCGAGTTCGGCGGGCGTGTCGGTGAGGCCCTCGGGGGCGGGGCGGCCCCACGCGCCCATCTCGGAGCGGAAGATGTCCCGGATCTCGCCGCGGTTGCGGTGGATCGCCGGGACCAGGATGTGCGAGGGCCGGTCCTTGCCCAGCTGCACGATGAGTTCGGCCAGATCGGTCTCGTAGGCGCGGATTCCCTCCGCCTCCAGGGCCTCGTTCAGGCCGATCTCCTGGGTGACCATCGACTTGACCTTGACCACCTCAATCTCGCCGGTGGCCTTGACCAGGTCCGCCACGATCCGGTTCGCCTCGTCGGCGTCGGCGGCCCAGTGGACGGTGCCGCCCGCCGCGGTGACCGACTCCTCCAGCTGCACGAGGTAGCGGTCGAGATGGCGCAGCGTGTGGTCCTTGATCTGCTTGCCGGCCTCCCGCAGTGCCGCCCAGTCGGACACCTCCGCCACGGCGGCCGCCCGCTTGGCGCGGATCGTGTGGGTGGCGTGGCGCAGGTTGCCGCGCAGGGTCGCGTCGCGTACGGCGTCGTGCGCGGCCTTCGGGAAGGCCGGCATCCCGACGAAGGTTCCACTCATGCCGCCGGCTCCTCCTCCGTGCTCGCCAGGATCTCCGCGATGTGCACCGGGCGCATCGCGGTGCGCAGCCGGGTCATGGTGCCGCCGAGGTGCATCAGGCACGAGTTGTCGGCCGCGCACAGCACCTCCGCGCCCGTCGACTCGGCGTTGCGTACCTTGTCCGCGCCCATCGCCGCCGACACGTCCGCGTTCTTCACCGCGAACGTGCCGCCGAAGCCGCAGCACTCCTCGGCGCCCGGCAGCTCGGCCAGCTCCAGCCCTCTCACGGCCTGGAGCAGCCGCCGCGGCCGGTCGCCGAGGCCGAGGCCGCGCAGCCCGTGACAGGTCGGGTGGTACGTCACCGTGTGCGGATAGTAGGCGCCCACGTCGGTCACCCCGAGCACGTCCACCAGGAACTCCGTCAGCTCGTACGTCTTCGGCACCACCGGCGCCAGGGTCGCGGTCAGGGTGTCCCCGCGCCCCTCCGCCCGGGCCCGTTCCCCCATCCGCGGATACAGCTCCCGCACCATCGCCCCGCAGGACCCGGACGGCGTCACGATCGCGTCGTAGCCGCCGAAGACCTCGGAGAAGTGCCGGGCCAGCGGCTCCGCCTCGTGGCGGTAGCCGGTGTTGTAGTGCGCCTGCCCGCAGCAGGTCTGGGCCATCGGGAAGTCGACGTCGACACCCAGCCTGGTCAGCAGTTTCACCACAGCGCGCCCGGTGTCCGGGTAGAGCGCGTCGTTGACACAGGTCAGGAACAGGGCGACACGCATCGCGGCTCCTTGTGATCGGTCATCGGACGAGCAGCGTAATAGGGGGACACGGCCCGCAGGAGCGCCGTCATGCCGCGTCGAGCCGAGCCTGCGCGGCACGCCAGAGCGTGGTGTCGCCGCGCGGCTCGTACCGGGACAGCGGCTGTGTGCGGACGAGCAGCGCGCGGCTGTGCGCGCGGTCGCCGACCAGCCCGTGCGACCGGGCCTGGACGAGGACGTTGCCCAGGGCGGCCGCCTCGGTCGGGCCCGCCACCACCGGCAGCCCGCAGGCGTCCGCGGTCAGCTGGCACAGCAGCGCGTTGCGGGTGCCGCCGCCGACGATGTGCACGACGTCGGCCGGATGGTCGGCGAGCCGCTCGGCGTCCGCCACGGCCTTGCGGTGGGCGAGTGCCAGCGAGTCGAGGATGCAGCGCGTCACGGCGCCCGGGGACTCCGGTACCGGCTGGCCGGAGGCGTGGCAGGCCTCGGCGATCCGCTCCGGCATCCGGCCCGGCGCGAGGAACGCCGCGTCGCCCGCGTCCACGACCGACCGCAGCGCCGGCACCTTGGCCGCCTCCCGCAGCAGGTCGCCCAGATCCGGGTCGCCCCAGGCCCGTACGCACTCCTGGAGCAGCCACAGGCCCATGATGTTGCGTAGGTAGCGCACCGTGCCGTCCAGGCCCAGTTCGTTGGTGAAGTTGGCGGCGCGGCTCTCCTCGGTGAGGACGGGCGCCGTCAGCTCCAGGCCGGCCAGCGACCAGGTGCCGGTGCAGATGTACGCGAACCGCTCGCCGGTCGCCGGGACGGCCGCGACCGCGGACGCCGTGTCGTGGGAGCCGACCGCCGTCACCGGCACCGGGCCGCGCAGCCCGGTCTCCTCCAGCACGCCGGGCCGCAGCAGGCCCGCCGGATCGCCGGGCCGCCGCAGCGGCGCGAACAGGCCGAGGTCGATGCCGAGCCGGTCGGCGACCTCCCGCGACCAGTCGCGGGTGCGGGGGTCGACGAGCTGGGTGGTGGAGGCGTTGGTCAGCTCGGTGCCCTGCTCGCCGGTGAGCCAGTAGGACAGCAGGTCCGGGATGAGCAACAGCCGTTCTGCGTGCGCCAGTTGCGCGGCGGAGCGGGCCGCCGTCAGCTGGTACAGGGTGTTGAACGGCGCGTACTGAAGGCCGGTTCGCGCGTACAGCTCGGCGGCCGGCATGCTCGTCCGCGGCGGCGTGCTGGGACATGCGGCCGCTCATCTTCTCGGTGGACAGGGCAGGTCTACGCCTCCATGCCGAGCACGGCCGCCGCGGAACCCCGCCGCCTCGTCGGCTTCCAGAAGGTCACCCTCCCGCCGAGCGGCCCGAAGCAGCTCGCCTTCACCATCCCCGCGCAGGACCTCGCTATCAGGTCCGCCAGCGCCTGGACCGTCGTGCCGGGCACCTACACCTTCGCGACGGCACGATCCTCCCGGGACATCACCGCCCAGCGAGCACTGACCCTCGCCTGACCGAACCCGAACGTATGGGTGGGGTTCCCGAGACCGGCCGGGAACCCCACACAGCACCTTCATCCCCGCCGACCTCGAGGTATCCCCGTGTAAGCGCAGCAGCCGAGAACAGCAGCTGCGTGCCGGAACGCCCCGCCACCGTGGGGGCGTTCTCTGGGAACTGGACCGGCGGCGCCGGACGCTACCCGAGGATCCTGCACTGCTCCTTCGGTACCGGCCCGGCCGCCTGGACGTCAGGCCTCACTGTCAGACCCTCGTCGCATGCCCCCTCTCAACCCATCCGGGGGGTGAGGAGATGCCATCGCCGGATGCGCTGAGAGACTGGGGAAAACGACGGCCCCTGTCCAGGCTGAGAGACTCAAGAACCTCGCCGAGGCGTACGCATGGCTCAGCGCCCCCGGACAGCCTCACTGACCGGCTGGGGGGTCTGTCAAACCAGCTTCCATAATGGGCCGCCGAACGGCGGCCCTTCTCCCTTTACGGAGAGTCTTGACCGCTGAATCCGGAGTCGTGTCCCCCGGCGGGCCTATGTGGTCGGCGTTCCGGAAGCCGTGTGACCGCGGCACTCACTGCCAGCCCGAGCGTCACACCGACAGCGCAGCCAACACTCTGCGCCCAGGCGTCGTCGAGGGAGCCGGGTAGGACGGCTCTTGTGAGCGGGCTGGCAGCCGACAGGACTGTCAGCGCGGCCAGTATGGCCGTCCAGCGGTACCGCACCCCGTCGGTGATGTCGCCGTAGAAGAGGAGCAGCAGTGCCATGCTGAACTCGGCGTCCCAGCCGATCGCGGTGAGCCCGGCATCAAGGGCAAGCGCGAACAGCCAGAGCCCCGCCAGTTGCCGGGCGAACGTGGGCGGCTGCCGTCTTGCACCACTCGGTGGCCGGAAGAGCCGTGTGATGTGCTGGACGATCGCATACTTCTGCATGACTGGCGTCCCGATCCCCCGGGGTGGCCGACTTCTGCCGGCGCTCAGTAATAGGACGCACAGGAGCAGGACGCGGTTGTGGTGAAGTCTCGTCTCGGGGAGCCAGAGTAGGGGCTCCAGTACTACTTCGCCTCTTGGACGGCAGACTCGGTCACCTGATCTCCACCTCGAACGTCAAGGTAACGCTCCGCAACGTCTCCTCAAGATCTGTGCCAGAACCGAGAACGGACAGCAGATGCTTACCACTTCGGTAGGCAGCGGAGTTCATCAACGGATTCGAACAGCGCGTGAGTTTCCGGGCCGGAGCCGTGTCCAGCTCTACACAGACCTCCCGTGAGCGTTGTCTGCCACAAGGGGGCTGTCAGTCCCTGTTCATAGGATCACGGTATGTCTGATGCCTTCACCGTCTTGTGGACCCATGACACGTGCCGTGCGCTGCGCAAGGCAGGCCGTGTGGGCGAGCGACCGCCGGTCGCCTTCAGTGGCGCTCACTCCTCCCTGCCGGCGTGGACGGGTGCCCGTGCTGGGGACGAGGTGTACGCGCTGCACGTCAACCAACGCGAAGTGTTCGTGGTGAGTCGGATGCGAGTGATCGACGCGGGGCGCCGCGACTGCTGCGGCACAGCCCCCGCCGCCTGGGACGACCTGGCATATCCCGGGCACGATGACTGGTCGATGCTCGGCGCCGGCGGCTGTGGGGCCCAAGCAGTTCATGTGGACGCGACGCCCGTCCGCTTCGATGTACCCATCCCCGGTGAACTGCTTGCGAGGCTTACCTGGCGGAACCGGCGAGGTCAGACCCGCGGCCTGAAGTACGTGGTGGATGGTCGTCTCAAAAGATCGATCAGCCTCCAGGGGTTCTACCGTTTGACTCCCGAGGCCGCTGGCGAACTGGCGGGAGTCGTACACCGCGCACACGGAGCCGCTGACCGCCCTTGCGGCTGCGGCGAAGCGTTCGATCACGACTGATACCTGGGGGTGGGGGCGTGGCCCCGCGAAGGGGTGCGGGGTGGGGCCGCGCTGATCTCCGAGCCGGCGTGAGCCCCGCTACGAACCGCGCGCGCACGTTCCATACGGCATATGTGGCTTCCCGCGCGCATGCCGCTTGCCGCTGGCCTACTCACCGCCCTCATCGCCGCTGGCCGCCTGACGAGCCTCCTGCCCCGCGAGCTCTTCGACAAGGAGTCCGCGTTCCCGACACCCTCGGCTTGCCGAGGGGGGCCGCGAGGAGAGGATCCTTGACGTCATCCGCCGGCGGCTGCACCGGGGGCGGCCGGCCGCGCTCAGCACGCACAGGGTCGTGCCGCAGCCGATCATTATGTCTAGCCTGCCATCGGCAGGCCGCCGGGGGCCTCAGGGCCGGGGCTGGCTGGCCGAAGCGCTCTTGAGCCACTGCGCAAGTCGGAGCACTCCGTCAAGATCTGGCTGGTGGACGTCAGGTCGCAGCTGCGCCCGCCACCGCCCCGGCGACAGGCCAGCGGGCGGCCCTCGACATGGGTCAAGGACGGAGCCTGGGCGCAGGGCGTTGACGCGGACCTTGGCCGGCGCCGTCCAGGACAGGCTGGTCCAACTGACGCACCTCCCGCGCACGCCGGGAGGAGTCAGAACAAGACCTCGCCACCCCACTGTCCGACCGCGGGCACTCTCAGGCCCCGTGCGGACCGCGCGAACTGCGGCCTGCCACTGGTGGTTCACCTCCCGACGGGTCGCCTACCGGCCTGCCTGCACACGGAAGCCGGCAAACGCCCCGCCCGCAGACGTCCGTCAGGCCGGTGCCACCGGCCGATTCCCGCCGGCGCCCCCCGCGGGCCGTGGGGTCAGCCGGCCGCGGGTAGCCGGGGATGCAGATCCGGCACAGGCGGTAGCGGATGCCGCCGCACGGGCCGATGCGCTCGGCCACCCAGGCCGCCGCCTCGCCGGGCTCCAACATTCGCTCGTCAGCGCGCCCTGCAGCCTCGTCATCACCGACGCCGGGCGAACAGCGGATCGCCGCTCGACCGACCTCATCATCGTGCCTCGCCGTGGACACCGGCCCACGATCAGGGCTTCAGGCCCCCTTGCGCAGTTGTTCCGTGATACGCCGCCCCACCATCGACGTGTACGGCTCGTCGTCGGCCAGGACGCCGAGAGTGCGTGCCAGATCGTGGTGGTGAAGGCCGACGACGGCTTCGACGGTGTCGGCTAGCACGGCGGCGGCACGCCGCCCCCGGCGGACTCCCATGACGGCGACGGCGGCCCCGATCCCAGCGATCGGCCAGCACAGGCTCGCAAGCGCGGCATAGAGCGCACCCCACGCGGTGAGCGTCGTCGCGGCGTCGAAACCACGGCGCGCGGCGCCCACGGTCTGGCGGGTCCCGTCGTCCACGATGAGCCACAGCCGCGGCCAGGCGCTGGCCAAGTCCAGGCCGTACTGGCGCCAGACGCGGTTTTGCACGGCGCGCATGCGATCGCCGAGGCGGGTAGGCATCACGGGCCGCGCGAGCCCGATTCGGTTACGCCGCTCGGCCAAGTCATCCAGCTCACCCGGCGGGCGCGCCGACCCCGCCAGGTCCCGGGCAACGCGGAGGAAATCCGTCTGGGCCCGGTCCCAAGCGTCCGCGCGCCGCTGAGCGAGGGCGTCACCCAGCCATCTCAGGGGGCGCCGCGCCCACGACTCGGTCCAGCTCCGCTCCACGAGCCCGGCGACGGCCTGCGCCAGCAGACCGGCGGCGGCCGCGGCGAGCAGGGCGCCGAGCAGCACCAGCACCGTGATGGCGGGCCGCCCGCCCAGGTAGGCCGCCGCGCTCTCCATCCGGCCGGTCACCGGCTCGACGCTGTACGCGGATTGCTGTCCGAGGACCACGGCGGCTGACAGCGCCAGGACGTACAGCAGGCCCGGCAGGATCAGCAGGGTCACCCAACGCTCGGCGAGCCGCTTGCCGAGTTCGGCGAGGACGGTGTTCATCCGCCGGGTCCGGGTGTTGGGAAGAAGAGCATGTCGCGGGCGTGGATGCCGCAGTAGGGGAGTGCGTCGTCCGGGGCGGGGCGCACCTCGCGCGGGCAGGTTCCCGCCGGGCAGACGGAGACGCCGTCCGCCACCTGCCCATGTATCCCGGGCAGTCCGGCGTACCCGTCTCGCGACAAGCCAGGGGCGGCATCGTCGCTGGTCGGCAGGTCCAGCAGCTCGGCCACATGGTGGGCGACCGGCTCCCCAGAACGGGCAAGTGCGATCAGTCGATCGAAGGCGGGGCCCGCCCCGCGGCGCAGGGCGAGCCGCCTGAGCCCGTGCCAGTCTCGGCAGATTGCTTCCACGGTGAGCGGTTCGGTCATGGACGTCACGGTCCCAGGTGGATGTGTGAGGCCCACAGTTGCGGCTGGTCGGGAGCCGCCTCGCGGATCCGGCGGACGGCCTCGTGCAGCGCGTGCGCGGTGCGGTGCGTGGACAGCCGCCCTGACGCGGCGAGTCGGTCGTAGACCTGCTCGGAGACCGTCGCCGCGATCGGGTCGTGGATCGCCCACAGCGTGCCGATGACGTGCCGGAACCCCCCATTCTGCAACGCGCCCGCCAGGTGCACGGCCTCCTCCTGAAGCACCAGCCCGGGGCGGGCGGTGTGGCAGGCGGACAGGAACGCGAACTCGGCGTGGTCCAGGCGGATCCGGGAGAGGTCGGTCATGCTGAGTTGCCCGTCGTGCAGCTGCAGTGCCGCAGTGGAGGGACTGCCGATGCCCTGTGCGCCGTGGCATGCGAAATGAACTGCGAAGCAGCCCTGCAGCGCCTCCAGCACTGTCTTGCGCGTGGCGTCTGGGTCGATGAATTGCCGCGCGTCCGGAAAGCGCCTGCCGATGGCCAGTACTTCTCGCCGTGCGTTGGGCAGTCCCTGCTCTGGCAGCGCGACGACGATGGGCGGCCGCGGTGCGTCGGCCCGTGGCTGCGATGGGGCGTGTTCGAGGGCACGGATGGTGGGGGCGTACGACGATACGACGCGGTCCAGCACACTATCGCCGTCGGCTCCGGCTGCGTGCAGGGGCAGAAACGAGAGCAGCCCCGTGGGCAGCCACCACAGGCGTCGAGTTTGCCGGTGAGCTCAGTGATCTCGGCTTTCGCCTGGCGCAGTTGCTTGCTGAGCCCGGCGATCGTCTCGTCCCGGGCGACCTCGCCGGGGGTGCGGAGGACGGGGCGGGCGACCTTGGCGTACCACTCGGCGAGGATGCCGTCGGCGCGGTGGACGGTCGCGTGGCTGACCTGTGCTTCTCGGGCGAGGTTTTCCTTGATGAGGGCGCCGTCGGTGTGCAGAGGTTCGCCGGCCAGCAGCCGGGCCATGGCCTCGCGGAGCTACCTTCTCGCCCGTCCGGCGGGCCCTGCGCAGGTCGACCAACCGGAGTGCCGCGGCGTACTCGAGTTGCTGGTCGAACTCCTTGGCCCACTGGTTGTCCATCTGTGCCTAGTCATGTGTGGTGCAGTTGGCCAGCGCCCAAGAGACGGACCGCTTCCGCCGCACTCCGGTGGCATCCCATCACGGCGACGTCATCTCGCGTGAGCATCTGCAGCACTCAAGAATCGCAAACTGCTGCTAAAACTGCTGATCAAACGCTGCTACTTCACGTGAGTGAAGCCAATCATCCGCAAATCCCGCGTCAGCCCCAACCGCATGACCGTCATCACCAAAGCCGTCCTACCTTCGAAATGCGACATGGCGGACGACACGTCTTTCCGAGGCCGCGGTGGCGTCACCCTTGTGGCTTGCGGTGGCGGGCGGGCCGGGTGGGGGCGTGGTCGACTGGCCGGGTGCGGGTGCGGGTGCGGGTGCGGGTGCGGGTGCGGGTGCGTGGTGTGGCGCGGTTCGTGAGGGCGGGCCTGGAGGCGGTCATGGCGGAGGGTGGATCGTACGCGCGGATCGCGGTGGTCACCGGGGCGGCGCGCGGCGTGGGAGCGGCGGTGGCACGCCGGCTGGCCCTGCGGGGCCTGCGGTTGGCACTGCTGGGCCGGGAACTTGACTCGTTGCGTCAGGTCGCGGACGGGTTGCCGACCGAGGCGCACTGTTTCGAGGTCGATGTCACCGACGAGGCGGCGCTCCAGGGTGCGGCCCGCAGCGTCGGCGCACGGCTGGGGCCCGCCTCGGTGGTGATCGCCAACGCGGGGATCGCCGCCGCGGGCCCGTTCGCTACGTGCGAGGCATCGCTGTTCGACCGGGTGGTCGAGGTCAACCTGATCGGGAGCGCGAACACCGCCCGGGTCTTCCTGCCCCAACTCGTCCGCACCAGAGGGTACTTCCTTCAGGTGGCGTCCACCGCCGCGTTCGGTTCGGCGCCGCTGATGAGCGCCTATTGCGCGTCGAAGGCGGGCGTGGAGTCGTTCGCCCAGGCCCTGCGTACCGAGGTGCGTCCGGCGGGCGTGGGGGTGGGCATCGCGTACCTGCACTGGACCGGCACCGACATGATCGCGGCCCTTGATGACCATCCGGTGCTGCGGGCCCTGCGTTCCCATCAGCCCGCGCCCGCCCGCCGCGTGCACAGTCCCGAGCAGGTCGCCGGATGGCTGGTGCGCGGGGTGGAGCGGCGCGCGGTCAGCGTCTACGCGCCACCGTGGCTGCGTCTGGTGCAGCCGCTGCGTCCGGTGCTGCCGCTGGTGGTGTCGGCGGTGGCACGGCGGTCGTTGTCGGCGCTGCCGTCGGAGGAGTTGGAGCGGACCACCGGGGTGCTCGGTGCGGGTGGCGCCGCCGATCTGCGGGCGCGCGGCGCGGTACCGCCGGTGCCGCCGGTCACCCCGCCCCAGACCTGACCGGCGCGGGCGCACGCGTTCCGCGCCCGGGGCCCGGGGCCCGGGCCGAAGGCCGATCCGTGGGTTGACGTGGTGGAGGAGCCCGGGCCCTGGGTGGTGGGCGGTCACGTAAGTCTGATCCAGCTCGCTTTGCTCATCGTCCACCCAGGCGAAAGGACGGCCGCCTGCGTGGTCCACTAGGCAGTTTCGTTTGGATCAGTCGGTCGTTGGTCCGGGTGTGCCGTTGACTGATGCGCAATGGACGCGGATCGAGCCGTTGCTCCCGGACCGGACGCCGAAGCGGGGTGGCCGC
>NZ_JBVIYZ010000003.1:0-122087 GCF_055592085.1 Streptomyces sp. NPDC041135
AGGGTAAGGCTCCCAGTAGACGACTGGGTTGATAGGCCAGATATGGAAGCCTGGTAACGGGTGGAGTTGACTGGTACTAATAGGCCGAGGGCTTGTCCATTGATGCTCGCGTTCACTGTGTTGGTTCTGAAACCACGAACAGCCGTGTTGTGCCCGGTGTTGTTCACAGTTTCATAGTGTTTCGGTGGTCATAGCGTGAGGGAAACGCCCGGTTACATTCCGAACCCGGAAGCTAAGCCTCACAGCGCCGATGGTACTGCAGGGGGGACCCTGTGGGAGAGTAGGACACCGCCGAACAATCTTTGATAAAGGGTTGGACCCTGAACTTCGGTTCGGGGTCCAACCCTTTTTTCGTTTACGTCACCCCATGTTCACGTTGCGCCCGGAGCATCCACCCCATGGGTACTGCTGCATTGCTCAGGGCCGCCGGCGTCGGAGTCGGGGACGAGGTCGTCGTACCGGCGTTCGGCAACGTGGAGGTCGCCGAGGCCGTCACACTGGCCGGTGCGCTCCCGGTGTTCGCCGACATAGACCCGGTGACGTACTGCCTCGAGACGTCCGCCGTGGAGACGGCCCTGACCGCCCGTACCGCGGCCGTCGTTGTGGTCCACCGCTTCGGACGGCGCGCCGACATCGGGCGGTTGCACGCGCTCGGGCAGCGGCACGGGCTGCTGGTGCTGGAACACGCGGAGTCCGAGGCGCCGTACGACGAGGTGGCGCGGCGTCGGGAGCGGGCCGCCTACCTGGACGCCAGGCTGAGCGGCGTGAGCACGCCCGACGGCGGTGCCGGACACACCTACCAGCAGTACGTCGTGCGGGTGCCCGGCAACGGCCGGCCGGACCGGGACGCCTTCGCACATGCCCTGCGGTCCAAGGGAGTTGAGTGCCGGGTGCCGGTGAAGACACCTGTGCACCGCCTGCCGGGCTTCCGTCGGTGCGTGGCGCTGCCGGAGACCGAACGGGCCGCGGACGAGACCCTCGCGCTGCCCGTCGACGCCGTGCTGACCAAGCGGGAGATGCAGCGGATCGTGTCGGCGTGCAACGCGCTCGGCGGACTGCTCCAGCCCGCCTTCTGATCACCCGCGAACGGGTTTGGGAACTCCGGGTCATTCAGGGTATGATCTATTCCGTTGCCGCGAGGAAAACCCTCGAAAGCGACAGGCCCCTATAGCTCAGTCGGTAGAGCGTCTCCATGGTAAGGAGAAGGTCAACGGTTCGATTCCGTTTGGGGGCTCCGACACGAAAGCCCCGCCCGATTCCGGGCGGGGCTTTTTTGCTGCTTGCGGATGCCCGCAAGGCTCACGCGGACATCCGCGCGAGCCCCGCGGGACTCACTCCGTGGGCAGGCCCGGGACCCGCATCGCGAGGATGGCCATGTCGTCGGACGGGGCGTCGGAGGCGAAGCGTTCCACCGCGCGCATGATCCGCGCCGCGACCGCACCCGCCGTCAGGCCCGTGCAGGTCGTCAGCACGTCGGCGAGGCCGTCGTCGCCGAGCATGCGGGTGCCCTCACGGCGCTCGGTGACGCCGTCCGTGACGCACAGGAGCACGTCGCCCGGGTCGAGGGTGACCGTCTCCTCGTACAGCTCCAGGTCCTCGATGACGCCCAGCAGCGGCTGCGGTTCGGCCGCCGCCTCGACCGTGCCGTCCTGACGCAGCCGCAGCGGCAGCGGATGGCCGGCGCAGACCACCTTCAGCTCGGCGCTGCCGTCGGCCTGCGGGCGCAGCTCGCCGTAGAGCAGGGTGAGGAAGCGGCTGCGGTCGCCCTCGTCGAGGATCGCGGAGTTCAGGCGCTCCAGCACCGCCGGGCCGCTGAGGCCCTCGCGGGCCAGCAGGCGCAGCGCGTGCCGGGCCAGGCCGGTGACGGCCGCGGCGTTGGGGCCCGTGCCGCAGACGTCGCCGATGGCGAAGCCGTACGCGTCGTCGCTGATCGGGAAGAGGTCGTAGAAGTCGCCGCCGACCTCGTTGCCCTCGCCGGCCGCGCGGTAGATGACCTCCACCTCCACGCCGTCGATCTGCGGCAGGCCGGGCGGCAGGAGGCTGCGCTGGAGGGCCTGGCTGATGGCGGTGCGCTCGGAGTACAGGCGGGCGTTGTCCAGGGCCAGGGCGGCCCGGCGGGAGAGGTCCTCGGCCAGTTCCAGGATCTCCTGGCGGAAGTGCTCGTCGGTGGGCTTGCCGAGGGTGAGCATGCCGATGACGCGGTTGCGGGCGACCAGCGGCAGGACGACGGTCTCGCCGCCCACCGCGGAGGCGGTGGCGAGCGTCGGCCCGATGCCGGAGGCGACCTGGTGGGTGGAGCCGCCGGTCAGGCCGAGGCTGCGCATGGAGCTGCGCAGGGCGGCGCGGTGGGCCACATCACCGGGCGCCGACCAGACGCGGGCGCCGGGGGTGGGGACGGGGTCGGGCGGGGAGATCTTCGACAGCAGTGACTTGATGCCGTCGATGAGTTCCTCGTCCTCGTGCAGGACGTACGAGAGATAGGGCTCGGAGGCCTGGTCGGCGATGGTGTAGACGGCGCACCAGGTGGCCAGGGTGGGGACGGTCATCTGGGCCATCAAGGCCAGGGTCTGGTCCCGGTCCAGGGTGCCGGCCAGCAGGTCGGAGGCCTCCACGAGGAAGCTGAGCGAGCCCCGGCGCAGCCGCTCCAGCTCGCCCAGGCGGGCCGACTCGACGGCCAGGGCGATGCGGTCGGCGGCGAACTGCAGGCGCAGCGCCTCCTCGTTGGAGTACCTGCCGGGTGCTTCGGCCGCGACGCCGAGGGAGCCGGTGAGGCGGCCCTCGACCTTGAGCGGGACGGTGACGACCGAGCGCATGCCGGTGCCGGTCAGCAGCGGTACGGCGCCGGGGACGGCGGTGAGGTCGTCGTGGACGGCGGGCATGCGGGCGGAGCCGTAGCGGCCGGGGCCGGCTTCCACGGGGACGCGGGCGAAGCGCTGGCGGGCGGAGGGCAGGCCGGTGGAGGCGCGGACCTCCAGCTCCGTCTCGTCGTCGGTGGCGAGGAGCAGGAAAGCGGCGTCCGCGTCGAGCATGTCGCGGGCGCGCTCCACGGTGCGCTGGAGGAGTCCGTCGAGGTCGTCGGGGGCCGGGGAGCCGATGAACAGCTCGAAGGGGTCGGTGCCCTGGCCGTCGGCGGTCGCGGCGGAGTCGGAGGACGGGACGCGCGCCGGGGACTGCAGCACGGCGCGTTCGTCGTCGCGGACCAGCAGGCAGACGGTGGACGGCTCGCCGGCGGTGTCGCGGACCCGGAGGTGGGAGGCGTAGACCGGGAGCACGCGGCCGTCGGCGCCGCGTACGCCGTAGCTGCCCTCCCAGCGGGAGAGCTGGAGTGCCTCGGCGATGCCGGTGCCGGTGCCGGGGGTGTGCGGCCAGGCCGCGAAGTCGGTGAGCGGCTTGCCGGTGACCTGGTCGGCGGGGTAGCCGAAGAGGTCCTCGGCATCCTCGTTCCAGGAGGTGAGGGTGCCCTTGCGGTCGATCTGGACGACCGCGACGCGGACCCGGCCGTCGGTGAGCGGCAGCAGGTCGGCGGGGAGGGCGGGGCCGGCGGCGCGGGTGCCGACGGGGCGTTCGGGCAGGTCGAGGCGGAACCACACGGTCTTGTGCGTGGGGGTGTACTCGACGCCCCAGCGGGCGGCGAGGGCCGCGCACAGCTGGAGGCCGCGGCCGCCCTCGCGGTCGGGGCTGCCCATGGTGTCGGCCGCGCCCTGCAGGGGGACCTCGCGCTCCGGGTAGCGGTCGGCGACCTCGACGCGTACGCCGTCGTCGCTGCGCAGGCACAGGACGTCCGCGTGCGTGCCGGCGTGGACCACCGCGTTGGTCACCAGTTCGCTGGTGAGGACCACGGCGTCGTCGACGATGTCGGCGAAGCCCCAGCCCTGGAGGGTGTCGCGGACGAAGGAGCGGGCCGTCGCGACGGATCGCCCGACGGGCTCGAAGCTGGCGGCCGCGCGCGCGGTGATCACAGAACTCCTCGGCCGGTTGTCGGCATGCAGGTCTGGGGGGCCGTCCGGCTCGCGCCGCTGCTGCGGCATCAGCTCGCCCGTCGGCCGTGGCTCCGGGGGGTGTCCCCCGGGGATGACTCCGGTGGTCATGGTCTGCGGCCGCCCCTCCGATGCCCGCTCGTGCTCGTGCCACCGCCCAGGCCGGACGGACCGGTGCGGCTGGACAGCCGCATGCAAGGTTACTTACCTTCGCGGTCCGGGCGGATGCCGGTCGCGGGTGTTTACGCCCCCAGGGTGTGCGGACGATGTGCGAAGCTGCCGAACTGTTATGGCCTGGTTCGGCCGGGGTGAAACACTGGGCAGGCTTGCGGTGAAGGTCAGGCCCGGGTGAGTGGGCTGCGGGAACGCTGGGCAGCAGCCCTGGGTGCGGCCGGAACCGGGCGGGCAGTGATACGCACGAGTAACGGGTACGTCGCGGTAAACCGGTATGCCGGGTGCGCGGCAGGCCGGGCGGACACCCGGGCACAGCAATGGTCGACCCCTGCGGGAGGGACACAGTGGAGTCTGGCGCAGCGACGCGGGCCACGAAGACGCGCGCGAAAGGCGGACAGTCCCTGGGCAAGCAACGCGGCGGGACGACCGCGGTGGACACGGCGGCCCTGGACCGGCTGCTGGTGGCGCTCGTGGCCATGCGCGACGGGAATTTCCGCAGGCGGCTGACGGTGTCCGGCGACGGCGTGATCTCGGAGATCGCGGCCGTCTTCAACGAGGTGGCCGACCGCAATCTGCACCTCACGGGCGAGCTGTCGCGGGTGCGGCGCATGGTGGGCCGTGAGGGAAAGCTCACGGAGCGGTTGGAGACGGGCGCCTGCGAGGGCTCCTGGGCGGCCGCGATCGACGCCTCGAACGCCCTGGTCGACGATCTCGTACGGCCCGTGTCCGAGGTCAGCCGGGTACTGACGGCGGTCGCCGAGGGCGATCTGTCGCCGCGGATGGAGCTGCGCACGCAGGCGCCGGACGGGACCGGGCATCCGCTGCGGGGTGAGTTCCTGAAGGTCGGGCGGACCGTCAACAACCTGGTCGACCAGCTGTCGACGTTCACCGACGAGGTGACCCGGGTGGCCAGCGAGGTGGGCACCGAGGGCAAGCTGGGCGGGCAGGCCCGGGTGCGCGGGATGTCGGGCTCCTGGAAGGACCTGACGGAGTCGGTCAACACCATGGCGAACCGGCTGACCGCCCAGGTGCGTGACATCGCCCTGGTGACGACGGCGGTGGCCCGGGGCGATCTGTCGCGCAAGGTCACCGTGCACGTGGCCGGCGAGATGCTGGAGCTGAAGAACACCGTCAACACGATGGTGGAGCAGCTGTCCTCGTTCTCCTCCGAAGTGACCCGGGTGGCCCGTGAGGTGGGCACCGAGGGCATCCTGGGCGGCCAGGCGCAGGTGCCGGGGGTCGCCGGGGTGTGGAAGGAGCTGACCGACTCCGTCAACACGATGGCGGGCAACCTCACCGCCCAGGTGCGGGGCATCTCGCAGGTGACCACGGCGGTGGCCAGCGGTGACCTGTCGCGGAAGGTGACCGTGCCCGCGCGCGGGGAGGTCGCGCAGCTGGCCGAGACGATCAACCAGATGACCGAGACGCTGCGGATCTTCGCTGACGAGGTCACGCGGGTCGCGAACGAGGTCGGCGCGGAGGGGCGGCTCGGCGGCCAGGCGAACGTGCCGGGCGCGGCGGGCACCTGGAAGGACCTGACGGACTCGGTCAACACGGTCTTCCGGAACCTGACCACGCAGGTGCGCGACATCGCCGCGGTGACGACGGCGGTGGCCAGCGGTGATCTGTCGCAGAAGGTCACGGTCGACGTGGCCGGCGAGATGCTGGAACTGAAGAACACCGTCAACGGCATGGTGGACCAGCTGTCGTCGTTCGGTGCCGAGGTGACGCGGGTGGCGCGGGAGGTCGGCGTCGAGGGCGAGCTGGGCGGCCAGGCGCAGGTGCCGGGCGCGGCCGGCACGTGGAAGGACCTGACGGACTCCGTCAACACCGCGTTCCGCAACCTCACCGGCCAGGTGCGCAACATCGCCCAGGTGACGACGGCGGTGGCCAACGGCGACCTCTCCCAGAAGGTCACCGTCGACGTCTCCGGCGAGATGCTCCAGCTGAAGAACACCGTGAACACGATGGTGGACCAGCTCTCCAGCTTCGCCGACCAGGTGACCCGGATGGCGCGGGACGTGGGCACGGAGGGCCGGCTGGGCGGCCAGGCCCGGGTGGACGGGGTGTCGGGCACCTGGAAGGAGCTGACGGACTCCGTCAACTTCATGGCGGGCAACCTGACCTCCCAGGTGCGCCAGATCGCGCAGGTGACGACGGCGGTGGCGCGGGGCGACCTGTCGCAGAAGATCGACGTCGACGCGCGCGGGGAGATCCTGGAGCTGAAGAACACCATCAACACGATGGTGGACCAGCTGTCCGCCTTCGCCGACCAGGTCACCAAGGTGGCCCGGGAGGTGGGCACCGACGGCCGCCTCGGGGGTCAGGCGCAGGTGCCGGGCGTGGCCGGGGTGTGGCGGGACCTGACCGACTCCGTGAACGGCATGGCCGGCAACCTCACGGCGCAGGTGCGCAACATCGCCCAGGTCGCGACGGCGGTCGCGCGGGGCGACCTGTCGCAGAAGATCACCGTGGACGCGCGCGGGGAGATCCTGGAGCTGAAGAACACCCTCAACACGATGGTGGACCAGCTGTCGTCGTTCGCCCAGGAGGTCACGCGGGTGGCCCGTGAGGTGGGCACCGAGGGCATCCTCGGGGGCCAGGCCGAGGTGCAGGGGGTGGCGGGCACCTGGAAGGACCTCACGCAGTCGGTGAACTTCATGGCGAACAACCTGACCATTCAGGTCCGCAACATCGCCGAGGTCACCACAGCGGTCGCCAAGGGCGACCTGTCGAAGAAGATCACGGTCGACGCCAAGGGCGAGATCCTGGAGCTGGTCACGACCGTCAACACGATGGTGGACCAGCTCTCCAGCTTCGCCGAGCAGGTGACGCGGGTGGCCCGTGAGGTGGGTACCGAGGGCATCCTGGGCGGCCAGGCGCACGTGCCGGGCGTCACCGGCATCTGGAAGGACCTCAGCAACAACGTCAACCTGATGGCCAACAACCTGACCATGCAGGTGCGCAACATCTCCCAGGTGTCCGCGGCGGTCGCCAACGGCGATCTGACCCGGCAGGTGACGATCGAGGCGCGCGGTGAGGTGGCGCAGCTCGCCGACACCATCAACACCATGGTGAAGACGCTGAGTTCGTTCGCCGACCAGGTCACCAAGGTGGCCCGGGAGGTGGGCACGGACGGCATCCTGGGCGGCCAGGCGCACGTGCCCGGGGTGGCCGGTACGTGGAAGGACCTCACCGAGTCGGTGAACCAGATGGCGTCCAATCTGACCGGCCAGGTGCGCAACATCGCCATGGTCACGACGGCCATCGCCAAGGGTGACCTGACGAAGAAGATCGACATCGACGCGCGCGGTGAGATCCTCGAGCTGAAGACGACGATCAACACGATGGTCGACCAGTTGTCGAGCTTCGCCGAGGAGGTCACCCGGGTGGCCCGTGAGGTGGGCACCGAGGGCCAGCTCGGCGGCCAGGCACGCGTGCGGGACGTGGACGGCACCTGGCGCGACCTCACCGAGTCGGTGAACGAGATGGCCGGGAACCTGACCCGGCAGGTGCGGGCCATCGCGCGCGTGGCGACCGCGGTGACCCGGGGCGACCTGAACCTGAAGATCGACGTGGACGCGTCCGGCGAGATCCAGGAACTGCAGGACTACATCAACAAGATGATCGCCAACCTGCGCGACACCACGATCGCCAACAAGGAGCAGGACTGGCTCAAGGGCAACCTGGCCCGGATCTCCGCGCTGATGCAGGGCCGCCGGGACCTGGAGGACGTGGCGTCGCTGATCATGAGCGAGCTGACCCCGGTGGTGTCCGCGCAGCACGGCGCGTTCTTCCTGGCGATGCCACTGGTCGACAAGGACCTGAGGGCGGACCGGGAGGACGTGTACGAGCTGCGGATGCTCGGTTCGTACGGCTACTCGATGGGCTCGATGCCGACGTCGTTCCGGCCGGGGGAGGGGCTGATCGGTACGGCGGCCGACGAGAAGCGCACGATCCTGGTGGAGAACGCGCCCAGCGGCTACCTGAAGATCTCCTCCGGGCTCGGGGAGGCGCCGCCGGCACAGGTGATCGTGCTGCCGGTGCTGTTCGAGGGCAAGGTGCTCGGGGTGATCGAGCTGGCGTCCTTCACGCCGTTCACGCAGATCCAGAAGGACTTCCTCAACCAGATCGCCGAGATGATCGCGACCAGCGTCAACACCATCTCGGTCAACACCAAGACCGAGCAGCTGCTGAAGCAGTCGCAGGAGCTGACCGAGCAACTGCGGGAGCGGTCGGCGGAGTTGGAGCAGCGGCAGAAGGCCCTGCAGGCGTCCAACGCGGAGCTGGAGGAGAAGGCCGAGCTGCTGGCCCGGCAGAACCGGGACATCGAGGTGAAGAACACCGAGATCGAGGAGGCGCGGCAGGTCCTGGAGGAGCGCGCGGAGCAGCTCGCGGTGTCGATGCGGTACAAGAGCGAGTTCCTCGCCAACATGTCGCACGAGCTGCGGACGCCGCTCAACTCGCTGCTGATCCTGGCGAAGCTGCTCGCGGACAACGCGGAGGGCAACCTCTCGCCGAAGCAGGTGGAGTTCGCCGAGACCATCCACGGTGCCGGGTCCGACCTGCTGCAGCTGATCAACGACATCCTCGACCTGTCGAAGGTGGAGGCGGGCAAGATGGACGTCTCGCCGACGCGGATCGCGCTCGTCCAGCTCGTGGACTACGTGGAGGCGACGTTCCGGCCGCTGACGGCGGAGAAGGGCCTGGACCTGTCCGTGCGGGTCTCGCCGGAGCTGCCCGCCACGCTGCACACCGACGAGCAGCGGCTGTTGCAGGTGCTGCGCAACCTGTTGTCGAACGCGGTGAAGTTCACCGACTCCGGGTCGGTGGAGCTGGTGATCCGGCCCGCGGGCACGGATGTGCCGGCGGGCATCCGGGAGCAGCTGCTGGAGGCCGGCTCGCTCGCCGAACCGGGCAGCCCGCTGATCGCGTTCTCGGTGACCGACACCGGCATCGGGATCGCGGCCAGCAAGATGCGGGTGATCTTCGAGGCGTTCAAGCAGGCCGACGGCACGACCAGCCGCAAGTACGGCGGCACCGGCCTGGGGCTGTCGATCTCCCGGGAGATCGCGCAGCTGCTCGGCGGTGAGATCCACGCGCAGAGCGAGCCGGGGCGCGGTTCGACGTTCACGCTGTACCTGCCGCTGCACCCGAGCGAACTCCCGCCGCAGGGCTACCAGCAGTCCCTGCCCGCGCTGGAGGCCGGGGACCTGGTGGCGGCCACCGACTTCCAGGCGTCCTCGGGGCTGTCCGGGGGCCGGGTGGAGACGCCGGCGGAGGTCAGGTCGTACCGGGACACGCAGAACGGGCCCGCGGCGCTGTTCCGGCGCCGGCGCCGCAACGCCCCGGCGCTGGAGCAGCGACCCGAGCAGTGGACGCTCGCGGCCGACCAGCAGCAGGAGACGGCCGTGCAGTCGCAGCGCGGGGTGCGTTTCGCGGGCGAGAAGGTGCTGATCGTCGACGACGACATCCGCAACGTCTTCGCGCTCACCAGCGTGCTGGAGCAGCACGGGCTGTCGGTGCTGTACGCGGAGAACGGCCGCGAGGGCATCGAGGTGCTGGAGCAGCACGACGACGTGGCGGTCGTGCTGATGGACATCATGATGCCCGAGATGGACGGCTACGCGACGACCACGGCGATCCGCAGGATGCCGCAGTTCGCCGGGCTGCCGATCATCGCGCTGACCGCGAAGGCGATGAAGGGCGACCGGGAGAAGGCGATCGAGTCCGGCGCGTCCGACTACGTGACGAAGCCGGTCGACCCCGATCATCTGCTGTCGGTGATGCAGCAGTGGATGAGCGGGGAGTGACCGGCACGGGACGGGCGGCGGCGGAGGCGGAGGCACCGGATGTGAACGGTGTGGGAACCTTCGGTACGCAGGTGGAGTTGTCGACCGGGGCCGGCCGCGACCGTGTAGAAGTGCGGGATGCGGGGAACCTTGTGGTCTTCCGTTGCGTTTCAGCTGTGTGGACAGTGACATCTCGGTGACAGGGTGTGGCGACAGGCGGGGTGCGGCTACCATGACCGGCACAAGGACGGGCGGCGAAAGGGAGTCGTCCCAAGGGGCGGCACCCGGTGTATCGCCGGGGCGAGGAGGGCGGGCCATGGTGCAGAAGGCCAAGATCCTCCTGGTCGATGACCGGCCGGAGAATCTGCTGGCGCTGGAGGCCATCCTCTCCGCGCTCGATCAGACGCTGGTGCGGGCATCGTCCGGGGAGGAAGCGCTCAAGGCGCTGCTCACGGACGACTTCGCGGTCATCCTGCTGGACGTCCAGATGCCGGGCATGGACGGTTTCGAGACGGCGGCGCACATCAAGCGGCGGGAGCGGACCCGGGACATCCCGATCATCTTCCTCACCGCGATCAACCACGGCCCGCACCACACCTTCCGGGGGTACGCGGCGGGCGCGGTGGACTACATCTCCAAGCCGTTCGACCCGTGGGTGCTGCGCGCGAAGGTCTCCGTCTTCGTCGAGCTGTACATGAAGAACTGCCAGCTGCGGGAGCAGGCGGCGCTGCTGCGGCTGCAACTGGAGGGCGGCGGCCGGGGCGAGGTCGGCGCGGGCAAGGAGTCGGCCGGGCTGCTGGCCGAGCTGTCGGCGCGGCTCGCGGCCGTCGAGGAGCAGGCCGAGGCGCTGTCGAAGCAGCTGGACGACGACTCCGCGGACGCGGCGGCGGTGGCCACGGCCGCCCATCTCGAACGCAAGCTCACCGGGTTGCGCCGCGCGCTCGACGCGCTGGAGCCGGGCACGGGCGGAGGCGGCCCGCAGGTGTCGACGCAGAACTGACCTGCGGTGCGCGCGCCGTCGCCGGTGAGACCGCGTCAGTTTCCGGCCCCCGCAGGGGCGACACGAACGGGTGAAGCAGTGGGCACACGTGTCCCCTGCCGTCTCCACCGGTAACCTCACACCCATGGCCTCACGTCCCTCCGCAGCCAAGAAGCAGCCCGCCAGGAAGGCGGCCGCTCCCGCGAAGGCTCCGGCGAAGAAGGCCGTCGCGAAAAGGGCCCCGGCCAAGAAGGCGCCCGCCCGGAAGGCCGCGGTGCGGAAGGCCGCGGTGCGGAAGGCCGCGCCGCCCCGGCCGGTGGCCAGTCCCACCGGGGGCGTCTACCGGCTCGCGCGCGCCCTCTGGCTCGGTCTCGCGCACGCCGTCGGCGCCGTCTTCCGCGGCATAGGGCAGGGGGCGCGCAACCTCGACCCGGCCCACCGCAAGGACGGCGTCGCGCTGCTGCTGCTCGGCATGGCCCTGATCGTCGCCGCCGGCACCTGGGCCGACCTGCGCGGTCCGGTCGGCGAGCTGGTGGAGATCCTGGTGACCGGCGCCTTCGGCCGCCTCGACCTGCTGGTGCCCATACTGCTGGCGGTCATCGCCGTCCGGTTCATCCGGCATCCGGAACAGCCGGAGGCCAACGGACGCATCGTCATCGGTCTGTCCGCGCTCGTCGTCGGCGTGCTCGGGCAGGTCCACATCGCCTGCGGCTCGCCCGCCCGCAGCGCCGGCATGCAGGCCATACGGGACGCCGGCGGCCTCATCGGCTGGGGCGCGGCGACGCCGCTGACCTACACGATGACCGACGTGCTCGCCGTACCGCTGCTGGTGCTGCTGACCGTCTTCGGGCTGCTCGTGGTCACGGCCACCCCGGTCAACGCCATCCCGCAGCGGCTGCGCGCGCTCGGCGTGAGCCTGGGCCTGCTGCCGGACCGCGAGGTGTACGAGGACGCGGAGTTCGGGGACGACGAGGAGCGGTACGACGAGCAGTGGCGTGAGGCGCTGCCCGCGCGCCCCCGCCGGCGCTCCGGCGCGCCCCCGGCGTACGACCCCGGGCAGGCCGAGGAGGAGGCCCTCTCCCGGCGCCGCGGCCGTCCCCGGCGCTCGGCGGTGCCGCAGCCCGAGATGCAGCGGCGGATGGACGCCGTGGACGTCGCCGCGGCCGCCGCCGCCGCGCTCGACGGCGCGGTCCTGCACGGCATGCCGCCTTCCCCGGTCGTCGCCGACCTCACCCAGGGCGTCAGCGCCGGCGAACGCGAGGACACCACCCCGGTGCCCACGTCCACGCCTTCGGCCGCTGCCGCGCCGGCGCCCGCGCCGGTGCGGACGCCGACGCCCGTACCCGCTGCGCGGCCCAAGCAGGAGAAGCTCGGCACCGGCAGCGTCCCCGACCTCACCAAGAAGGCCCCGGAGGCGCCCCGCGAGATGCCCGCGCGCGCGGAGCAGCTCCAGCTCTCCGGCGACATCACCTACGCGCTGCCCTCGCTCGACCTGCTCACCCGGGGCGGCCCCGGGAAGGCGCGCAGCGCGGCCAACGACGCGGTCGTCGCCTCGCTCACCACCGTCTTCAGCGAGTTCAAGGTCGACGCGGCCGTGACCGGCTTCACCCGCGGGCCGACGGTCACGCGCTACGAGGTCGAGCTGGGCCCCGCGGTGAAGGTCGAGCGGATCACCGCCCTGACCAAGAACATCGCGTACGCCGTCGCCAGCCCCGACGTGCGGATCATCAGCCCCATCCCCGGCAAGTCGGCGGTCGGCATCGAGATCCCCAACACCGACCGGGAGATGGTCAACCTCGGCGACGTGTTGCGCCTCGCGGAGTCCGCGGAGGACGACGACCCGATGCTGGTCGCCTTCGGCAAGGACGTCGAGGGCGGGTACGTCATGCACTCGCTGGCGAAGATGCCGCACATCCTGGTCGCCGGCGCCACCGGGTCCGGCAAGTCGTCCTGCATCAACTGTCTGATCACCTCGGTGATGATGCGGGCGACCCCCGAGGACGTCCGGATGATCCTCGTCGACCCCAAGCGGGTGGAGCTGACCGCCTACGAGGGCATCCCGCACCTCATCACGCCGATCATCACCAACCCCAAGCGGGCCGCCGAGGCCCTGCAGTGGGTCGTGCGCGAGATGGACCTGCGCTACGACGACCTCGCCGCCTACGGCTACCGGCACATCGACGACTTCAACCGCGCCGTGCGCGAGGGCAAGGTCAAGCCGCCCGAGGGCAGCGAGCGCGAGCTTCAGCCCTACCCGTACCTGCTGGTGATCGTCGACGAGCTGGCCGACCTGATGATGGTCGCCCCGCGTGACGTTGAGGACTCCATCGTGCGCATCACGCAGCTCGCGCGCGCGGCAGGCATCCACCTGGTGCTCGCCACCCAGCGCCCCTCGGTCGACGTCGTCACCGGCCTGATCAAGGCCAACGTGCCCTCGCGGCTCGCCTTCGCCACGTCCTCGCTGGCCGACTCCCGGGTCATCCTGGACCAGCCCGGCGCCGAGAAGCTGATCGGCAAGGGCGACGGGCTGTTCCTGCCGATGGGCGCGAACAAGCCGACCCGTATGCAGGGCGCCTTCGTGACCGAGGAAGAGGTCGCGGTCGTCGTCCAGCACTGCAAGGACCAGATGGCCCCGGTCTTCCGGGAGGACGTCACCGTCGGCACCAAGCAGAAGAAGGAGATCGACGAGGACATCGGCGACGACCTCGACCTGCTGTGCCAGGCGGCCGAGCTGGTCGTCTCCACCCAGTTCGGCTCGACGTCCATGCTCCAGCGCAAGCTGCGCGTCGGCTTCGCCAAGGCCGGCCGGCTGATGGACCTCATGGAGTCGAGGAACATCGTCGGACCCAGCGAGGGGTCCAAGGCACGTGACGTTCTCGTGAAGCCCGACGACCTGGACGGCGTGCTCGCCGTCATCCGGGGGGAGTCTGAGGGATAGGCAGATGAGCTGTCCGGCGGGCGGGTCTGCGCCGGGCGGCGGCATCGCCGTGATCCACTCGTTAGGGAACGGCACACAACCCTTTTCCCCGGGCATACGTCAACGTGAGCGAGAGAACAGGTACGGCCGCTGCCTCGGGCCTGACCTGACCCGTCGTCGGTGTGTCCGGCCATACCGATGGCGTACAAAGCTTCACCGTCCGGTTGCCCCCTCCTTTCGTACCCCCCCTAGACTGAACGTCCAGCACAGGTGGCTACACGCTCGAAAGGCGCCCCCGTGTCCATCGGCAACTCCCCTGAAGACGAGCGTCCGTTCCCCGACGTGTCCGAGGAAGCCCGCCCCTCCGTCGGCCGCACCCTGCGGCAGGCCCGTGTCGCGGCCGGGCTCACCGTCGACGACGTCAGCAGTGCCACCCGGGTCCGCATCGCCATCGTGCGCGCCATCGAGGCGGACGACTTCGCCCCCTGCGGCGGTGACGTCTACGCCCGCGGCCACCTGCGCACCCTGGCGAGGGCCGTCCACCTCGACCCCGAGCCGCTGATCGCGCAGTACGACGCCGAGCACGGCGGGCGTCCCGCGCCGACCCCCGCGGCGCCGCTGTTCGAGGCGGAGCGGATCCGTCCCGAGCGGCGCGGCCCCAACTGGACCGCGGCCATGGTCGCGGCGATCGTCGCCGTGATCGGCTTCGTGGGGTTCACCGCCTTCAAGGGCGGCGGCAGCGGCAACGACGGCAAGTCGCAGGTCGCCGAGGGCGCCACCGCGACCACGGGGAAGTCCACCACGACGCCCAAGCCGCGCGGCACCAAGATCGTGCCCGCCCCGGAGCCCTCCGACAGCGCCATCGCGGCCGCCCCGCAGGACAAGGTCACCGTTCAGGTCAGCGCCTCCGGCGGACGCAGCTGGATCTCGGCCAAGGACCACAACGGCCGGATGCTGTTCGACGGGCTGCTGAAGAAGGGCGAGACCAAGACCTTCCAGGACAGCTCCAAGATCAACCTCATCCTCGGTGACGCCGGGGCGATCCAGCTCTACGTCAACGGCAAGAAGATCGAGGACGCCTTCCGGCCCGGCTCGGTCGAACGGCTGACCTACACCAAGGGCGACCCCGAGGTCGGCTGAGCGGCCCGCCGCCCCGGCCGTACGACCGGGGCGGTGTGACGGGATCGGCCCGCACCGGCCAACCCCGTCGACGTGGGGTGCCGGTCGGACGAAGTAGTCTTGAGCCCATGCCTGAACGCCGTACCGTCGCACTCGTCACTCTTGGCTGCGCCCGCAACGAGGTGGACTCGGAGGAGCTCGCAGGCCGTTTGGAGGCGGACGGCTGGGACCTCGTCGAGGACGCCGCGGAGGCGGACGTCGCCGTCGTCAACACCTGCGGTTTCGTCGACGCCGCCAAGAAGGACTCCGTCGACGCCCTCCTCGAGGCCAACGACCTCAAGGGACAGGGCAGAACCCAGGCCGTCGTGGCGGTGGGCTGCATGGCCGAGCGGTACGGCAAGGAGCTGGCCGAGGCCCTGCCCGAGGCCGACGGCGTCCTCGGCTTCGACGACTACGCGGACATCTCCGACCGCCTGCAGACCATCCTGTCCGGTGGCGTCCACGCCGCCCACACCCCCCGCGACCGGCGCAAGCTGCTGCCGATCAGCCCGGCCGAGCGCCAGCAGTCGGCCGCCGAGGTGGCCCTGCCCGGGCACGCCCCGGCCGACCTCCCGGAAGGCCTCGCCCCGGCCTCCGGGCCCCGCGCCCCGCTGCGCCGTCGGCTGGACGGCGCCCCGGTCGCCTCGGTCAAGCTCGCCTCCGGCTGCGACCGGCGCTGCTCCTTCTGCGCCATCCCGTCCTTCCGCGGCTCCTTCATCTCGCGCCGCCCGAGCGACGTGCTCAACGAGACCCGCTGGCTGGCCGAGCAGGGCGTCAAGGAGATCATGCTGGTCTCCGAGAACAACACCTCCTACGGCAAGGACCTCGGCGACATCCGCCTCCTGGAGTCGCTGCTGCCCGATCTGGCCGACGTCGACGGCATCGAGCGGGTGCGCGTCAGCTACCTCCAGCCGGCCGAGATGCGACCCGGTCTGATCGACGTACTGACCTCCACGCCGAAGGTCGCCCCGTACTTCGACCTGTCGTTCCAGCACTCCGCGCCCGACGTGCTGCGCGCCATGCGGCGCTTCGGCGACACCGACCGCTTCCTGGAACTGCTCGACACCATCCGCGGCAAGGCCCCCACGGCCGGCGTGCGCTCGAACTTCATCGTCGGCTTCCCCGGCGAGAGCGAGTCCGACCTGGCCGAACTGGAGCGCTTCCTGACCGGAGCCCGCCTGGACGCCATCGGCGTCTTCGGCTACTCCGACGAGGAGGGCACCGAGGCGGCCACCTACGACAACAAGCTCGACCCCGACCTCGTCGCCGAGCGGCTCGCCCGCGTCTCCCGGCTCGCCGAGGAGCTCGTCTCGCAGCGGGCCGAGGAGCGCGTGGGCGACACCGTGCACGTCCTCGTGGAGTCCGTCGACGAGGAGGAGGGCGTCCGCGGCCGCGCGGCCCACCAGGCGCCGGAGACGGACGGCCAGGTGCTGCTCACGAGCGGCGCGGACCTGCGCGTCGGCCGTATGGTCGAGGCGAAGGTGGTCGGCACGGAAGGCGTCGACCTGGTGGCCGAGCCCCTCGCGGACTCGTCGGAGTGTAGTGAGGAGGCGGGCAGATGACCGGAGTCCCGGCATCCGCCGCGGGCGGCCCGTCCGGCGCGCCCCGCGCCCCGGGCTCCGCAGCCACCGACGGCGCCGCCCCCGAGGTCCACGGCCCCGCCGCACCGCCCTTCGACGGGCCGGAACCGGCCGCCGGCGCGCAACAGGACGGCGTCCGGCCGGCGCGCGGCGGGAAGCTGGCGGCCGCGGCCGTCAACCAGGCCAGCGTGTGGAACGTCGCCAATCTGCTGACCATGCTCCGGCTGCTCCTGGTGCCGGGCCTGGTGGCGCTGATGCTGGCGGGCGGCGGCTACGACCCGGCCTGGCGCTCGCTCGCCTGGGCCGCCTTCGCCGTCGCCATGATCACCGACCTGTTCGACGGGCACCTGGCGCGCACCTACAACCTGGTCACCGACTTCGGCAAGATCGCGGACCCCATCGCCGACAAGGCGATCATGGGCGCGGCGCTGATCTGCCTGTCCTCGCTCGGCGACCTGCCGTGGTGGGTGACGGGCGTCATCCTCGGCCGGGAACTCGGCATCACGCTGCTGCGCTTCGTGGTGATCCGCTACGGCGTGATCCCAGCCAGCCGCGGCGGCAAGCTGAAGACGCTCACCCAGGGCGTGGCCGTCGGGATGTACATCCTGGCGCTGACGGGATGGCTGGCCACCATGAGGTTCTGGGTGATGGCGGCGGCGGTCGTCCTCACCGTCGTCACCGGCCTCGACTATGTGAGACAGGCCATTGTGCTGCGCCGGCGGGGAATCGCCGAGCGCGCCGCGGCGTTGGAGGAGACGCAAGCGTGAACTCCCCGGCCACCGAGCTGGTGCGACTACTGACCGTGAGGGGCGAGACGCTCGCCGTCGCGGAGTCGCTCACCGGTGGTCTGGTGGCGGCGGAGATCACCGCGGTCCCCGGGGCGTCGAAGGTCTTCCGCGGATCGGTGACGGCGTACGCCACCGCGCTGAAGCACGAGCTGCTGGGCGTCGACGCCGCACTGCTGGCCCGGCAAGGAGCGGTGGACCCGCAGGTCGCGGCCCAGATGGCGGCCGGAGTCCGCAAGGCGCTCGGGGCGGACTGGGGCATCGCGACGACCGGGGTCGCCGGCCCCGAGCCGCAGGACGGCCGGCCCGTCGGGACGGTGTACGTCGCCGTGGACGGGCCCTTCGCCGGCGTCGCGGGTTCTGCCGGTGGCGGAAAAGTCCGGGGTCTGCGGTTGAACGGCGGCCGTGCGGAAATTCGTATGGAGAGTGTACGGAGCGTACTCGCCCTGCTCATGAGGGAGCTGGCGGGCGAACACACCGGGAATGAGCGGGCACAGGATACGGAACGGAACGGGGGGTTTTGATGTTTGCAGCCCTGAGTGAACACGACATCGCTCCCCGCACGGCCGCGGCGCAAGGCGGTACGGTGGGGCGTGAAGGATGCGGCTACGCGGTCCGAGGAGGGAGCCACCGATGATTCTGCTCCGTCGCCTGCTGGGTGACGTGCTGCGTCGGCAGCGCCAACGCCAGGGCCGTACTCTGCGCGAAGTCTCCTCGTCCGCCCGAGTCTCACTCGGCTATCTCTCCGAGGTGGAGCGGGGGCAGAAGGAGGCTTCCTCCGAACTGCTCGCCGCCATCTGCGACGCGCTGGACGTACGGATGTCCGAACTCATGCGTGAGGTGAGCGACGAACTCGCGCTCGCCGAACTGGCCCGGTCCGCCGCGGCCACCGAGACCGTGCCAACGCCGGTCCGCCCGATGCTGGGCTCCGTGTCGGTGGCCGGTGTGCCACCGGAACGGGTGACCATCAAGGCGCCCGCCGAGGCGGTGGACGTGGTCGCCGCGTGACGCCGGTGGGTGTGGCCGCCTAGGCGTCCGCCAGGGCGCGGCGGCCGAGCCGACGCCACCTGTGTCGAGGCCCCGGTCAGGGCTTCTCCGCTGGAACGGAGAGGCGCTGCTGGGGCTTTCGTGCGTCCGGGCCATGGTGTTCGTCCCCCGGTGTCCGTTTGCCGCCGTGCGGGGGTCCGGTCATGGTGGAGGGGACATCGCGGAGCCCGAGCAGCGGAGAGTGCGCATGTACGTCGTGAAGAGCCCGTTGTCCGACACGGACCTGAAGACCGTGTCCGAGGCGCTGCAGGGCGCGCTCGTCGACCTGGTGGACCTCTCGTTGGTCGCCAAGCAGGTGCACTGGAATGTCGTCGGCCCGCGCTTCCGGTCGATCCACCTCCAGCTCGACGAGGTCGTCACCAGTGCCCGCACCCACACCGACACCGTGGCGGAGCGGGCCTCCGCGCTCGGCGTCCCGCCGGACGGCCGCGTGCAGACGGTCGCCTCCGGCAGCGGCATCGGGCCGACCCCGGCCGGCTGGATCAAGGACGCGGACGCCGTACGGACGCTGGTCGAGGCGCTGGGCGCGGTGATCACGCGGATGCGGCAGCGGGTGACGGCCACCGAGGCGCCGGACCCGGTCTCCCAGGACCTCCTGATCGGGGTCACGGCGGATCTGGAGAAGCACCACTGGATGTTCCAGGCGGAGAACGCCTAGCGGATATCCGCAGTACCCCTCGAGCCCTCCTGGAGAAGGCCTGGGGCGGGCCTGGAGAGGCTCCGGGACACGGCCTCCACGGGGTCTGGAGAAGGCCTGGAGGAGGTCCGGGGACGGCCTGGAGGAGGTCCCGGGAGAGGCGGGGCGGGGGGTTCGGGCGAGCGCGCCGGTCCGGGCGCGGTGGCGTTGCGGCGTCCGGCTGGAGGTGGCGGCCATGGTGGGTCGGACAGTGCGCTGGGGGGCCGGTCTGGGGTTCGGTGCCGTGTGGTGGTGGGCCGTGCTGCGGATCACGCTCGGGGCGGACACCGGGGTGCTCGAGGGAGCCGTCGTGGCCGGCGGGTGGGGGCTGAGCCTGCTGCCGGTGCACACGGTCCCCAGGACTCGGGCGGCCGGGGCCGCGGGGGCGCGACGGAGGCGGGCGGTCACGGCCGAGGACACCGGTGCCGTCACCTGACCGAGCGCTGGTAGCGCTCCTTCCACCGCTGCGGTGACCCGGGTGCGGGCGCCGGTCCCGCCTGGCAGGACGGGCACCAGTAGGTGGGGCGCTCCTGGGAGCCGTCGCCCTGGTCGGCGACGCGGATCGGGGTACGGCAGCGCAGGCAGGGGCGGCGGGCGCGGCCGTACACGAACAGGTCCTGGTGGGGCAGGCTCGTGGTCTTGCGGACGGGGCGGTGGCGGTTGGCCTCGAGAAGCTGCTTGGACAGGGCGATCAGCTTCGCCGCGTGGTCGGCGGGGAGGGCGCCGACGGGCAGCCAGGGGGTGACACCGAGCAGGAAGCACAGCTCGCTCTTGTAGACGTTGCCGATGCCGGCGAGATTGCGCTGGTCCAGCAGGGCCTCGCCGAGGGGGCGGGCGGGGTCGGCGGACAGGTTGGCCAGGGCTTGCTCGGGGTCCCAGTCGGGGCCGAGCAGGTCGGGGCCGAGGTGGCCGACCGCGTTCTCCTCCTCTGAGGTACGCAGGAACTCCACCACGGGGAGGCGGTAGCCGACGGCGGTGCGGCCGTCGGTGCCGAGGACGGCGCGGATCTGGTGCCCGGGACCGCCCCGCCAGCGCTCACCCTCGCCGTAGATCTTCCACGCCCCCTCCATCCGCAGGTGCGTGTGCAGCGTCAGGCCGCCCTCGAAGCGGGTGAGCAGGTGCTTGCCGCGGGCGAGGGTGGCCAGGACGGTCCGGCCGGTCAGGTCCACCGTGGCGTACCGGGGGACGCGGAAGTCGCTCTTGGTCAGCACCTTGCCCGTGAGGGCGTCGTGCAGGCGTTTCGCGGCCTGCCACACCGTGTCACCTTCAGGCATGGGTCAAGGGTGACATGCCGGGCGGCACGGGGGCCGGGCCGGTGGCCCGGAGAGAGGGCTCCGGAGAGGGGGCTCCGGAGAGCGCGGCGTGGCGCGGCGCTGCTGCACGGGCCGGGCTCAGGCGCGCAGGCGCAGGCCACGCGGGGTCGCGATGAAGCCCGCCGCCTCCAGGAGGGTGCCGATGGGGGAGGTCAGGGCGGAGGCGCCGTTGACGCGCTCCACCGTGACCGTGCCGAGGGAGCCGGCGCGGGCGGCCCCGGCGAGGGCGTCGGCCGCCGTGCGCAGGCGGGGATCGTCGGTGGCCGCGGTGTCCGCGGAGGCGGGCCAGGCCAGCAGGGTCTTGCCACCGCGCTCCATGTACAGCGTCAGCTCGCCCTCCACCAGGACGACGAGCGAGCCCGCCTTGCGGCCGGGCTTGTGCCCGGCCCCGGTCGGCGGTTCCGGCCAGGGCAGCGCGGCGCCGTAGGCGTTCGCGGGGTCGGCGGCGGCGAGCACCACGGCACGGGTGTCGGGGGTCTGGGCGCGGGTACGGCGGCCGCCGAAGGCCTGGTTGTCGCCGCCCGGGCCGTACGGGTACGTCGGGCCGCCGCTGCGGGGGCCGCCGTAGCCGGGGGCGGCGAAGGGGTCGGCCGGGGCGGCGCCGGAGGACACATCCCGGGGGGAGACGTAGTCGCCCTGGGCGGCGGGATGGTCGTCGGGCGGCCCGCCCGCGTCGCTGTCGGGGCCGGCGAAGGCGTGGCCGCCGTCGAAGGGGTCGTCGTCGAAGGGACCGGCGGCGGCGCGGTCACCGGGAGCCGCCGCGAAGGGGTCGGGCGCCGGGCGGCCGCCGCCCGGCGCCGGGACGGCCCCGAAGACGTCGCTGCCGAAGGCGGCGGAGCCGGCCCGCGCGAAGCCGCCGGAGCCGTCGCCCCCGGCGGCGCGGGCGCCGCCGGGGCCGAAGCCGGGGGCGCCGGTGCCGGGGAGGCCCGGCGTGCCGCCGTCGGCCGGGCCCGGTGCGGGCCGGCCGTCGCCGCGCTCGCGGGCGTTGGAGACCGCGCGCAGGCGGTCGACCGCCCCGTCCATGGCGAACTGGGCGGCGCCGAGCCCTTCCACCACGTAGCCGCGCCTGGCCTGCCCGCTGTCCTCGAAGGCGGACAGGATGCGGTACACCGCGGAGAAGCCGCCTTCGACGCCCTCGGCGGCGACCGCGCCCCGGGTGACCACTCCGTGCCGGTCGAGCAGGGTGCGGGCCAGCGCGTGGGCGCGCACGGTCGCGTCCGGTTCGCGGGCCGGGAGCAGCGACCAGCGGCCGGCGACGGTGGGCGGGCCGCCGCGGGAGGTGGCCCGGGCGGCGGTCGTCAGGGAGCCGTAACGCCCGCGCGGGACGGCGCGCTTGGCGCGGTGGGCCGTGGAGCCCGCGGTCCGGCCGGAGCCCAGCAGGGAGCGCATCGGGCTGAGCGTGTCGTTGGTGAGCCGTCCGGACCACGCCAGGTCCCAGACCGCGTCGGCCAGGTGCGGATCGGTGGCTTCCGGGTGCGTGGTGGCGCGCACCTGGTCGGCGATCTGACGGAAGAACAGCCCGTACCCGCCCGAGAGCGCGTCCAGCACGGACTGGTGCAGCGCGGTCAGCTCCAGCGGGTGGGGCGGAGGCAGGAGCAGCGGGGCCGCGTCCGCGAGGTACAGGGAGACCCAGCCGTCCTTGCCGGGCAGCGCGCCCGCGCCCGCCCACACCAGCTCGCCGGCGGAGGTGAGTTCGTCCAGCATGGAGGGGTTGTAGTTCGCCACGCGCGAGGGCAGGACCAGCTTCTCCAGGGCCGACGCGGGCACGGAGGCGCCCTGCAACTGCTCGACGGCGCGCACCAGTCCGTCGATGCCGCGCAGGCCGTGGCCCCTGCCGACGTGCTGCCACTGCGGCAGGAACTGGGCCAGCGCGGCCGGCGCGACCGGTTCCAGCTCGTGCCGCAGGGCGGCCAGGGAACGGCGGCGCAGCCGGCGCAGCACGGTCGCGTCGCACCACTCCTGGCCGATGCCCGCCGGATGGAACTCGCCCTGGACGACACGGCCGCTCGCGGCGAGCCGCTGGAGGGCGCCGTCGGTGACGGCCACGCCCAGGCCGAAGCGGGCGGCGGCCGTGGCCGAGGTGAAGGGACCGTGGGTGCGCGCGTAGCGGGCGAGGAGGTCGCCGAGCGGGTCCTTGACCGGTTCGGTGAACGCCTCGGGCACCCCGACGGGCAGCGCCGTGCCGAGCGCGTCCCGCAGGCGGCCCGCGTCCTCGATCGCCGCCCAGTGCTCGGCGCCGGCGATCCGGACCCGGATGGCCCGGCGGGCGGCGGCCAGCTCCGCGGCCCACTGCGGTTCGGCGCCCCGCTCGGCCAGCTCGGCGTCGGTGAGCGGGCCCAGCAGCCGCAGCACGTCGGCGACGCCCTCGGGGTCCTTGACGCGCCGGTCCTCGCTGAGCCACTGCAGCTCACGCTCCAGCTCCGTCAGCACCTCGGCGTCGAGCAGCTCGCGCAGCTCCGCCTGGCCGAGCAGCTCGGCCAGCAGCCGGGAGTCCAGGGACAGCGCGGCGGCGCGGCGTTCGGCGAGCGGGGAGTCACCCTCGTACAGGAACTGGGCGACGTAGCCGAACAGCAGGGAGCGGGCGAAGGGCGATGGCTCGGGGGTGGTGACCTCGACCATGCGCACCTTGCGGGACTCCAGGTCGCCCATCAGCTCGACGAGACCGGGGACGTCGAAGACGTCCTGGAGGCACTCGCGGACCGCCTCCAGGACGATGGGGAACGAGCCGAACTCGCTCGCCACCTGGAGCAGCTGGGCGGCGCGCTGGCGCTGCTGCCACAGCGGGGTGCGCTTGCCGGGGGAGCGCCGGGGCAGCAGGAGCGCGCGGGCGGCGCACTCGCGGAACCGGGCGGCGAACAGGGCCGAGCTGCCGACCTGGTCGGTGACGATCTGCTCGACCTCGCCCTTGTCGAAGCCGACGTCCGCCGCGCCGACCGGCGCCTGCTCGCTGTCGTACGCGCTACCGGCCTTCGCGGGCTCCTGGTCCAGCAGGTCCAGGCCCATCAGGTCGGCGTCCGGCAGGCGCAGCACGATGCCGTCGTCGGCGTGCATGACCTGGGCGTCCATGCCGTAGCGCTCGGAGAGGCGGGCGCCGAGGGCGAGGGCCCAGGGGGCGTGGACCTGGGCGCCGAAGGGGGAGTGGACGACGACCCGCCAGTCGCCCAGCTCGTCCCGGAACCGCTCGACGACGATCGTGCGGTCGTCCGGGACGTGGCCGCAGGCCTCGCGCTGCTCGGCGAGGTAGGCCAGGACGTTGTCCGCGGCCCAGGTGTCGAGGCCGGCGGCGAGGAGCCGCAGCCGGGCGTCCTCCTCGGACAGCGAGCCGACCTCGCGCAGGAACGCGCCCAGCGCCCGGCCCAGCTCCAGCGGGCGGCCCAGCTGGTCGCCCTTCCAGAACGGCAGCCTGCCCGGCACCCCGGGGGCGGGGGAGACCAGGACGCGGTCGCGCGTGATGTCCTCGATGCGCCAGGAGCTGGTGCCCAGCGTGAAGACGTCCCCCACCCGGGACTCGTAGACCATCTCCTCGTCCAGCTCGCCGACCCGGCCGCCGCCCTTCTTGGGGTCGGAACCGGCGAGGAAGACCCCGAACAGACCGCGGTCGGGGATCGTGCCGCCGGAGGTGACGGCGAGGCGCTGGGCGCCCGGGCGGCCGGTGACGACGCCCGTGACGCGGTCCCACACCACACGCGGTCGCAGCTCGGCGAACGCGTCGGAGGGGTAGCGGCCCGCGAGCATGTCCAGGACGGCCGTGAACGCCGACTCCGGGAGCGAGGCGAACGGGGCCGCGCGGCGGACCAGGGCGACCAGGTCGTCCACCTGCCAGGCGTCCATCGACGTCATGGCGACGAGCTGCTGGGCGAGCACGTCCAGCGGGTTGGCGGGCACCTTCAGGGCCTCGATGGCCCCGGTGCGCATCCGCTCGGTGACCACGGCCGCCTGCACCAGGTCGCCCCGGTACTTCGGGAAGACCACGCCGGTGGAGACCGCGCCCACCTGGTGTCCGGCGCGGCCCACGCGCTGGAGACCGGAGGCGACCGAGGGCGGGGACTCCACCTGCACGACCAGGTCGACGGCGCCCATGTCGATGCCCAGCTCCAGGCTGGACGTGGCGACCACGGCGGGCAGCCGGCCGGCCTTCAGGTCCTCCTCGACGAGGGCGCGCTGCTCCTTGGAGACCGAGCCGTGGTGGGCGCGGGCGATCACCGGCGGGGCGCCCTGGGCCGCGCCGGAGCCGCCCATCAGCTCGGCCGGGGCGTGGTGCTCCTCCAGCGGCTCGCCGGTGGCCCGCTCGTACGCGATCTCGTTGAGCCGGTTGCACAGCCGCTCCGCGAGCCGGCGCGAGTTGGCGAAGACGATCGTCGAGCGGTGGGCCTGCACCAGGTCGGCGATGCGCTCCTCGACGTGCGGCCAGATCGACGGCCGTTCGGCGCCGTCGGTCGCGTCGGCCGCCGGGGCGCCGCCCAGCTCGCCCATGTCCTGCACCGGGACGACCACCGAGAGGTCGAACTCCTTGCCGGACTCCGGCTGGACGATCTCCACCTTGCGGCGGGGCGAGAGGTAGCGGGCCACCTCGTCCACGGGGCGGACGGTCGCCGACAGGCCGATCCGGCGGGCCGGCCTGGGCAGCAGCTCGTCCAGCCGCTCCAGGGACAGCGCGAGGTGCGCCCCGCGCTTGGTGCCCGCGACCGCGTGCACCTCGTCCAGGATCACCGTCTCCACGCCCGTCAGCGCGTCGCGCGTGGCGGACGTCAGCATCAGGAACAGGGACTCCGGAGTGGTGATCAGGATGTCCGGCGGGCGCGTGGCCAGGGCGCGGCGCTCGGCGGCCGGGGTGTCGCCGGAGCGGATGCCGACCTTCACCTCGGGCTCGGGCAGGCCCAGGCGGACGGACTCGTGGCGGATGCCGGTGAGCGGGCTGCGCAGGTTGCGCTCGACGTCGACCGCGAGGGCCTTCAGCGGCGACACGTACAGCACCCGGCAGCGCTTCCTGGCGTCGGCCGGGGGAGGCGTCGAGGCCAGCTGGTCCAGGGCCGCGAGGAACGCGGCGAGCGTCTTGCCGGAGCCGGTCGGGGCCACCACCAGCACGTCCGAGCCCTCACCGATGGCCTGCCACGCGCCGGCCTGGGCGGCGGTGGGCGCGGAGAAGGCCCCCGTGAACCAGGCGCGGGTCGCGGGGGAGAAGCCGTCGAGGGCTCGGTGGGCGGAGCTGACCATGCGTCCATCCTGCACCCCGCCACTGACAAACGCCCTGACCTGCGTGGACGCGAGTGAAGCGGAGACCGGGAGGCGCCGGGGCGCGAGGGCGGCCGGGCCCGCGGCACTGCGGAGGCGGAGAATGGGCACATGGCGGCTACGGGCGAGCGGGCGCGGCACTGGCAGTACGCCGAACTGCCCGGCGTCGACCTGCTGCGCGCCCGCTACATCCGCAAGACCTTCGTCCGGCACACCCACGAGAACTTCGTCATCGCGGCCATCGCCGACGGCGTCGAGGTCTTCCACCACCGGGGCTCGGACGTCGCCGCGGGCGCCGGCACCCTGGCGCTGGTCAATCCCGACACCCCGCACACCGGCCGGGCGGGCGTCCCCGAGGGCTGGCGGTACGGCGCGCTCTACCCCGCGCCCGAGGTGGTGGCCGCCATCGCCGCGGAGACCACCACCCTGAGCGGCTCCCCCGGCTTCACCGCACCCGTGCTCGACGACCCCCGCAGCGTCCACCTGGTGCACCAGGTGCTGCGCGCCGCCGAGGAGGGCAACGCGCTGGCCGCCGACACGCTGCTGCGTGTGGCGGTGACCCGGCTGCTGCGGCTCAACGGCGGCCCGCTGCCGCAGCGGCGCGTGCGCACGGCCGGAGCCCGGACCGCGGCACGCGCGCGTGCGGTCCTCCAGGAGCGGATGGCCGCGCCGCCGACGCTGCAACAGCTCGCCGACGGCCTCGGGACGAGTCCGTTCCCGCTGCTGCGCGCCTTCCGCGAGGCCTACGGCATGCCACCGCACGCCTGGCTGACCGATGCGCGGGTGCGCCGGGCACGGCTGCTGCTGGACGCCGGGACCGCACCGGCCGAGGCCGCCGTCGCCGTCGGCTTCACCGACCAGCCGCACCTCAACCGGCACTTCGCCCGGATCGTCGGCGTTCCTCCCGGGGCGTACCAGCGCGAGCGCAAGAACGTACAAGACCCGGGCTGACGGACACCCGTACCGTTCGGTGCGTGGCACAACCAACAGCTTCAGCAGACATACGGCCCGAGGCGGCCAAGCCCGATGCCTCCGTCGTCCGGGACGCCCTGGGCGTCGGGATCGCGGTGGGGCTGTCCGGGTTCGCCTTCGGGGTGACCTCGGCCGGCAGCGGGCTCGGCGTGCTCCAGACCTGTGCGCTCAGCCTCCTGGTGTTCACCGGGGCCTCCCAGTTCGCCCTGGTGGGCGCGCTGGCGGCCGGCGGCGGACCGCTCACGGCCGCCGCCGGGGCCTTCTTCCTCGGCGTCCGCAACGCCTTCTACGGGCTGCGCCTGTCGCAGGTGCTGGCCCTCCCGCGCGCGGTGCGGCCGTTCGCCGCCCAGTGGGTGATCGACGAGACCACGGCGGTGGCCCTGGCCCAGCCGACGCGGCGCGCCGCGCGGCTCGGCTTCACGGTCACCGGGATCACCCTGTACCTGCTGTGGAACCTCACCACGCTGCTCGGCGCGCTCGGCGCCGAGGCCATCGGCGACACCGACGCCTGGGGGCTGGACGCGGCCGGGCCCGCCGTCTTCCTGGCACTGCTCGCGCCCATGATCAGGACGGGTACCGAACGCGTGGTCGCGGGCCTTGCTGTGCTGCTCGGGCTGGGCCTGCTGCCCGTCCTGCCCGCGGGCGTGCCGGTGCTGGTCGCCGCGCTGTCGGCCCCGGCCGCCCTGTTCGTGGCGGGACGGCGCGCCGGACACCGCGGTCAGGCACCGCCGCCACCGGCGGAGAAGGGGGACGCGGCGCGGGCGACGGACGAGGCCGTCGGCCCGGGCCCCTCGGCCGGGGCCGGCGCCGGAGCGGACGAGGGGGAGGAGGACCGGTGAACACCTGGATCGCTGTCGCCGCGACCGTCTTCGGCTGCTACGCCGTGAAACTCGCCGGCCTGCTCGTGCCCGCCGCCGCTCTGGAGCGGCCGCTCGTCAGGCGGCTCGCCGCCCTGCTGCCCGTCGCCCTGCTCGCCGCCCTCACGGCCCAGCAGACCTTCGCCGACGGCCGCACGCTGGTGCTGGACGCCAGGGCCGCGGGCCTCGCGGCGGCCGCCGTGGCGCTGGTGCTGCGCGCGCCGTTCCTGGTGGTCGTCGCGGCCGCGGTGGCCGTGACCGCGGGGGTGCGGGCCCTCACGGGGTGAGGGGCGGGCCGGGTCAGTCCACGCGGCGGCCGTACGCCCTCAGGGTGTGCAGTGCCTCGATCGTCACCCGGGGGCGGCCCTCCAGCGCGCTGCCCGGAGCCCACTGGCGCCGGCGCACCGGCCAGCCGCCGTCCGTGCGCTGTTCGGCGGCGAGGAAGTCCAGAGAGCGGGTCATTTCCTCGTCCGTGAACCACCCGCGCGCGAGGGAGCCCGGGGTCCGCGCGAAGTCGTACGGGAAGTGATGCTCCCCCGGCGCGTAGCCGGACGCGACCGGCGAGGTGTCGAGGCGGTCCGGGTCCAGGGCGGCGAGCCGCTGTTCGCGCACCAGGCGGCCCAGGCGGTCGCCGGCGGCCTGGGCACGCGCGCGGTCGGGCACCGAGTCCAGGAACGCCACGGCGGCCTGCACCTCGTACGGATGGGAGCTGGCCAGGCCGTCCACGGCCCGCCAGCAGAAGTCGGTGGCCCGGAACAGCCAGGCGTGCCACACCTGATTGCGGTGCAGCACCCCCACCACCGGGCCGGTCGCCAGCAGCTCGCCGGGCGGGTTGTCCACCACGGGGATGAACGGGGCCACCGGACGGCCGCGCCGGCCGGGACGGATCGCCGGCAGGGCGCCCTCCGCCGTCGAGACGGAGGTCAGATAGCGGCACACCCGCTCCACCCGCTGTCCGCCGCAGCGGCCGATGGCGTCCAGGACACGCAGCGCGTGCGCGGTGTGCAGCGGCTGGCTGACGGGGCCGCGCATATCGGGCTCCAGGGCGTGGCCGTACCCGCCGTCCTCGTTGCGGTAGGCGTCCAGCGCCGTCTCCACCGGGTCGGGGCCGCCGTCCAGGAAGTGGTGGGCGAACAGCCGCCGCTCCAGCACGCGCGCGGTGAGCCAGACGAAGTGCTCGGCGCGGGAGAGCGGAGAGTGCGCCGGGGGCGTGGAGGCGAGCGGGGAGGCTCCGGTGTCGGACATGGATCAGACCGTAGGGGCGCAGTGCGGCCCCGGTGAGCGGACCCGGGCGGGGCCCACCCTCAGGGGCGGGATACTGGTGTCATGCGGTTGACGGTCTTCTGGCAGCGGATGGCGGAACACTTCGGTCCGGGGTACGCCGACACCTTCGCGCGCGACCACGTCATGACGGAGCTGGGCGGACGCACCGTGCACCAGGCGCTGGACGCGGGCTGGGACGCCAAGGAGGTGTGGCGCGTGGTCTGCTCCGTCATGAACGTCCCCGGGGAGAGGCGCTGAAAGGCACCCGCCACGGCAGGCCGGCGGCAAGCTGCCGCCTGAGTGGGCGAGACTTGCACCGTGGCACCCACTGACGAAAATGAGCCGGACGCCCGGCACGCACCCCCGTCCGGCACGACACCGCCCGCCCGGCCCCCCGCCGGCGACACCGTCGCCCCGGCCGCCCGCATGCCGCGCTGGCTGCCACGCGCCCTGGTGCTCGCGCTCGCGCTGATAGCCGCTTTCCAGTTGGGCAGCTGGGCGTTCCACCAGCTCACGGGCCTGCTGATCAACATACTCATCGCGTTCTTCCTGGCCCTGGCCATAGAGCCCGCGGTGAGCTGGATGGCGGCCCGCGGGATGCGCCGGGGCCTGGCCACCTTCCTGGTCTTCCTCGGCCTGGTGATCGTCACGGCCGGGTTCGTCACCCTGCTCGGCTCGATGCTGGCGGGTCAGATCATCAAGATGGTCGAAGGCTTCCCGCAGTACCTCGACTCGGTGATCCACTGGGTCAACCAGACCTTCCACACCGAGCTGAGACGGGTGGACGTGCAGGAAGGGCTGCTGCACTCCGACTGGCTGCGCAAGTACGCGCAGAACAGCGCGGCCGGTGTCCTCGACGTCTCCGCCCAGGTGCTCGGCGGCCTGTTCCAGCTGCTGACCGTCGCGCTGTTCTCGTTCTACTTCGCCGCCGACGGGCCCCGGCTGCGCCGCGCCCTGTGCTCCGTCCTGCCGCCCGCCCGGCAGGCCGAGGTGCTGCGGGCCTGGGAGATCGCCGTGGACAAGACCGGCGGCTACCTGTACTCCCGCGGCCTCATGGCCCTCGTCTCCGGGGTGGCGCACTACGTCCTGTTCCAGGCCCTGGGCGTGCCGTACGCGCCCGTGCTCGGCGTCTGGGTGGGTCTGGTCTCACAGTTCATCCCCACCATCGGCACCTACCTCGCGGGTGCGCTGCCGATGCTGATCGCGTTCACGGTCAACCCCTGGTACGCGCTGTGGGTGCTCCTCTTCGTCCTGATCTACCAGCAGTTCGAGAACTACGTCCTGCAGCCCAAGCTGACTTCCAAGACCGTCGACATCCACCCGGCCGTCGCCTTCGGCTCGGTCATCGCCGGCACCGCGCTGCTGGGCGCCGTCGGCGCGCTGATCTCCATCCCCGCGGTCGCCACCCTCCAGGCGTTCCTGGGGGCGTACGTGAAGCGGTACGCCGTCACCGACGACCCGCGCGTGCACGGGCACCGCGGGCGGGGGCCGGGCGGCCCCGGGCCGTTCCGGCGCGCGCGCCGGCCGGGGCCCGGGCGCCCGGACACGGCGGAGCCCTCCGCGGACGCCGGGGAGCCCGCCGAGGCCGACGCGGCTGAGGTACCCGTCGGAGCCGACGGGTCCGGCAGTCCCGTCCGACCGGCCCGGGACGCCGACTGAGGGCGCCGAGCAGGGACGGCGTGCCGGGTGACCGCCGCTCGGCAGCGGTGATGTGCTCCAGGCCCGGTCACCGGGTGAGCACCGCCCAGACCCCGGCCGCCGCGACGGCGGCCGCGTAGCAGCAGGCCGCCGCGGCGACGATCCGCCGTCGCGCCCCCTCGCTCCACGCGGTGCGCGACAGCAGCCACGCCAGGGCGGGCAGGACCAGCACGGCGTGCAGGCTCACCCCGTGCAGCGGCTTGAGCGGGGCCGTGGAGCGGTAGGCGGCCTCCTGGTGGCCGGTGCGGGTGAGCACGACCCCGCGCGCGATCATCACGGCGCCCGAGGCCAGCGCCACGAGCAGGATCGCGAACCCGGACCGTACCGCGAGCGCCATCCCGGCGGGTCCGGCCGGCCGGTGCCGGAAGGACGCCACCGCGAAGACGGTGAGCAGGACCACCAGGACCGCGCCGCCCGCCGCGAGGGTCATCGACACCGCCGTGTCGAAGGGGGTTTCCATGTCGAGGTGCGAGGGCACCCGGCGCCACGCCTGGAGGGTGATGCCGCCGACCTCCACGACGCAGTCCGCGGCGAACACGACGAGCAGGACGGTGCGCAGGCGCGGTCCGACGCGCAGCCACGACGTGACCCAGGCGACCGCGATCAGCGTCACGCCGAAGGAGAGCCCGAAGGTGACGGGCTTGCGCCAGGAGACGGGGCCGTCCCAGGGACCGCCGTCCACCGCGAACACCACCAGGTGCGCGAGGCCGGAGAGGACGAGGAGCAGCCCGGTCGCGTGGCACAGGCGTTCGGCGAGGCGTGGACGGTTCATGGGCCCAGGCTCCCGGGAGCGGCCCGCCCGGTCGTCCTCCGCCCGGAGGCACCCGCCGTACGCCGCCGGGAGCAGCCGCGCGGCGGTGCCGCGTGGCGCGCTTGACACCAAAATCGAACATCCGTTCTTATGAGGGTTCAGGCGAGGCTCAGGTGAGGCTCTCGACGGGTGTTTCGACACGGTTTGCGTGGAGAAGTGCCCGAGTTATCCACAGGCCGGGCCGACGTCGGGACGCATTGTCAGTGGCAGGCGTTAGCGTCTTTGACGTGAAGCGATCGACTCAAGCAAACCGGGTGGAACCCATGGCAGGAACCGACCGCGAGAAGGCGCTCGAAGCCGCACTCGCACAGATTGAACGGCAATTCGGCAAGGGCGCGGTCATGCGCATGGGCGAGCGGTCCAAGGAGCCCATCGAGGTCATCCCGACCGGCTCGACCGCGCTCGACGTGGCCCTCGGCGTCGGCGGTCTGCCGCGCGGCCGCGTCGTGGAGATCTACGGCCCGGAGTCCTCCGGTAAGACGACCCTGACCCTGCACGCGGTGGCGAACGCGCAGAAGGCCGGCGGCCAGGTGGCCTTCGTGGACGCGGAGCACGCCCTCGACCCCGAGTACGCGCGCAAGCTCGGCGTGGACATCGACAACCTGATCCTGTCCCAGCCGGACAACGGCGAGCAGGCGCTGGAGATCGTGGACATGCTGGTCCGCTCCGGTGCCCTCGACCTGATCGTCATCGACTCGGTGGCCGCGCTCGTGCCGCGCGCCGAGATCGAGGGCGAGATGGGCGACAGCCACGTCGGTCTCCAGGCCCGCCTGATGAGCCAGGCCCTGCGGAAGATCACCAGCGCGCTCAACCAGTCCAAGACCACCGCGATCTTCATCAACCAGCTCCGCGAGAAGATCGGCGTGATGTTCGGCTCGCCGGAGACCACGACCGGTGGCCGGGCGCTGAAGTTCTACGCCTCGGTGCGGCTCGACATCCGGCGTATCGAGACCCTGAAGGACGGCACCGACGCGGTCGGCAACCGCACCCGCGTCAAGGTCGTCAAGAACAAGGTCGCGCCGCCCTTCAAGCAGGCCGAGTTCGACATCCTCTACGGGCAGGGCATCAGCCGCGAGGGCGGCCTGATCGACATGGGCGTGGAGAACGGCTTCGTGCGCAAGGCCGGCGCCTGGTACACGTACGAGGGCGACCAGCTCGGCCAGGGCAAGGAGAACGCGCGCAACTTCCTCAAGGACAACCCCGACCTGGCCAACGAGATCGAGCGGAAGATCAAGGAGAAGCTGGGCGTGGGCGTCCGCCCCGAGGAGCCCGCCACCGCTCAGGGCACGGACGCGGCGACCGCCACCGCCGACGACGCCGCCAAGACGGTGCCCGCTCCGGCGATCGCGGCCAAGGCCACCAAGCCCAAGGCCGCCGCAGCCAAGAGCTGACCCGTGACGCGACGAACCGACTGGGCCGAGTACGAGGACGTCTCCCCCGGTGCTCCACGGGGGAGGAGCGCCGGGCAGAGCGCGGCCCGGGCCGCGGACGCCGACGGAGCCGACGGCCACGGGGGCGACGGCTACTGCGGCGGCAGCGGTGACGGGCCGTCGGGCGGCGGACCGCGCGGTGGCCGCGGCCGCGGGAGACGCCGGCGCGGCTCCGGGGAGCCGGCCGGTGAGGACGGGGGGTCCTCCTCCTTGTCGAGGGCCGAGCGGGAGGAACCCCCTGGGGACCCGGCTGAGCGGGCGCGGGCGATCTGTCTGCGCCTGCTCACCGGGACCCCGCGCACCCGGAAGCAGCTCGCCGACGCCCTGCGGAAGCGGGAGATCCCCGAGGACGTGGCCGACGAGGTGCTGTCCCGGTTCGAGGAGGTCGGTCTGATCAACGACGGCGCGTTCGCGGACGCCTGGGTGGAGTCCCGCCACCACGGCCGCGGACTGGCCCGGCGCGCGCTCGCCCGGGAGCTGCGGACCAAGGGCGTCGACTCCACGCTGATCGACGAGGCCGTCGCCCAGCTCGACTCCGAGCAGGAGGAGGCGACCGCCCGCGACCTCGTCGCCCGCAAGCTCCGCTCCACCCGGGGCCTGGACCGGGACAAGCGGATACGGCGCCTCGCCGGGATGCTCGCCCGCAAGGGCTACCCGGAAGGCATGGCGCTGCGGGTCGTCCGGCAGGCGCTGGAGGAAGAGGGCGAGGAGACGGACTTCCCCGACGAGGGGATCTGAGCCGCCGCAGGGCTGGGGCGCGCCCGCACGAAGGGCTCGCGGGGTGGGGCTAGCCCCCGCAGAAGACGCCGGGTCACCGCAATGCCCGCGGGCTGCCGCGTGGCCGAGGCTGGACGCACGGCACAGCGCCCGGACGGGGCGGTGCCGGCCACCCGGCGGACAACAGAAGAGAGCCCGATCCATGCTGCTGCGCTACGCCCTCCGGACCGTTCGAGCCCGCAAGGCCGGATTCCTGGGCGCGTTCCTCGCCCTGATGTGCGCGGCCGCCCTCATCTCCGCATGCGGCTCCCTCCTCGACACCGGTCTGCGCGGCACGATCCGCACCGAACGCTACGCGGCGGCCCCCGTCGTGGTCTCCGCCGACCAGTACGTGCACCGCACCACCGTCAAGCACAAGAAGGGCAGGACCAAGGTCAAGCACAAGGCGAAGCCCATCGCCGAGCGTGCCTGGCTGCCGGCCCGGCTGGCGGCCACCCTCGCCCGTACTCCGGGAGTCGCCCGGGTCGTGCCCGAACTGACCTTCCTGGCGCAGCCCTCGGTCCCGGGCGGCACCGGCGGCCGTACCGCCTACGGGCACGCCTGGACCTCCGCCGCGCTGACCCCGTACCGGCTGACCGCCGGGACCGCGCCCGGGGCGGCCGGTGACCTCGTCGTCGACCGCGACCTCGCCACCCGGGCCGGCCTCCGGCCCGGTGACCGGCTCACCGTGCAGTCGACGCGGGCGCCGCGCAGCTACCGCGTCACCGGCATCGCCGCCCCGGCCACCGACGTGCGCCACCAGAGCGCGCTGTTCTTCTCCGCCGCCGAAGCCCGCCGGCTGGCCGCCCATCCCGGGCAGGTCACCGCGTTCGGCGTGCTGCCCACCCGGGGCACGGACACGGAGCGGTTGCGCCAGGAGGTGGCGCGGACCCTGCACGGCACCACCGCACAGGTCAGCACCGGACAGGCGCGCGGCCCCGTCGAGTTCCTGGACGCCGCCGCGGCCCGCACCCGGCTGGTCAGCATGGGCGGCGCGATGGGCGGAACCTCGCTGCTGGTGGCCGTACTCGTCGTCGTCGGCACCTTCCAGCTCTCCGTGCAGGAGCGCCACCGCGAACTCGCCCTGCTGCGCGCCATCGCCGCCACGCCCGGTCAGATCCGCGGGCTGCTCGGCCGGGAGGCGCTGATCGTCGGTACGGTCGCCGGAACGGCGGGCGCGTCCCTCGGGATTCCCCTGGGCGGCCTGCTGTACGCCAGGTTCGTCGCTCTGGGGGCCGTGCCGGGCACGCTGGAGCACACCGCCGGCCTCGCCCCGCCGCTCGCGGCGCTCGCCGCCACCGTCCTCGGGGCCTGGGCCGCCGTGCGCGTGGCCTCCCGCAGGATCGCCCGTATCCGCCCCACCGAGGCCCTGGCCGAGGCGAGGAGCGAACGCCCCCGCCCCGCCCGGGGACGTATCGCCGCCGGTCTGCTGCTGCTCGCCGGGGGAGGCGTCCTCGTCGCCGTCCTCACCTCCCTGCGCACCGAACCCGCCTCGACCCCGGTCACCTTCCTCGCCGTCGTGGTGCTGTCCACGTCCGTCGCGCTGCTCGGCCCGCTGCTGGTCAGGGCGGCCGCGTTCCTGCTCGCCGGGCCGCTGCGGCTCACCGGACCCGGCGGCCGGCTGGCGCGGGCCAACCTGCGCGGCAACGCCGCCCGGATGGCCTCCGTCGTCACCCCGCTCACCCTGCTCGTCGGCATGACCTGCACCGTCCTGTTCGTCCAGTCGACCCTGGGGGACGCCGCCCGCTCCCAGGCCCGTGCGGGTGTCACCGCCGACCGTGTGGTCGTCGCCACGGGACCGGGGGTCCCGGCCGAGGCGGCACGGCGGCTGCGCACCGGCGGCGACGCCGTCACCGAGGTGGTCCGCACGACCGTCCGGATCGGCCTGGACAAGTACGCCGCCCAAGGCGTCACCCCCGCGGGGCTCACCCGCACCTGGGACCCGCGCGTCACCGCCGGCTCCCTGGACGGGCTCGCCGAGGACACCGTCGCCGTCAGCGGACTGGCCGCGGACCAGCACCACCTGACGCCGGGCAGCACGGTGCGGCTCACGCTCGGCGACGGCACGCCCGTCACGGTCACCGTCGCCGCCGTCTACGCCCGCGGTCTCGGCTTCGGCGACCTCACGTTCGCGCACGACCTCGTCGCCCGGCACGTCGACAACCCGCTCGCCTCCACCGTCCTGGTCAGCACGAGCCGTACCCGGGCACACCTCGCGGCCGCGCTCGTCGAGTTCCCTGGGCTGCGGATTCTCTCCCCGGCGGCCGCCGACTCGCTCCAGGCGGACCGGCAGCAGGCCAACGCCGAGGTGAACTACCTGGCCATGGGACTCGTCCTCGCCTTCACCGCCATCGCCGCGGTCAACACGCTCGCCATGTCGGTCTCCGCGCGCGTCCGGGAGTTCGCGCTGCTCCGGCTGGCCGGCGCGACCCGCCGGCAGGTGCTGCGGATGCTGCGTACCGAGGCGCTGTCGGTACTGCTGCTCGCCGCGGCCCTGGGCAGCGGCATCGCCCTCGCCGTGCTGACCGCCTTCAGCGTCGGCATGACGGGCCGCGCCGCTCCCACCGTCACGCCGTTGCTCTACGTGAGCGTCGTCGCCGTCGCCGGCCTCCTCGCCCTCGCCGCCACCGCCCTGCCGGGACGCGCGGCGTTGCGAGTGCGGGCGGTGACGGTCGCGACCGCGAAGGACTGAGCGCCGACAGCGGCGGAGCCGAACGAACCGGGCGAGTCCGGCACGGTCGGACTCAGGCGGCCACCGGGCAGCCCGCCGCGCGCCAGGCCTGGAAGCCGCCCACCAGGTCCGTCGCCCGGTGCAGGCCCAGCTGGTGCAGGGAGGCGACCGCCAGGCTGGAGGCGTAGCCCTCGTTGCAGACCACCACCACCCGCAGGTCGTGCCCGGTGGCCTCCGGGACGCGGTGGCTGCCCTGCGGATCGAGCCGCCACTCCAGTTCGTTGCGCTCGATGACGAGGGCACCGGGGATCAGGCCGTCCCGGTCGCGCAGGGCGGCGTACCGGATGTCGACCAGCAGGGCCTCACCGGTGCGCGCCGCGTCGTAGGCCTCCCGGGCCTCGACGCGCCGGTAGGCGGTGCGCACCCGCTCCAGCAGTTCGTCGATGCCCACCCGCTGTCCGTCCGTGCCGCTCACTGCCAGTCCTCCGGGCGTTCGACCTGCTCCAGGCGCAGCACCTGGCCGGTGCGGCTGTAACGGCGGATGCGCGGCAGGGGCGGGTAATACGCGTGCACGGAGATCGCGTGGCGGTCGGGGGACTCGTTGAGCACCTCGTGCACGTGGTGGCGGCCGAAGGCGCGGCCCTGGCCGGTGGGCAGCCGGCGTTCGCGGTCCACGCCGTCGGTGAGTTCCAGGGTCTTCCAGCCGTCGGTGGGAAGACGGGCGGCGAGCGAGTACTCCTTCAGCTCGCCGGCCGCGGTCAGGAAGGCACCGACCGAGTCGGCGTGGTCGTGCCAGCCGGTGCCGGAGCCCGGCGGCCAGCCGATCAGCCAGGCCTCACTGCCGCCGGGGCCCTCCAGCCGCACCCAGGTACGGCCCTCCGGGTCGAGCGGCAGCGAGGCGATCAGCTCGGTGTCGGCGGCGGTGCGCCGCACGAAGTCGAGGAGGTCCGCCTCGGTGGGCGTCGCACCGGCGCCCCGGCGGCCCGGCTCGGCGGCGGGAGCGGCCGGAGCCGGAGAGGGCGCGGAGGAGGGAGGAGCGGCCGGGGAGGCGGCGGTGGAGAGGGGGGCAGGGGAGGGGGAGGCAGACACGTGAACCGTCCTGGGAAGCGTTCGCCGAGGGGGCGCGCGGCGGCGCCCGCAGTGAGCCGGAGAAGAGCCGGAGGGAAACCGGAGGACCGGAACCGTACGGAGCCGGAACGGGCCCGGGCCGGGACCCGGAGAGAACCGGGGAGCCGGGGCCGGAAGAAACCGGAGGGCCGGAAGCGGAACCGGAAGCGGATTCAGCAGGACGGGCGACACACGCAGCCCGCATAGCGGACGAGGTCCATATGGACCCTCCGCCACAGGCGCACACAGGTGTCGGTCACGTTCCGGAGTACAGCATGCCGGTGCAGACCGGTCAACTCACCGTCACTATGTGGACGGAGGGTGACCGGAGCCGCGGTCAACGCGCGCCGGAGCCCGCCTGCGCCTCCTCCTGCGCAGCCTCCTGCGCCTCCTCGTGCACCGCGACGCCACCCACCGCCGCCTCGGCCGCCGAGTACAGGTCGGCCGGGCGGACACCGCCGAGCGCGGTGACGAGGTGGCCGTCGGGGCGCACGAGCAGCACGCTGTGCGCCGGCGCGCCCGGGTAGCTCTCGGCGACCAGCAGTTCGGCGGGGTGCGGCAGGGCGGTCACCGCGGCCGCGAGCCGGGGCATGATCCCGGCGGACATCCAGTGCTTGCGCTCCCACACGCCCGTGCCCGGCGCGATCAGCACGACCAGCAGCGCGTCGCGGCCGAGCCGGTCCCGCAGCCGTACGAAGCTGCCGTCCTCCGCCGTGACCCGTACGTCGGCGACCGGTGCCCCGGGCCGCGTGCCCACCTCGATCTCCGCCTCCGAGGGCTCGGGCGCCAGGGGTGAACCGGCGTACACGCCCGGCGCGCCCAGCGGGCCGCGCCCCAGGTGGCCGTCCGTGAGCAGGGCGTCGTGGCCCCGGGCCGTGCCGGGGACGTAGCTGCGCAGTCCGCCACCGGCGCGCAGCACCGGCAGCGCCTGGTCGGCGGCGCGCAGCCGGGCGGCGATCACCGCGCGCCGTTCGGCCTGGTAGCTGTCCAGCAGGGTGTCGCGGGGGCCGTGGTGCCAGGCCACGGCCAGCTTCCAGGCCAGGTTGTCGGCGTCCCTGAGCCCCTCGTCCAGGCCCTGGGTGCCGAACGCGCCGAGCAGGTGGGCCGCGTCCCCGGCGAGGAAGACCCGGCCGACGCGCCACCGGCGGGCCAGTCGGTGGTGCACGGTGTGGACACCGGTGTCGAGGAGGTCGTACGGAGGTGTGGAGCCGCCGTTCCAGCCCGCGAGGGTCTCGCGGATGCGGGTCACCAGCAGGTCGGGGGTGACCAGGTCCTTGCCCGGCGGCAGCAGCCAGTCCAGGCGCCACACGCCGTCCGGGAGGGGCCGGGCGGTCACCTCCCCGGCCGAGGGCCCCGACGTCCGCCACGGCGGCATCCGGTGCAGCAACGCCCGTCCGGGCCAGGGAAGTTCCGTCCGCAGCGCGGCCACGGCGTGCCGCTCCACCGCCGTACGGCCGGGGAAGCGGATGTCCTGGAGCTTGCGCACGGTCGAGCGGGGGCCGTCGCAGCCGACCAGGTAACTGCCGCGCCACCAGGTGCCCTTGGGGCCGCGCGTGTGAGCGCTGACGCCGGAGCGCTCCTGCTCGACGGCGTCCAGGCGGCTGTCCACGGCCACCTGGACCAGCGGTTCGTCCGCGACGGCGGCACGCAGCGCACCGGTCAGCACATGCTGGGCCAGGTGCAGCGGTGCGGACATCCCGGTGGCATCGGTGCCCGGAGAGTCGGTGGTCCCGGCGATGGCGGTGCCGCCTCCGGTTCCCTCGGGTCCGCCGGCTTCCTCGGCCCCTTGGCCACCGTCGGCGAAACTGATCTCACGCATCACCTGTCTGCGCCTGAGCGACCGCCATCCGGCCCAGTGCGCGCCCTGTTCGCCGAGCGCCGTGCCGGTCAGCCGCTCCAGCAGAGCGGTGGTGTCCTCGCGCAGGACGACCGTGCGTGCCGGACGCGGCTCGTCCTTGCCCGGGCCCTCGTCGAGGACCACGGACGGCACCTCCTGACGCGCCAGTGCCAGGGCGAGCGTCAGGCCGACGGGCCCCGCTCCGACGATGATCACCGGGTCCACGACGCGGCACCCCCTGCCCGCGGTGATGCGCCGGCGGACGTGGGTGAACAGAAAGGTGGAGCGGGGTGCACGATCACACAACGTATGCAACCCATTGGCGGTGTTTGCGTCAAGCGACCGGGGCCGTGGCGATCATGCCACCTGAACGGGGGAGGCAGTGGCCGCCCGACCACTGCCTCCGCACCCGCACCCGGTGCCCGCGGACCACGGGTCGCCGGCCGCCGCTCGTGCCGCCGGCCCGCGGACCGTGCCGCCGGCCGTCGGAGCGTGCCGTCGGCCCCGGCGGCGTCAGACCGTACCGCCGGCCCCGGTGCCGAAGGTGCCGCCGACCTCCGCGGCGTTGAGTTCCTGCACGTCCTCGGCGCCGAGCACCGCTCCCGTGCCGCGCTTGCTGCGCCGCAGCCTGGCCTCCAGCCAGGAGGCGAAGGAGGTGAGGGCGAAGTTCAGGACGATGTAGATGAGCGCCACCACGATGAAACTGGGGATGACGTTGGCGTAGTTGGCCGCTGCCGTGCTGCGGGCGTTCAGCAGCTCGGGGAACTGCAGCATCACGCCGCCCAGCGCGGTGTCCTTCACGATGACCACGAGCTGGCCGACGATGGCGGGCAGCATCACGGTGACGGCCTGCGGCAGCAGGATGCTCGCCATGGTCTGGCCCTTGCGCATGCCGATCGCGTACGCCGCCTCCATCTGCCCCCGGGGCAGGGCCAGGATGCCCGCACGCACCACCTCGGCCAGGACCGAGGCGTTGTAGAGCACCAGGGCGGTGACGACCGCGTAGAGCGGCCGTTCGTCGCTGGGGATATCCGTGGAGCGGACGTAGAACTCGTTGGCGAACAGCATCAGGAGCAGGACCGGGATGGCCCGGAAGAACTCCACCACCGCACCGGCCGGGACGCGCACCCAGCGGTGGTCGGACAGCCGGGCGATGCCGAACACCGCACCCAGCGGGAGGGCTATGACCATGGCGAGCGCCGCGGCCTTCAGGGTGTTGCCGAGGCCCGGCAGCAGATAGGTCGTCCAGGCCTGCCCGGTGGTGAACGGCTCCCACAGGGCCCACTTCAGCTGGCCCTTGTCGTCCATCGCCCGCCATATCCACCACAGCAGGAGGGCGAGGAGGACGACGAAGACGGCCGAGAGGAGCGCGTTGCGCCGTCTGGCGCGGGGGCCGGGGGTGTCGTACAGGACGGAACTCATCGCTTCACCGCCAGGCGCTTGCTGAGCCAGCCGAGGAACAGGCCGGTGGGCAGGGTCAGGACGACGAACCCGAAGGCGAAGACCGCGCCGATGGCCAGCGTTTGGGCCTCGTTCTCGATCATCGTCTTCATCAGGGCCGCGGCCTCGGCCACGCCGATGGCCGCCGCGACCGTGGTGTTCTTGGTCAGGGCGATCAGGACGTTGGCCAGCGGGCCGATGACCGTCCGGAAGGCCTGCGGCAGCACGATCAGCCGCAGGGTCTGACTGAAGCTCAGCCCGATCGCGCGGGCGGCCTCGGCCTGCCCGAGCGGCACCGTGTTGATGCCGGAGCGGATCGCCTCGCAGACGAAGGCGGCCGTGTAGGCCGCCAGCCCCAGCACCGCCAGGCGGAAGCCCTGGAGGTCGAAGTCGTCGGAAGCGCCCATCGTCACCCCGAAGATGTCGGCGAGGCCGAGCGAGGCGAAGATGATGATGACCGTGAGGGGGATGTTGCGGACGATGTTGACGTACGCGGTCCCGAAGCCGCGCATCAGGGGCACGGGGCTGACCCGCATGGCGGCCAGCAGGGTGCCCCAGACCAGGGAGCCGACGGCGGACAGGACGGTCAGTTCCACCGTCGTCCAGAACGCCCCTAGGACGTCGTAGCCTTCAAGAAAGTCGAACACGATCTCCCGCGCTTCCGGGTGTGTGGCGTACGTGGAGGGCATGGCGCGCCACCGCCCGGGAAGCGGTGGGCGGTGGCGCGCCCGTGGAAGCCTGCGTTACCTGCCGGATTCCTGCGTCGGCTGAGGCCTTCGGCCGGGCCCTTCAGCCGGGCCCTTGGGCCGCGCCCTTCGTCCGGGCCGGGCCCGGCCGGCCCGGTGCGGGCGGAAGGCCGTGGGTGCCGCCCTACTGGACCAGCTGACCGATCTTCGGCGCGGGCTCGTTCTTGTAGTTCGCCGGGCCGAAGTTGGCGTCCACGGCCTTCTGCCAGGAGCCGTCGGAGACCATCTTCTCCAGCGCCTTGTTGATCTTGTCGACGGTCGCGCTGTCGCCCTTCTTCACGCCCACGCCGTAGTTCTCGTTGCTCAGCTTCAGACCGGCGAGCTTGAACTGGCCCTTGTACTTGTCCTGCGCGGCGAAGCCCGCGAGGATCGAGTCGTCGGTGGTCACCGCGTCCACGGCGCCGCTCTGCAGGCCGGCGATGCACTCCGAGTAGCCGCTGTACTGGCGCAGGTTGGCCTTCGGGGCGATCGTCTTCTGGATGTTCTGCGCCGAGGTGGAACCGGTCACGGAACACAGCTTCTTGCCGTTGAGGTCCGTGCCCTTGACGATGTCCGAGTCCTTCTTCACCAGCAGGTCCTGGTGGGCGAGCAGGTAGGGGCCGGCGAAGTCGACCTTCTGCTTGCGCTCGTCGTTGATGGAGTAGGTGGCGGCGATGAACTTGACGTCGCCGCGGGCCAGCGCGTTCTCGCGGTCGGCGCTCTTCGTCTCCACCCACTGGATCTGGTCCGGCTGGTAGCCGAGCTGCTTGGCGACGTAGGTGGCGACGTCCACGTCGAAGCCGGAGAAGGAGCCGTCCGGCTCCTTCAGACCCAGGCCGGGCTGGTCGAACTTGATGCCGACCTTGATCTGCTTCCCGCCGCCCGAACCACCGCCCGAGTCGTTGTCGTCGCCGCCGCATGCCGTGGCGGAGAGAGCGAGGGCGAGCACGGCGGCCGAGGCGGCGGTGACCTTGCGGAGCTGCATGGTGAACATCCTTCGTCTGATGAGGAGGAGGGGGCCGGCCGGGCGGGCGGCCGGGGCGGCCCTCCTGGACCGGCCGGCCACGGCGGACCGAGGGGCCCTGGCGGACCGGGAGGCCGCGGTCGACCGGGAGGTCGAGGTGGACCGACCGGTCAGGGCGGTCCGCCCGGACCGGGCGGCCGGGGCGGGGGACTGGCGGTCAGTGGTGCAGGATCTTCGACAGGAAGTCCTTGGCCCGGTCACTGCGCGGGTTGCTGAAGAACTGGTCGGGCGTGGCCTCTTCGACGATCCGGCCGTCCGCCATGAAGACCACCCGGTTCGCGGCCGACCGGGCGAAGCCCATCTCGTGGGTGACGACGATCATCGTCATGCCGTCCCGGGCGAGCTGCTGCATGACCTCCAGCACCTCGTTGATCATCTCGGGGTCGAGCGCCGAGGTCGGCTCGTCGAAGAGCATGACCTTGGGGCCCATCGCCAGCGCCCGCGCGATGGCGACACGCTGCTGCTGGCCGCCGGAGAGCTGCGCCGGGTACTTGTCGGCCTGGCTGCCCACACCGACCCGGTCCAGCAGGGCCCGGGCCTTCTCCTCGGCCTGCTTCTTGTCGGCCCGGCGGACCTTGACCTGGCCGAGCATCACGTTCTCGAGCACCGTCTTGTGCGCGAAGAGGTTGAAGGACTGGAAGACCATCCCGACGTCGGCCCGCAGCCGGGCCAGTTCCCTGCCCTCCTGGGGCAGCGGCCTGCCGTCGATCGCGATCGTGCCCGAGTCGATGGTCTCCAGGCGGTTGATGGTGCGGCACAGGGTCGACTTGCCGGACCCGGAGGGCCCGATGACGACGACGACCTCGCCGCGGGCGATCGTCAGGTCGATGTCCTGGAGTACGTGCAACGCGCCGAAGTGCTTGTTGACGCTCCTCAGGACGACCAGTTCGCCGGACGCGGCCACGTCTTCCTTGGCCACCGATACTTCGGTCATCGCTCTCAGGCTCCGTCCTCCTCGGTTTCGACGGACAGTAGTGAGGGCGAGTGACCAGCGTCATTACATCTGAGGGGAATCTGAGCATCACGATCCGATAGCAATCGGACACGTGTCGTAGGGACGCGTCCGTGTGTGCGTATCGGCCGGGTAACGGAAGCGCCGGGCAACCGGAACCCCCTTGACGCCGTCCTTGTTCATCGGCGTGACTGCATGGTGCACACGCGCGTACGACCAGTGAAGCGCGTACGGCCACTGAACCGCGTAGAACCTTGAACCGCGTACGACCACTGAACCGGAGGGGGCCGGGATGAGACTGCTGCTCGTCGAGGACGACAACCACGTCGCGGCCGCCCTGTCCGCGGTCCTCGCCCGGCACGGCTTCGACGTCACCCACGCCCGCAGCGGCGAGGAGGCGTTGCGGGCACTCGTCCCCGAGGGCGACGGCTTCGGCGTGGTCCTGCTCGACCTCGGCCTGCCCGACCAGGACGGCTACGAGGTCTGCGGCAAGATCCGCAAGCGGACCAGCACACCGGTGATCATGGTCACCGCCCGCTCCGACGTCCGCTCCCGCATCCACGGGTTGAACCTCGGGGCCGACGACTACGTGGTCAAGCCCTACGACACCGGGGAACTGCTCGCCCGCATCCACGCCGTCAGCCGGCGCACCGCGCACGAGGACGCGGCCCCCGGCCAGGACAGCGCGCTGCGCCTGGGGCCGGTGCGCATCGAACTGCCCACCCGGCAGGTCAGTGTGGACGGCTCGGTGGTCCAGCTGACCCGCAAGGAGTTCGACCTGCTCGCCCTGCTCGCCCAGCGGCCGGGAGTGGTCTTCCGGCGCGAGCAGATCATCAGCGAGGTCTGGCGCACCAGCTGGGAGGGCACCGGACGCACCCTGGAGGTGCACGTCGCCTCCCTGCGCGCCAAGCTGCGGATGCCCGCGCTGATCGAGACCGTGCGCGGCGTCGGTTACCGGCTCGTCGCCCCGGCCGCGTAGCGGGGACGGGTGCGCACACGTCTGCTGCCGCTGCTCATCGTCCTGATGGCGGCCGTGCTCCTCGCCCTCGGCTTCCCGCTCGCGGTCAGCGTGGCCGCCGCCCAGCAGCAGCGGGTCGTCGTCGACCGGATCGACGACACCGCGCGCTTCGCGGCGCTCGCCCAGTTCGTCACGGACGGCCCCAGCGGCTCCCGCCGCACGGTCGTCGACGAGCGCCGGGAGGCCCTGCGGCGCGAACTGGCCAGCTACTGGGAGGTCTACGGCATCCGCGCCGGCGTCTTCTACCGCAACGACTCGGTGATGGCGGGCGCGCCGGCCGCCTGGACCCTGCCGAAGACCGGCGAGGTGCGCGACGCCTTCGCGGAGGCGCTGCTCAGCCGGCGCTCCCACGACCCCGAGCAGGTCTGGCCCTGGGAGCGCAGCCGCCTGGTCGTCGCCTCGCCGGTGATCCGGGACGGGGACGTCGTCGCGGTGGTGGTCACCGACTCGCCCACCGGCGGGATGCGCTCGCGCACCCTGCGCGGCTGGCTGTTCATCGGGGCCGGCGAGGTCGCCGCGATGCTGCTCGCCGTCGCCGCCGCGCTGCGGCTGACCGGCTGGGTGCTCAAGCCGGTGCGGGTGCTGGACGCCACCACGCACGACATCGCCACCGGGCGGCTGAAGTCCCGGGTCGCGGCGGCCGGCGGTCCCCCGGAACTCCGACGGCTGGCCCGGTCGTTCAACGAGATGGCCGACAACGTCGAGGACGTGCTGGAGCAGCAGCGCGCCTTCGTCGCGGACGCCTCCCACCAGCTGCGCAACCCGCTGTCGGCGCTGCTGCTGCGGATCGAGCTGCTGGCCCTGGAACTGCCGGAGGACAACGAGGAGATCGCCTCGGTCCGCACCGAGGGCAAGCGCCTCACGCAGGTCCTCGACGACCTGCTCGACCTGGCGCTGGCCGAGCACGCCCAGGCGGACGTGCGGCTGACCGACGTCGGCCGGCTCGCCGGGGAACGTGTGGCCGCCTGGGCGCCGGCCGCCCGGGCCCAGGGCGTCCGGCTGACCGGCGACTGTCCGGCCACCACGGGCTGGGCCGACCCGATCACTCTGTCCAGCGCACTGGACGCGGTGATCGACAACGCGGTGAAGTTCACCCCGGAGGGCGGCAGCGTGGAGGTCGCCGTGGCCGCCCACGGCGACACCGCGACGGTCGTGGTCACCGACACCGGGCCCGGCCTCACCGACGAGGAACTCGCGCGCGTGGGCGACCGGTTCTGGCGCAGCGGCCGCCACCAGAACGTCAAGGGCTCGGGGCTGGGCCTGTCCATCACGCGGGCCCTGCTCGCCGCGAGCGGCGGCTCCATCGCCTACGCCCACCACCGGCCCCGGGGCCTGCGGGTGACGGTGTCGGTGCCCCGCACCCGGTAGCGGCACCAGGCTTCAGGGCTTGACCGACCGGTAGTACCGGCGGGCGCCCTCGTGCAGGGTCAGCGGGTCGGTGTAGATGGCGGTGCGCACGTCGACCAGCTGGGCGGAGTGCACGTGCGCGCCGATGTCGTCCCGGCTGTCCAGCACCGTACGGGTCACCCACTCGGTGAGCCGGGGATCCACGTCCGCGCGGGTGATCAGGACGTTCGACACCGCGAGCGTCGGCACGGCGGAGCCCTGCTGGACGGACGGGTAGGCCGACTCGGGCATGTTGGTCGCCCGGTAGTAGCGCGCCGCCCGGCCCTCCTCGTGCAGCTTGGCGACGAGGTCGCCGTCGATCGGTACGAACGTGAAGTCGAAGTGGCGGGCCAGCTCGCCCAGCCCGTTCGTGGGCAGCCCGCCCGACCAGAAGAAGGCGTCGATCGTGCCCCGCTCCAGATGGCCGGGCCCGGTGTCGATGCCGTCGGCCACCGCGGTGATGTCCTTCGCGGGGTCGATCCCGGCCGACCTGAGTACCCGGTTGGCGATCAGCCGCACACCGGAGTTGGGCAGCCCGGTGGCCACGCGCTTGTGCCGCAGGTCCGCCAGGGTGCTGATGCCGGAGCCGCGCGCCACGATCAGCTGGACGTAGTCGTCGTAGAGCCGGGCCACCCCGCGCAGACGGTCGGCGCCGCTGCCGTGGCGCAGCGTGTACGCCTCCACCGCGTCGGCCGCCGCGATGGTGAAGTCGGCCTGCCCGGTCGCCACCCGCCGGACGTTCTCCTGGGACCCGGCGCTGGTGAGCAGCTTCACCCGCAGTCCCGGCATGTCCGAGTCCAGCTCGTGGCGCAGCCGCTGGGCGTAGTCCTGGTAGACGCCCCGGGACGTGCCCGTGCTGAAGGTGATGGTCCCGCTCGGCGGCTCCTCACCCAGGGGCAGCAGCCACCACAGCAGCAGCCCGAAGGCCACGAAGCCGGCCGCCGCGCTCTGCAGCGCCCGGCGCCTGCTGATTCGGGGGAACACCTTGGACATACGGCGATCCTGCCAGGCCGCCCGCGCTCCTGAACAGGCCGGAGGTCGCGTGGGCCGCAGCGCGGACGTCACGTCGGCGGACCGCCTGCCCGGCAGGGGTGTGCACAGCGCGCTGCCGGTGCCCTGGTGACGGGCACCGGCAGCGCGCCGGGGTGGGACGGGTCAGGCCGGGGCAGGAGCGGCTGTGGCGGCTACGAGGTGACGCAGCCGATCGAGCCGACGGGCACGTTGTTGCCGGTGGAGGTGGCGGTGAAGCCGAAGGTCACGCTGCCGTCGGGAGCCACGACACGGTTGTAGTCCACGTTGCGGACGGTGACCGTGCCGTCGGTCGCGGTGGACAGCGAGCCGTTCCACAGGCTGCTGATCTTGGTGCCCGATCCCGGTTTCCAGGCCACGGACCAGCCGTTGAGCGGTGTCGTGCCGTGGTTCATGACCTCGACGGAGCCCTGGAATCCGCCGTTCCACGCGTTGGTCACGGAGTACATGGCCATGCAGGAACCGGTGTGCGGGTCGGTCGGCGTGGGCGTCGGGGTGGGCGTGGGGGTCGGGGTCGGGGTGGGGGTCGGGGTGCTGCCGGAGTTGCGGATGCCGGTCACCTCGCCGTGGCCGCCGTCGAAGACGACGTCGGAGCAGGAGAAGAAGTTCTCCTGGCTGTCCGAGCGGACCCACTGGATGAAGATCAGGGCGTCACCGGAGCGGCCGGAGGGCAGCTTCAGGTCCCAGTAGTAGTGGCCGCCGTCGGTGCCCGGCGAGCCCGTCTGCGGCGGGTTGGTCACGGTCTGGACCAGGTCGAGGTCGCCCCAGCCCAGCGCCGAGCTGGGGGACCAGCCGGGCTTGGTGACGTAGACGCGGAAGTCACCCGGGTGCGCCGCCCAGTTGCTGTACTGCGCCTGGATGGTCGCCCCGCTGGTCAGGTGGGTCCGCGGCCAGTCCGAGCGGGCCGCGTTGTACGCCGAGAAGTCGTACGGCGACCGGTTGCCGGCGCTGCACAGGGTGCCGTCCGGGACATAGCCGGCCCCCCGCCCGCCGGCCTGCGAGTCCAGGACGGCGAACCAGTTGTACAGCGGGGTGGCGCCGCTCTTGGCCACCGCGTCCCGGCAGGCGGGGTTGGTCGGGTCCAGCCCGCCGGTCGCCGTGTGGGAGTCCAGGTAACACAGGTAGGTGCGGGAGCCGGGCAGCATCGCGACCCCGTGGGCCTGTGCGCTGCCCTGCGCGAAGAGGGCCAGGCCGAGCGCCGCCAGCAGCGTCGACAGGACCGCTGCCAGCGAGACGAGTCTGCTGTGCCGAGGCATGGTGTTCTCCTTCCGGTGGATCGGGCGGGAGTGGTGCGGGGCGGTACGAGGTGGTGCCGGGGTGGTGCGGGTCGTGCCGGATGGAGGCGGGTGGAGCCGGGGCGCGCGGCGCAGTGCGGTCAGCTGCCCGCGCAGTGCGGGGCGGGGCTGCCCGCGGAGCCGTTCGCGGTGAAGCCGAAGGAGGTGGTGGCGCCGGGCTGGAGTGCCCCGTTGTAGGCGGCGTTGCGCACGGTGGCCCGGCCCTGGGAGGTGCTGAGCGAGCCGTTCCAGAGGCTGGCGACGGTGGACCCGTTCAGGTCCCAGTCCACCGCCCAGCCCGTCAGCGCGGTGGAGCCGGTGTTCTTCACCGTGACCTCCGCCTGGTAGCCGCCCTGCCAGGACGAGGTGGTGCGGAACTGGGCCGTGCACGCCACCGGCGTCGGCGTCGGCGTGGGGGTAGGGGTGGGAGTGGGGGTGGGGTCCGGGTCCGGGGTGGTGCCGTCGTAGGTCAGTCCGTACCCGTAGGGGAAGAGCGGGCTCTGGCCGTCGCCGTCGTTGATCGGCTCCTGGGAGGCGCTCCGCATCCAGGTCATCGGCAGCTTGCCGGTCGGGGCGTAGGCGCCGAACAGCACGTCGGCGACGCCGGCGCCCTCGGTGCCGGGCAGCCACGCGGCCAGCAGCGCCTTCCAGTCGGGCAGTTGCGCGGCGATGTCCAGCGGACGGCCCGAGACCAGGACCACCACGACCGGCACCCCGCTCGCCTTCAGCCGGGCCAGGGTCGCCAGGTCCTCCTGGTCCAGCCCCATGCCGTTCGGCCGGTCGCCCTTGCCCTCGGCGTACGGCGTCTCGCCCACCACGGCGACGGCGGCGCCGTAACTGGAGTCGATGCCGTTGCCGTAACGGTCGTAGGTGACCCGGGAGGGGTCGGTGACGGCGGCGCGGATGCCCTGCAGGACGGTGGTGCCGTCGGTGACGGCACCGCTGCGCCCCTGCCAGCCCACGGTCCAGCCACCGCTCTGGTTGCCGATGTCGTCGGCGGACTTCCCGGCCACGAACAGCTTGGCCGACGCCGCCAGGGGCAGGACGTGGCCGTCGTTCTTCAGCAGCACCTGGGAGGCGCGTACCGCCTGCCGGGCGAGCGTGCGGTGGGCGGCCGAGCCGACCGCGGACGTGTAGGAGCGGTCGGTGAGCGGCTTCTCGAACAGGCCCAGCTGGAACTTCTTGGTGAGGATGCGCCGGTTGGCGTCGTCGATCCGGGACTGCGGGACGCGGCCCGCGCCGACCTCGCCCCGCAGCAGGGTGAGGAACTTCTTGTAGTCCTGCGGCACCATCACCATGTCGACGCCCGCGTTGACGGCGGTGCTGATCTCGGCGCCGGTGAAGCCGCTCTGCCCGTCGAGCTGGTCGACCGCGGCCCAGTCCGAGACGACGAACCCGGTGAAGCCCAGCTCGCCCTTGAGGACGTCGGTCACCAGGTACTTGTTGGCATGGGACCTGACGCCGTTCCAGCTGCTGTAGGACAGCATCACGGACCCCACGCCCCGGCGCACCGCCTCCTTGAACGGCGGCAGGTGGACCGCCCGCAGCTCGGCCTCGGAGATCTGGGTGTTGCCCTGGTCCACGCCCCCGCTGGTGCCGCCGTCGCCGATGTAGTGCTTGGCGGTGGCGAGCACGGACGCGGGGCCCGCGCCCAGGGTGTCGCCCTGCAGACCGGTGATGAACGTGGTCATGGCGGACGGCAGGTCGGGTGTCTCGCCGTAGGACTCGTAGGTCCGGCCCCAGCGGTCGTTGCGTGCCACGCACAGGCAGGGCGCGAAGTCCCAGTCGATGCCGGTGCCGGACACCTCCTCGGCGACCGCGCGCCCGACGCGCTGCACGAGCGCCGGGTCACGGGTGGCGCCCAGGCCGATGTTGTGCGGGAAGAGGGTGGCCCCGCGGACCGCGTTGTGGCCGTGCACGGCGTCGATCCCGTAGATCATCGGGATGCCGAGCGGCGTGGTGAGCGCGGTGCGCTGCAGGGAGTCGTAGGTGTCGGCCCAGGTCTGGGCGTTGTTGGGGCTGACCGTGGAGTCGCCGCCGGACAGCACCGAGCCGATGCGGTACGTGGCGAGGTCGGACTGCGGTACGAGCGAGTCCTTGTCGATCTGCGTCATCTGGCCGAGCTTGTCGTCCAGGGTCATGCGGGACAGCAGGTCGTCGACGCGGGTGGCCACCGGTAAGGAGGCGTCCTGGTACGGCAGGACGGCCGCCGCGGAGGCGGCCACGGGCTCCGGGGCGGCGACGGCCGGTCCGGTCAGGGCGAGCGTCATGACGCACAGGGCCAGGGCCGTCGCCGGGCGGCGGCGGACGAGCGGGAGGCTCATGCGGGTGGGCCTTTCCGGGAGTGGTCCCAGGAAGCGGGGCCGGGAGCGGTGACGGCACCGGACTGGAACCGGGGCCCGCCCGGTCGGCGTGGAGGAAGCGGGCGGGCCCCGGGATCGAGGGGGTGCGGGGTGCGACCGGTGCGCGCGGCGGCGGCCGCGGCGGCACGGGTCACACACACCGCACCCGGTACGTCACCGCGTCACGCGGTGCTGCAGGCGGTGCCGTTGAGGCTGAAGGCGGAGGGCTTGGCGAAGGTGCCGCCGTAGGTGCCCTGGAACCCGAAGGACGCGTGGCCCCCGGCCGCGATCTGCCCGTTGTAGGCCAGGTTGGTGGCCGTGACCGCTCCCGAGGACGGCGTGACCCCGGCGCTCCAGGCGCTGGTGATCTGCTGACCCGAGGGCAGGGTGAAGGCCAGCTTCCAGCCGTTGACCGGAGTGGAGCCGGTGTTGGTGATGGTCACGTCGGCGGTGAAACCGCCCTGCCAGACGTTGGTCGCGTAGGCCACCTTGCAGGCCCCGGGGGTGCCGGGGTTCCCGGGGTCGCCCGGGTTGGTGCCACCGGTGTTGACCGTGGAGGAGAACGAGGTCACGGCGAGGCCCGCGCCGTTCTGCCAGGGCTCGAAACCGGCCTGCACGCTGGTCAGGTACCAGTTGTTCTGGGCCAGCCCACGGGAGATGGCCTGCCGGGCGAAGTCCATCACGTCGAAGGACCAGCTGGTGATGGCCGACGGGGCGACGAAGGACAGCACGTCGTTGCCGCCGTTGTTGCCGGACCACACCTGCCACTGGCGCCCGCCCACGGTGGCGGTACCGACCTGCGAGCCCACCGGCTGCACGGAACCCACGTGGTTGAACCACACCATGATCTCGGTCCGGTTGACCCCGTCCTTGCGGGGCGTCGGGTCGAGCCAGATGTCGTACGCGGCGTCGTACACCGCGTTGCTCACGTAGCTGTAGGAGATGCTGGTCGGCGCGCTGGAGATGGAGCTGAGCTGGGCCGGCAGGCTGGTACCCGGCGAACAGTTCGTGTAGTGGCAGCCGTTGTAGACGGACGGGTACGACTTGGGGGCGCCGTTCGTCGCGACCGAGCCGTCCGCCTGGGTGATCCGGAATCCCGAGTCGGTGGCGGTGATGCACTGCGTCTCGCTGGTGCCCCAGCGGTTGTTCTGGACCACGTAGCGGCCCTGGATCGTGGTCGAGCCGAACGGTTCGCAGATCGCGGTGTCGGCGTGCGCCGCCGAGGTGGCGGACAACAGTGCCGCCAGCGTGGCGAGCGCGGCGAGCAACGCGCCTAACAGGCCACGCGCTCGGTGGGCATGGAGCTTGGACGGTCGCATGCGGGTCCTCTCGGGGAAGAACGGGGGAGGAGAGGCGGGAGCGCTCCCGTTCCCATGTGATGGGAGCGCTCCCATTTACTGGCTCGCCAGGGACTGTAGGGAGAGGCCCATGTTCCTGACAAGACTGCGGACACGAGCCATGTCGAAGGGATTTCGAAACGCCAGGTCACGGGGGGAGACGAATTCCTGTCCGGGGCGTGATGATCTGGGAGCGCTCCCGGGGGGAGGGGGCGAAAGTGGCTCGTTCGGAGCGTTGGGCGGGGCGCTGGGAGTCTGGGGCGGGGCGGTGCGAGATGGTTGGCTGGGGGGTGCGGGGACCCGTCGCGCCGGGGCGGCTCAGGACCGTCAGATGGGGGAGCGGGGCCGCCGGCTGGAGCGGTGGGGCAGCCGGCCGGGCGGGACGGGTGGGTTCTTCGGTGCGGGGCCGGGTTCGGCACGGCGGGCAGGGCGAGAGAGGGCGTCGGCCCGTCGGCGGGGTGCGTGACGCGTGGCTTGGCGCGGCCCTTGCCGTGGGGCCTGCGGGCGGGAAGCGCGGCCTCCGGCGTCGGCCCAGAGGGCGGGGTGTACGGCGGCTCCAGCGGGGCCGTGGCGTCGGCTCGCGGGCAGGGTGTGCGGCTGCCGGGGTCGGCCTGTGAGCGGGCTTAGCGGCCCCAACCGTCCGCCCGCCAACGGGGTGCGCGGCGCGCGGCTTCGGGTGGTCTGCGGCGGGGAGCGCGGTTCTCGGCGTCGGCCCGCGGGTGGGGTGCGTGGCGTGCGGCTTCGACGCGGGCCGTGGCGTCGGCTCGCGGGCAGGGTGTGCGGCCGCTGTGGGCGGCCTGTGAGCCGGGTCGGCGGTTCGTGGCGTCGGTCTGCGGGCGGGGTCGTGGCCCCGGGCCTCCGTCCGCCGACGGGGTGCGCGGCGCGCGGCTTCGCGTGGCTCCTGCCGTCGGACTGCGGCGGGGAGCGCGGCCTCCGGCGTCGGCCCTGGGGTGGGCATGCGGCCCCCGGCGCCGGCCCGCCGAACGGGTTCCCGGGCCCCGGGTCCGGGCGGGTCACGCGGACTCGCGCAGCACCAGTTCCGTCCGCAGGATCACGTGCCGCCAGGCGACGGCCGGTTCCTCGATCTCCTCCAGGAGCAGCCGGACCATGGTCGTGCCGATCTCCTCCAGCGGCTGGCGGACCGTCGTCAGCCGTGGCTCGGTCTGCTGGGCCAGCGAGAAGTCGTCGAAACCGATCACGGCGACGTCGTCCGGCACCCGGCGCCCCGCCTCGCGCAGCGCCCGCAGGGCACCCGCGGCCGTGGTGTCCGAGGCGGCCAGGACGCCGTCGATCTCCGGGTGCCGTTCGATCAGCTGGGCCATGGCGCGGTGCCCGGTCTCCTCGGTGAAGTCGCCCTCGGCGACCCGGGACCGCCCACCGCCGAGTCCGGCCAGCTCCAGGGCCTCCCGGTAACCGCGCAGCCGGCACTGGGCGACGTACATGTCGAGCGGCCCGGTGATGGTGGCGATCGCCGTGCGGCCCCGGTCCAGCAGGTGGCAGACCGCGCTGCGGGCGCCGCCGACGTTGTCCGCGTCGACGTAGCTGATGTACTCCTCGCCCGAGCGGCGCCCGAGCAGCACGGTCGGCATCCGGGCCTCGGCGAGCATGTCGGGCAGCGGGTCCTTGGCGCGCACCGACATCAGCAGCACCCCGTCGACCCGCCCGCCGCGCGCGAACTCCACGAACCGCCGCCGCTCGGTGTCCGAGCGGGCCAGCGTGAGCAGCAGCTGCATCCCGGTGTCGGCCAGGGCGTCACCGAGCGAGCGGGCGATTTCGGAGAAGAACGGCTCCCCGAACAGCCGCCAGTCCGGCTCCGTCATCACCAGCGCGACCGCGTCGGCCCGCCGGCCGGCCAGCGACCGCGCCGCGAGATTGGGCACGTACCCCAGTTCCTCGATGGCCTGCTGCACGGCACGGCGCGTCGACTCCCGCACGCCGGCAGCGTTGTTGATGACGCGGGAGACCGTGCCCCGCCCCACCCCGGCGTGCGCGGCCACCTCCTCCAGCGTCGGCGTGCCAGGGCGCTGTCTGCCCATGACCAACTCCCCCCACGAGATCACCGATAGTACGGGCCGGGGGCGCCCGGCACAGGAACTCCCCGGCGCCCCCGGCCACCTGGCACGCGACCTGGCCGGAACGCCTCGTGTCCCCGCCCGGGCCCGGACAGGGACGGGCACCCCCCCCGTGTCCGGGTGCCCCGGCTTCTAGAATGTCGCGGGCAGTCCGGCCCCCGGGAGGAAAGGTCCTGATCGACAGTGGCGGACGAACGACGGGTGATCGTGGTGACCGGCGGCGGCACGGGCATCGGGGCGGCCACGGCCCGGCTGCTGCGCGAGCGTGGCCACCACGTGGTCGTCTCCGGCCGGCGGACCGGGCCCCTGCGGGAGCTGGAACGGGAGACCGGCGCGCTGGCGTACCCGTCCGACGTCGGTGACCCGGCCGCCGCCGAGGGCCTCGTCGACCGGGCCCTGACCGCGTACGGACGGCTCGACGGGCTGGTGCTGAACGCCGGCATCGGACGCGGCGGAGCCGTCGGCGACCTGTCGCTGCACGACTGGGACGAGGTGATGCGCACCAACGTGACCGGCCCGTTGCTGCTGCTGCGCGCGGCGATCCCGCATCTGCTCGACAGCGCGGGGGCGGTGGTCGGCGTGGCCTCGGTGTCCGCGCTGCGCAACGGCACCGGCAACGCCCCGTACGCCACGTCGAAGGCGGCCCTGCTCCAGCTGTGCCGTTCCGTCGCCGTGGACTACGGGCGCCGGGGCGTGCGGGCCAACGTCGTGTGCCCCAGCTGGGTGCGCAGCGAGATGGCCGACCGGCGCATGGCGCGCTTCGCGGAGGAGGCGGGGCTGGGGGACGGCGGCGTGGAGGCCGGGTACGCCGAGGCGACCCGGCTGCTGCCGGCGGGGCGGCCGGGCGAGCCCGGGGAGGTCGCCGAGGCGATCACCTGGCTGCTGTCCCCGGCGGCCTCCTACGTCAACGGCAGCGTGCTCACCGTCGACGGCGGCGCGACCGCGCTGGATCCCGGGACGCTCGCCTTCGACTTCCACGTGGAGCCGCGCGGCGGCGAGGGACCCTGACGGGCGCGGGGAGCACCGGGACCGGCACCTCCCGGGAGCACCTACCCTTGAACGCATGACCAGCAGCAGCGACCGGAGCCCCGTAGTGGACGTTCAAGCACCCAAGAGCTACGAGATCCGCACCTACGGGTGCCAGATGAACGTCCATGACTCCGAGCGGTTGTCCGGGCTGCTCGAAGAGGCCGGTTACGTGCGCGCGCCCGAGGGGTCGGACGGCGACGCCGACGTCGTCGTCTTCAACACCTGCGCCGTGCGGGAGAACGCCGACAACCGGCTGTACGGCAACCTGGGCCGGCTGGCGCCGCGGAAGGCCTCGCGGCCCGGGATGCAGATCGCGGTCGGCGGCTGCCTCGCGCAGAAGGACCGCGACACGATCGTGAAGCGGGCGCCCTGGGTGGACGTGGTCTTCGGCACCCACAACATCGGCAAGCTGCCGGTCCTGCTGGAGCGCGCCCGCGTCCAGGAGGAGGCGCAGGTCGAGATCGCCGAGTCCCTGGAGGCCTTCCCCTCCACCCTGCCGACCCGGCGCGAGAGCGCCTACGCGGCCTGGGTGTCCATCTCCGTCGGCTGCAACAACACCTGCACCTTCTGCATCGTCCCGGCGCTGCGCGGCAAGGAGAAGGACCGCCGCACCGGCGACATCCTCGCCGAGATCGAGGCACTGGTCGCCGAGGGCGTCAGTGAGATCACCCTGCTCGGGCAGAACGTCAACGCCTACGGCTCCGACATCGGCGACCGGGAGGCCTTCAGCAAGCTGCTGCGGGCCTGCGGCCGCGTCGAGGGCCTGGAGCGCGTCCGCTTCACCTCCCCGCACCCGCGCGACTTCACCGACGACGTCATCGCCGCCATGGCCGAGACGCCGAACGTGATGCCCCAGCTGCACATGCCCCTGCAGTCCGGCTCGGACACCGTCCTGAAGGCGATGCGCCGCTCCTACCGGCAGGACCGCTACCTCGGCATCATCGAGAAGGTGCGGGCCGCCATCCCGCACGCCGCGATCACCACCGACATCATCGTGGGCTTCCCCGGCGAGACCGAGGAGGACTTCGAGCAGACCCTGCACGTGGTCCGCGAGGCGCGGTTCGCGCAGGCCTTCACCTTCCAGTACTCCAAGCGGCCCGGTACCCCGGCCGCGACCATGGACGGCCAGATCCCCAAGGAGGTCGTCCAGGCGCGCTACGAGCGTCTCGTCGCCCTCCAGGAGGAGATCTCCTGGGAGGAGAACAAGAAGCAGGTCGGCCGCACCCTGGAGCTGATGGTCGCCGAGGGCGAGGGCCGCAAGGACGGCGCCACCCACCGCCTGTCCGGCCGCGCCCCCGACAACCGGCTGGTCCACTTCACCAAGCCGGACCAGGAGGTGCGCCCCGGTGACGTGGTCACGGTCGACGTGACGTACGCCGCGCCGCACCACCTGCTCGCCGAGGGCCCGGCCCTCGCCGTGCGCCGCACGCGCGCGGGCGACGCGTGGCAGAAGCGCAACGAGGCCGAGGCCGGCCGGCCGGCCGGCGTCATGCTCGGCCTGCCGCGGATCGGCGCCCCGGAGCCGCTGCCGGCCGCGACGAGCGGCTGCGGCTGCGACTAGGACCCTTCGTCGGGTTAGGGCCGGATCCTGGCCAGGTCGGGCACAGGGCGGAGAGATGACTGGCCGGGCCGGTGAGGTAACACCGTGCCGCCGTCCGGCGCTACCCTGCCGATCATGCTCGTAGCCGCCGCCGTCTGCCCCTGTCCGCCGCTCCTCGTGCCGCAGGTCGCCGCGGGCGCCGCCCCCGAACTGGACGCCGTGCGCGCGGCGTGCACGGACGCGCTCGGACTGCTCGCCGCGGCCCGCCCCGACCGGCTGGTGGTCGTCGGACCCGCCGGGCCGGACGGGCGCGGCCCCCACCCGCAGGGCGCCCGGGGCTCGTTCCGGGGCTTCGGCGTGGACCTGGAGGTACGGCTGGGAGAGGCGGCGGACGCCGTCCCGGAGCGGGAACTGCCGCCGTCGCTCGCCGTCGCGGCCTGGCTGCTGGAGCGCACCCGCTGGGCGGCCGCCCCGGTCGAGGGACTGGGCGTCGGGGAGCCGCTGGAGCCCGAGCGGTGCGTCGCCGCCGGACGGGACCTCGCCGCCGCGCCCAGGCGGCTGGCCCTGCTGGTGATGGGCGACGCCAGCGCGTGCCGCACGGTCAAGGCGCCGGGATACCTGGACGAGCGGGCGGCCCCCTTCGACGCCGAGGCGGCCCGCGCCCTGGGTGCCGCGGACGTGGCCGCCGTCGAGGCCCTGGACGCCCGGCTGGCCCGCGAGCTGAAGGTTTCCGGCCGGGCGCCCTGGCAGGTGCTGGCCGGGGCGGCGCGGGACGCCGGCCTCAGCGGGAGGCTGCTCCACGACGACGCCCCCTACGGCGTGGGCTACCTGGTGGCGGCCTGGTCCTGAGGCACCCGCGACGGCGGACGGCCGGGGAGCCGGAGCGCTCCACGGCCGTCCGCCGTCGCGGGTGCCGGATGCCGCCGTGCCGGTCAGGACATCGGCGGTGGTGTTCCCGGCCCGGTGGCGGACGTCCCGGGGTCGGCAGGGGGCGTGGCCGGGCCGGTGGCGGTCGTGCCGGGGCCCGCGGGAGGCGTGGCACCGGGGCCCGGTCCCTCCTTGTGCGCGAGCCGGTCCATCGCGTCCTTGGCCTTGCCCGTACCCGAGTGGATCTGGTCGCTGTACTTGCCCTTGGTCCGCTCGTCGACGGCCTTGGCGGCCTTGTCGAGGCCGTGGTGGACCTTGTCGCCGTGCTGGCGCGCGAGGTCCGACACCTTGTCCCTGGCCGGCCCGAGCCTGGCCTTCATGCTGTCCAACAGACCCATGGTGCACCTTCTCGCTCGCTGGACTCCTGCGCACCGGGCCGCGCCCACCGGGCTCCTTCGCCCGCGCGGCACCGCGGCCGGTGCGCTCAGGTGTGCGCGCCCTCACCGGCTTCGTTGTCGGCCGCCTCCTCGGCGGACTGCTGCTTGGGGATGTCGGCGCCGTCGGCCGCCCCGGGCGCCGCCTCGGCCTGCGTCCGCGCCGCCGCGTCGTCGCCCCCGGCCGCCCCCGTCACCTCCGGCGTCCGGCCGGCCTCCGGTGTCACCGGTGCCGTGGCCGCCCGGGCCGTCTCTGCCGCCTCGGACCCGACCGGCTCCGTACCGGCCTGCGCCCCGGCGGCCACCGTGTCCTGCGCCGCCTTCGACCGCCCGAAGAATCGTGCAAAAACGCCCATATCAACTCCATATGCTACTCATGCGGGCGAAATCCCGCGTCAACCGGTGCGCCCGTTTCGCGCCGCCCGGCCACCGCCTCCCGAAACGGGCGGCTGGAACCTCGCAACGGGCAACGATCCGGGAACCGTGCCGTCACGTAACTCGTTCGAGGCGGCACCCGGAGGTTTGCGAGACTGGTGCCGTGAGCAGCGCATCCCCCGCCCCCCGCGTCATCGCCGTCGTCGGACCCACCGCGGCCGGTAAGTCCGATCTGGGCGTCTTCCTGGCCCAGCGACTCGGTGGGGAGGTCGTCAACGCGGACTCGATGCAGCTCTACCGAGGGATGGACATCGGCACCGCGAAGCTGACGCCCGAGGAACGCGGCGGAGTCCCCCACCACCTGCTGGACATCTGGGACGTCACCGTGACCGCCTCCGTCGCCGAGTACCAGCGGCTGGCCCGCGCGCGGATCGACGCGCTGCTCGCCGAGGGCCGCTGGCCGGTCCTGGTCGGCGGCTCCGGACTGTACGTCCGCGGGGCCGTCGACAACCTGGAGTTCCCCGGCACCGACCCGGTGGTCCGGGCCCGCCTGGAGGAGGAACTGGCGCTGCGCGGCCCCGGGGCCCTGCACGCGCGCCTGGCCGCCGCCGACCCCGAGGCCGGCCGGGCCATCCTGCCGAGCAACGGCCGCCGCATCGTCCGCGCCCTGGAGGTGATCGAGATCACCGGCCAGCCCTTCACCGCCAACCTCCCCGGACACGACTCCGTCTACGACACCCTGCAGATCGGCGTCGACGTGGCCCGCCCGGAACTCGACGAGCGCATCGCCCGCCGCGTCGACCGGATGTGGGAGGCCGGGCTGGTGGACGAGGTGCGCGCGCTGGAGGCGCAGGGGCTGCGCGAGGGGCGTACGGCGTCGCGCGCGCTGGGCTACCAGCAGGTTCTCGCGGCGCTGGCGGGGGAGTGCGGCGAGGAGGAGGCCCGGGCCGAGACCGTGCGCGCCACCAAGCGCTTCGCGCGCCGCCAGGATTCGTGGTTCAGGCGCGACCCGCGGGTGCACTGGTTGAGTGGGGCCGCGGCGGACCGCGGGGAACTTCCGCGGCTCGCTCTGGCGTTGGTCGAACGACCGGTCACAGCCTGATCACGTCCTGGCATCGGGATGCGCCGCCGGTCATCGCGGCCTGTGGCGCCGTGCCATCATCGAGCTTCGATCGCAAGTGGAGTCCTAGTTGGGAGGGCGCGTGGCGATGGAGGCCGGCCCTCGCGACACCGCACGAAGTGCCGAACACCGCATCACCGGCGGTGGCGAACCGGAACCGGTGGACGATCAGGACGAGGTGCGTCTCAGCCCCGACGGACCGGACGAGACACCGGCCGGCGTGAGCGACGACGGCCCGGCGCCCGAGGAGATGTTCGCGGGCGGCCCCGAGGTCGAGGTCGAGCTGCGGCCGCAGCGCCGGCTGCGCATCTGGCAGCTCGCGCCCATCGTGGGCCTGGCCGCGGTCGGCTCCCTGATGTTCGCCTTCCCGCTCGCCTTCGACTTCGGCGACAGCGGAGCGGTCGTCGCCATGCTGGGCCTGCTGATCTGCTCGTGCGCGGCCGGCTGGGGCATGATGGCCGCCCGCCGCGTGGGCCACACCTGGCCGGGCCTGCCCGCGCGGGGCTCCGGACGGCGCCCCGACTGGCGCGTCGTCCTCGCCTACGTGCTGGTCGTGGCCGTCGTGGCCGTCCTCGCCGTATGGCGCGTCGCCCGGCTGCGCTAGGCCCTGCCCGGGGCCCGGGGCCCTCCGGGCTGTCGTGGCCACCCCGTACGATCGAGGGATGAGCACGCGGATCGCCTTCCTCAAGGGTCACGGCACCGAGAACGACTTCGTGATCGTCCCCGACCCCGAGAACGCCCTCGACCTGACCCCGGCCGTCGTGGCCGCCCTGTGCGACCGCAGGGCCGGTGTCGGCGGGGACGGGGTGCTGCACGTGGTGCGCTCCGCCGCGCACCCGGAGGCCCGGGCGATGGCGGCCGAGGCCGAGTGGTTCATGGACTACCGCAACGCCGACGGCTCGGTCGCGGAGATGTGCGGCAACGGCGTCCGCGTGTTCGCGCGCTACCTCCAGCACGCCGGGCACACCGGCGAGGGCGACGTCGCCGTGGCCACCCGCGGGGGCGTGAAGCGGGCGCACCTCGCCAAGGACGGTGACGTCACCGTGGGCATGGGCAGGGCCCGCCTGCCCGAGGGCGAGGTCGAGGTGAGCGTCGGCGGGCGCAGCTGGCCCGCGCGCAACGTGAACATGGGCAACCCGCACGCGGTCGCCTTCGTCGACGACCTCGCGCACGCCGGTGACCTGCTCGCCCCGCCGCCCTTCACCCCGGCCGCCGCGTATCCCGACGGGGTGAACGTCGAGTTCGTGGTCGACCGCGGCCCCGGTCACGTCGCCATGCGCGTGCACGAGCGCGGCTCCGGCGAGACCCGCTCCTGCGGCACGGGCGCGTGCGCGGTCGCGGTGGCCGCCGCCCGGCGCGACGGCGCCGACCCCGCCGTCACCGGCAGCCCCGCCACGTACACCGTCGACCTGCCCGGCGGACGCCTGGTCATCACCGAGCGACCGGATGGTGAGATCGAGATGACCGGCCCCGCGGTGATCGTCGCCGAGGGCGAACTCGACGCCGAGTGGCTGGAAAACGCGGCCCGCTGACCGTGCGAACCGCAGCCGTGACAGCCCAGGACGCCCCGATCCGCGGTTCCCGGCGCCCCGGGCCGTTCGAAACGACGGACGACCGGTGAGCGCATGGCGCAAAAACGTAAACCTCTCGGGCATCGCTCGAACGGGTGATCCGCTTCACGCTCGGCGAGAGGCGGTCGGTCGGGCGTGATGGGCTCGGTAGCATCAAGCACCGGCACGGACGGGGGAACGTCGCCAATCCCTGAGCCGCGTACGCCCTGGGGCCCCGTCCACCGGTCCACGAGCCGGAGGTGCCCATGAGTGCGGAGGCCACGAACCCCGCGACCCCTGGTCCTGCTGCCGCCGCAGCGCCCCGCAGGAAGGCCCGCCCCCGGATCGACCTGCGCCGGCTCGGCCGGGCCGCGCTGCTCGGCCCCACCGCGCGCGGCAAGCTGCCCGACGCGATCGGCCACGTCGCCGAGGCGCACCGCGCCCACCACCCCGACGCGGACCTGGAGCCGCTGCGCCGGGCCTACGTGCTCGCCGAGTCCTCGCACCGCGGCCAGATGCGCAAGAGCGGTGAGCCGTACATCACGCATCCGCTCGCCGTGACCCTGATCCTGGCCGAACTGGGCGCCGAGACCACCACGCTGACGGCCTCGCTGCTGCACGACACGGTCGAGGACACCGACGTGACCCTGGAGCAGGTGCGCGAGCAGTTCGGCGAGGAGGTCCGCTACCTCGTCGACGGCGTCACCAAGCTGGAGAAGGTCGACTACGGCGCGGCCGCCGAGCCCGAGACCTTCCGCAAGATGCTCGTCGCCACGGGCAGCGACGTGCGCGTGATGTCGATCAAGCTGGCCGACCGCCTGCACAACATGCGCACCCTGGGTGTCATGCGCCCCGAGAAACAGGCGCGGATCGCCAAGGTCACCCGCGACGTCCTCATCCCGCTCGCCGAACGGCTCGGCGTCCAGGCGCTCAAGACGGAACTGGAGGACCTGGTCTTCGCCATCCTCCATCCGGAGGAGGCCGCCCACACCCGGGAACTCATCGCCGAGAACGCGGCCCGCCCCGACGACCCGCTCGCGGAGATCGCCGACGAGGTCCGCCAGGTCCTGCGCGAGGCCGGCATCCCGGCCGAGGTCCTCATCCGGCCCCGGCACTTCGTCTCCCTCCACCGCGTCTCGCGCAAGCGCGGACCGCTGCGCGGCTGCGACTTCGGCCGGCTGCTGGTGCTGGTCAACGAGGACGCGGACTGCTACGGCGTCCTGGGGGAGCTGCACACCTGCCTGACCCCGGTGGTGTCGGAGTTCAAGGACTTCATCGCCGTACCGAAGTTCAACCTCTACCAGTCGCTGCACACGGCGGTCGCCCGCGCGGACGGCCAGGTCGCCGAGGTCCTCATCCGCACCCACCAGATGCACAAGGTGGCGGAGGCCGGTGTGGTCGCGCTCGGCAACCCCTACGCCCCCGGCTCCGACGCCCCGGGCTCCGGCACCGCCGCCTCGGACACGCCCGGCGCCGCCGCCTCCGGCGACCCGGCCGACGGCGAGCGCGCCGACCCCACCCGCCCCGGCTGGCTCTCCCGCCTCCTCGACTGGCAGCGGGCGGCGCCCGACCCGGACACCTTCTGGTCCACCCTGCGCGAGGACCTCGCCCAGGACCGCGAGATCACCGTCTTCCGTCCCGACGGCGGCACCCTGGGCCTGCCCGAAGGCGCGAGCTGCGTGGACGCCGCGTACGCGCAGTACGGCGACGACGCCCACGCCTGTATCGGCGCCCGCGTCAACGGCCGGCTGGCCCCCATCAGCACGGTGCTGCGCGACGGCGACACCGTGCAGCTCCTCATGGGCCAGGACCCGGCCTCCGAGCCGTCCCGGGAGTGGCTGGAGCACGCCCACACCCCGGCCGCCCGCATCGCCATCCAGCGCTGGCTGACGGCCCACCCGGCCGGCGGCGACGACACCGGGGCCGGTGACGGCGGCCCGGACGCGGCCGCCGACCCGCACCCGGCCGGCTCCGGGCGGCCCGCACCCGGCACGGACCCCGGTGCCGACGCGGCCGAGCCCCGCACCCGTACCGCCGAGGACCCAGGCGCACGCCCTTCGCGCCCCGTCACTCCGTCCGCGCGCCCCCTGAGCGCCGACGTCCTGGTGGACCGCCCCGGCGCCGGCGTACGCCTCGCCGGATGCTGTACGCCCGTGCCGCCCGACGAGATCACCGGCTTCGCCGTGCGCGGGGGAGTGGTGACCGTGCACCGCGCGCAGTGCGCCGCGGTGGCGCACATGAAGGGCGTAGGGCGCGCGGAGGTCGGCGTGCGCTGGGGCGACACCACCGCCTGCCGGGTCACCCTGGTCGCCGAGTCGTTCGGCCGCCCCCATCTGCTGGCCGACCTCACCGAGGCGATGGCCCTGCAAGGCGCCGAGATCGTCTCCGCCACCGTCGAGCCCCCCACCCAGCAGCAGGTCCGCCACACCTACACCGTCGAGCTTCCCGACGCCGCCCACCTGCCGGCCCTGATGCGCGCGATGCGCGACGTGCCGGGCGTCTACGACGTCGGCCGGGCTCAGCACCAGGCACCGGCCTCCTGAGGACGCGCCCCGGGCAACCCGTTCGAGTGGGCCGGGCGCGCGTCGCCCACGCGGCCCCGGTGCGCGCTGGTAGCGGTGGTGCATGCTGCTCACCCCCCGCACCACCCGGCCGCCCCGCCCGGACACCGGCACCTCCGCGCGCCGCCGGGCGGCACTCCTCGCCGCCGCCGTCTCCGTCTGCCTCCTCGCCGCGAGCGCCCCGGCCACCCCCCTGGGCGTCGGCGACCGCCTCTTCCCGAACCTGGGCAACCCCGGCTACGACGTCGCCGCGTACGACGTGTCCCTGACCTACTCCGGTGCCAACGACAAGCCGCTGCGGGCCGTCACCGTCATCGACGCCCGGACCACCACCGCGCTCGACCGCGTCAACCTCGACTTCGCGCACGGCGAGGTCACCTCGGTCGACGTCGACGGCCGCCCGGCGGCGTTCGCCGCGGCGGGCGAGGACCTGGTCGTCACCCCCGAGACGCCGCTGCCCCAGGGCACCTGGACCCGGATCACCGTGCGGCACACCAGCGACCCCGTCTCCGCCAAGGGCCAGGACGGCGGCTGGGTGCGCACCACCGACGGCCTCGCCATGGCCAACCAGGCCGACGCCGCCCACCTGGTCTTCCCGTGCAACGACCACCCCTCCGACAAGGCGATGTTCACCATCCACGTCACGGCCCCGGACGGCTACACGGCCGTGGCCAACGGCCTCCCGGCCGGCGTCGAACGCTCCGGCGGACACACCACCTGGACCTACCGCAACCGCCACCCCATGGCCACCGAACTCACCCAGGTGTCGATCGGCCGCTCCACCGTCCTGCACCGCACCGGCCCCCACGACCTGCCCGTCCGCGACGTCGTGCCGAGCGGCGACCGCAAGGCGCTGGAACCCTGGCTGGCGAAGACGCCCGACCAGATCGCCTGGATGGAGAGCAAGGTCGGCTTGTTCCCCTTCGAGACGTACGGTCTGCTGATGGCCCAGGCCGACACCGGCTTCGAGCTGGAGACCCAGACCCTCTCCCTGTTCGAGAAGGACCTGTTCACCGAGCCCGCCTACCCGGCCTGGTACGTCGAGTCGGTCATGGTGCACGAGCTGTCCCACCAGTGGTTCGGCGACAGCGTCAGCCCCGCAACCTGGTCCGACCTGTGGCTGAACGAGGGGCACGCCACCTGGTACGAGGCCCTGTACGCCGAGGAGAAGGCCGACCGGCCCATGGCGGCCCGGATGAAGGCCGCCTACAGCGCCTCCGACCGCTGGCGGGCCTCCGGCGGGCCGCCCGCCCTGCCCAAGCCGCCCGCGCCGGGCCAGAAGATCAGCATCTTCCGGCCGAACGTCTACGACGGCGCCGCACTGGTGCTGTACGCCCTGCGCCAGGAGATCGGCGCCCGCGCCTTCGACCGCCTGGAGCGGATCTGGGTGCTCGAGCACCGCGACTCGACCGCCACCACCGCCGACTTCGTCCGGCTCGCTGAGACCGTCTCCGGGCGCGACCTGCACGGCTTCTTCCAGGACTGGCTGTACGGCGCGAAGACCCCGCCGATGCCCGGGCACCCGGACTGGCGTACGGCCGCGCCGGCGAAGACGCCCCGCAGATGACGCTCGGCCTTCCGGCGGTTCCCCGGCGGCCCCTCGGCCGGCCGGCCCGGCCGGCCCGGTCGGACCCGGGATAACGCAGTGACGGGACGGGTCACCGCGTGGGACCATCGTGTCGTCGGCCGCGGACCGGGCGGCGTGGACCCGGGAATCTCCCGGGGTACCCGCGCGTTGTACCCCTCGAAGGCCGGAGCTGCCGGCCGGACAGGTCAACCATCGACGTAAGGAACCAATGACCTCCTCTTCTTCCCCTTCCCAGGACGCCAAGCGCCTCGCGCACGCCTACCCCGAAGGTCTTCGGGCCGATGCCCTGATGGAAGAGGACGTCGCCTGGAGCCACGACATCGACGGAGACCGGGACGGCGACCAGTTCGACCGCTCCGAGCGCGCGGCACTGCGCCGCGTGGCCGGTCTCTCCACCGAACTTGAGGACGTCACCGAGGTCGAGTACCGCCAGCTCCGCCTGGAGCGGGTCGTGCTCGTCGGCGTGTGGACGTCCGGGACCGTGCAGGACGCGGAGAACTCCCTCGCGGAGCTGGCCGCCCTCGCGGAGACCGCGGGCGCGCTCGTCCTCGACGGCGTCATCCAGCGCCGTGACAAGCCCGACGCGGCCACCTACATCGGCTCCGGCAAGGCCCTGGAGCTGCGGGACGTGGTCATCGAGACCGGCGCGGACACCGTCATCTGCGACGGTGAGCTGAGCCCGGGCCAGCTGATCCACCTCGAGGACGTCGTCAAGGTCAAGGTCATCGACCGTACGGCCCTGATCCTCGACATCTTCGCCCAGCACGCCAAGTCCCGAGAGGGCAAGGCGCAGGTCGCGCTCGCGCAGATGCAGTACATGCTGCCGAGGCTGCGCGGCTGGGGTCAGTCGCTGTCCCGCCAGATGGGCGGCGGCAAGGGCGGCGGCCTCGCCACCCGTGGTCCCGGTGAGACCAAGATCGAGACGGACCGGCGGCGGATCCGCGAGAAGATGGCGAAGATGCGCCGGGAGATCGCGGAGATGAAGACCGGCCGCGAGGTCAAGCGGCAGGAGCGCAAGCGCAACAAGGTGCCCTCCGTCGCCATCGCGGGCTACACCAACGCCGGCAAGTCCTCGCTGCTCAACCGCCTCACGGGCGCGGGCGTCCTGGTCGAGAACGCCCTGTTCGCAACCCTGGACCCCACCGTCCGCCGGGCGGAGTCCCCGAGCGGCCGGCTGTACACGCTGACCGACACGGTCGGCTTCGTACGGCACCTGCCGCACCACCTGGTCGAGGCGTTCCGCTCCACGATGGAGGAGGTCGGCGACTCCGACCTGATCCTGCACGTGGTCGACGGCTCGCACCCGACCCCCGAGGAGCAGCTGGCCGCCGTGCGCGAGGTCATCCGGGACGTCGGCGCCACCGGCGTGCCCGAGATCGTCGTGATCAACAAGGCGGACGCGGCCGACCCGCTGGTGCTCCAGCGGCTGCTGCGCAACGAGAAGCGCTCCCTGGCGGTCTCGGCCCGCACCGGCCAGGGCATGGCCGAGCTGCTGGCGCTGATCGACGCCGAGCTGCCCCGGCCCTCGGTCGAGATCGAGGCGCTCGTGCCCTACACCCAGGGCAAGCTGGTCGCCCGCGCCCACACCGAGGGCGAGGTGATCTCCGAGGAGCACACCGCGGAGGGCACCCTGCTCAAGCTCCGGGTGCACGCGGAACTGGCGGCGGAACTGACGCCGTACACGCCCGCCGCCTCGGCGACCTGATCCGGGCCGAAGGCCCGCGCACGGCGAAGGCCCCGCCCCCTCGGCCGAGGGGGCGGGGCCTTCGTGCTACCGGCCGGCGAACTTCTTGCTGACCGACTCGTAGACACCCTCGGCGACGTCACCCAGGCGCGGGCCCGCCAGCCAGCCCGCGGTCACCGGGCCGATGGACGTGTTGGACACCAGCGCCGGCTTGCCGTCCGAGCCCGTCTCCACCCAGCCACCGCCGGAGGACCCGCCGGTCATCGAGCAGCCGATGCGGTACATCGTGGGGTCGGAGTCACTGATCGACAGCCGCCGGGGCGCGTCCTGGCAGCGGTACAGCAGCTGGCCGTCGTACGGCGGCGCCGCCGGGTACCCGGTCGCCGTGAGGGAGCGCACGTCCGGCACGGCCGGGGCGTCGAAGTTCACCGGCAGCGCCGAACCGACCGTCTCCTCCAGCGACTTGCCGCCGTTGCCCTGCTCCGGCGTCACATGGATGACCGCGAAGTCATACGAGGCGCCCTCCCCGCCCGTCTCGCCGCCCTGCTCGATCCACTGCTGCGAGGTCTGCGCCCCGTCGCCCCACCAGACGCCGTACGGAGCGACCTCTTCCCGGGTCGCGTCCTGCAGTCCGGCGGCCGAACGGCCCGCGTCGTTGTACGACGGCACGAACGCGACGTTGCGGTACCAGCCGCCCTTCCTGCCCGCGTGCACGCAGTGGCCCGCCGTCCACACCAGGTTGGACCTGCCCGGGTGCGCCGGGTCCTCGACGACCGTCGCCGAGCAGACCATCGTGCCCTCGGGGGAGTCGAAGAACAGCTTGCCGGCCGTGGCCGCGGCGCTGTGGTACGGCGCCCGCACCTTCTGTGCCTCCACCGGCGCCGGCGCCGGGTCGGTCACGCCCTGGTCACCGGAGATGTCGGCGGTGTCCACGCCCCGGTCGGGGTCGTCGGCGCCGCGCATGCGGTCCGGGTCCCACAGGCCCTTGATGATGGGGTTGACGAAGTCGTTGGCCTCGCGCAGCCAGTCGTCCCGGTTCCAGTTCTTCCAGGCGCCGTGCTTCCACTTGTCGATGTCGATGCCGTGCTCTTTGAGCTTGTCCCTGAGGTCGTCGGGGATCTTGATGCCGCCGTCCGCACCCGTCACGGTGGCGGTCGGCCTGGCGTCGGCGTCGTCACCGCCGTCCCCGTCGCAGGCGGTCGCGGTGAGTGCCAGCGCGGAGGCGAGCGCGACCGCGGCCAGCGCGGGGAAGGTCCCGCGCCCGGCGCCCCTCCCTCGGCGGACGGTGAAGGACGGCCGTATGGATCGCATGGTGGTGACTCCCCCTGCTGTGAAGGAACTCGGCGCTGCGGCCGCGCGACCGGCGCGCACTCATGGGGAGTTCATGCCTGGCTCACGGCGTTGACGGAACGGCATCACACACTATGCGGTCGCTGTGGGGGACTTCCGACGGAACGGCAACGGTTCGGCCACAAGCGGCTGACCAGCCATCATCTCTGCCGACTCAGCGCCTGCGTCCGCGACTTGGCACCCCGTCCACGACTCGGCGCCCGTGTCCGCGGCTCGGCGCCGCCCGGGGCGCCCGCGTCCGGCGGGGCGGGGTCAGCCCGCGAGGTGCCGTTCGATCCAGTCGGCGGCCGCCCTGCGGAAGGTGCGACGGCTGTCCGCCCGCTGGAAGTAGTGCCCCTCGTCGCGCAGGAGCAGCAGCTCCGCCTCCACCCCGTGCTCGCGGGCGGCCCGGACGAACTGCCGGGACTCACCGGGCGGCACGTTCGTGTCGTGCTCGCCGTGCACCGCCAGCACCGGCGCGCGCAGCGCCTCCGTACGGCTCATCGGGGACAGCTCGCGCAGCAGGTCGCGGTCGTGCTCCGGATGCCCGTACTTGTGCGCCGCCGACTGCGCGAGCCAGGGTTCGGTGCCGGCGAAGAAGGTGGAGAAGTCCGACATCCCGCAGACCGCGACACCGGTGCGGAACAGCTCCGGGTGCCAGACCAAGGACGCCATCACGAGGTAGCCGCCGTAGGAGTGGCCCATCACGGCCAGCCGCCGCGGGTCGGCCAGACCGGCCAGGACGACGTGGGCGGCGCAGTCCGCCACGTCCTCGATGGCGGCGAACCTGCCCCGGCCCAGGTCCGCGTCCACGAAGGAGCGGCCGTAGCCGGAGGAGCCGCGCACATCCGGGGTGAAGACGTCCAGCCCCCGGCCCAGCAGCTCGTGGTACAGCGGGTCGAACTCCGGCCGTGCCTGCTCCTCGGGGCCGCCGTGCAGGTGCAGCACACAGGGTGCGGCCTCCCGGGAGGCCCGGCCGGGCGAGCGGTAGTACCAGCCGCCCAGGTGCAGCCCGTCGCGCGCCACCGGCCGCAGCGGCACCGGTCGCACGGGCGGGCGGCCGCCGCCGGTCACGTCCTGGTCCCGGGAGGACCAGGGCGTGCGCAGGGCGGCCCCCTGCGGCAGCCACCACACGCCGGGCCGGCGCTGCGACCCGGAGAGCGCCACCACCGGCGCGTCCGGGTCGTCGGTGACGGCCACCCGGGTGACCACCTCGTGCGGCAGCGACACGGAACGGGCGGAGCCGGTCAGTACGCCGTCGGACCAGGGCGAGGAAGGAGGCGGGGGTGAGGGCGTGACGCCGGCGCCGGCCGCGGGCGTACCGGTGCCTTCGGGCGGCGGGACCGTGCCCGTGCCCGTTCGGTCCTCCGGCGCCGCGGTCGCCATGGCGTGGGGGGCGGTGGGGGCGAGTGCCTCGGCCGGGGACAGCCGGACGACCTCCAGTTCGCTGACGCCCCGGACGTTCCAGGACAGCACGGCGCCGCCGCCGTGCCGGTCCAGCGCCAGCAGCTCCAGGCCGGCGCCGTCGCGGTGGACGGCGGCCGTGACACCGAGCCGCTCCCCCTCCGGGCCGAGCCGCAGGGCGCACAGGGCCGCGTACTCACGGTCGTGATCGCTGCGCAGCCACACCGTCCGGCCGTCCGGCGCGAACGCGCCGATGTACGGATCACCGTCGGCGACCGGCAGCGCGCAGGTGGCCCGCAGATCGCGGGTGCGCACGACCACGGCCTCGCGGCGGCCGCGCGGTCCCCGGCGCAGCAGGACGAACCGGCCGTCGTGGCTGAGGTCGCACGCCCGCAGGCTCGCCGCGCCGGGCTCACTCGCCAGCCGGGCGGGGGAGGCGATGCCCTCCGGGTCGAGCAGGTACACGGACAGCGTCTTGGCCGAGGGCTCCCCGGAACGGGCCAGGCCGCCCTCCGCGGCGACGTCCTCCACGAAGTCGCTCACGAAGCGCCGCGCCGACGGCCCCGTACGGTCCGACGGTCCTGTACGGTCCGACGGCCCGGTCAGCGGGTACGCGGCGCCGTCCCGGTTGGTCCAGCCGGCCGGCGGGGTCGCGGCGCCTTCGCCGAAACCCAGGTGCGGCGGGTCGAAGGCCAGGTGCAGCGGGTCGGAACCCTGGTCCCCCGGACGGGCGGTCGCCGGTGCCTCGGCGACGGTGACCGCGAGGGCCGAGCCGTCGTGCTGCCAGCAGCCCAGGTGGGCGGAGGTGTCCGGCTCCCCGCCCGCCAGGACGCGCCGGCCCGTGCCGTCGGGCCGCACGCACAGCACCCGGGTGTGCTCCCCGCCGCCCGGGGCGACGGTGTAGGCGATCCACCGGCCGTCGGGGGACCAGGAGACCTCGCTGACCGGATGCGGATCGGTGTCCAGCAGACGCACCTCGTCACCGTCGACGGGTCCCGCCCACAGCTGCGGCACGCCGGTGCGGTCGCAGATGAAGGCCACCTGCCGGCCGCCGGGGTCCATCGAGGGATACCAGCAGCCGTGCGCGGTCACGAGGTCCGGCATGTCGTGCCGGGACGCCGCGTCCGGCAGGATCATCAGCGCCGGCGCGGGACGGGCGCTGCCCGGTCCGGAGCGGGAACCGGCACCCAGCCCGGTCACGGGCCCGCGCACCGCATCCGAGCCGTCCGGCAACCCGACGGCGGAGACGGTCCGCACCCGGGGCGCCGCGTCGACGCCGAGCGGCCGGGACGGCGCGTCCGCCCCGAAGGACCGGTGCGCGGCCTCCGCGCCGACCGGACGGGTCCCGGAGTCGGGGCCGGTCGGGTGGGTCTCGGACGCCGCGTGGGCCGGGCGCGGCCGGGAGTCCTGGCCGGACGGGCGCAGCACCGGGTCCGCGCCTATAGGCCGCAGTGCCGAGTCCAGGTCCGACGGGCGGTGCGCCGCGTCCGGGAGTCCGGACGGGTCGAGGGATCCGCCCGGGCCGGACGGGCGGAGCGCCGCGCCCGTGCCGGGCGGGTGGGATGCCGGGCCCGCGCTCGGGGTGTGCGGCGTCGCGTCCGCATCAGGTGCGGCGTGCGGCCGATCTGGGCCGAACGGGTGATGCGCCGGACCCGGACCAGGCCCGGACGGGGCCTGCGGCGCCGCGTCCGGGGCCGGCGGGCGGTGTGCCGCCTCTGGGCAGGGCCGCCCGGCCTCGGTCATGTCCGGGGTGGTGGTCCCGGCTGGCGGCGTGACGGAGGGCCCCGGGGCGGGGCCGGGTTCCTGTGCCTGCCGCGGGCCGGTCGGCCGGGGCGCCCAGGGGACGGGCGCCCAGCGGCCGGTCAGCGGATTCCGTGCGTCTGCAGCCATATCTCCAGCAAAGCTACCTGCCACAGCGTGTTCGCCCCTCGCCTGGTGCGGTGGGCATCGGGCGCCTCGAGCAGCTCGGCCACGTACTCCTGGCGGAAGATGCCCCGTGCCTTGGCCTCCGGAGCGCCGAGGGCCTCACGGACCCGCTCCAGGACCGGTCCGGCCATGTGCTTGATCGCCGGAACGGGGAAGTACCCCTTGGGCCGGTCCACCACCTCGCGCGGCAGCACCTTGCGGCCCGCGGCCTTCAGCACGCCCTTGCCGCCGTCCGCGAGCTTGAGCTCCGGCGGGCAGGCGGCGGCCAGCTCGACCAGTTCGTGGTCGAGGAACGGCACCCGGGCCTCCAGACCCCAGTCCATGGTCATGTTGTCGACCCGCTTGACCGGGTCGTCGGGCATCAGCACGTGCGTGTCCAGCCGCAGATCCGCGTCCAGAGCGGTCTCCGCGCCCGGCAGCGCCATATGGGCGCGCACGAAGTCACCGGAGACGTCGCGGCCGGGCAGCACGTCGGGTTCGAGCATCCGCGCGAGATCGGCGTGCGACCGGTCGAAGTAGGTGCCGGCGTACGCCTCGGCCGCCCGCTGCCGGGGCGCCCGCGCCATGTCCGGGTACCAGTGGTAACCCGCGAACACCTCGTCGGCACCCTGCCCGCTCTGGACGACCTTGACCTCCTTGGCCACCTGCTCGGACAGCAGGTGGAAGGCGACCACGTCGTGGCTCATCATGGGCTCGCTCATCGCGTGCACCGAGGCGTCCAGAGCCGTGGAGACCCGGTCGGAGGGCACCATGAGCTGGTGGTGGTCGGTACCGAAATGCCGCGCGACCAGGTCGGAGTAGTGGAACTCGTCGCCCTCCTCGCCGCCCTCGGACTCGAAGCCCACGCTGAAGGTGGCCAGGTCCGTCTGCCCCTCCTCGGCCAGCAGCGCCACGATGAGGCTGGAGTCCAGGCCGCCCGACAGCAGCACGCCGACCGGCACGTCGGCGACCATCCGGCGGCGTACGGCGCTGCGCAGCGACTCCAGCACCGCGTCCGTCCAGTCCTCCGCCGACAGCCCCGCGTACTCGGGACGCCGGAGGTACTCCGGCTGCCAGTAGCAGTGTTCCTGCTGGGTGCCGTCCGGCTCGACCACGCGGACGGTGGCCGGCGGCAGCTTGCGCACACCGGTGAGGATCGTGCGCGGCGCCGGCACGGTGGCGTGCCAGCTCAGGTAGTGGTGCAGGGCGACCGGATCCGGCGTCGTGTCCACGCCGCCCGCCGCCAGCAGCGCGGGCAGCGAGGAGGCGAACCGGAGCCGGCCGGGTGCCTCCGTGAGGTACAGCGGCTTGATGCCGAGCCGGTCGCGGGCCAGCACCACGCGCCCGCTGTCCTGCTCGACGATCACGAAGGCGAACATGCCGAGGAACCGCTCGACGCAGGCCGTCCCCCACTCCATGTACGCCTTCAGCACCACCTCGGTGTCGGAGTCCGAGTAGAACTCGTGACCGCGACCCACCAGCTCGGCGCGCAGCTCACGGTAGTTGTAGATGCAGCCGTTGAAGACGCCGACGATGCGCGCCCGCGGGTCGGCCATCGGCTGGCCGCCGTTCTCGGACAGGTCGATGATCTTCAGCCGGCGGTGCCCCAGGGCGGCCGCGCCCTGTGACCACAGTCCGCGCCCGTCGGGCCCCCGCGGCGCCAGCCGGTCCGTCATACGCTCGACCGCGGCGAGGTCGGGCCGTCCGCCGTCGAAGCGTATTTCGCCGCTCAACCCGCACATCGCACGGACCTCCCTTCCTCGTGCTCCGCTCGGCCGCCCGACGGCAGCGGCCGGTCCGCGGCGGAGGACGGGGCGGTCGGTGAGGCGGCGGCGGTCGACGAGGCCGCTGTGACAGCGGTGACAACGGTGACGGGCGGCGCGGCGGCGGCCGGGCTGGCGGGGTCGTAACACATGGCTCTGTGACTCTCCTGGAAAGGCACTTCGATGGTGTCGGATGGCGTAGGCCGCGGGGCGCGGTGGCGATGGCGGTGGCGGCCGCGCCGGGGGGCGGCGGTGACGGCCGGTGCGAGGGGCCGGTACGGGCAGCGCGTGCTGCTCGGGCGGCGCGCGGGCCGGACCGCTCGCCGCTCAGGCGCTTCGGGCGACCGGGCGCGGACGGCGGGTGCCGCGACTCGGCGACAGCGCGGCCGCGGACCGGCCGTCGCCACGGGTCTCCGCGACCATGAGGTCGATGGCCGCGAGCAGATCCTCGTCCTCGGCCGCGCGGCGCAACCGGTGCGCGGCACTGCCGACGGCCAGGGCCTCCCCGAGCAGCTCGCGCACGGTCTCCCAGTCGCCGGACGCCTCCAGCGCCGGGCGCAGCCGGGCCAGCATCCCGTGCAGGGCCACGCGGGCGGGCACGGCCCGGCGGGTGATCGGGTGGACCAGCGGTCCCTCGAGGCCGGACCGGGCGGCCCGCCAGGTGGCGGCCCGCAGCCACTCGTGGCGGCCGTCGCACAGCGGCCCGTCCCGGCGGGCCAGCCGGTCGCACGCGTCCCGCACCAGCGCCCGGAAGAGGCCGGCGACCAGGACGACCGTCTCCACCCGCGGGCTCGCGTCGCAGATCCGCAGTTCGAGGGTGCGCTGATGGGCGGAGGGCCGGACGTCGTGGTAGACCATCCCGGCGTCAGTGATGACGCCCGAGCGGATCAGCTCCTCCAGCGTCGCGTCGTAGGAGGCGGCGTCGGGGTGGCAGCCCGCGGGTCCCGCGGTGGGCCAGCGCTGCCAGAGCATGGTCCGCCAGCTCGCGTACCCGGTGTCCGAGCCCAGCCAGAACGGTGAGCTGGCGGACAGTGCGAGCAGCGGCGGCAGCCACGGCGACACCAGGCACATGGCCCGTACGGCGGTGTCCCGGTCCGGCACGTCGACGTGGACCTGCGCACTGCAGATCAGCTGCTCGTCGGCGACCCTGCGGTACTCGTCGACCATGTGCCGGTAACGCGGGTCGGCCGTGACGTCCCGGGAGGTGACCCGTGCCAGGGGAACGGTGCCGGCCGCGACCGCGGCGAGGCCCAGCGAGGAGGCCGCCGCGTCCAGGTCCCGCCGGGCCCCAGACAGGTCCGCGTACAGACCGTCCAGGGTGTCGTGCACCCGGCTGTTGCTCTCCACCACCGACTGCTGCAGCTCGGTGGTGAATCCCGGTCTGTCGAGCCGGTCGAGCACGGCTCGGCCCCGTGGGACCAGCCTGCCGCTCTCCACGTCCAGCACGTGGAACTCTTCTTCTACACCGATGCGCAACGTCACGATCTCCCCTTGCCTCCTGACCGGTCCGGTGCCGCGTCGGGTTCGCACGGGACACTTCGCAGCTCCGGGCCTACCGAGTGCCCTTTTGAGACGTTCACAAGCCTCACCGTCTCCACATGTGAGTCACATGACCGACAGATGAGCGCCTCGGGCAGCACTCGCCGACCCCTCGGCGCAGGGCTCGTGCTGGTCGCGCGGCCGCGTCCGCGAGGGGCCGGTCCGCCGGGATGCGGGGCGAGGAACGGATCACGCGGCGGCGTCGCGAGGCACTGGGTGCCCCGAAAAGCGCCGGGGATGCCCCCGGGTCCGGATGCGCCGGACGCCCGTTCAGCGCAGCGCCCGGTACACCGCGGCCGTGGTCAGCCCGTACCCCAGATGGGGGACGATGTCGGACACCCATGACGTCGCGTCCCACGTGGTGGGGTCGGTGACGCGCAGCGCGGTGGCGGGTACGTCGCTGCCGGCCATCGCCGCCGCCCCGAGCAGCGGTCCGGCCGCCCACACCGGCAGCGGGCCTCCCCGGCGGCGCCACAACCCGTACGCCGCACCGACCCCCAGCCCGGTCAGGTAGCCGAGCAGCGCCCCCGCCCCCTGCATCCGGGGCGGACCCGTCTCCTCGTCGCCCGGGTCGACGCCGACCCGTTCGGCGAGCCGCTCCGCGACCTGGGCGGGGGTCCCGCTGGAGGGCCGGCCCCTGATCACCATGTCCGTGTACGTGATCACGTCCAGTGCGAGGGTGCCCGCCGCTCCGGCCAGCAGACCCTTGGTCACCGAGTGCATCAGCGGCACTCCCTTGCGTGTGAGGCCAGTGGAACCTGTGTGGTGGTGCCGAACGGGCTTCCGGGTTCCCCGATACGACCCGTCCAACAGAGGCCGTAGCGGAGGCGGCGAGGCATTGCGGGCCGGTGCCGCGGGCGCGGCGGCGCCCGGCGACGACCTGGTGGCGAGGGAATGCCCGCGGACCGCGCCGCGCGTGCCGGGCCCCGCTGGGACGGCAAGGATCTTGGTGCAACCCGTAACCGGAGGAGCGGCACGCGGTTGGTAGCGGTGGGGGGCCTGCTGCCTGTGCCCGGTCCCCGCGGATCAGATCGCCTCTGGACACCGGACAGCGGGGAGGACAGCGAGCCGTGGCCGTGACCGAATCGGTGGCTGGGGAGACGTGCGGGGGAACGGGCGCCGCGTACGAGGGCATCCTCAGGCGGCAGTCGGCCCGTGAGTCCGCGGCGCGCACCTATGCCCGGTCCCTGCCGATCGTGCCCGTGCGGGCGCGCGGCCTGACCATCGAGGGCGCCGACGGCCGCCGCTACCTGGACTGCCTCTCCGGCGCCGGAGCCCTCGCCCTCGGCCACAACCACCCGGTGGTCCTCGAGGCCATCCGCAAGGTGCTCGACTCGGGCGCCCCCCTCTCCGTCCTCGACCTGGCCACCCCGGTCAAGGACGCCTTCATCACCGAACTGTTCCGCACCCTGCCCCCGGGTCTCGCCGGCCGGGCCCGCGTCCAGTTCTGCGGACCGGCCGGCACGGACGCCGTCGAGGCCGCGTTCAAACTGGTCAGAGCCGCGACCGGGCGCACCGGCATCCTGGCTTTCACCGGCGCCTACCACGGGATGACCGCCGACGCCCTGGCCGCGTCCGGCGGCGCCCCCGACACACGGGTCGCCCGGGCCCCCTACCCGCAGGACTACCGCTGTCCCTTCGGTGTCGGCGGCCCGCACGGCGCCGAACTCGCCGCCCGTCTGACCGAGTCCCTCCTCGACGACCCCAAGTCCGGCGTCCCGCTGCCCGCCGGGATGATCCTGGAACCCGTCCAGGGCGAAGGCGGCGTGATCCCCGCTCCGGACGCCTGGCTGCGCCGCATGCGCCGGATCACGGCGGACCGGTCCGTCCCGCTGATCGCCGACGAGGTCCAGACCGGCGTCGGGCGGACCGGTGCCTTCTGGGCCGTGGAGCACAGCGGCGTCACCCCCGACGTGATGGTCCTGTCCAAGGCCATCGGCGGCAGCCTCCCGCTGGCCGTCATCGTCTACCGCGACGACCTGGACGTCTGGGAACCCGGCGCCCACGCCGGCACCTTCCGCGGCAACCAACTCGCCATGGCCGCGGGCACCGCCACCCTCGCTCACGTCCGCGAGAACGGCCTGGCCGCCCGCGCGGCCGACCTCGGCGCCCGCATGCTCGCTCAACTGCGGACACTCCAGGACGACTTCGCCTGCGTGGGTGAGGTGCGCGGACGGGGACTGATGATCGGCGTGGAACTGGTCGATCCGGAGGGCGGACAACATCACCCGGCGAAGGAACACCACCGGGAGGAGGAACGGGAACGGTGTCCGGGCGGCGAACGGCAACCGGGGGACACCGGGGCCCCGCCCGGCGGATCCGGTGCGCCGGTGCCGGGGATGGAGCCCGCGCGCGTCCCGCTCCCCGCCGCCCCGGAACTCGCCGCCGCCGTCCAGCGGGAGTGCCTGCGCCGCGGCCTGATCGTGGAACTCGGCGGCCGCCACGCCGGAGTCGTACGCCTGCTGCCGCCCCTCACGATCAGCGACGAGCAGGCGGATGCCGTACTGGACCGCCTGGCCGACGCGGTGGCAGCGGTCGCCCGGGACCGGACGGACCACCGCCCGCAGCCTCCACGGCCCCGGCAGCAGACCCCCCAAGCCGCCAAGCCCCAACAGCCCATACGGCCGAGGGAGCCAGGCCGGCCCGGACCGCCGAGCGAGCCGCGGCAACACCGGCAGCAGGGCCGCCGTGCGGAAGGTACGCCCTAGGCCAGGTGCCCCGCCCACCCCGCCAGGCCGGCACACCGGGCGCCACCACAGCCCGCGGACACGCAGCGCCCCGCCGCCGAGGCTCCCGGCCCGGCACCGGCACCGAAGCCGATACGAGTGCCCATTCCGGTACCGGTGCCGATTCCGGTTCGGACGCCGGTGTCCGGATCGGTGCGCTCCCTCCGCGGCACAACTCATCTCAGTCCCCCCACCCTTCACCGCGCCACCTCCCCATCAGGACCCCTGCACCGACACCCACGCCTCGCCCGCGGACCACCAAGTCCGTCACCCGCCACCTCCGTTCGCCGCAGCCGGCAGCGAACCTCCCGATCCCAGCTCCCGAGGAACCGGTTTGAACGCCATCCCCAGCCCCCACGGCAGTTCCCACAACCCCGACGACCACGGAGACCACGGCACCCACCCGTCCTCCGTGTCGCCGACCGAGTCGGTTCCCCAGCAGAAGCGGCGCATCCCGGCGTCGCCACAGCCCTACGAACCTGCCGACGACCTCCTGGAGCAGCCCGCCCCCCACGCGGCCGCCCAGGCCGCCGCCGTGGACAACCTGCTCCGCTGCTGGGCGCGGGAGAAGAACCTCCCCGCACCCGCCGCCGACACCCTCCGCATCCCGCTGCCCGCCACCGGCACGGTCCTGGACGTGCCGGTCCACCACTGGTCGCCGACCGGCTGGCACCGCTTCGGGCCGCCACGCCTGGCCGACGCCCCCACGACCGCCCCACCGGTCGACGCCGTCACCCTCGCGGCCCTGCTGGCCCGGGAGGCGACCACGACGGCTCACGGCTCCACGCCCATCCCGGAGACCACCGGCCCGGACGGCGGCGCCGACCTCGTCGCCAGGGTGGCCGACTCCGTGCACCGCACCGCCACCTTCATCACCGACCGGCGTGCTCACCCGGCCGACGGCCCCGATCTCTTCCTCGCCGCCGAACAGGCGCTCCTCCTCGGCCACCCCCTGCACCCGGCCCCGAAGAGCCGCGAAGGCCTGACCGAGTCCGAGGCCCGCCTGTACTCACCGGAGTTGCGCGGCTGTTTCCCCCTGCACTGGATGGCCGTCGCCCCCTCCCTCCTCGCGGCCGACTCGGCCTGGACCGAGCGCGGCCGCCCCGTCCCCGCGGACCGGCTCATCCGCCGACTCGCCGGTGCCGGACCGGACCTGCCCGACGGATACGCCGCCCTGCCCCTGCACCCCTGGCAGGCCCGCGAGGTCCGGCACCGGCCGCGGACCGCGGCCCTCCTCGGCTCCGGCCTGCTGCGCGACCTCGGCCCCTGCGGTCCCGACTGGCACCCCACATCCTCCGTTCGCACCGTCCACCGGACCGGCGCCCCCGCGATGCTCAAGCTGTCGCTGGCTCTGCGGATCACCAACTCCCGCCGGGAGAACCTCCGCAAGGAACTGCACCGCGGCCTCGAGGTGCACCGCCTCCTGCGCGGTGGCCTGGGCAAGGAATGGCAGGCCGCACACCCCGGCTTCGACATCGTCCGCGACCCCGCCTGGCTCGCCGTCGACGATCCCGAGGGTGAGCCGGTGCCCGGGCTCGACGTCGTCATCAGGCACAACCCGTTCACCCCCGCCGACGACGTCTCCTGCGTCGCCGGGCTCCTCTCGCCCCGGCCCCTGCCCGAACGGGACCTCGGCTTCTCCGCGCAGCCCGGCGCAGCCCCCTTCCGCTCGCGTCTCGCCCAGATCCTCACCCGGCTCGCCGAGCGGTCCGGCCGCCCGCTCGCCGCCGTCGCCACCGAGTGGTTCCTGCGCTACCTGGAGCACGTCGTACGCCCCGTGCTGTGGCTGGACAGCGAAGCCGGGATCGCGCTGGAGGCCCATCAGCAGAACACGCTGCTCCTCCTGGACGCCGACGGCTGGCCGGCCGGCGGCCGCTACCGCGACAACCAGGGCTACTACTTCCGCGAGTCCCGCCGCGCCGGACTCGACGCCCGACTGCCCGGCATCGGTGACCACAGCGACACCTTCGTCCCCGACGACGTCACCGACGAACGCTTCGCGTACTACCTCGCCGTCAACAACGTCCTCGGTCTGATCGGCGCTCTCGGCTCCCAGCACCTCGCCGACGAACGACTGCTGCTCGCGGCCTTCCGCCGCTTTCTCACCGACATCGCCACCGGTCCCACCGCACTGCGCACGCCCCTGCCCGCCCTCCTGCTCGACTCACCTGTACTGCGCTGCAAGGCCAACCTGCTGACCCGGCTGCACGGCCTCGACGAACTCGTCGGCCCGGTCGACACCCAGTCCGTCTACGTCACCATCGCCAACCCCCTCTACTCCTGAGCACAATCGCCCCCGCCCTTCGCCGCGCCCGCATGTCATCTCCGGGGACCACGACCGACCTCTCCCACCCAACCGACCTTCCCTGCTGAAAGGAGCGCACCGTGCCTCCCACCGACGCGAGCGCCGACGCCGACGCCGGCTCCGCCCGCTCCGCCTCCGCCCGCCCCGCGACCGGAGCGGAGTCCGGCTTCCGCACGGACACGATGGGCACCGGGGACAGCGAGGACACGCTGGACCTGCGGCTGCCCGAAGAACTCCTCGCTCTCCTCACCGGACAGCCGGCCGGCGCGGGCAGCCGCGGCCGCCTGAGCGTGGCCGACGACGACCTGCTGCAGGACGACCTGCTCGACGACGTCGGTGCCTGGGGGCCGGTCGCCACGTCCGCCGGTCTCTTCCAGCTGGTGCCCGTGCGGGTCGAGCGCGACCTGCCGATCGTGCACCGCTGGATGAACGACCCCGCCGTGTCCGCGTTCTGGGAACTGGCCGGACCCGAGATCCGTACGCAGGACCACCTGCGGGCACAGCTCGACGGGGACGGGCGCAGCGTGCCGTGCCTCGGTGTGCTGGACGGCACGCCGATGAGTTACTGGGAGATCTACCGGGCGGACCTCGACCCGCTCGCCCGCCACTATCCGGCCCGCCCGCACGACACCGGCGTCCACCTCCTGATCGGCGCCGTCGCCGACCGGGGCCGCGGGCTGGGTTCCGCGCTGCTCAGGTCCGTGGCCGATCTCGTCCTCGACCGGCGACCCGCCTGCGCACGGGTCGTGGCGGAACCCGACCTTCGCAACACCCCCTCTGTGTCCGCTTTCCTGAGCGCGGGTTTCCGGTTCGCCGCCGAGGTCGACCTGCCCGCCAAGCGGGCCGCCCTCATGATCCGGGACCGGACCTCACGCCCTCATATGTAGCTCTGAGTGATCAGCCGTTCACAGTGAGAACGGAGGGCGATCCGCTCCGGTTCCCGACCCATCAGAAGTTTTTTCCGCCGCTGTCCCGCCGCCGGTCTCCCCGCTGATCGCGGCACCGACCCCGCACCGACCTCGCACCGACTCGTCCTCCCATCCCCTTCTCCGAACCGTCCGCCGTCGGCGCGTGAGCCGCTCGGCCCGCCTTACCGCCCTGGAGTCCCCGGCCGTGAGCCCACCTCCCGCCACCGCCTTGCTCACCCGTTTGTCAGTGCCGGGCCGTAGGGTGGTCGCGCTATGACGAAGCCCTCACTCCCCGAACTCCTGCATGCCGCCGTCGCAGCCGTCGGCGGCACGGAGCGCCCCGGCCAGGTCACCATGGCCGAGTCGGTCGCCCAGGCGATCGACGACGGTTCCCACCTGCTGGTCCAGGCCGGCACCGGCACCGGAAAGTCGCTGGGCTACCTCGTGCCCGCGCTGGCCCATGGAGAGCGTGTGGTGGTCGCGACGGCCACCCTGGCCCTGCAGCGCCAGCTCGTGGAGCGCGACCTGCCGCGCACCGTCGACGCCCTGCACCCGCTGCTGCGCCGCCGCCCGGACTTCGCCATGCTCAAGGGCAGGTCGAACTACCTGTGTCTGCACCGTCTCCACGAGGGCGTACCGCAGGACGAGGAAGAGGGCCTCTTCGACCAGTTCGAGGCCGCCGCGCCCACCAGCAAACTGGGTCAGGACCTGCTGCGGCTGCGCGACTGGGCGGACGACACCGAGACCGGTGACCGGGACGACCTCACTCCCGGAGTCTCCGACCGGGCCTGGGGCCAGGTGTCGGTGTCCTCCCGGGAGTGCCTGGGCGCGTCGAAGTGCGCGTACGGAGCCGAGTGCTTCGCGGAGATGGCCCGTGAGCGCGCCAAGCTCGCCGAGGTCGTCGTCACCAACCACGCCCTGCTCGCCATCGACGCCATCGAGGGCGCTCCGGTGCTCCCGCAGCACGAGGTGCTGATCGTGGACGAGGCCCACGAACTCGTCTCCCGCGTCACCGGGGTCGCCACCGGCGAACTCACGCCCGGCCAGGTCAACCGCGCGGTGCGCCGCGCCGCGAAACTGGTGAACGAGAAGGCCGCCGACCAGCTCCAGACCGCTGCCGAGGGCTTCGAGCGGCTGATGGAGCTGGCCCTGCCGGGCCGCCTGGAAGAGGTCCCGGAAGATCTCGGGTACGCCCTGATGGCGCTGCGGGACGCCGCCCGCACGGTCATCTCCGGGATCGGCGCCACCCGCGACAAGTCGGTCCAGGACGAGGACGCGGTCCGCAAGCAGGCCCTGGCCTCCGTGGAGACCGTGCACGACGTGGCCGAGCGCATCGTGAACGGCTCCGAGTGGGACGTCGTCTGGTACGAACGGCACGACCGCTTCGGCGCCTCGCTCCGCGTGGCCCCCATGTCCGTGTCGGGCCTCCTCAGGGAGAAGCTCTTCACGGACCGCTCGGTCGTCCTGACGTCCGCGACGCTGAAACTGGGCGGGGACTTCAACGGCGTCGGCGCCTCCCTGGGACTGGCTCCCGAAGGCGCGGAGGGCGACGACCTCCCGAAGTGGAAGGGCATCGACGTCGGCTCGCCCTTCGACTACCGCAAGCAGGGCATCCTCTACGTCGCACGGCACCTGTCACGCCCCGCCCGGGACGGTGACCGGGCCGACATGCTCGACGAGCTGACCGAGCTGATCCAGGCCGCCGGCGGCCGCACGCTGGGCCTGTTCTCCTCGATGCGCGGCGCCCAGCTCGCCGCGGAGGAGCTGCGCTCCCGCATCCCGGAGTACCCCATCCTGCTCCAGGGTGAGGAGACCCTGGGTGAGCTGATCAAGAACTTCGCGGCCGATCCCAGGACCTGTCTCTTCGGCACGCTGTCCCTGTGGCAGGGCGTCGACGTGCCCGGTCCCAGCTGCCAGCTGGTCGTCATGGACAAGATCCCGTTCCCGCGCCCCGACGACCCGCTCATGAGCGCCCGGCAGAAGGCGGTGGAGGACGCCGGCGGCAACGGCTTCATGGCGGTGGCCGCGACGCACGCGGCCCTGCTGATGGCGCAGGGCGCCGGCCGTCTCGTCCGCGCCTCGGGTGACCGGGGCGTGGTGGCCGTACTGGACCAGCGGCTGGCCACCGCTCGGTACGGCGGTTACCTCAAGACGTCACTGCCCGACTTCTGGTACACCACCGACCGCAACCAGGTCCGCAAGTCGCTCGCGGCGATCGACGCGATGGCGAAGCAGACCGAGGAGGCCTGAGCGCGGACTCGGCGCCGGCCGTGCCGCACCCGGGGCTGCGCGGGCGCGGACAGCACGGGACCCCGGAACCGGCGCAGTGGTTCCGGGGCCCGGTCAGGGAGACAGACCGTCCGGCCCGTCCGCCGCGGCCGTCACACGCGCCGCAGCACCGCGACCACCTTGCCCAGGATGGTGGCGTCGTCACCGGGGATCGGCTCGTAGGCGGAGTTGTGCGGGAGGAGCCAGACGTGGCCGTCCTCGCGCTTGAAGCGCTTGACCGTGGCTTCGCCGTCGAGCATGGCGGCGACGATGTCGCCGTTCTCGGCGACCGGCTGGCGGCGGACGGTGACCCAGTCGCCGTCGCAGATCGCGGCCTCGATCATGGAGTCACCGACGACCTTGAGGACGAACAGCTCGCCGTCGCCGACCAGCTGCCGGGGGAGCGGGAAGACGTCCTCCACGGACTCCTCGGCCAGGATCGGCCCACCGGCGGCGATGCGGCCGACCAGCGGGACGTACGACGCGGCGGGCTTGCCCGCGGTGTCCGTGGGCTGCACCGTCACGGCCTGGTCCGAGCCGCGTACCTCGTAGGCGCGCGGGCGGTGCGGGTCGCGCCGCAGGAAGCCCTTGCGCTCCAGTGCCATCAGCTGGTGGGCGACCGAGGAGGTGCTGGAAAGGCCGACGGCCTGGCCGATCTCCCGCATCGACGGCGGGTAGCCGCGCCGCTGCACCGAGTCCCGGATGACCTCGATCACCCGGCGCTGCCGGTCGGTGAGTCCTGAACTGTCCGCGCGGATGCCCGGAGGTCGGCCCGGCAGGGAGCGCTTGTGCCCCTCGGGATTCATGGCTTCGTTCATCGCATGTACCGGCTCGACTCGGCCCTGGGAGCGGTCCTGGGCAGTGATGGTGGCACTGTCAGCGGTGGTGGTCACGTCGGCCCCTCTCGATGGTCTCCCTGCTGGACAACGGTAGTAGCTTTCGAAAGGTTGCGCCAAACACACGTTCGAGTGAAAAAACGTGCTTAACCTGTCGTGATCATGTGTCTGGGTGTATAGCTGACGCTGCACCTGCGGACAAAAAGCCCATTGCTGGACTTTGCTGTACTGTTCACCGCCGGGAAAGCGCGGTGGCGGCCTTCGGGGTTGCTCAGTCTGCCATCCGGAACCCCGCCGTCCTGGATGCGGGCCCCTTTCCGCACCGGAGCCCCGCGCGCCCTGCGTGCGGCGCTCACGGTATCCCCGTAATCGCTTCGGCGACACGCCCGTGCGCGCCCAGGTGTGTCGCGCGCTGCCGTACGGCCCTGCCTGCGGGTCTGTCCCACAGTGACACGCGCGTAGCGCAGATGTATCTCCCAAGTCCCACATGTAGTGGTTGGATCGTCACAGCGGCCCACAAGTTGTGGTGACCCGGGTCGGCGGCGGCTCCGTCATCGCCTATGCTGGGGGCTGCTTCGAGGGGCCCCTGAGGTTCCCGGGGCTCTTGAGTCTGCTGTGAGGAGGGTTGGAGATCATGCACTGCCCCTTCTGCAGGCACCCCGACAGCCGCGTCGTCGACAGTCGTACGACCGACGACGGCACGGCGATCCGCAGGCGCCGCCAGTGTCCCGACTGCTCCCGTCGTTTCACGACCGTGGAGACGTGCTCGCTGATGGTGGTGAAGCGGTCCGGGGTCACCGAGCCCTTCAGCCGCACCAAGGTCATCAACGGTGTGCGCAAGGCGTGCCAGGGGCGGCCGGTCACCGAGGACGCGCTCGCCCAGCTCGGCCAGCGGGTCGAGGAGGCGGTGCGGGCCACCGGAAGCGCCGAGCTGACCACCCATGACGTGGGCCTGGCCATACTGGGCCCGCTGCAGGAGCTGGACCTCGTCGCCTATCTGCGGTTCGCCTCGGTCTACCGGGCCTTCGACTCGCTGGAGGACTTCGAGACCGCCATCGCGGAGCTGAGGGAGGCGACGCGCTGCCCCGCCGCGGACGACGGCGACCGCGGGACCGCGGCAGCGGGAAGCCGGCAGGACGACCGCGGGCATGGTGGGACCACTCCGGTTCCCGTGCCCGCCCAGGCCGCCGACTGACGGCAGGCCGAAACCGGGCGGAGTCCCCGGTTCCGGCGAGTAGGCGGCGACCGAGACCTGTTGCGGGCGGCAGCGTGAAGACGCCCGCAACACATACAGAACACCGTGCCACGGGAACAATCGGGGCACTTCAGGGCGTTTTTGCCCGGTACAGGGAGGCGGCATGACAGAGACGGCGAGCGGTCCGGCACGGGGTTCCCGGGCGAAGGGTGCCAAGGCGACCAAGGGACTGCGCATCGAGCGCATCCACACCACCCCCGGCGTGCACCCGTACGACGAGGTGAGCTGGGAGCGCCGTGACGTCGTCATGACCAACTGGCGCGACGGCTCGGTCAACTTCGAGCAGCGTGGCGTCGAGTTCCCCGGCTTCTGGTCGGTGAACGCGGTCAACATCGTCACCAGCAAGTACTTCCGGGGTGCCGTCGGCACTCCGCAGCGCGAGACCAGCCTCAGGCAGCTGATCGACCGCATCGTGAAGACGTACCGCAAGGCCGGCGAGGACTACCGGTACTTCGCTTCGCCCGCCGACGCCGAGATCTTCGAGCACGAGCTGGCGTACGCCCTCCTGCACCAGATCTTCAGCTTCAACAGCCCCGTCTGGTTCAACGTCGGAACCCCGCAGCCGCAGCAGGTGTCCGCCTGCTTCATCCTGTCCGTCGACGACTCCATGGAGTCGATCCTCGACTGGTACAAGGAAGAGGGCATGATCTTCAAGGGCGGCTCCGGCGCCGGCCTGAACCTCTCCCGCATCCGGTCCTCCAAGGAACTGCTGTCCTCCGGCGGCAACGCCTCCGGCCCCGTCTCCTTCATGCGGGGTGCCGACGCCTCCGCGGGCACCATCAAGTCCGGCGGTGCCACCCGCCGCGCGGCCAAGATGGTCATCCTCGACGTCGACCACCCCGACATCGAGGACTTCATCGAGACCAAGGTGAAGGAGGAGGAGAAGATCCGCGCCCTGCGCGACGCGGGCTTCGACATGGACCTGGGCGGCGATGACATCACCTCCGTCCAGTACCAGAACGCCAACAACTCGGTCCGCGTGAACGACGAGTTCATGAAGGCGGTCGAGCAGGGCGGGAAGTTCGGTCTGCGCGCGCGGATGACCGGCGAGGTCATCGAGCAGGTCGACGCCAAGTCCCTGTTCCGCAAGATGGCCGAGGCCGCCTGGGCCTGCGCCGACCCGGGCATCCAGTACGACGACACGATCAACCACTGGCACACGTGCCCGGAGTCCGGCCGCATCAACGGCTCGAACCCGTGCAGCGAGTACATGCACCTGGACAACACGTCCTGCAACCTCGCCTCGCTGAACCTGATGAAGTTCCTCAAGGACGACGGCAAGGGCACCCAGTCCTTCGAGGTCGAGCGCTTCGCCAAGGTCGTCGAGCTGGTCATCACCGCGATGGACATCTCCATCTGCTTCGCTGACTTCCCGACCCAGAAGATCGGCGAGAACACCCGCGCCTTCCGTCAGCTCGGCATCGGCTACGCCAACCTCGGCGCCCTGCTGATGGCGACCGGCCACGCCTACGACTCCGACGGCGGCCGCGCCCTCGCCGGTGCCGTGACCTCCCTGATGACCGGCACCGCGTACCGGCGCTCCGCCGAGCTGGCCGCGGTCGTCGGTCCGTACGACGGCTACGCCCGCAACGCCGACGCCCACAAGCGCGTCATGAAGCAGCACGCCGACGCCAACACCACGGCCGTCCGGGTGGACGACCTGGACACGCCGATCTGGGCCGCCGCCACGGAGTCCTGGCAGGACGTCGTGCGCCTCGGCGAGGAGAACGGTTTCCGTAACGCCCAGGCGTCCGTCATCGCTCCCACCGGCACCATCGGCCTGGCGATGTCCTGCGACACCACCGGCCTCGAGCCCGACCTCGCCCTGGTCAAGTTCAAGAAGCTGGTCGGCGGCGGCTCGATGCAGATCGTCAACGGCACCGTCCCGCAGGCCCTGCGCCGCCTGGGTTACCAGGAGGAGCAGATCGAGGCGATCGTCGCCCACATCGCCGAGCACGGCAATGTGATCGACGCCCCGAGCCTCAAGCCCGAGCACTACGAGGTGTTCGACTGCGCCATGGGCGAGCGCGCCATCTCCCCGATGGGCCACGTCCGCATGATGGCCGCGATCCAGCCGTGGATCTCCGGCGCCCTGTCCAAGACGGTCAACATGCCGGAGTCGGCGACCGTCGAGGAGGTCGAGGAGATCTACTTCGAGGCCTGGAAGATGGGCATCAAGGCGCTCGCGATCTACCGCGACAACTGCAAGGTCGGCCAGCCGCTGTCCGCCAAGACGAAGGACGACGGCAAGAAGCCCGAGGCGAAGGCCAAGGAAGTCCCGGCCAAGGTCGAGAAGGTCGTCGAGTACCGTCCGGTCCGCAAGCGCCTGCCCAAGGGCCGTCCCGGTATCACCACGTCCTTCACGGTCGGTGGCGCCGAGGGCTACATGACCGCCAACTCCTACCCGGACGACGGTCTCGGCGAGGTCTTCCTCAAGATGTCCAAGCAGGGCTCGACCCTCGCGGGCATGATGGACGCCTTCTCCATCGCGGTCTCGGTGGGCCTGCAGTACGGCGTGCCGCTGGAGACGTACGTCTCCAAGTTCACGAACATGCGCTTCGAGCCGGCCGGTATGACCGACGACCCGGACGTGCGGATGGCGCAGTCGATCGTCGACTACATCTTCCGCCGCCTGGCGCTGGACTTCCTGCCCTTCGAGACGCGTTCGGCGCTCGGCATCCACTCCGCCGATGAGCGCCAGCGCCACCTGGAGACGGGCTCCTACGAGCCCACCGACGACGAGGTCGACGTCGAGGGACTGGCCCAGTCGGCGCCGCGCCAGACCGACCTGAAGGCCGTCGCCACCCCGAAGGCCGCGATCGAGGCGGCCGAGCCCGCCCCGAAGCAGGCGCACACCAGTGCCGAGCTGGTGGAGATGCAGCTGGGCATCCAGGCCGACGCCCCGCTGTGCTTCTCCTGCGGTACGAAGATGCAGCGGGCCGGTTCCTGCTACATCTGCGAGGGCTGCGGCTCGACCAGCGGCTGCAGCTGATCACGTACGCCCGCTGGGCATGAGAGACAGCCGCGGGGGGCGGCGGGGCCGGACATCCGGACCCGCCGCCCCCGGCGTTTCCCCGTCTCTCCTGTCCTTCAACAGCTTTTCCGTCGAAACGATCACCGGTTAGGCTCCCGCAGCGCGCGCACCGGCGCGCACACCGGGGGTGGGGGACATGACCGAGGGAACCGTCGAGACCGAGAAGAGCATCAACGCGGGCGCGCAGGCGGCCGCGGCGGTGCTCGTGTTCGCCGGGGTGGCCGGCGTCCTGTGGGCGCAGTCGCACTTCGCGGATCAGGCCAACCGGACCGACGAGCCGGCGGTGTGCTCCAGCGATCACACCGCTGCGCCCGCGAAGCGCGTCTCCGGGGCGCGGCTGTGCACCGTGCTCAACCGCAGTGATCTGCCGGCGCTGCTGGGCACGCCGCAGGAGATCGCGCAGACCGCCGACGGCAACGAGAGCGCGATCACGCTCGCCGGCGGCACCAAGATCTCGAGCCCGGAGGCCCAGGTCACGCTGGCGACGTACTCCGTGAAGCTCGCCGCCTCCGAGGACCTGTCGGTGGCCGAGATGACCCACTTCGTGCGGGAGGCGCAGCCGAAGACGGTCGCCGGGCACCCGGCGGTCCTCTACTCGGACCGGACCATCGGCTTCACCCTCCACGACGGCAAGGTCGGCACCGGCCCCGGCGGCGTCGCCCGTACGGTCCTGGTCGCCGCGGACCCCAAGGACCGCGGGGCCTGCTTCGAGATCTCCATCTGGCGCCAGGACGACGTACTGCCCGACGACACGGCGCTCCTGCGCGTCGCCGAACAGGTGATGCCGACGGTCCCGGGCTGGACCGCCGGCTGAGGATGCGCCGACGGCGTGCGGACGGGACGTCGCGCCGGGCGGGCGGTCACCGGGCCCGTCAGCGGCCGGCCGTCAGGCCCGGCGGGAGCGGCCCATGACCCGGGTGAAGGCCGCGGGGTCGTCCTCGAAGCCGTGGATGCCGGGATGGAAGTTCCAGCCGCCGGCGTCGTCGCGCGCGAACTCCGCGACCGTGGCCGCCGTGGCCCCCAGGACGGAGCCGAAGTCGTCCTCCGCCAGCACGGTGTAGCCCTCCCGCACCCGGACGGCCGGGTTCAGGACGTTCACGAACGTGCGCTCCGCGGGCTGCTGCTGGATGACGACACCGACCACCACGCGTGCGTAGCGGTCGGCGAGCCGCTCGAGCTCCAGGATCATGACTTCGTCCCAGCCGAAGCCCTTGCCGTCCGTGCTGTCCCGGTTGAGGAAGATCGTGCCGTCCGGTGAACGGCTGTCGAAGTGCACCAGGTAGGCGGGCGTTCCGTAGGGATCGCCCGTCTCGTACGTCGCGGCGATCACGTCCAGGTCGGTGGGCGGCTGCCCAGCCGGACTGGGGTCCCACTTCACCGAGACCTCGGCCTTGCGGATCCCCTTGCTGAAGCCGTTCACCAGGCGTCCCCTCCCCCTAGCGGTGCATGAGCCCCAACTTCCGGCGAGCAAGGGCTGCTTGTCCATCGTGCCATGCGCGCGCGTGCGCGGGCGATCTTCACCGGAGCGTGACCGCCGCCACGCCCCATGGCCTTACGATGGCGCGGTGCTGGTCAAGTGGATTCGCTGCACCGTGGTGGACCGCCGCGGTTTCGAACGCGGGCAGCGGAAATGGGCGGGGCTTCTGGGGGAGCCGGGTTTCCGGGGGCAGGGCGGAGGCTGGAGCCGGCAGCGCCCGGGTGTCGCGCACATCTTCGCCTTCTGGGAGAGCCGCGCCTTCTACGACTCCTTCATGGCCCGCTCGCACGACCGCCTGGCGGCCGCCCAGTCGGGCACCTTCAAGGACGCCCAGGCCAAGCTGTTCGAGTACCGGTTCGACGTGAAGACCGGATTCGAGCCGCGCTTCACGGACAGTGACCTCGTCCGGGTGGCCCTCTGCCGGGTCCACGAGGAGCGCGTCGAGCACTTCACCCTGATGCAGGAGAAGGTCTGGAACCCCGCGATGGCGGGCTCGCCCGGCATGATCCGCGGCATGTTCGGCGAGGCGGCCGAACACGAGTTCCTGGTGCTGTCGATGTGGCGGTCGGCCGCGGAGCACGGGAAGTACCGCACCGAGCGGGTGGAGCGCCTGGCGCTGCGGGCGCAGACCGAGGCCGACATCGCGGCGCTCTCGGGGGACATCGTGGAGCTGGAACCCTCCTGGATAGTTTGAATGTCCAACGCGGAGATCGGCGTCTTCGGTCCACCCGGGTGCGGAATTCGTGTGATTCGTGTGACCTACGCCGTATGGAGGCCGTACGGGTGCTCGGCCGCCCGTCGCTCGATCTAGGGTTCTGACATGGCACGACCACGGCGCATCGTCCTTGTCCGGCACGGCGAGTCCACGGGCAACATCGACGACTCCGTGTACGAGCGGCAGCCGGACCACGCGCTGGCACTGACCGAGCGCGGCCGGCGGCAGGCCGAGGAGACCGGCAAGACGCTCCGCGAGGTCTTCGGGCGGGAGCGCGTGAGCGTGTACGTCTCCCCGTACCGGCGCACGCACGAGACGCTGCGCGCCTTCCACCTCGATCCCGACCTCATACGGATACGCGAGGAGCCCCGGCTGCGCGAGCAGGACTGGGGCAACTGGCAGGACCGCGACGACGTACGCCTGCAGAAGGCCTACCGGGACGCCTACGGGCACTTCTTCTTCCGGTTTCCCCAGGGGGAGTCCGGCGCCGACGTCTACGACCGGGTCGGCGGCTTCCTGGAGAGCCTGTTCCGCAGTTTCGAGGCCCCGGACCATCCGCCCAACGTGCTCCTCGTCACGCACGGGCTGGCGATGAGGCTGTTCTGCATGCGCTGGTTCCACTGGACGGTCGCGGAATTCGAGTCCCTGTCGAATCCCGGGAACGCGGAGATGCGGATGCTCGTTCTCGGGGACAACGGCAGATACACACTCGACCGGCCCTTCGCACGCTGGCGGGACCCGGAGCGGTACTGGATGAACGGATAAAGTGACAGGGCGATGACCGCTGACTCCTCTCCCGCCGAGCGCTTCGACCGCGCGCTGGCCAGCCTGCGCGGCCTGTCCGTGGGGGACGCGCTGGGCTCACAGTTCTTCGTCCCGGTGAACTACCCGCTGCTGAAGCGGCGCGAGATTCCGGCCGGTCCCTGGCAGTGGACGGACGACACGGAGATGGCCTGCTCGGTCGTCGCCGTGCTGGCCGCCCACCACCGCATCGACCAGGACGCGCTGGCCCGTTCCTTCGCCGAGCACCACGACTTCGACCGCGGTTACGGCCCCGCGGTCAACCGGCTGCTGCGGCTGGTGCGGGAGGGCGAGGACTGGCGGGAGCTGGCTTCCGCGCTGTTCAAGGGGCAGGGGTCCTGGGGCAACGGGGCGGCCATGCGGATCGCGCCGCTGGGCGCCTGGTACGCGGACGACCCGGAGCAGGCCACCCACCAGGCTGAGATCTCGGCCTACCCCACTCATCAGCACCGTGAGGCCGTGGTCGGCGCCATGGCCGTCGCCGCGGCAGCCGCCCTGGCCGCCTCACCGGACGGCCCGCCCGGTCCGGAGGCGCTGCTGGACGGCGTGGTGGCCCTGGTGCCGAAGAGCGCGGTCGGCGCCGGCCTGCGGCGCGCCCGGGACATGCTCGACTACGCGGACGCGGGCACCGTCGCCGCCGTGCTGGGCTGCGGACGCCGTACGTCCGCCCACGACACGGTTCCCTTCGCGCTCTGGTCGGCCGCGCGCGCTCTCGGCGACTACGAGACCGCCTTCTGGACGACCGCCCAGGTGGGCGGGGACGTGGACACCACGTGTGCCATCGTCGGTGGCGTACTCGCCTCGGCCAAGGGCGGCACCCCGCCCGCCGAGTGGCTGCGGCGGACCGAGACGCTGCCCGACTGGCTCCCGGGCGGCGCCTGACGACGTTCCTGCCGGTCCTCCGGTCCTCCATCGGCAACCTCGACGTACGGAAACTGTCCGTAGTTTTTCTGCGCCCGTCGGGAACTCTGCGTGAGGAGTGGCCGTTGTCCGGGTATCCGCGCCGTGTCCCGCCCGAGCGTCTTCGGGTGGGACACGGCGCGGGCCTGGCGGCCTTGCCGGAGGCCGCACGGCCCCCGACGGGACCTGTGGCGACCGGACCCGCGCTCCTGCCACCTGTTCCCAGGAAACGGTCCGGCCGTCCGCTCCCGCCCGGCGCGGGACGAGTCAGCCGAGCCCCGGGGCGGCCGTACCGGCGAGGGCTTCGAGGTCGCTCTTGCGGACCTTGATCACCCACCAGGCGGTGAGCAGGGCGCACACTGCCATGGCGGCAGCCGGGATGAACGCAGTGGAGATGCCGTGTGCCAGAACTTCGTGTCCCCAGGGAGCGGGCAACTGCCGGGTCTTGGCGAACTCCGCCTTCTGCTCCGGCGTGCCGTTCGCGAGGAACCGCGGAAGCTGCTTCTTCGCCTCGTCCTTCGCGGCCGAGCCGAAGACGGTCGTCAGGATGGACAGGCCCAGCGAACCACCCACCTGCTGGGTCGCGTTGAGCAGCCCGGAGGCCGCACCGGCCTCGTGCGGGGCGACACCGGAGACCGCCGTGACGGTCACCGTCACGAAGTTCAGCCCCATGCCGAAACCGAACACCACCATCGGGCCGAGCACTCCGCCGACATAGGAGCTGTCCGGGGTGATGAAGGTCTGCCAGACGAGTCCGACCACCACGAGCGCCGACCCGGCCGTCATGAACGGCTTGGGGCCGAGCACCGGCAGGAAGCGCTGCGACAGACCCGCGCCCACGGCGATGGCGACCGTCACCGGGAGGAAGGCGAGGCCCGCCTCGATCGCGCTGTAGCCGAGCACGTTCTGGACGAACAGCACGATGTAGAAGAACATCCCGAACATCGCCGCGGCCAGGCAGAGCATGATCACGTAGGTGCCGGACCGGTTGCGGTCGGCGAACATCTTCAGCGGGGTGATCGGTTCTTTCGCCCGTGTCTCGATGAAGACGAAGCTCACCAGCAGCACCACCGCCGCGGCGAACGAGCCGACCGTCAGACTGTCGCGCCAGCCTTCCTCGGCAGCGCGGATGAAGCCGTACACCAGGGAAGCCATGCCGACCGTCGAGGTCAGCGCGCCGGCGATGTCGAACCTGCCCGGGTGACGCTCGGACTCGTTGATGTAGAGCGGCGCGAGCACCGCGATCAGCACGCCGATGGGCACGTTCACGAAGAACACCCACCGCCAGTCCAGCCAGTCGGTGAGCATGCCGCCGGCCAGCAGCCCGATCGCGCCGCCGCCGGCGGACACCGCGGCGAAGACACCGAAGGCCCTGTTGCGCTCGGGACCTTCGGGGAAGGTGGTGGTGATCAGGGCCAGCGAGGTCGGCGACGCGATCGCCCCGCCCATGCCCTGCAGGGCCCGCGCGGCGAGCAGTTGCCAGGGTTCCTGGGCGAAGCCGCCGAGCAGCGAGGCGAAGGTGAACAGCAGGATGCCGGTCATGAACACGCGGCGTCGGCCGAGGATGTCACCGGCTCGCGCACCGAGGAGCAGCAGCCCGCCGAAGGTGAGCGTGTACGCGCTGACCACCCAGGTGAGGTCCGTTGTGCTGAACGCGAGCGCTTCTTGAATGTGCGGGAGCGCGATGTTCACAATCGTCGCGTCGAGTACCACCATGAGCTGACAGGCGGCGATGACGGTGAGCGCGATCCCGGGGTGGCCCTGCCTGCGGGCCGAACCCGGTTTGTTGTCCGGAAGCAGTTGAGAGGTTGTCACTATGTTCCCCCACGAAGACGTTAGTGAACGCTCGCGTTCACTGTCGCGCCAACGGTAGTGAGTCCCCGACAGTGAACGCAAGCGTTCACTGAAACCCGCAACGCGTGTCGCGTCCCCCTTGGTCGGCGCGCGCTGCGACCGCTATGAGGAATCCCCACCTCCCCTGCTCGCTGGAGACTTTGCGAATGATGACCTCACACCGCACGGCCGCCCCCGCTCCGGCGGCCACCCCCCGCCGACGTGGTGCGGTGCTCGAACGCGCGATCCTGGACGCGGCGCTGGAGCAGCTCAGCACGGTCGGCTGGAAGGGCCTCACGATGGAGGGCGTGGCCGCCGGCGCCCAGACCGGCAAGGCCGCCGTCTACCGCCGCTGGCCGTCCAAGGAGGACCTCGTGGCCGACGCGCTGCAGGCCGGCCTGCCGACGATGGCCCAGGCGCCCGACCTCGGAAGCGTCCGCGAGGAACTGCTGATGCTGTGCCGCCAGGCGCGGCAGGCCATGTTCTCGCGCCCTGGCGTCGCCCTGCGCGCGGTGATTCACGAATGCGATCCCACGCAGGCCGAGCGCTTCCACAACGTGATCTTCGACGGAGTTGTCGAGCCGACCATAAGGCTGCTGCGCGAGGTCATCACGCGAGCCATCGAGCGAGGTGAGGCACGTCCCGAAGCGGTCAACGGCTACGTCCTCGACGCCATCCCGGCGATGATGATGTACCGATCGAAGATGTGCACCAGCGAATGGAACGACAGGGATCTCGACGAGATGATCGACCAGTTCATGCTTCCGCTGCTGCGTCCCGGCGGTGCCTGACGAGGCGCGCACAGGATCGTGCCGCCGGCCGGGGAACCGGGGTGTCGCCCGGCCTTCCCGGCGGCGTACGCTAAGGGCGCCATGCCGTACGAACCACCTACTCACACCGTCGAGCGCTCCTTGCGCGCCACGACCGGGGCCAGGGTCATAGCCGGTGTCGACGAGGTGGGGCGCGGCGCCTGGGCCGGCCCCGTCACCGTCTGCGCCGCGATCACCGGTCTGCGCCGACCGCCCCAGGGCCTGACGGACTCCAAGCTGCTGACCCTGAAGCGGCGTACTGAACTGGCCGAGATCCTGCACACGTGGGTGACGGCCTTCGCCCTGGGGCATGCTTCCCCCGAGGAGATCGACGACCTGGGGATGACGGCCGCGCTGCGGCTCGCCGCATCCCGTGCCCTGGAGTCGCTGCCCGTTCGACCCGAGGCCGTCATCCTCGACGGGAAACACGACTATCTCGGCGCCCCCTGGAAGGTGCGCACGGTGATCAAGGGTGATCAGTCGTGCGTGGCCGTCGCGGCGGCGTCGGTGATCGCGAAGGTTCAGCGCGACAAAATGATGGCCGAACTGGGTGCCGACCATGCAGACTTCGGATTTGCGGACAACGCCGGGTATCCGTCGCCCGTGCACAAGGCCGCACTGGCGGAGCGGGGGCCCACCCCGTACCACCGCTTGTCGTGGGCGTATCTTGATGCGCTGCCCCGGTGGCGGCACCTCAAGAAGGCCCGCGGCTGGGCGGACGGAAGCGTTCCGGAGATCGAGGGTCAGCTCGGCTTCGACTTCTGACGGTTCCGCTCGCACTGACGTGCCACCCGGTCACGCGAGTCGCACCAACGTTTGATAAATATCGCTCATGCCTCTCATTCCCGAGGAGCCTCAGATTCACGAGAGTGCCCAGGGTCCCCGCGTCACTCCGGCCAGTGGCCGCACCGCGCCGACCCCCCGCCCCGTACCCGGCCCCCGTCCCGCGGCTCCGTCGCGTCCCGGTCGCCCCGGCCCCCCGCGGCCGACGGCGCCGGTGCAGCGCACGCCCCGTGACGTGGCCCCGGCCAAGCCCGGCCCATCGGGTCAGGCCACTGCCGCCGCTCCGGCGACGGCTCCCCAGATCCAGCTGATCCCGGCCTCGGCCGAGGGTGCGCTCGACGCCGCCGAGGAAGCAGTCGACCTGCTCCTGGACGCCGGTCGCGCTCCCGGTGACGTGCTGGTGATCACCACCGGACCTCAGCACCCGTGGGCCGAGCACGAGTTGTCGTTCGGTGACGCCTCCTACTGGGCGCAGCACGACGCGGGTGACGACGTGTTCTACGCGGACGCCTCCGTGGCCGCCCGTGCCGCGTCCCGCCCCGTGGTCGTCGTCGCCGTCAACGGCGGCGCGGCCTCCGTCGCGGGGACCGCGCTCCCGCTGGCCCTCTCGCGGGCCGGCGCCCTGCTGATCGTCTGCGGTGACCCGCAGCAGATCAACTCGGTGCTGGGCGCGGGCGTCTGAGCCACCTCCGGCGCCCTCGCGGGCGGCGGAGGTGACCGAGACAACCGTGGGCGCGAGTCGGGTGCACAGCGCGCCCTTCGGCGTGCCCTGACGACCGACGGTGGCCGTTCCCGACGGCGGGGCGGCCGCTCGCCGGACGGAGGGAGCCCGGGGCACAGGGAAGTTCGCGGCGCACGGGCTCGCGAGATCCCGCCGTGACGCGACGTACGCGCGGAGACAGGGGCCCCGGGCCGTTCACCGCACCGCTCCCTGCGGATCGATCCGGTCGCCCGACAGGCGCCCGCCGCCGGGCGGTCGGTGCCGAGCAGCGGGCGTGCGCATGCGCCCCGGAAACCCTGCCCCGGCGTGACGCGTCCCCAGGCGCGGTACGTCGTCACGCACACGGGTACGAGGCGTCCACCAGCGGCACGTTCAGGACGGCGAGCGGTGAACCCGGGCGGGGGAGGCCCCCGTTCCGGCGGTGCTGGGCTGTACCGGCCTTCCGTGGCGTTCGACCCTCCGCCACCCCTGCCCGCGTCACCGCGTGGCGCGTCCGGCGCGGACGGCTCGCGCGGCGAGGCTTCCCGTACGCGGTACCCGCGTCACCCCGGCCGGCCGGTGTTCAGCGGGCCGCCGCGCGGCGCAGGACGTCCGACACCGGGCCGCCGGTGCGGGGTATCAGGGGTGGAACCTCCGAGGTGGCGAAAGGCTCCGGCGCCGAGTCGGCGCTGGGGCGGCGCCCACCGCGGCCTTCGCCGAGCACCTGCCAGCCGTCACGGGTCAGCGTGATGTACGCACCGCAGCGCAACCCGTGCAGGGTGCAGGCATCGCGGAGCCCCCACATCCAGGCGCCGTCCTCCTCCGTCCAACGCGCCTCGCCCTCACGGCAGTAGAGCAGCACGGCGGTGCGCACGGGCGTGCGGCGGCGCAGATCGTGCGGGATGACCCGGCGCAGCTGTGCCAGCAGCGCGTTGCGGAACATCCACCCGTCGGCCGGTGCCGGCCGGCGGGTGAACGAAGCGCTGGCCCGCAGCCGGTCGTCCGGATCGAGGACGGCGACGACAGCGGTCGCCGGCCGCGGCCGATGCCGGGCGTGCAGCCCGCTGACGACCTCACGCGGGTTGCGCAGCAGCGGAATTCCGGCGGCGGCCCACTCTGCGGGCTCGAGCAGACGGCTGGCGGACGCGGTGGACACGGAGGTCGACAGCGATGCCGCCGACGACGGAGCGAATCCGAAGGTCACGTTCCTCCCTTCGGCTACGCGCCCACACTGCGGGCGGGGTCGGATTCGGGGGGCGCGCACCGCAGCAGAAGCCCAACCGGATCACGGACGAGGCGTGCGGGGAGCGGACCTCAATTCTTCCTGCCGAACTTGGATGCGGCAACGAGCAATTGGGGCCACCGGCTGTTATCTGTGGGTGCGTGGCTTATATCCCTACCCACAGGCCGGCCTCCTGACCCCTGGAAGGCTCGCGGACGTCCTCCGTACCGCCCTTGGCGGCGACGGGGCGGCCGGCAGCGGTGTTCAGTGTCCGGCGGCCATCGGCGGCGGCGCTCAGCCCTGGACGGCGAGCACCAGCGGCAGCACCGCGCCCGCGCCGGCCCTGCGGAGCATGCGCGCGGCGACCGCGAGCGTCCAGCCGGTCTCGGTGTAGTCGTCCACGAGCAGCACCGGACCCGCGGCCTCGCCGAGCGTGGCGGTCAGCGCGGCCGGTACGGTCAGGGCGCCGTCGAGGGCCTTGAGGCGCTGGGCACTGTTGCTGCGGGACACGCGTGGCGCGTCCCCCGCGTACTCCACGGAGCCCAGCAGGGGCAGCCGGCCCACCTCGGCGATCCGCGCGCCGAGCGAGTGGATCAGCTGCGGCCGCGTTCGCGACGCCACGGTGACCACGCCGACCGGACGGGACTGCCCGCCCTCACCACCGGAAGCCCACCCACCGGGTCCCTTCGCCCAGTCGGCCAGTACGCCCACCACCGCCCGCGCCACGTCGTCCGGCACGGGCCCGTCCGGTGCCTGGGGAGCGAGCAGGGGCCGCAGCCGGTTGCCCCACCCGATGTCCGACAAACGCCCCAGCGCCCGTCCGGCGGAGGCCTGTTCACCGGCCGCGATGCGCCCCTTGAGGTCGATGCCGATCGCCGGGAGTCCGGTCGGCCACATGCGACGCGGCTCCACCTCCACGCCCGCGCGGCCCAGGTCGGTCCGCGCCGCGTCCACGGCCGCGGTGGTGGTGTCGGCGGTGAAGCGCGGCCCCGCACAGGTGTCGCAGCGGCCGCAGGGCTTGGCGCCCTCGTCGTCCAGCTGGCGCTGCAGGAACTCCATCCGGCACTCGGTGGTGGCCGCGTACTCACGCATCGCCTGCTGCTCGGCCTTCCGCTGTCGGGCCACCCAGGCGTACCGCTCGGTGTCGTACTCCCAGGGCTGCCCCGTGGCGATCCAGCCCCCCTTGACGCGCTTGACCGCCCCGTCCACGTCGAGGACCTTCAGCATGGTCTCCAGCCGTGAACGGCGAAGCTCCACCAGCGGTTCCAGCGCGGGCAGGGAGAGGGGGCCCTCCGCCCGGGCCAGGACGTCCAGCGTGCGGCGCACCAGTTCCTCGGAGGGGAAGGCGAGCGAGGCGAAGTACTCCCAGATCGCCTCGTCCTCCTTGCCCGGGAGCAGGAGCACCTCGGCGTGGTCGACGCCGCGGCCGGCCCGGCCGACCTGCTGGTAGTAGGCGATGGGGGACGAGGGCGACCCGAGGTGGACGACGAATCCCAGATCCGGCTTGTCGAAGCCCATGCCGAGCGCGGAGGTGGCGATGAGCGCCTTGACCCGGTTGCCCAGCAGGTCGTCCTCGGCCTGCTGCCGGTCGGCGTTCTCGGTCTTGCCCGTGTACGACGCCACGGTGTGCCCGCGCTGCCGCAGGAAGGCGGTGACCTCCTCGGCGGCGGCCACGGTGAGCGTGTAGACGATCCCGGAGCCCGGCAGGTCGTCGAGGTGCTCGGCGAGCCAGGCCATGCGGTGCGCGGCGTCCGGCAGCCGCAGCACGTTCAGACTCAGGCTCTCCCGGTCCAGTGGGCCGCGCAGCACCAGGGCGTCCGACGCGCCACCGGTGCCGAGCTGCTCCGCGACGTCCGCGGTGACGCGTGCGTTGGCCGTGGCGGTGGTGGCCAGCACGGGTACGCCCGGCGGCAGGTCCGCGAGCATGGTGCGCAGCCGCCGGTAGTCGGGCCGGAAGTCGTGCCCCCAGTCGGAGATGCAGTGGGCCTCGTCGACGACCAGCAGACCGGTGGCCGCGGCCAGCTTGGGCAGCACCTGGTCGCGGAAGTCGGGGTTGTTGAGACGTTCGGGACTGACGAGCAGGACGTCGACCTCACCCGCCGCGATCTCGGCCTGGATGGTGTCCCAGTCCTCCGTGTTCGAGGAGTTGATCGTCCGGGCGCTGATGCCGGCGCGGGCCGCGGCGTCCACCTGGTTTCGCATGAGCGCGAGGAGTGGGGAGACGATGACGGTCGGACCGCTGCCCGCTGCCCGCAGCAGCGAGGTGGCGACGAAGTACACGGCGGACTTGCCCCAGCCCGTGCGCTGCACGACCAGGGCCCGGCGCCGGTCGGCGACCAGGGCCTCGATCGCCCGCCACTGGTCCTCGCGCAGCCGGGCGGTGCCCGAGGCGTCACCGACGAGACGGGCCAGGACGGCGTCGGCCTGGGTCCGCAGATCCGCGTTGTTCGTGTGCTCCATGCCTCCCATACAACAGGACGGCGCTGACAATCGTGCGGGGCTGTGGACACGCGGAGTGCCCTTGTCGTGTCCCTGATTCGACTTATCCACAGGTCCAAGCGGAATTTTGCGATCCGCGAGATCGTCGGCGCATGACGAATCACAGCGAAACCACCGGACCCTTCGAAAACAGGGACATCGAGGGCATCAAGTCACCGGGAGGGCAGATCGGGCCCGACGCCCAGGTCACCCTGCGAACCCCCGCGGAACTGGCCGACGCCCTGCCCTACCTGCTGGGATACCGGCCGGAGGACAGCATCGTCCTGGTCGGACTCCACGACCGGGACGGCCGAGGACGGTTCGGCGGGCGGGCCAGGCTCGGTATCCCGGCCAATGCGGACGACTGGGAGGCCGCGGCCCGGCAGCTGGCACAGGGCCTGGTCGCGGGCGGTGAACGCAGGGGCACCCGGCCCGAGCGGATGGTCGCCTACGTCTGCCAGGAACCGGAGGCCGGCGAGACCGGCCGGGACGTCATGCGCCGGCTGCGGCCGCTCGCCCAGCTGCTGCGCACCCAGTGCGGCCAGCTCGACGTGCCGGTGATCGAGGCACTCTGCATCTCCGACGGGCGTTACTGGTCCTACTGCTGCCCGACCGACGGCTGCTGCCCCGCCGACGGGTCGCCGATGGGCCTGCCCGGCACGTCCGTGCTGGCCGCCGCCGCGACCTACGCCGGGATCCAGGTGCGCGGGACACTGCGTGAGCTGCGGACGAGGCTGCTGCCGTGGGAGACCGGTGCCGCCCTGGAGCAGGAGGTCGCCCTGGACACGGCCGGCATGAACCTGGTGCCCCGGATCCTGGACGACGCGAGCCGAGCTGGCGTCGCCGCGGAGACCCTCGACCTCGCCGAGCGGGTCATGCGCCGGTTCGCCGCCGCCCCGCCCCTGACCGGCGCCCTCCGCGCGGACCTGCGCGACGACGAACTGCTCGCACATGAGGAGGCGGCCACGCTGATCCTCGGCCTGCAGGACCGTACGACCCGGGACCGTGCGGCCGCCTGGATGGAGGGCGAGGAAGCCGGTCCCGCTCTGCGGCTGTGGCGCGCCCTGGCCCGTCGCTGCGTGGGCCCGTACGGCGAGCATGCCGCCGCACCGCTCACACTGGCCGGCTGGGTGGCCTGGTCGATCGACGACGAACTGGAGGCCCGGGAGGCCCTGGCGATGGCCCTGGCCGCCGACCCCGACTACCTCTTCGCCCGCCTGTTGCATCAAGCGTGCAACGAGGGCCTTGACCCGGAGGCGATTCGCCGCTGCCTCCGCGCGGAGCGACCGGGACCCGCGCAGGCGCGGACGGCGGAGCGGGAACCGGCACCGGACGGGGGCACGGCACCGGACAGGACAACGGCACGGGATGGAGAAGGGGCTCCGGGACAGGGACGCGGAGAAGGGGCTCCGGGTGGAGAAGCGGATCCCGCTGCGGAAGCGGTGCGGGAAGGTGGGGCGGCCACCGTCCGGGTAGCGGTAGCGGACGGGGAAGCGGCGCTCACCGCGGAAGCGGTACCGGAAGAAGGGACAGGACTCGCTGCGCAAGCGGCACCGCACGGGCAAGCGGCCGCGGCCCGGGAAACCGCATCGGTGGAGGAGACGGCCTCAGTGGCCGGAGAAGTGGCTGGTGCGCCCGCAGAGTCCGAGCGGGAACACAACCCCGGCTGGCGCGCTCGTCGGCGCCGCCACCCCCGACCGGGGCACGGACAGCCGGGAAACCCCCGGCCGGCGCGCGCGGACCGCAGTCGGCGACCGGCCGATTCCCGCCCGCGTCCATCGGCGTCCGGCCGTACCCGCCCCGGAGTCCCGGGACCGGGCGGCTCCCGTCCGCGGACGGCGGATGCGGCCGACCCCCGAAGCGGCGGTGCCTCCGCCGAGGACACGGCCTCCGGCCGGGTCGCCGGCGAGGACGAGACGTGAGCGCCGACGGCCGGGGGAACGGCAGCGGCCTTGCCCGCACGCGGGAACCAGGACGCCGCCCACTCCCCACGACCCGTCCGTGCCCCGCCGGCCCCCAGGCGTGCCGGTCACGACGACCGCGACCAGGCCTCGGAACCCCGGCGCCGGCACCGTCGGGCCCTCATTCGGTCGGCTTCAACGAGGGGATGCGTGACCAGGAGGCCGCGGACGGCCTCCAGCTGGGACTGTGACCTGGCCGGACGTGACCGGCGGGACGGAGGGGAGCCGACCGCCGGACCGCGGTCCGGGTGCAGTGGATCAGCTGTCGCTGCGACCGGTGAGGGGAGTGTTTATCGTCAGGCAGACGACTATGATCGCCGCATGCCCTACGACCCGTCAGCCTTCCCGCCCTTCGCCGTCACCGTGGACCTGGTCGTGCTGACCGTGCGCCGCCACGCCCTGTGCGCGCTGGCGGTGCGCAGGGGCGAGCCGCCGTTCCAGGGACGCTGGGCGCTGCCGGGTGGCTTCGTACGGGCCGACGAGGATCTGACACAGGCCGCGGCGCGCGAGCTGGCCGAGGAGACGGGGCTGTGTGCTCATGACCCCTCGGCTCCGGCCCAGGACAACGGCGCCCACCTCGAACAGCTCGCCACCTACGGCGACCCCGAGCGCGATCCGCGCATGCGCGTGGTCAGCGTCGCCCATCTCGCTCTGGCTCCCGATCTGCCGGCACCCCGCGCGGGCGGCGACGCCAGCAACGCGCGCTGGGCTCCCGTCGAGGAACTGCTCCAACAGGGTGGCGCGGGCGCCGACGGAGAGCCCGTGGCGCCGCTCGCCTTCGACCATGCCCGGATCCTCGCCGACGGGGTGGAGCGGGCCCGTTCCAAGATCGAGTACTCCTCCCTGGCCACCGCCTTCTGTCCGGCCGAGTTCACCGTCGGCGAGCTGCGCCGGGTCTACGAGGCGGTGTGGGGCGTGGCACTCGACCCGCGCAACTTCCACCGGAAGGTGACCGGAACGCCCGGTTTCCTCGTTCCCACGGGCGGTACGACGACCCGCCAGGGCGGGCGGCCGGCCCAGCTCTTCCGGGCCGGGGGCGCCACGTTGCTCAACCCGCCGATGCTGCGCCCGGAGGTGTGACGCCGACGACGCAGAAGGGCGCCACAAAGGTACAGTTCGGGTGATACCAGAAAAATAGGACATCGCACGCTATCTTGCTGCAGGTGATCGAGGCCTTCGGACTGACCAGCAATCCCCGCAAGGCGCACCCGCCCGCCGTCGACGACGTCTCCTTCGCAGCGCGCGCGGGTCATGTCACCGCGCTCCTGGCAGCGGCGGGCGCGGGCAAGACAACGGTGCTCAGGCTGATGCTCGAACTCCAACCGGGGCGGGGCATCACCTACTTCAGAGGGCGGCCCCTGCACCGCGTCGCCCACCCGGCACGCGAGGTCGGCGTGCTCCTCGGGGACGTGCCCGGACATCCGGCGCGCACGGTCCGCGGGCATCTGCGCATGCTGTGCGCCGCGGCGGGAGTCCCGGCCAGGCGTGCCGACGAAGTCCTCGAAGTGGTCGGCCTGGTCAGCCTGCGCGAGGAACGGCTCGGGACGCTCTCCCGCGGCATGGACCGCCGCCTCGGACTGGCCTGCGCCCTGCTGCCCGACCCGCACACGCTCGTCCTGGACGAACCCACCGACGGGCTCTCCGTCTCCGAAAGCCGTTGGCTGCACGGGGTGCTGCGGGCGCACGCGGCGCAGGGCGGCACGGTGCTGTTCACCACGGCCGACCCGAAGGAGGCCGCCCGGACCGCCGACCGGGTCGTCAGCCTGGACCACGGCCGGCTCGTCGCGGATCAGGAGGCCGCGGAGTTCGCGCGTACCCGGCTGCGCCCGCGGGTGGCCGTCCGCAGCCCGCACGCGGCCCGCCTCGCCGCGCTGCTCACGAAGGAGGCCCGCGCCGACCGCCGCTCCGTGGAAGTCGTCCAGGAGGGCGGCAACCGCCTGTCGGTGTACGGCAGTACGACCGCCGACATCGGCGAGACCGCGTTCCGGCACGGCGTCCTCATCCACCAACTCGCCGACGAGGTAGGCGATATGAGGGCAGACGCGGACGGCGCCCCGGTGGACGGTCAGCGGCAGGCCGGCGAGCCGGCACTGGTCGGCCGGCAGCGGATCGCCGCCGGCTCCCAGACTACGGAGGCGGTACGGGCCGGCGGCGTGGCGCTGATCGGTGATCAGCAGGCCGGTGCCGAGGCGGAACGCATCGCGGTCGAGTCCCTCGCCGGGGACCGACTTCCCCGGGCGGCGGCCGACACCGACCAGGCGGACCCGGCCCCTGCCGGCGGCGTACGACCGGCACCCGGGCGACCGCGTTCCGGAAAGTCGTCCGAGTCGCTGCCGACACGGGACGCCGATGCCGCGGCCGACACGGACCCGGCCCAGGCCGACCCGCAAGCCCTGTTCCAACACGCCGCCGACGCCGCCGACGCCGCCGACGACCTCGACGACCTCGACGACACGAGCGTCGCGCGGAGCGCGAAGGCCCCGGCGTCCGACGACGTCGCGGACGGCGTCGCGGACCTGACCACGCCCGCGGAATCCCAGACCTCCGCGGGCGAGCGCACCCTCGAGGGGGCCCGAGCCCCCGAGACCTGCCCGGCCGCATCGGGCACCGGCGCGTCCTCGTTCCCTCCCGGCGCGTCGCGAAAGACTTCCGCCCCCGCCGTGGCGACCACACCGCCCGGCGCCTCCGCGGGCAACGGCACGCCCCGGCCCGCGCCGTCCCCCCGCGCCGACGTAACCACCCTCGGAGCCGCTTCCCCCCTCCCGCCCCCCATCTCCGTACGCATCGCGCGCAGCCCCCTGCGCCCCCTGCGCTACGAAGTCAGGCGCGCCGCCGGCATCAGCACCGGCTTCCTGACCTGCGGGGCCGTACTGGCGCTGTCCGCGATCACCGCCGTACTGCTGGCCCGCCACGGACACACGCCACCGGCGCGGCTGTTCGCCGCCTGGCCGCGGGAGCTACCGCTGCCGCCGGCGGCACTGGCGGCGGGACTGCTCGGCGCGCTGGCGTTCGGGGACGAGTTCCGCCACCCCGCCCTGGCCGCGGACCGCGGCACCGTGCCCCGCCGGCTGGCGCTGCTCGCCGCGAAACTCGTCGTCTCCGGCGCCACCGCAGCGCTGCTCGCCTTCCTCACCCTGGGCTGCGACGCCGAAGCGCTCTACCTCGTCTACGGACGGGAACTCACGCACGTTCCCGCCGACTGGCTGCCGGCCGTCGCGAGCTGGTTCGGTCTGACGGTCGGGTGCGCATGGGCCGGCGTACTGGCGGCGGGTGTGTTCCGGTCGACCACGGGCGGGCTCGCCGCGGTGCTCGCCGTCCCCGTGGTCCTCGTCCCCCTCGCGGAGAAGGCACTGCGAGGTCAAGCGGTGCGGGCCGCAGCCGGGTTCCCGTTGCGCATGCGACAGCTGTTCCTGCTCCAGTGGCCCTTCGGAGGAGAGCGCTACCTGGTCGGCCTGGCCCGCGTCGTGGCCCAACCCGTGGGAGGGGCACTGGCGTTGACGCTGGCCGCGCTGTTGTGCGCGTACGTGTTCACGATCTTGCGGGCCAGGGTCCGATGACGACCGTCCGTGCGATTCCGATCCCTCTGTGCGCACAACTCCCCGGGGAACGCCCATTTCTTTCCGATAAGGCGTCAATTGCGGCGCGGTGAGCGATCACCCTTTCGTGTGCTTTTCACCAAAGACCTCAAGGGAGTTGGAGACGGCGCCGACAAAGGATCCGTGAGTACCCTTGCGCACACCATGATGACCGCCGCCCGCTCCTCAGACTCTGGTCTGGTCGGACCGGGCGAACTCGACCGCTACCCCTTCGCGGAGGCCCCGATGGTCGACCGTGTCGGAGCGCCCGCCTGGGAGACGGCGGACCCGGAGCTGGGCCGTGTCGGCCGGCGGACCGCCGGCAGCCGTGGCCGCGGACTGCACGGCCAGCTCGTCCAGCAGCTGGGTCAGATGATTGTCTCGGGTGACCTGGGGGCGGACCGTCCGCTGGTGCCCGAGGAGATCGGCCAGCGTTTCGAGGTCTCCCGCACCGTCGTCCGTGAGTCGCTCCGGGTCCTGGAGGCCAAGGGCCTGGTCAGCGCCCGTCCGAACGTCGGCACGCGCGTGCGTCCGGTGAGCGACTGGAACCTCCTCGACCCGGACATCATCGAATGGCGGGCCTTCGGGCCGCAGCGCGACGACCAGCGCCGGGAGCTGAGCGAGCTGCGCTGGACCATCGAGCCGCTCGCCGCCCGCCTCGCCGCCGGGCACGGGCGCGAGGATGTGCAGCAGCGCCTCTCCGACATGGTCGAGATCATGAGCCACGCCCTGGCCCAGGGGGACGCGCTCACCTTCTCGCGTGCCGACTCCGAGTTCCACGCCATGCTCATCCAGATGGCGGGCAACCGTATGCTCGAACACCTCTCCGGCATCGTGTCTGCCGCCCTTCAGGTCTCCGGGGGCCCGGTCACGGGCTGCGACCGCCCGAGTGAGGCCTCCGTGGCGCAGCACGCGCGCATCGTCGACGCCCTCGGCACCGGTGACGGGACGGCGGCCGAGTCGGCCATGCGCCACCTGCTCACCATCCACCCCGAGGTCGAGCGCGTGGTTCCCGCGCCGCGCGAGCACTGAGTCGCGCCGAGGACCGTGCGATCGGCACGTGTCGCGTCCGCGTGGCGGTGCCGGACCCGGCAACCGGCTTTCGTCGGGCGTCGTCGGACCCTGCCGGACCAGTGAGGTCCGGCGGGGTCCGACGGTGCGACAGGGCCAGGCCGCCCGGGGGTCTCTGATCAGGGTTGAGGTGATGTGTTCTGTCCGATCTGTTTGTGTTTGACATTTTTTGACCGCTTACGGGGTGTGACTCGGGCCACGCAGATTGGGCGTAACGCTCGCGGGGGCAGCGCGATGACCTAAGAGGTGACAGCCGCGGAAGGAATACGGACGCCCCAGAAGGCGCTGTGCATCTTCCCGGCCCCCGCCCGCGCCGTCGGCCCATCCCCAAGGCCGGTGGTCGGTTCCTGTCCGTCGTGGACGGGGCCGGAAGCCGTTTTCCAACGTTCCGAGAGGTTGTTCGTGTCGGCCAGCACATCCCGTACGCTCCCGCCGGAGATCGCCGAGTCCGTCTCTGTCATGGCTCTCATTGAGCGGGGAAAGGCTGAGGGGCAGATCGCCGGCGACGATGTGCGTCGGGCCTTCGAAGCTGACCAGATTCCGGCCACTCAGTGGAAGAACGTACTGCGCAGCCTCAACCAGATCCTTGAGGAAGAGGGTGTGACGCTGATGGTCAGTGCCGCGGAGCCCAAGCGCACCCGTAAGAGCGTCGCAGCGAAGAGTCCGGCCAAGCGCACCGCCACCAAGGCGGTCCCGGCCAAGACCGTGACCACTCGGAAGGCCACCGTCGGCACCGAAGCCCCGGCCGCCCCCGCCGAGCCGGTCGCCGTCGACCCCGCCGAGGAAGCCGCGCCCGCCAAGAAGGCCGTCGCCAAGAAGGCGGTGGCCAAGAAGGCGGCGCCGGCCAAGAAGGCCACCGCCAAGAAGGTCGCGGCCAAGAAGACGGCCGGCAAGAAGGACGACGGCGAGGTCCTCGAGGAGGAGGTGCTCGAGGAGGTCAAGCCCGGCGAGGAGCCGGAGGCCGTCACCGAGAGCGCCGGCTTCGTACTCTCCGACGACGACGAGGACGACGCGCCCGCGCAGCAGGTCGCCGCTGCGGGTGCCACCGCCGACCCGGTCAAGGACTACCTCAAGCAGATCGGCAAGGTCCCCCTGCTCAACGCCGAGCAGGAGGTCGAGCTGGCCAAGCGCATCGAGGCGGGCCTGTTCGCCGAGGACAAGCTGGCGAACTCCGACAAGCTGGCGCCGAAGCTCAAGCGCGAGCTGGAGATCATCGCCGAGGACGGCCGCCGGGCCAAGAACCACCTCCTCGAGGCCAACCTCCGTCTGGTGGTCTCCCTGGCCAAGCGCTACACCGGCCGCGGCATGCTCTTCCTGGACCTGATCCAGGAGGGCAACCTCGGTTTGATCCGCGCGGTCGAGAAGTTCGACTACACCAAGGGCTACAAGTTCTCCACGTACGCCACCTGGTGGATCCGTCAGGCGATCACCCGCGCCATGGCCGACCAGGCCCGCACCATCCGTATCCCGGTGCACATGGTCGAGGTCATCAACAAGCTCGCGCGCGTGCAGCGCCAGATGCTCCAGGACCTGGGCCGCGAGCCCACCCCGGAGGAGCTGGCCAAGGAACTCGACATGACCCCGGAGAAGGTCATCGAGGTCCAGAAGTACGGCCGCGAGCCGATCTCCCTGCACACGCCGCTCGGTGAGGACGGTGACAGCGAGTTCGGTGACCTCATCGAGGACTCCGAGGCCGTCGTCCCGGCCGACGCCGTCAGCTTCACCCTCCTGCAGGAGCAGCTGCACTCGGTCCTGGACACCCTGTCCGAGCGCGAGGCCGGCGTCGTCTCCATGCGGTTCGGTCTCACCGACGGTCAGCCGAAGACCCTCGACGAGATCGGCAAGGTGTACGGCGTCACGCGCGAGCGCATCCGTCAGATCGAGTCCAAGACCATGTCGAAGCTGCGTCACCCCTCGCGTTCGCAGGTGCTGCGCGACTACCTCGACTAGGCCGTTGCGTCGAAGGCGCCCCTTGACCTGCTGTTCTGCGGGTTGAGGGGCGCTTTTGCATGCCGACGAGCCGACGAAAGAGCCCGTGGCTTCCGCGCCGGCGCCCTCTTGGTGGTCGATCTGGGAATCCGGGGCCCTTCGGCTCGTTCGAGATGCCGCCACTCGGTTAGGGCCGTGATCTGTTGGCGACTCGAGCGGGTAACCCCCTGGCGCGGCATCCCCAGGCGGCCCAGTCCCCCCAGGTGGCCCGGTACCTCCCAGGCACCCGGGCCTTCGGGCTGCGGCGTGCGGCGCTCTGCATGACTGTGGGTGTTCCGATTCCACCCGAGAGTGAGGAGCCCGCATGCGTCGTTTCTCTGGCCGTGCGCTGGTCCGGCCGCTGGTCATGGCGGCCACCATGGCCGTGATACCGCTGACCGGAGCGGCCCCCGCAGCCGCCGACGGCATCGTCGTCGGGGGGTTTCCGATCGACGTGTCACAAGCCCCGTGGACGGTGGCACTGGCCAGCCGTGACCGGTTCGGGGGAGTACGGGCGGGCCAGTTCTGCGGCGGTGTGGCCGTCGGCAGGACGACCGTGCTGACCGCGGCCCACTGCCTGGCCGAGGAGCTGCTGGGCGGGCCTGCGGAACGGCTGCGCGACCTCAAGGTCATCGCGGGCCGCACAGACCTGTTGTCGGCCCGGGGTGAGGAGGTCGCCGTGCGTGAGGTCCGGGTGAACCCGGCCTACGACGCGGTCCGCGACACCGGCGACTTCGCCGTGATCACGCTCGCCGGCCCTCTGCCGCAGGGCGCCGTGATCGGCATGGCGGATGCGGGCGACCCGGCGTACGCGCCCGGGACGAGTGCGCTGGTCTCCGGATGGGGTGACACGACCGGCGACGGGGCCTATGCGCGTCGGCTGCACGCCGCACGCGTACGCGTGCTGTCCGACGATCAGTGCGCCCGCGCCTACCCAGGCGGTCCTCAGGGCACCTACCGCGCCGACTCCATGCTGTGTGCCGGTGAAACCGCGGGAGGCCCGGACGCCTGCCAGGGCGACAGCGGAGGCCCGCTGGTGGCCGGGGGCCGGCTGATCGGGCTGGTCTCGTGGGGGGACGGCTGCGGACAGCCCGGCAGCCCCGGGGTCTACACCCGCGTATCGGCCATCGCGCCGACGCTGGGGGCGCCCATGGTGGAAAGCGGCCCACAAGAGCCCTGACAGGCCCTCTGCGGGCCCACGGCGGACGCGGGGCCCAGGGGGATGTACGAGGACGGGCGGCCGCTCCTGGGAGGAGTGGCCGCCCGTCGACCGGCCTGTGCCGGAGGAGCTGGCTCGTCGTGGGTGCGAGATATCAGCGCTCTTCTTCGGCGGCTTCGGACGCCGGCGAGGACGTCAGCCGCTCCGACTCGTCCTGTATCTCAGCGGCGATCTTCTTGAGTTCCGGCTCGAACTTGCGGCCGTGGTGGGCGCAGAAGAGCAGTTCTCCGCCGCTCAGCAGGACGACGCGCAGGTAGGCCTGGGCGCCGCACCGGTCGCAGCGATCGGCCGCGGTCAGCGGGCTCGCAGGGGTCAGAACAGTAGTCACGTCGCCTCTTCTCTAGCTCGACGAGCTGTCGTACCAGGGTCAACATCCAACCAGCCCGAAAACGTTCCCGCTCGTGGCATTTCCTCGAAAAAAATTTCTCGGGGCGGCTGTCTGCTGCCGGTTGGCGGCGAATGTGCCGTAGTGCGTCTCTTGTGTACTTACGGTTTCGCGCTGTCTGTCGGGTCTTGTCCTCCCGGCTGGGTTGCCGGTTGTGCATGAGGACGTGCCCGGAGCCTAAATGGTTCATGCCTCGAAGGGAACGTGATGTGTGTTTCACTCCATCGAAGGATCGAACACTCATACGAGGCTGGACTAGTCTGAGTTCCCGACGAGGGTGGCGTGACAACGGCTCTACCAGGCCTCGGTACCCTCTGAGCGGCAACCGAAGCCTGCCCCTTACCCAAAAGGGGCCCATCTGAAATTCAGCGAGGAGCGAACCGCGTGACCGCCGATACGTCCGTGCCGTCCACAGCGCTGCTGGCAGGAGCAGACCGGGACGGTTCCAACTACACCGCGCGGCACCTGCTCGTCCTCGAGGGCCTCGAAGCCGTGCGCAAGCGCCCTGGCATGTACATCGGGTCGACAGACAGCCGCGGCCTGATGCACTGCCTGTGGGAGATCATCGACAACTCGGTGGACGAGGCCCTCGGTGGTTACTGCGACCACATCGAGGTACTCCTCCACGACGACGGCTCGGTCGAGGTGCGGGACAACGGCCGCGGCATCCCCGTGGACGTCGAGCCGAAGACCGGCCTCTCCGGGGTCGAGGTCGTCATGACCAAGCTGCACGCCGGCGGAAAGTTCGGCGGCGGGTCGTACGCCGCCTCCGGCGGTCTGCACGGCGTCGGTGCCTCCGTGGTCAACGCCCTCTCCGCCCGGCTGGACGTCGAGGTGGACCGCAGCGGCCACACCCACGCCATCAGCTTCCGGCGCGGAGTGCCGGGCGCGTTCGCGTCGGCCGGCCCGGACGCCGCGTTCGAGGCCAAGAGCGGCCTGCGCAAGCCCAAGAAGATCCCGAAGAACCGCACGGGCACGCGCGTGCGCTACTGGGCCGACCGCCAGATCTTCCTCAAGGACGCCAAGCTCTCCCTGGAGACGCTGCACCAGCGCGCCCGCCAGACCGCGTTCCTGGTGCCCGGGCTCACCATCGTCGTCCGCGACGAGTACGGCCTCGGTGAGGGCGGCAGCAAGGGCGAGGAGTCCTTCCGCTTCGACGGCGGCATCAGCGAGTTCTGCGAGTACCTGGCCACCGACAAGGCGGTCTGCGACGTCCTGCGCCTCTCCGGTCAGGGCACCTTCAAGGAGACCGTCCCCGTCCTGGACGAGCACGGCCAGATGACCCCCACCGAGGTCACCCGTGAACTCGGCGTGGACGTCGCGCTGCGCTGGGGAACCGGCTACGACACGACCCTGAAGTCGTTCGTCAACATCATCGCCACCCCCAAGGGCGGCACCCATGTCGCCGGCTTCGAGGGCGCCGTCACCCAGACGATGAACGAGGTGCTGCGCGCCAAGAAGCTGCTGCGCGTCGCCGAGGACAACATCGTCAAGGACGACGCCCTGGAAGGCCTCACCGCGGTCGTCACCGTGCGACTGGCCGAGCCGCAGTTCGAAGGGCAGACGAAGGAGGTGCTCGGCACCTCGGCGGCCCGCCGCATCGTGAACAACGTCGTCTCCAAGGAGCTGAAGGCCTTCCTCACCTCCACCAAGCGGGACGCGGCGGCCCAGGCCAGGGTCGTCATGGAGAAGGCCGTCGCCGCCGCCCGTACGCGCATCGCGGCCCGCCAGCACAAGGACGCCCAGCGCCGGAAGACCGCCCTGGAGTCCTCGTCCCTGCCGGCCAAGCTCGCCGACTGCCGCAGCGACGACGTGGACCGCAGCGAGCTGTTCATCGTCGAGGGCGACTCCGCGCTCGGCACGGCGAAGCTGGCCCGCAACTCGGAGTTCCAGGCACTCCTGCCGATCCGCGGCAAGATCCTCAACGTGCAGCGGTCGTCGGTCACCGACATGCTCAAGAACGCCGAGTGCGGCGCGATCATCCAGGTCATAGGAGCCGGCTCCGGCCGCACCTTCGACATCGACGCGGCGCGCTACGGCAAGATCATCATGATGACGGACGCCGATGTGGACGGCTCCCACATCCGCTGTCTGCTGCTGACGCTGTTCCAGCGGTACATGCGGCCGATGGTCGAGGCGGGCCGGGTCTTCGCCGCCGTGCCGCCGCTGCACCGCATCGAGCTGACCCAGCCGAAGAAGGGGCAGGACAAGTACGTCTACACCTACTCCGACCGCGAGCTGCGCGACAAGCTGATGGAGCTGCAGAGCAAGAACATCCGGTACAAGGACTCCATCCAGCGTTATAAGGGCCTGGGGGAGATGGACGCCGACCAGCTGGCCGAGACGACCATGGACCCGCGCCACCGCACCCTGCGGCGGATCAACCTCTCCGACCTGGAAGCCGCCGAGCAGGTGTTCGACCTGCTGATGGGCAACGACGTGGCGCCCCGCAAGGAGTTCATCTCCAACTCGGCGGCAACGCTGGACCGGTCACGGATCGACGCCTAGCCGCTGTCCCGCGCACACCCCGGCCGGGATGTGCGCGGGGGAGGGCGGCGCGGTGCGGCGGCGTTGCCGCTGAAGGCCGGGCAGGGGTGGCCGCCGAGTGCGGTGCTGGGCACAGGCCGTCAGCCGGCCTCGCTCCCGGCGGGCCCCGCCCCTTGCGCAGTGGTGCTCCTCCACTGCGGTGCTGCTCCACCCTGGGGTGGACGCTCCCGGCTCTGTCTTTCCACCCTTGATCCACCCCCGCGCCGATCAGCCGAGCTGCGAATCTCCGTAGATTCGAAGGCGTCGGAAGCGCTCGCTCCCGGCTCGTCCCTTCCGCTCAAGGAGGCTCCGATGCCCGGGCTCGTCAACGCGTTGGTGATCGTCGTGGTCGTCGCCGTGGTGATCGCGCGGCAGTTCCGCGCGGCGCCCGTCGACACCGACCGTCGCTGGTGGTTGCTGCCGCTGATCGTCGCGGTGGTGGCCCTGCGTGAACCCGGCATACTCGACGACCGTCACCCCATCGAGTCGGCCCTGCTTCTGGCGGTCGAGCTGATCACCGGTCTGGCCGTGGGAGCCGGCTGGGCGTGGACCACCCGAGTCTGGACGGCGCCGGACGGTGTGGTGTGGACCAAGGGCACCAAGGCGAGCGTCGCGGTGTGGGGCGCGGGCCTGGGACTGCGCGCGGCCACCTTCGGTCTCGGCGTGGTGCTCGGTGTGCGCCAGGACAGCTCCTCCCTCATGCTCGGGCTCGCGGCCACTCTGCTGGTCCGGTCGGGGGTCGTCACCTGGCGGGCGCGCTCCCTCGGGCCCGTGCGTACCTCCGCGGGCGCCCCCTCGCGCAGCTTCACCGACACCCGCGGAGGTGCCCCGGCCGGAAGGCCCGCAGCCGGACCGGCCTGGACATACGGTGACGCCCTGCCCTGCCCGACCGGGAAGGAGCGGGTGTGATGGTGACCGCCTGGACACGCTGGCCGTCCCGCGAGGCACTCGGACGCGCGGGGAGCACCCGCGCCCGGCAGCTGCTCACCCGGGTCGTCAGGTCGCTGGTGCTCGGCATGCTGCTGTGGGCTGCTCTCAGCCGCACTCATGTCGGTGTCCTGGGCGGGATCGCGGCCGGTGCCGGAGTCCTCCTGGCCGCCTTCGTCTCCTGGGCCTTCTTCCGGACCACTCTCGCGCACCGGCTGCTGCCCTCGATGGCACTCGTCAGCCTGCTCCTGGTGATCGCCGCTGTCGCCCAGAGCACGGGTTTCAGAGCGCCGGCCCTGGTGCTGTGGTGCGGCTGCGGGATCTCGGCGCTGGAGCGGCTGCCTCTCGCCGCGGCGGTGCCCGTGACGTCCGTGTCCCTCGCCTGCTTCTCCGTCTACAACCACGAGGTGTGGCTGACCACCGCGGCCACCGTCACCGGGCTGGTGCTCGCGGGATACGTCCTGCGGCTGGACGCCGAGGCGAGGGGCGGCGCCCAAAGACTCCTCGCCCAGGAACGGGCCGCGCGCGTCGCGGAGGCGGAGTCGGCGGCGCTGGCCGAGCGCGCCAGGATCGCCAGGGAGATCCATGACGTGCTGGCCCACAGCCTCTCGGCACAGCTCGTGCACCTGGAGGCGGCCCGGCTGCTGATCGAGCGCGGCGCCGACCGGGAGCAGATCCTCGACCGGGTGGTGGCGGCCCGGGGGATGGCCCGCGACGGTCTCGCCGAGACCCGGCAGGCGCTGTCCGCCCTGCGCGGTGAGCTGACGCCCCTGGAGGATTTCCTGAGCGAACTCGTCAGCGGCGCCGCCGGTGCCGAGGTCACCGTCACGGGTGAGCGCAGGCCTCTGCGCGCCGAGGCGTCCCAGGCCGTGCGCCGGGTGGCGCAGGAGGCACTGACGAACGTCCGCAAGCACGCCCAGGGCGCCAAGGTCCAGCTGCGGCTGGACTACGCCGAGCACCATGTGACGCTCGCCGTGCGGGACTCGGGGGGCAGACCGGGCGAGCTGACGGGGGCCGGCGCCGGATACGGTCTGCTGGGTATGCGGGAGCGGGCCGAACTGCTGGGAGGTTCGCTGGAGGCCGGACCGGACGAGGAGGGGTTCGTGGTCACGTTGCGGGTGCCGGTATGACCCAGGAGGCGAAGAAGCCGGCGCGAGTGGTGGTCGCCGATGATCAGACCGTGGTCCGGGAGGGCATCGTGATGCTGCTCGGGCTGCTGCCGGGCCTGGAGGTCGTCGGGGCGGCCGGTGACGGGGAGGAAGCGGTGCGGCTGGTCGCCGAACTCAGCCCCGACGTGGTGCTGATGGATCTGCGGATGCCCCGGTGCGACGGTGTGGAGGCCACACGGCGGATCCGGTCGGAGTACCCCGGCACCCAGGTGGTCGTGCTCACCACGTTCGCGGACGACGAGTCGCTGTTCCCGGCGCTGCGAGCGGGAGCCCGGGGTTATCTGACCAAGGACGCGGGCGGGGACGAGATCGTGCGGGCCGTGGAGAGCGTGCTGTCGGGGGAGGCCGGCCTGTCGCCCAGCATCCAGCGGCGGCTGCTCGAGAGACTGTCGGAGCCCGGACCGCGACCGGCGGCCGACGCAGCGCCCGACGGGCTGACCACGCGGGAGACCGAGGTCCTGGTGCTCATCGGCGAGGGCCTCAGCAACCAGGAGATCGCCCGCGCGCTGCACGTTTCCACCGCGACCGTGAAGACACACATCAACAACCTCTTCGCCAAGACGGGTCTCAAGGACCGTGCGCAGGCCGTGCGGTACGCGTATGCGAAAGGGCTGGTAAGACCACCGGCAGGATGAGTCACCTGATGGGGTGAAGAGGAGAGGGAAGAAGAGTCACGGATGTTCCCGATCTGTCCATCCTTGGGCATGCAGTCAAGCAACGGTCGTGCTCGAGGCGTCGGGGACGGTCCCGAGAGGTCGGCGGAGCATGAGGAAGATCCCGGCGGGGCCCGCCGCGAGGTGAGGTACGAGGACCCCTGGTACGACGCGCTGGCGTCCGGCTGGGGCGAGCTGGACGGTACGGGTGTGCCGGCTGCGGCCGTGCCGGCCGCGCGGGGAGAGCGGGACGGGGCGGCTGTGCGGGCCCGGGACGTGTATCTCGAGGTGCAGCGGAGTGCGGCCTTCCAGGAAGTGCGCGGCCGGTACCGGAGGTTCGTGGTGCCGGGGGTCGCCCTCTTCTTCACCTGGTACGTGGCGTACGTGATCACGGCGACCACGGCACCCGGGCTGATGGCGAGGCCGGTGGCCGGCGCGGTGAACGTGGGGATGCTGGCAGGCCTGGGCCAGTTCCTCACCACGTTCCTCCTGACCTGGGCCTACGCCCGGCACGCGCGGCTGCGCAGGGACCGGGCCGCGCTGGAGCTGCGGTGGGACACCCAGGAACTGACGCGTGAGGCCAGGGAAGGCAGAGCATGACCGTTCATCATCAAACACTGGCCCTGCTGCTGTTCAGCGCGTTCGTCGCCGTCACCCTCGGCATCACGACATGGGTGAGCCGCAGACGGCACGGTTCGGCGGAGGAGTTCTATGTCGGCGGGCGGCTCTTCTCCCCGATGGAGAACGGGTTTGCCATCGCGGGTGACTACATGTCCGCCGCCTCCTTCCTCGGCGTCACCGGGCTGATCGCACTCGTCGGCTACGACGGGCTGCTGTACGTGGTCGGCTTCCTCGTCGCCTGGCTGGTCGTGCTCCTGCTGGTCGCGGAACTGGTGCGCAACTGCGGACGCTTCACGCTCGCCGACGTGGTCGCCTCGCGGATGAGCGAGCGGCCGGTGCGGATCGCCGCGGGGACCTCCTCCGTCACCGTGTCCGTCCTGTACCTGGTGGCGCAGATGGTGGGTGCGGGCAGTCTGGTGGCGCTGCTGCTGGGGCGGACGAGCGAGGCGGCCCAGGCGTGGACGGTCATCGGGGTCGGCGCGCTCATGGTGATCTACGTGTCGTTGGGCGGGATGCGGGCCACCACCTGGATCCAGATCGTGAAGGCCGTCCTGCTGATGGGCGGGGCGATCACGCTGACGGTGCTCGTGCTGCTGCGCTTCCACGGGGACGTCGACCGGCTGCTGCTCACGGCCGCCGAGCGCAGCGGGCACGGGAAGGCGTTCCTGGCGCCGGGGCTGAAGTACGGCGGGAGCTGGAGCGCCCGGATCGACTTCATCAGCCTGGGGCTGGCCCTGGTGCTGGGTACGGCCGGGTTGCCGCACATCCTGTCCCGCTTCTACACGGTGCCGACCGCCCGGGCGGCACGGCGTTCGACGGTGTGGTCGATCGGGCTGATCGGCGGTTTCTACCTGATGACGATCGTCCTCGGGTTCGGAGCGACGGCGATCGTCGGCCCGGAGGCCATCCGCGGATCGAACGCCGCCGGGAACACGGCGATGCCCCTGCTCGCGCTGGACCTGGGCGGCGGTGCGGGATCCACCGGCGGGACCGTGCTGTTCGCGGTCGTGGCGGCCGTCGCCTTCGCGACCATCCTGGCGGTGGTCGCCGGGATCACCCTCGCTTCCTCGGTGTCCGTCGCCCACGACCTGTACGCGTCGCTGCGGCGCCCGGACGCCGAGCCGTACGGTGAGGTCACGGTGGCGCGGGTGGCGGCCGTCGGTATCGGGGTGGTCGCGATCGGGCTCGGACTGCTCGCCCGCGATCTCAACGTCGCCTTCCTGGTCGGGCTCGCCTTCGCGGTGGCCGCGTCGGCGAACCTGCCGGTGCTGTTGTACTCGCTGTTCTGGCGGGGCTTCACCACCAGGGGCGCGGTGTGGGCGGTGTACGGCGGGCTGATTCCGGCGCTCGTGCTGGTCCTGCTCTCGCCGGTGGTGTCGGGCAGCCCCGACTCGCTCTTCCCGGACGTGGACTTCCAGTACTTCCCGCTGCAGAACCCGGGCATCGTCTCCATCCCGCTGGGCTTCCTCTGCGGCTGGCTCGGCACGGTGACCTCCGACGAGGTCGCGGACGAGGCCAGGCACGCGGAGACCGAGGTGCGGTCGCTGACGGGGGCCGGGGCGGTGTGAGGGGCCGCGCCGGAGAGGGCGTCCCCCGCTGTTCCGCTCAGGGGCGGGGCGCCCAGCTGTAGCGGTGTTCGGGGCGGCCGGCGTCGCCGTATCTCAGGGTCAGCCGGGTCCGTCCGGTGCGTTCCAGGAGCTTCAGGTACCGCTGGGCGGTCTGGCGGCTCACCCCGGTCCGTTCGGCGATCTCCTGGGCCGACAGCGGGCTCCCGGCGTTCATCAGGCACTGGCGCACCAGTTCGGCGGTGGTCGGGGAGTGCCCCTTGGGCAGGCTGGGCTCCGAGGGCGCGGACAGGGCGCCGAAGATGCGGTCCACCTCGGCCTGTTCGGCCTCACCGCCGCCGTCCAGTGTGCGGCGCAGCTCGGCGTACGCCTCCAGCTTGGCCCGCAGGCCCGGGAAGGCGAACGGCTTCACCAGGTACTGCAGCGCGCCGTGCCGCATGGCCGCCCGCACGGTCGACACGTCGCGTGCCGCCGTGACCATGATGACGTCGGCCTGGTGGCCGCGCCGCCGCATCTCGCGGACGACCCAGAGGCCCGTCTCGTCGGGCAGGTAGTGGTCCAGCAGGACCAGGTCGAGGTCCGGCAGCGTGTCCAGCCGGTGCAGGGCCTCGGCGGCGGTGTGCGCCTGCCCGGCCACGTGGAAGCCGGGCACCTTCTCGACGTAGGCGGCGTTGATCCGCGCGACGCGGAGGTCGTCGTCCACGACCAGGACCTCGATCACCGCACCTCCTCCCGGCCCGCCTCGGAGGCCGCAGGGGCACCGGTTCCCGCGGACGGCCGGAGCGAGGGTTCCGGGTCCGGCTCGGTCAGGGCCTCGGGCAGGACGACCGTGAACCGGGCGCCCCCGCCGTCGGCCTCACCGACCTCGGCGCTGCCGCCCTGCCGTTCGGCGAGCCGGCGCACCAGGGGCAGCCCGATGCCCCTCTTGCCGTGCGGCGGAGGCCGCTTGGTGGACCACCCGTCGGCGAAGACCGCCTCCCGCTGCTCCTCGGGGACACCGGGGCCGGTGTCGCGCACGTCGAGGACGACCGTGCGGCCCTCGGTGCGCAACGCGACCTCCACGCGCGCGTGCGGTGCGCCCGCGACCGCGTCCAGGGCGTTGTCCACGAGGTTGCCCACCATCGTGACCAGGGCGCGCGGGTCGATCAGCCGGTCCGGGAGCCAGGTGCCGTCCGCGATCCGGAGGGCGGCCCCGCGCTCGGCCGCGACGGTCGCCTTGCCGACCAGCAGCGCGGCCAGCAGCGGGTCCCGGATCTTCTCGGTGACCTGCTCGGCGGTGACCCGGCGGTCGCCGACGACCTCGCCGACGAACTCCATGGCGTCGTCGTACATCTCCAGCTCCAGCAGCCCCAGCAGGGTGTGCATGCGGTTGGCGTGCTCGTGGTCCTGGGCGCGCAGGGCGTCGATCAGCCCGCGGGTGGAGTCGAGTTCCCTGCCCAGTCGCTCCAGTTCGGTGCGGTCGCGCAGGGTGGCCACGGCGCCGCCGTCGCCCGTGGGCATGCGGTTGGCCACCAGCACGCGCCGGCCGCGCACGGCGAGCAGATCGGTGCCGGTGACCCGGCCGGCCAGGACGTCCGTCGTCCGGCCGGTACCGAGCGCCTCGTCCGGGGTCCGCCCGACGGCCTCGTCACCGATGCCGAGCAGCCGCCGCGCCTCGTCGTTGAGCAGCCGGACCCGGCCGCCGCTGTCGAGCGCCACGACCCCCTCCCGGATGCCGTGCAGCATCGCCTCGCGCTCCGCGAGCAACCCCGAGATGTCCGAGAAGGCCAGGTCACGAGTCTGCCGCTGCACCCGCCGGGAGATCAGCCAGGCGGCCAGCGCACCCACCGCGAGGGCACCGCCCGCGTAGGCGAACAGTCCCGGGATCGCGTCGATCAGCCGCGCCCGCACGCTGTCGTAGGCGATGCCGACCGAGACCGCGCCGACGATCCGCCCGCGGGCGTCGTACAGCGGTACCTTGCCGCGCGCGGAGCGGCCCAGGGTGCCCCGGTCGATCTCCATGACCTCGTGCCCGTCCAGGGCCTGGGTCGGGTCGGTCGAGACGGTGCGGCCGATCTGCCGCGGGTCGGTGTGCGACCAGCGCACCCACCGCCGGTCCAGCACCACGACGTACTCGGCGTGCGTGGTCCGCCGGATGCGCTCGGCCTCCTTCTGCACCGGGCCGTCGGCGGCCGGCGGGGTGCCGCGGACGCCCTCGGCGATCAGCGGGTCCTGCGCGGTGGTCTGCGCGATGGCCAGCGCGCGGCGCATCGCCTCCTCGTCCAGCTGCCTGCTCAGCGGCGCCAGGAACAGCCCGGTGGCCAGCACCGCGACCCCCGCCGCGATCGCCACCTGCATCAGCAGGACCTGCGAGAACGCCCTTCGCGGCAGGGCGAGGCGCAGGCGGCGGGCGGGGGCGGTGCGGCTCATGCCCACGACGGTACGTGGGCGGGAGGGTGCCGCCGTAGGGGGTGTGGCGGGGATCTCCCGACCCGCCGCGCCACCTCGCTCCCGCCGTGCCACCCCGGCTCTGACCGCGCCGCTCGCGGCCAGCCCGCCGCGCCCGCTCCTTGCCCGCTCCGGGCCGGGTCGCGGGGCTCGGCGCGGGTCAGCCCGTCAGGGCCGCCGCAAGCTCCCGGACCGCCACCACGTCCATCCGGGCCGGTGACCCCAGGACCGCCGCGCCGCAGCTCTCCGGGCGCGGGGGCAGGGACGCGCCCTGGGCAACGGTGACGCGCCAGTGCCGGCCGTCGGTGTGGGCGACGGTGACCTCCCAGCGCGGGGCCGCGCCGTCGGTGTGCACGACCTTCAGGACGCCCGCCGCGTACTCACCCACCGCCGAGCGCACGGCCAGCTCGGCGGCCTGGCCGGGCCGCTGCCAGGCGGAGCTGCCCCGGCATCCCTCCACGACCACCCGGCCCTCCTGGACCCCGTGCAGGACCTCCTTGACGGCGTGGGCCTCGGCGCGGCCGTACGCGTAGCCGTGCGGCAGGACGAGCACGGTCGGCGAGAAGCGGTGGCCACCCAGGTGGGTGACCTCCCACACGCCCCGCACGCCGGACGTCGCCAGTTCGGTCGCCAGCGGGCGGCCCAGCAGGGCGCAGCAGCGGTCACGCTTGCCGTTGGTGCACACGAGCGCGAGCGGGGCGTCCTCGTGGGGCCGTCCGCCGAGGGCCGCGTCGAAGGAGCGGTGGTCGCCCACGCCGAGGGCGGCGAAGTCCAGGCCGAGCAACCGGCGCGGGTCGGCGACAGTGGCGCTGCGCAGCCATACGTTCCCCGGAACGGTGTGGGCCGCGTACACATGGCGCAGCGCGGGGGTGCGGGAGTCGGCGTGGCGCCCCGGGCGCCGGACGAGCGCGATCCGTACGCCGGTGTCCTCGGCGGCGGCCTCCAGCGCACGGCCCAGCTCGGGGTCCAGATGGCTCGCAGTGAGCGCGTGGGCACCCCAGGGGCCGGGCTGTTCCAGCAGCAGCCAGGTCGTCGCCGTGGCCGCCGTACCGGAGACGGGCTCGTCGAGGTCGCGGGAGACGGTCGCACACCTACTCACACAGGGAAGCCTAACCTGACTCGGCCCCAGACGACTTCCGGCCGTGGTCGTGTCCCGCTGCGGTCCCGCCGGGGGTCCTACTCCGGAAGGGGTCGAGGCGGCCTCGGGCCCGTGTAGAGGCCGCTGGGCCGCATGCGCAGCGGGCGCTCCTCGTACTCCTCCAGGGCGTGTGCGATCCAGCCGGCCGTGCGGGCGACGGCGAAGATCGTCTCGGCGGCGGTGGCGGGCATGCCGGTGGAGGCGGTGAGCACGGCGAGGGCCAGGTCGACGTTGGCGTGCAGCGGGGCGTGGCGGGCGGTCGTGGCGACGATGTCACGGGCCGCCAGCAGGGCGGGCTCCGCGCGCGGGATCTGTTCCAGCAGGGCGAACAGGGCCGCAGCGCGCGGGTCCTCACCGGTGTAGAGCGGGTGGCCGAGGCCGGGGACGCGTCGGCCCGCGCGGAGTTCGTCCGCGATCACCGGGACCGCGGTGCCCCGCTCCAGCACGTCGAGCAGCAACCGGTGGGCCAGACCGCCGGCGGCGCCGTGCAACGGACCCTCCAGCACGCCGAGTCCGGCCGACACGGCCGCGTAGGGGTGCGCCCGGGCGGAGGCGGCGACCCGCACCGCCAGCGTGGAGGCGGCCAGGTCGTGGTCGGCGAGCAGGGCGAGGGCCGTGTCCAGCACGCGCACTGACGCCTCGTCGGCCGGCTCGTCGGTCAGCCGGTCCCAGAGGCGGTGGGCCAGCGGACCGTCGTCCCGGTGCCCGGGCCCGCGCGGCGGCAGGGCGGCCACGAGGGTGGGGATGAGCACGCGCGCGGTGTTCAGCACGGACTGCCCGGACAGGTCGAAGCGCAGCGGGTCCTCGGCCGCGGCCGCGATCGTCGCGACCCGCAACCGGTCGGTGGGGGTGGTGTGCCCGGGCAGGGCGTCGACGGCGCGGCGGACGGTCCGGACGCTCGCCGCGGGCGCGGTGAACGTCACCCCCGGGGTCAGTCTGCCCGTCCACAGCCACTCGGCGACCTCCTCGTAGCTGTGGCGGGCGGCCAGCTCGGTCGCGTCGACACCCCGGAAGTAGTACCGGTCCTCCTCGATGAGCGTGATGCCGGTGCGGACCGGCGGTTGGCCGCCGAAGCCGGGGCCGCCCGCGCTCTCCCGGCGGTTGCGGCGGGCGAGGGCCGCGACCTCCTCGGCGTCGAAGGTGGAGGCGCGGCCGCCGGGCCCCCGTCTGCTGCTGAGCTGTCCGCGGCTCACGTAGGCGTACACCGTTTCGGGCTTCACGCCGAGCAGTTCGGCGGTCTCCCTGGTGCTCAGCCGCCGTTCGGGGTGCCCGGGAACGGGCTCTCGATCGCGCATGGGGCCACGGTAGCGACCGTCCGGACGTGCTCGGCCGGCAGTGGCCCGAGCCCCCCGGGCCGGAGCACCCGCGACCCGGCGCGGGGGGGGGGCCGGGGGAGGGGGGAGGGGTGCCGGGGGGGGGGAAGGGGGGGGGGAGAGAGGGGGGTGGGGTGGACGGGGAGGTGCGGGGGTGGGGGGGCGGGCTTTTTTCAGGGAAGGGGTGGGAGAGGGGTGGA
>NZ_JBVIYZ010000003.1:122097-477756 GCF_055592085.1 Streptomyces sp. NPDC041135
TCGGGGCCCCGTGGGGGAGCCCCCGGGAATTGGCTTTTCGGAGTGGGGTCGACGCCCCTAGGGCCCAAGCGCCTGTCCCGGCCTTAGGGAGTCTCCCCCCCCCCGTGCCCCCTCCCCCGCGCCGCGATCACCGGGCGAACGACGCCGGGGCTCCGGTCGCCGGGCGCGTCACGCGTCCGGGATGTCGGCCTTCGCGCGGAGCAGCGTCGCGCGGGTGATGACGACGATCCGCTCGTGGTCCCCGCGGGCCGCGTCCGCGGGTAGCTCGGTGTCGAGTTCGGCCGTGCGGTCCGTGCCGATCACGGCGAAGTCGCCGTTGTGCAGTTCGAAGATGTCGGGGCAGGTCTGGCCGCTCACGCTGCCTCTCTCGCGAGGTGACGCACCAATGCGGCGCACGATCTTCACATCGATCCCGGTCCTTGCTCGGTCGGTCAGAAAGTTCTCGTGCCGGCCGCGGCGAGGGGTGGGTCTGCGGTGGCGACGACGGTGGGGCCGCCCCGCCGGTGTGGGTGTGCCGCTGGGCAGGCGGGGACAACGTAACTCGCCGGGATCGCGCACAGCGTGACGTCGTACGCCCGGGTGGGTGGTTGTGCGCGATTCACCCGCGGTGCCGGGCACCGCCGGCCCGGTCGGCGCGCTCTCACTCGTCGGGGAGGGTGCCGACCACCCACCACTCGTCCGTGTCCGCCTCGTCCAGCTCGGCCAGCAGGTCGTCCGTCAGCCGGCCGACCTCCGCCTCCTCGGAGCCGGCGGGCAGGCTCGCGCGGTGGTGGCGCGTCGCCTCCCAGTAGGCGCGCGCCGCCGGGCTCTGGAAGACGACCCGGAGGTGACCCAGCAGCTCCGCCCTGCCGAGCAGCCCGATCCGGTAGCCGTGCAGGGCGTGCACGTACAGGGTGTTCGCGAACAGGTACTGCTTCTGGGTGCGGGCCGGCAGCTCGCTGTCGTAGGCGTCCAGCACCGCCAGCAGATCGGCGTCGTCCATCGCGGCCAGCAGCAGATCGCGGTGGTCGCGCTGGTAGGCGGTGCGGTCCGCACGCCGGAAGGCCGCCCGGTGCTGTTCCTCCAGGGCGGCCAGGCGTTCCAGCAGGGCGGTGTGCGAGCGGGCGAGTGCCCGGAGCGCGCGGTGGTACGCCAGGAAGGAGACCGCCGTACCGGCGGCGGCCGAGAGCAGGAGGGCCGCGCCGACGGGACCCGGTCCTCGCCTCCCAGCTTTCTGTGTGGCCATGTCAACCCTCGTTTCAGGCGGCCGTCCGCCGGTCGCCGGGGTGCGGGTCGAGGGGTGCGGGTCGACGGGAACGGGACCGGCGGAGCGGTGGGCGGCGCGTGCCGTCTCCCAGGGTGCCGAGCGGCTCCGACGGGCGGGGAGGCGGAGAGGAGGCGCACAGAGGGAAGCGAGGGTCGCACGCCCGGGCGCCTGGGGCCTTTCGTTCGGATCAGGCCGGATCGAACCGGAGGACCCCAGTCCGACGTCCGCTCCGCGCGCACTCCCGGTGACCGCGCACTCCGGGGAGATCGCCGCCGCTCGTATCCTTGATCCGCAGTCCGTCCTGGGCCCCGTGCCCGGCCGCGAGCCGGTGCACGCGTCCGCGTACGAGAGGTCGCACGTTGCCGCACAGCCACCGGTCACCGCAGATCCCGGTCCTCGTCCTGGCCGGATTCCTCGGCGCCGGGAAGACCACGCTCCTCAACCACCTGCTGCACCGCAGCGGAGGCAGCCGCATCGGGGCGATCGTCAACGACTTCGGCGCCATCGAGATCGACGCGATGGCCGTCGCGGGCGCCCTCGGCGACTCGACCGTCTCCCTCGGCAACGGCTGCCTGTGCTGCGCCGTCGACACCGGCGAACTCGACACCTACCTGGACCGGCTCGCCGCGCCCGCCGCCGGCATCGACGTCATCGTCATCGAGGCCAGCGGACTCGCCGAGCCCCAGGAACTGGTCCGCATGGTGCTCGCCAGCGAGGTTCCGGGGATCGTCTACGGCGGGCTCGTCGAGGTCGTCGACGCCGCCGAGTTCGACGGCACGCGCGCGCGGCACCCCGAGATCGACCGGCACCTCGCCCTCGCCGACCTCGTGGTGGTCAACAAGCTCGACCGGGCGCCGGACGCCGGGCGCGTCCTGGATCTCGTCCGCTCGCTCACCGACCGCGCCGCCGTGGTGCCCGCCGCCTACGGCCGTATCGACCCGGAGTTCCTGTTCGACTGCCGGCCGAGCGAGGAGCGCGTCGGTCAGCTGTCCTTCGACGACCTGCCCGACCCGAACGACACACCCCCTCAGCCCGGCACACCCGGCCCGGACGGCGGTGCCGGACACGCGGGACATCTGCACGCCGGCTACGACAGCCTGTCCTTCACCTCGCGGACGCCCCTGGAGCCCCGGCGGCTGATGGCGTTCCTGGACAGCCGCCCCGAGGGGCTGTACCGGATCAAGGGGTACGTCGACTTCGGCCCGTACGACACCGGCAACCGCTACGGCGTCCATGCCGTCGGCCGGTTCCTGCGCTTCTACCCGGAGCCCTGGGCACCCGATGCGGACCGCCGTACCCAGCTCGTGCTGATCGGCGCCGGCCTCGACACCGGCGCCCTCGCCGAGCAGCTCGGGGCCTGCGCCGCCGACGCCCCGCACGCCGACGAGCACGGCATGTGGGGCGTCCTGCGCTACGTCCAGGAGCCCGACGAGGAGGCCGGGGAGCCCGGGGAGCCCGAGGACGCCGGGGAGCCCGAGGACGCCGACCCGGCGGCTGCGGCGGACCTCGAGGACCCGCCGGGCGCTTCCTAGGCCACCGGGCCCGCCACCACCGACACCGTCTTCGGCAGCGACGTGCCCGAGCCGTCCCGGCGCGGGTCCAGCTCCGGAAGCTCGGCCGGGGTGCCGTTCCTCTGCGCCGCGCGGGCCGGCGCGGGACCCGCCCAGGCCAGGGACAGGCAGTCCTCGCCCTTCAGGAACCGCTGGCAGCGCACACCGCCCGTGGCGCGGCCCTTGCGCGGGTACTGGTCGAACGGGGTCAGCTTGGCCGTGGTCTGCACCGAGTCGTCCAGCGTGCCCCGTGAGCCCGCGACCGTGAACACCACCGCGTCCGCCGCCGGGTCGACCGCGGTGAAGGCGATCACCTTCGCGCCCTCGGTGAGCTTGATGCCGGCCACGCCGCCGGCGGGGCGGCCCTGCGGGCGGACCAGGGACGCCTGGAAGCGCAGCAGCTGGGCGTCGTCGGCGATGAACACCAGGTCCTCCTCGCCGGTGCGCAGCTCCACCGCGCCGACGATCCGGTCGCCCTCCTTGAGGGTGATGACCTCCAGCTCGCCCTTGTTGGTCGGGTAGTCCGGCACCACCCGCTTGACCACGCCCTGCTCGGTGCCCAGCGCCAGGCCCGGGGAGGACTCGTCCAGCGTGGTGAGGCAGACCACCGTCTCGTCGCCCTCCAGGGAGACGAACTCCGCCAGCGGGGCCCCGCCGGAGAGGTTCGGCGCGGACGCCGTGTCCGGCAGCTGCGGCAGGTCGACGACGTTGATGCGCAGCAGGCGGCCGGCCGAGGTCACGGCGCCGATCTCACCGCGTGCGGTCGCCGGGACCGCCGAGACGATCACGTCGTGCTTGGTGCGCCTGGCGTCCGCGTCGTCCGGGTACGGCTCGGCGTTCGCCGTGCGGGCCAGCAGACCGGTCGAGGACAGCAGCACCCGGCACGGGTCGTCGGCGACCTGGAGCGGCACGGTCGCCACGGCGCCCGCCGACTGCAGCAGGACCGTACGCCGCTCGGTGCCGAACTTCTTCGCCACCGCGGCCAGTTCCGCGGAGACCAGCTTGCGCAGCTCCGCGTCGGAGTCCAGGATCCGGGTCAGCTCCTCGATCTCCGTGTTGAGCCGCTCCTTCTCCGCCTCCAGCTCGATGCGGTCGTACTTGGTCAGGCGCCGCAGCGGGGTGTCCAGGATGTACTGGGTCTGGATGTCGCTCAGCCCGAAGCGCGCCATCAGGCGCTCCTTGGCCTGCGCCGAGTTGTCGCTGGACCGGATCAGCCGGATGACCTCGTCGATGTCGACGAGCGCCGTCAGCAGGCCCTCCACCAGGTGCAGCCGGTCGCGGCGCTTGCCGCGGCGGAACTCGCTGCGGCGGCGCACGACCTCGAAGCGGTGGTCGAGGTAGACCTCCAGCAGCTCCTTGAGGCCCAGGGTGAGCGGCTGGCCGTCCACCAGGGCCACGTTGTTGATGCCGAAGGACTCCTCCATCGGCGTCAGCTTGTAGAGCTGCTCCAGGACCGCCTCCGGCACGAAGCCGTTCTTGATCTCGATGACCAGGCGCAGCCCGTGCTCGCGGTCGGTGAGGTCCTTGACGTCGGCGATGCCCTGGATCTTCTTCGACCCGACCAGGTCCTTGATCTTGGCGATCACCTTCTCCGGACCCACCGTGAAGGGCAGTTCCGTGATCACCAGGCCCTTACGGCGGGCCGTCACCGAGTCCACCGAGACCGTGGCGCGGATCTTGAAGCTGCCGCGGCCCGTGGCGTAGGCGTCCCGGATGCCGTCCAGGCCGACGATCCGTCCGCCGGTGGGCAGGTCGGGGCCCGGGACGTGCTTCATCAGCGCGTCCAGGTCCGCGTTCGGGTTGCGGATCAGGTGCCGGGCGGCCGCGACGACCTCGCCCAGGTTGTGCGGCGGCATGTTCGTGGCCATGCCGACCGCGATGCCGGACGCGCCGTTGACCAGCAGGTTCGGGAAGGCGGCGGGCAGGGCCACCGGCTCCTGCTCCTGGCCGTCGTAGTTCGGCGCGAAGTCGACCGTGTCCTCGTCGATCGACTCGGTCATCAGACCGGTCGCGGCGGCCATCCGGCACTCGGTGTACCGCATGGCGGCGGGCGGGTCGTCGTTGCCCAGCGAGCCGAAGTTGCCGTGGCCGTCGACCAGCGGGACGCGCATCGAGAAGGGCTGTGCCATGCGCACCAGGGCGTCGTAGATCGACGCGTCGCCGTGCGGGTGCAGCTTGCCCATCACCTCGCCGACGACGCGGGCGCACTTGACGTACGCCCGCTCGGGGCGCAGGCCCATCTCGTTCATCTGGTAGACGATCCGGCGATGGACCGGCTTCAGGCCGTCACGGGCGTCCGGCAGGGCGCGCGAGTAGATGACCGAGTACGCGTACTCGAGGTAGGAGCCGCGCATCTCGTCCACGACGTCGATGTCGAGGATCCTCTCCTCGAACGAGTCGTCGGGCGGCGGGGTCTTCGTGCTGCGGCGGGCCATCGCTGCCGGCTCCTTGCTCAAGCGTGAACGGGATCTGACGCGCACCATTGTGGACCGCGGCACTGACAGGCCGGGCCACGACCCGGTGTCCGCGGCCCGCACCGGCGCCCGCGGGCCCCCGGGGGCCGCCCGGCGGCACGCGTGACGCAGGCTACGCGATCCGCTGTGGGCGTACGTCCCGCGGGAACTTCGCCGACGGTCCGCCCGCTTGCATACAGTGGCGGGAACGGCAGGAAAACCGCGGTTTCGACGACCGCCTCCGCGAGCGAAGGGACGTACATGCCCATGGGCGACACGACCACGGCCGAGGCAGGCTCCGGGGGCCTGACAGCGACCGAGCACCGCCTGGCCAATGGTCTTCGCGTGGTGCTCTCCGAGGACCACCTGACCCCCGTGGCGGCAGTCTGCCTCTGGTACGACGTGGGCTCCCGCCACGAAGTCAAGGGGCGTACCGGCCTGGCTCACCTCTTCGAGCACCTGATGTTCCAGGGCTCCGGCCAGGTGACGGGCAACGGCCACTTCGAGCTGGTGCAGGGCGCCGGCGGCTCGCTCAACGGCACCACCAGCTTCGAGCGGACCAACTACTTCGAGACCATGCCCGCCCACCAGCTGGAACTCGCCCTCTGGCTGGAGGCCGACCGCATGGGCTCGCTGCTCGCGGCCCTGGACGACGAGTCCATGGAGAACCAGCGCGACGTCGTCAAGAACGAGCGCCGCCAGCGCTACGACAACGTGCCCTACGGCACCGCCTTCGAGCGGCTGACCGCGCTCGCCTACCCGGAGGGCCACCCCTACCACCACACGCCGATCGGCTCGATGGCGGACCTGGACGCGGCCACCCTGGAGGACGCGCGCGCCTTCTTCCGCACGTACTACGCGCCGAACAACGCGGTGCTCTCGGTGGTCGGCGACATCGACCCCGAGCAGACGCTCGCCTGGATCGAGAAGTACTTCGGCTCGATCGCCTCGCACGACGGCAAGCCCGCCCCGCGTGACGGCTCGCTGCCGGACGTCATCGGCGAGCAGCTGCGCGAGGTCCTCGTCGAGGAGGTGCCGGCCCGCGCCCTGATGGCCGCCTACCGCCTCCCGCACGACGGCACGCGCGCGTGCGACGCGGCCGACGTGGCGCTCACCGTCCTCGGCGGCGGCGAGTCCTCCCGCCTGTACAACCGGCTGGTGCGCCGCGACCGTACGGCCGTCGCGGCCGGGTTCGGCCTGCTGCGGCTGGCGGGCGCGCCCTCGATGGGCTGGCTGGACGTGAAGACCTCCGGGGACGTGGAGGTGCCGGTCATCGAGGCCGCCATCGACGAGGAGCTGGCCCGCTTCGCGGCGGAGGGCCCCACGCCCGAGGAGATGGAGCGCGCGCAGGCCCAGTTGGAGCGCGAGTGGCTGGACCGGCTCGGCACGGTCGCCGGCCGCGCCGACGAACTGTGCCGGTTCGCGGTGCTGTTCGGCGACCCGCAGCTCGCCCTCACCGCCGTCGGGCGCGTGCTGGAGGTGACCCCGGAGGAGGTCCGGCAGGTCGCCGAGGCCAGGCTGCGCCCCGACAACCGCGCGGTCCTCGTCTACGAGCCGAAGACCCCGGAGGCCGTCCAGGACGCCGACGTCCCCGAGGACCCGGAGTCGCAGGCCACCGTGGAGGCCGGCGCCGGCCGGCGCGACAGCGACCACCGCGAGGATGAGGAGACGGCGAAGTGAGCGAGCTTGCCACCATGGAGTTCCACCCGCGGCCGGAGCCCGGCGAGGCCCGGCCCTGGGCCTTTCCGGCCCCTGAGCGCGGGGCGCTGGACAACGGCCTGACGGTGCTGCGATGCCACCGCCCCGGCCAGCAGGTCGTCGCCGTCGAGGTGCTGCTGGACGCGCCCCTGGACGCCGAGCCGACCGGTCTGGACGGCGTCGCCACCATCATGGCGCGGGCCTTCTCGGAGGGCACCGACAAGCACTCCGCCGAGGACTTCGCCGCCGAGCTGGAGCGGGCCGGCGCCACGCTCGACGCGCACGCCGACCACCCCGGTGTCCGGGTCAGCCTGGAGGTCCCGGCCTCCCGCCTGGCCAAGGGCCTCGGGCTGCTCGCCGACGCCCTGCGCGCGCCCGCGTTCGCCGACAGCGAGGTGGAGCGGCTGGTGCGCAACCGCCTCGACGAGATCCCGCACGAGATGGCCAACCCCGCCCGCCGGGCCGCCAAGGAGCTGTCCAAGGAGCTGTTCCCGGCCGCCTCGCGCATGTCCCGCCCGCGCCAGGGCACCGAGGACACGGTCGCCAAGATCGACGCGGCGGCCGTCCGCGCCTTCTACGACCGGCACGTGCGCCCCGCCACGGCCACCGCGGTCGTCGTCGGCGACCTCACCGGCACCGACCTGGACGCGCTGCTCGCCGACACCCTGGGCGCCTGGCGCGGCTCCCCGGCCGAGCCCCGGCCCGTGCCGGCGGTGACCGCCGACGACACCGGCCGCGTGGTCATCGTCGACCGGCCAGGCGCCGTGCAGACGCAGCTGCTCATCGGCCGCGTCGGCGCCGACCGGCACGACCGGGTGTGGCCCGCCCAGGTGCTCGGCACGTACTGCCTCGGCGGCACGCTCACCTCCCGCCTGGACCGCGTGCTGCGCGAGGAGAAGGGCTACACCTACGGCGTCCGCGCCTTCGGGCAGGTGCTGCTCTCCGCCCCGGACGGCTCCGGCGCCTCGATGCTCGCCATCAGCGGCTCGGTGGACACCCCGAACACCGGGCCCGCGCTGCACGACCTGTGGACGGTGCTGCGCACGCTGGCCGCCGACGGTCTCACCGACGCCGAGCGCGACGTCGCCGTGCAGAACCTCGTCGGGGTGGCGCCCCTGAAGTACGAGACGGCCGCCGCGGTCGCCGCGACCCTGGCCGACCAGGTCGAGCAGCATCTGCCCGACGACTTCCAGGCCACGCTGTACCGGCAACTGGCCGCCACGGGCACCGTGGAGGCCACCGCGGCGGTCGTCAACGCCTTCCCCGTGGACCGGCTGGTGACCGTGCTGGTCGGTGACGCCGCCCAGATCAAGGAGCCCGTCGAGGCCCTCGGCATCGGCGACGTCACGGTGGTGGCCGCCGAGTAGCACCGGCAGCGCGCGGGGCCCCGGTGACCTGTGGGTCGCCGGGGCCCCGCTGCTGTCAGATGTCCGGATTGCGGGGGAGGTTGCCTGTCTGCCCTGTGGGATGCGCTACAAAAGCCGGATTCTGTTTGGGATTTGAGAGGCGCTCCCTTTAGTTTCTTCCGGGCTGTCCGTCAGGCAGTGCGCCGCGCCCGCGGCACCGGACAGTCATCGCCGAGTCCCCGTACGGCGCGAGCCAGGGGAGCCGGGGACCCACGCAGTCCCTGGGGTGAATCGGACGCCCGCGCGCGCAGCGAGGGGGTCCGTAGGAGACCTTCCTGCTCCGAACCCGTCAGCTAACCCGGTAGGCGAGAGGGAAGGAAAGGACCAGCCACTTCATGGCGTTCATGTGCGCCTCCGGCAAGCACCGCAGGCCCGGCCGGGTCAAGCGCACCTCCGCGCAGGCAGCGGGCATCGCCGCCCTCACCACCGGCGTCCTCGGCGGCACTCTGGCCGCGGGTCCCGCGCTCGCCGCGGAGAACAGCGTCGAGCAGACCGGTCTGACCCCCGTCATCACCCTCAGCGACTCCGTCGCCGAGCAGATCGACGCGCAGGCCGCCGCCCAGCGCGAGGCCGCCGAGCGGCAGGCGGCCGAGGAGGCCGCGGCCAAGGAGGCCGCCGAGCGGGTCAAGCAGGAGCGCGCGGCCCGGGTCCGTGCCGCCCGCGCGGCCGAGCGCGAGCGCCTCAACGCCTTCGCCGCCCCGATCGCGCACTCCTACGTCTCCACCGGCTACCAGACCGGCGGCTCGCTGTGGTCCTCCGGTTCCCACACCGGCATCGACTTCCACGCCGCGAGCGGCACGGCCGTGCACGCGGTCGGCGTCGGCACGGTCGTCTCCACCGGCTGGGGCGGGGCGTACGGCAACGAGGTCGTGATCAGGATGGCCGACGGCATGTACACCCAGTACGGCCACCTGTCCGTCATCGGCGTCTCGGTCGGCCAGCGGGTCACCCCCGGCCAGCAGATCGGCCTGTCCGGCGCGACCGGCAACACCACCGGCCCGCACCTGCACTTCGAGGCCCGGACGACCCCCGAGTACGGCTCCGACGTCGACCCGGTGGCCTACCTCCGCAAGCACGGCGTGCACGTCTGACGCACCGGGTCACCGACCCGGCCGCACGATCTCGAGGCCCCGGCCGCCAGGCCGGGGCTTTCGCCGTTCCCGGTGCCGGCTGTCCAAAAAATATCCCTGGATTCCGACCCGCCATCGGAAATTCCGGCCTGCTGCAATAGAGTCGCTGAACACACGTCAATCGGCGGCGTACCGCGGCGTTCGGCGGCGTTTCACGGGGATTAAGACGGAGGTCGGTCATGCGTATTCCGGCGCATTCGGTATGCACGGCGATCCGGGACGACATCGTCGCCGGCGTCCACGAGCGCGGCAGCCGCCTCACCGAGGAAGTCCTGGCCCGCCGCTACGGCGTCTCGCGCGTCCCCGTCCGCGAGGCACTGCGCACCCTGGAGGCCGAGGGGTTCGTGGTGACCCGGCGGCACGCGGGCGCGTGCGTGGCCGAACCGACCGAGCAGGAGGCCGCCGACCTGCTGGAGATGCGGATGCTGCTGGAGCCGCTCGGTGCCTCCCGTGCCGCCCAGCGGCGCACCGAGGCCCATCTGAAGGTGCTGCGCGGCCTGGTCAGGCTGGGTCAGGAGCGGGCCCGGCGGGGTACCAGCGAGGACCTGCGATCCCTGGGCGGCTGGTTCCACGAGACGCTCGCCCAGGCCTCCGGCAGCCACGCCCTGACCTCGGTGCTCACCCAGCTGCGGCACAAGATCGCCTGGATGTACACGGTGCAGGCGCCCGCCAGCCCGGCCGAGTCCTGGGCGGAGCACGGCGCCATCGTGGACGCGGTGGCCCGCGGCGACGCGGAGCGCGCGCGGGCGATCACCGCGCTGCACGCCGAGCGGGCCACGGCCGCGCACCGGCTGCGCTTCTCCGCCGGAGCGCACGCCCGGGACCGTGTGAGGACTTCGCAACCTCCCGTAAACATGTCGGGCCCGCGCCTTTAACACGGGCACCGTATACAAAGAGGAGTAATTCGCGGAGGTGTATTTCCGCTGCCCGAATTCCGGCGTGCTCACATCGTCACCGGCATATCTTCCCCGGAAAACGCCGACAGCCGCGCCGCCCCCGGAAAGGGGTGGCGCGGCTGTCGGTGTTCTCGCGGCGGTACGCGGCCGCTCAGACGGTCTCGGGAAGCTCCTCGAGGCCCTCGGCGACCAGTTTGGCCAGCCGGTCGAGGGCGGCGTCCGCGCCCTCGGCCTCGGAGGCCAGCACGATCTCCTCACCGCCCTGGGCGCCCAGGCCCAGGACGGCCAGCATGGACGCCGCGTTGACCGGAGTGCCGCCGGCCTTGGCGATCGTCACCGGGACGCCGGACGCCGTGGCGGCCCGGACGAAGATGGATGCGGGGCGGGCGTGGAGGCCCTCGGCCCAGCCGACGTTGACGCGGCGCTCAGCCATGTGATGCTGCCCTTCAGTGTCTCAGGGTTGTCTAGACCAGTTTCCCATACGGTGGGGCGTGCCCGGTGCGGGCCCTCGTCCGGTACCGGCGGGCCGTCGCACGGCGGCCCCCGTCCGACGTCCGTCACCCACAGACTGCCTCGCGCCGTTGTCGTACGCGAGCCGTACTCTGGGGCCCATGCAGACCCCGGCGGACCGGCAGGACCGGCACGAGTACCCCGCCCACTGGGAGGCGGACGTGGTGCTGCGCGACGGCGGCACCGCGCGCGTCCGGCCCATCACCGCCGCCGACGCCGACCGCCTGGTCAGTTTCTACGAGCAGGTGTCCGACGAGTCGAAGTACTACCGGTTCTTCGCGCCGTACCCGCGGCTGTCCGCCAAGGACGTCCACCGCTTCACGCACCACGACTTCGTGGACCGGGTGGGACTCGCGGCCACCGTCGGCGGCGAGTTCATCGCCACCGTGCGCTACGACCGCATCGGCGCCGACGGCATGGCCGCCTCCGCGCCCGCCGACGAGGCCGAGGTGGCCTTCCTGGTCCAGGACGCGCACCAGGGGCGCGGGGTCGCCTCCGCCCTGCTGGAGCACATCGCGGCGGTCGCGCGGGAGCGCGGCATCCGCCGGTTCGCGGCCGAGGTGCTGCCCGCCAACACCAAGATGATCAAGGTCTTCACGGACGCCGGGTACACCCAGCGGCGCAGCTTCGAGGACGGCGTCGTACGCCTGGAGTTCGGTCTGGAGCCCACCGACCGCTCGCTGGCGGTCCAGCGCGCGCGTGAGCAGCGCGCCGAGGGCCGCTCCGTACGGAGGCTGCTGGTCCCGGGCTCCGTCGCCGTCGTCGGCGCCGGCCGCACGCCCGGCGGGGTGGGCCGCAGCGTCCTGGGCAACATCCGGGACGCCGGTTACACCGGGCTGCTGCACGCCGTGAACGCGGCCTACCCCGCGGACCTCAAGGAGGTCGACGGGGTCGCCGCGTACCGCTCGGTGCGGGACATCGAGGGCCCCGTCGACCTCGCCGTCGTCGCGGTACCGGCCTCCCTCGTGCCCGAGGTGGTCGCCGACTGCGGGGAGCACGGCGTCCAGGGGCTCGTCGTCCTCTCCGCCGGGTACGCCGAGAGCGGGCCCGAGGGGCGCGAGCGGCAGCGCGCCCTCGTGCGGCAGGCGCGCGCGTACGGGATGCGGATCATCGGCCCGAACGCCTTCGGGGTCATCAACACCTCCCGCGAGGTGCGGCTCAACGCGTCGCTGGCGCCAGAGATGCCCCGGCCCGGCCGCATCGGGCTGTTCGCCCAGTCCGGCGCCATCGGCATCGCGCTGCTGTCGCGGCTGCACCGGCGCGGGGGAGGGGTCACCGGGGTCACCGGGGTCTCCACCTTCGTCTCCTCCGGCAACCGGGCCGACGTCTCCGGCAACGACGTCCTGCAGTACTGGTACGACGACCCCGACACGGACGTCGTCCTCATGTACCTGGAGTCCATCGGCAACCCCCGCAAGTTCACCCGCCTCGCCCGCCGCACCGCCGCCGCGAAGCCCCTGGTCGTCGTGCAGGGCGCCGGGTCGGCCCCGCAGGGCCACGCTGTGCGCGCGACGCGGCTGCCGCACGCCACGGTGTCCGCGCTGCTGCGGCAGGCCGGGGTGATCCGGGTGGACACGATCACCGAGCTGGTGGACGCGGGCCTGCTCCTCGCCCGCCAGCCGCTGCCCGCGGGACCCCGGGTGGCGATCCTCGGCAACTCCGAGTCGCTGGGCCTGCTGACCTACGACCAGTGCCTCGCCGAGGGGCTGCGGCCCTCCCGGCCGCTGGACCTGACGACCGCGGCGACGGCGGAGGACTTCCGCGCCGCGCTGTCGGCGGCCCTGGCCGACGACGGCTGCGACGCCGTCGTCGTCACCGCGATCCCGGCGATCGGGGAGGCGTCGGTCGCGGACGCGGCGCTGGCGGAGGCGCTGCGGTCAGCCGCCGAGCAGGTGCCCGGCAAGCCGGTGCTCGTGGTGCACGTGGAGCTGGGCGGCCTCGCGGAGGCGCTGTCGGCCGCGGCGAGCACGGCCCCCCAGACCGCCGCCGGCACCCGCCCGGCACCGGCCCGCCCCTTCGGGACACCGGCCCCGCAGCCGACCCCGCCTCCCGGCAGACCGGCCCCGGGTGCACCGACCGCACCGGGCGCCACTGCCGGGACCGGCGCGCCCGGCGCCGCCGGCACCTGCTCCCGCCTGATCCCCGCCTACCCCGCCGCCGAGCGCGCCGTGCGGGCCCTCGCCGAGGCCGTGAAGTACGCGCAGTGGCGCCGGGAGGCGGCCGAGCCCGGCAAGGTGCCGGAGTTCGACGACATCGACGAGAAGGGCGCCGCCGAGCTGATCACGGCCCTGCTCGCCCGCGGCCAGGGCCTCACGCCCGGCGCCGAGGAAACCGGCGCGCTGCTCGGCCGCTACGGCATCCCGGTCCGGGGCGCGCTGCCCGCCCCGGACCCCGACTCCGCCGCCGGAGCCGCCCGCGCCCTCGGCTACCCCGTCGCCCTCAAGGCCACCGCCCCGCACCTGCGCCACCGCGCCGACCTGGGCGGCGTACGCCTGGACCTGGCGGACGAGGAGCAACTGCGCCGAGCCTACGCCGAGCTGACCGAGCTGTTCGGACAGCCCGAGGAGCTGCGGCCGGTGGTGCAGCAGATGGCGCCCCGGGGCGTGGACACCGTCGTACGGGCCGTGATCGACCCGGCGGCGGGTGCCGTGCTCTCCTTCGGCCTCGCCGGAGCCGCCTCGCAGCTGCTCGGCGACATGGCGCACCGCCTGGTGCCGGTGACCGACCGGGAGGCGTCCTCGCTGGTGCGGTCGATCCGGACGGCGCCGCTGCTGTTCGGCTGGCGCGGCTCCACCCCGGTGGACACCCCCGCCCTGGAGGAACTGCTGCTGCGGGTGTCCCGGCTGGTCGACGCCCACCCCGAGGTCGTCGCCGTCACCCTGGAACCCGTCGTCGTCGCCCCGCAGGGCGTCAGCGTCCTCGGCGCCTCGGTCCGCCTCGCGCCCCCGCCCGCCCGCGACGACCTCGGCCCGCGCACGCTGCCGGCCTACTGACCGCCGCCGGGCGGCCCGGAGAGGATCACGGGCGCCGCCGCCCGGTGCCCGCGACTGGCCCGGACCGCCCCTGCCCACGGATTAGGATGGACGTCATGGCCAAGACCAGTACGACGACCCAGGGGCTGCGCGCGGCGATCGAGCGCAGCGGCTACTACCCGGCCCTCGTGGCCGAGGCGGTGGAGGCCGCCGTCGGCGGCGAGCCCGTCCGGTCGTACCTGGTTCACCAGGAGACCACGTTCGACCAGAACGAGGTCCGCCGGCACGTCACCGTCCTCGTTCTCACCGGCAACCGCTTCATCGTCAGCCACACCGACGAGCAGGCCGCCGACACCACCTCCCCGACGCCGTACGCCACCACCTCCACCGAGTCCGTGAAGCTCGGCCGGATCTCCTCGGTCGTGGTCAGCCGGGTGGTCGCCAACCCCGAGCAGTACGCGCCGGGCACCCTGCCCCGCGAGGTGGTGCTGACCATCGGCTGGGGCGCCGTCTCGCGCATCGACCTGGAGCCCGCCGCCTGCGGCGACGCCAACTGCGAGGCCGACCACGGCTACACGGGCAGCTCGACGGCGGACGACCTCAGCCTGCGCGTCAGCGAGGCCGGGGACGGCCCGGAGACGGTGCGCCAGGCGCTCCTCTTCGCGCAGGCCATCTCCGAGGCGACCGCGGACGTCACCCGCTGATGGCGTACGCCCCCTGGGACTCCCACCCGCAGCCCCTCACCCTGGACTCCGCGCCGCTGCCCGCCTACGGCACAGGCTCCCTCGCCGACCTGCTGCCCACCCTGGCCGCCGGGATGGGCGTCCCCGGCATGACCGCGGCGATCACCGAACTGACCGCGGCCGACCGCAACTGCGTCTTCCTGATCGACGGCCTCGGCTGGGAACAGCTGCGCGCCCACCCCGACGAGGCGCCCTTCCTGACCTCGCTGCTCGGTTCCTCGCGCGGCGGCACGGGCCGCCCGCTGACCGCCGGCTACCCGGCGACCACCGCCACCTCCCTCGCGTCCGTCGGCACCGGCCTGCCACCCGGCGCGCACGGCCTGCCCGGCTACACGGTCCGCGACCCCGCGACCGGCGGGCTGATGAACCAGCTGCGCTGGCAGCCGTGGACCGATCCCGGGGTCTGGCAGCCGTACCCCACGGTCTTCCAGCTGGCCCACGACGCCGGTGTGCACGCCGCCCAGGTGTCCGCGCCGCACTTCCAGAACACCCCCCTGACCAAGGTCGCCCTCAGCGGCGGCACCTTCCACGGCCGGCTGACCGGTGAGGACCGCATGGACCTCGCCGCCGAGCAACTGGCCGCCGGGGACCGCTCGCTGGTGTACACGTACTACTCCGAGCTCGACGGGGCCGGGCACCGCTACGGCGTCGCCTCCGACACCTGGCGCGGCCAGCTCATGTACGTCGACCGGCTCGTCCAGCGGCTGGCCGAGCAGCTCCCACCGCGCAGCGCGCTCTACGTCACCGCCGACCACGGCATGGTCGACATCCCGTTCGACGAGGAGCACCGCATCGACTTCGACGCGGACTGGGAGCTGCGCGCCGGGGTCGCCCTGCTCGGCGGCGAGGGCCGCGCCCGGCACGTGTACGCGGTGGCGGGCGCCGGCGACGACGTCCTGACCTGCTGGCGCGAGGTCCTCGGCGAGCAGTTCTGGGTGGCCTCGCGGGACGAGGCGATCGCGGCGGGCTGGTTCGGGCCGCGGATCGACGAACGGGTGTACGGCCGGCTCGGTGACGTGATCGCGGCCGCGCACGACGACGTCCTGCTCATCGCCTCGGAGCGGGAGCCGAAGGAGTCGGTGATGGTCGGCAACCACGGCTCGATGACCCCGGCCGAGCAGCTCGTCCCGCTGCTCGAAGTACGCTCCTGAAGCGCGAATCGAAAGCCGAAGCCGAGCCGCGGTTCCGCCCGCCGCCTCCGCCCCGCCCTGCCGTCCGTCCCCTCGCCGCCCTCAGCCCCCTCTCCCCGGAAGGTCCTCGACTCCTCATGCCCGAGCTGGTGTTCTTCTCCGGAACGATGGACTGCGGGAAGTCGACGCTGGCTCTGCAGATCGAGCACAACCGGTCCGCCCGCGGTCTGGCCGGCATGATCTTCACCCGCGACGACCGCGCCGGCGAGGGCAAGCTGTCCTCCCGCCTCGGCCTGGTCACCGACGCCGTGGAGGTCGAGGACGGCCAGGACCTGTACGCCTACCTCGTCGACCACCTCTCCCAGGGCGGCCGCGCGGACTACGTGATCGCCGACGAGGCGCAGTTCCTGGCGCCGGTGCAGATCGACCAGCTCGCCCGCGTCGTCGACGACCTGGGCCTGGACGTCTACGCCTTCGGCATCACCACCGACTTCCGCTCCAAGCTGTTCCCCGGCTCCCAGCGGCTGGTGGAGCTGGCCGACCGGGTGGAGGTGCTCCAGGTCGAGGCGCTGTGCTGGTGCGGCGCCCGGGCCACGCACAACGCCCGTACCGTGGGCGGTGAGATGGTCGTGGAGGGCGCCCAGGTGGTCGTGGGCGACGTCGACCAGTCCGGGGGCGAGATCGGCTACGAGGTGCTGTGCCGGCGCCACCACCGGCGCCGGATGACCGCCGCGTCGGCCCGCGCGGCGGCCCTGTCCCCGGACGTCCTGCCGGTCTCCCCGGCCTGAGCCGCGACACGGTCCGCCCGACCGCGACACGGTCCGCCGACCGCGATGCGGGCCAGGTCAGGCACGGCTCAGCGCGGGCTCTCGATCACCGAGAACACCGCTCCCTCCGGGTCCGCCACCGTGCCGACCCGTCCGCGCGCGCTGTCCCGGGCCGGCTCCACCACCCGGCCGCCCAGCTCCGTGACCCGGCGCAGCGTCCCGTCGGTGTCGGCGACCTCGAAGTACGTCAGCCAGTGCGCCCCCCGGTCGCGGGGCAGGCCGTTGCCCATGCCGTGGATGCCGGCCACCGGGCGGCCCTCCTTGTAGAGGGTCACGTAGTCGAAGTCGGCCGGGATCCCCGGCTCCTGGGCGAAGCCGAACACCGTTTGGTAGAACTTGACGACGCTCGCCGTCTCGTAGGTGATCAGCTCGTTCCAGGCCGGCGTGCCCGGCAGGCCGGTGACCGCCGGGCCGAGGTGCCGGGCCGGCTGCCAGATGCCGAAGACCGCCCCCGAGGGATCGGAGGCGATGGCCAGCCGCCCGGCCTCGGCCGCGTCCAGCGGGCCGACCCCGACCGTGCCGCCGCACAGCCGTACCGTGTCGGCGGTCTGGTCCGCGTCCGGTGAGGCCAGGTAGGGCGTCCAGGCGATCGGCAGCCGGCGGTCGGGCGGCAACTGGCCGATCCCGGCGACCTCCTGTCCGTCCAGCAGGGCCCGTACGTACGGGCCGAGTTGCGGCGGACCGGGCTGGAACTCCCAGCCGAACAGCTGCCCGTAGAAGTCCTCGGTCGCCGTCAGTCCGTGCACCATCAAGCTCACCCACGAGGGTGTGCCGGGCGCGTGCCGGGCGTGTGTCTCGCCGTTCGGGCCGGCCGGCTCCCGTGCCTCGGTCATCGTCACTCTCTCCCCGGCCCCTCGCGGTGGCCGTGTCGTTTCCGATCTCCGCAAGGGTGTGCCGCCGTCCGCCGCACGCCCCGTCCCCGGTGCTCGCATCGTCCGCGGCGCCGTGCGCCGCCGACCGGCGGGTTTCGCCCGGAGGATGCCTGATCCGCCGGGTCCCGCCACTCCCTGACGTCTGCCGGTGGAGGTCCATCGGCTGTACAGCACGTGCCCGGTCCCATACGCGTGGTGACCGAGCCTGCCCGGCGGAGCAGAGTAGTCGGACCTGGACGTCGCGGCCACCCCTGACGTATGGATGGGGGCCATGGAAGCCATCATCACCGCAACCCAACTCGCGCACGACTTGACCGCGCTGAATCCACCCGTCCTGCTCGACGTCCGCTGGCAGCTCACCCTGGCCCCGGCGGGGGGCGCCCCGGCCTTCGACGGGCGGGCCGAGTACGCGGCCGGGCACCTGCCCGGCGCGGTCTTCGTCGACCTGGACCGGGAACTGGCCTCGCCGCCCGGCGACCGCGGCCGGCATCCGCTGCCGGACCTGGGGGAGTTCGGCGCGGCGATGCGCCGCGCGGGCGTGTCGGCGGCGCGGCCGGTGGTCGTGTACGACGGCGGGCAGGGCTGGGCGGCGGCGCGCGCCTGGTGGCTGCTGCGCTGGACGGGTCACCCGGACGTGCGGGTCCTGGACGGCGGGTTGCCGGCCTGGCAGGGACCGCTGTCGGCGGACGTACCGACGCCGGACGAGGGCGACTTCGTGCCCGAGCCCGGCGCGGGGCTGCTCGACGCGGACGGCGCCGCCGCGCTGGCCCGCTCGGGGCTGCTGCTGGACGCGCGCGCGGGGGAGCGGTACCGGGGTGAGGTGGAGCCGATCGACCGCGTCGGCGGGCACATCCCGGGTGCGGTGTCCGCGCCGACGAACGAGAACGTGGGCGCCGACGGCCGCTTCCTGCCCGCCGACCGGCTGAAGGACCGTTTCCGGGCTCTGGGCGCGGTCGAGGGCGCCGAGGTGGGCGTGTACTGCGGCTCGGGCGTCTCGGCCGCCCACGAGGTGCTGGCGCTCGCGGTGGCGGGCGTTCCGGCGGCCCTGTACGTGGGTTCCTGGTCGGAGTGGTCCGCGGACCCGGCGCGGCCGGTGGCCACGGGAGCGGACCCGCGGTAACGGCGGCACGGCGAAGGAGGGGACCCGCACGGGCCCCCTCCTTCGCCGCACACGCGTGCGTACGTACCGGTCGTGCCGCCCGTCGTCTGCGCGACTTCCGCGGCCGGGGCTACTCCTGCTTCTTGCGCCGCGTCCCGAACACGATCTCGTCCCAGCTCGGCACCGCCGCCCGGCGCCCCGGGCGGACCCCGTCGGCCTCGGCCTGACGGTCCGTGGCGCCGACCAGCCGGTCGCGGTGGCTGCCGACGGAGCGCGGCATGAGGACGTCCGCGTAGGCGGAACCGGCCGACGCGGCCGGGGCGGGCGGTTCCTCCGCCACGGGCTCGGGATCGGGCTCCTGCGGCGACTCCACGGCCGGGCGCTCCGGGACCACGAGGTCGCCCCGGAAGCTCGGCACCGCCTCCAGCAGGCTGGTCAGCGAGTCGCGTTCGCTCGTGCTCTCCTCGGCGGGCTCGGAGGCCTGCGCGGGCAGACCGGGCCGCTCCCGGTCCAGGACGCGGTCCAGGGACCGGTCGAGCGGGCGGTCGCGGGGCAGCCGGGCGATGCGCGGGACGAACGGGAAGCTCGGCTCCGGCACGGCGAGTTCGTCGGACTCGCCGATCAGCGAGCGCGCCTCGTCGTCGACGGCCTGGACGAGTCGCCGGGGCGGGTCGTAGGTCCAGCTCGCCGAGTGCGGTTCGCCCGCCACCCGGTAGACCAGCAGAACCTCCCAGGTGCCGTCGTCGCGGCGCCAGGAGTCCCACTGCACGGTGTCCTTCTCGGCGCCGCGCAGCAACAGCCGTTCCTGGACGGCCTCGCCGAGCGGCGGACCGGAGTTCTCACCGGGGCGGCGGACCGGGGTCTTGCGGGCCCGCTCCGCCATGAAGGCGCGCTCGGCCAGCACCGGGCCCTCGAAGCGCCGTACCCGGTCGACGGGGATGCCGGCGAACTGGGCGACCTCTTCCGCGCTCGCGCCGGCACGTATCCGCGCCTGGATGTCACGGGGGCGGAGATGGCTCTCCACCTCGATCTCGATCTGGCCGAGGCGGGGCCGGTCGCCGCGGACGGCGGCACGCAGCCGCTCGTCGATCGGAAGCGTGTACTCCGTAGAGTCGGCAGCCTTGAGCACCAGCCGTGTGCCGTCATTCGAGACGGCCACGACACGCAGTTCGGGCATGGGGACCTCCCGGGTGGTGCCTGCCGACGTCACGTGCGTCGCTGCTTCCGCTAGTCGAGTGTGGCCTGCCCGGGTGCAGCCTGCCACAACCTTGCCGAGTTGCCCGGCGTGTCGGGCGCGGGCCCTGGAACGCCGTTATGGCACGGTTACCTGTTCGCAACGCTAAGTGACGAACTCCATCACCCTGTGCAACTAGCCCCCTCCCGGCGGTCCTGCAAGGCCCCGGACGCCCTGGCGGGAGACCGGACCCAGGGCTCGCAACAGTACTCCATTTGGACCATGTGCGTGGATGGGCGCGCCGCCCAACTTCCGGCAGGGGGACCGGCTCGGCCCCCCGCGGCCGGGTCACGGCACTCGAAGACGTGGCGAACTTCACGCGATCCCCAGAAACGGAGCGAATGGTTTCGTACGTGTGCCCCGCTCCCGGCCGGACAGTCGGGTGATCCGGCGTGACGGCCGTGACACCGGCGTCACCCGGACGACGGACCTCACGTGCCCAGGACCCTGCGCAAGTAGTCGTTCTGGAACAGCCGTTGCGGGTCCAGCCGGTCGCGCAGCGCCGTGAACTCGCCGAAGCGCGGATAGACACCGGCGAGGTACGCCGCGTCCCGCGTGTGCACCTTGCCCCAGTGCGGACGGCCCTCGTGCGCGGTGAAGATGCGCTCGGCGGCGGTGAAGTACGCCTGGTAGGGCGTCCCCCGGAACATGTGGACGGCGATGTAGGCGCTGTCCCGGCCGGAGGCGGTGGACAGGGTGATGTCGTCCGCCGGGGCGGTGCGCACCTCCACGGGGAAGCTGATCCGCAGCCCCGAGCGCTCCACCATGGTCCGCAGCTCGCGCAGCGTCTCCGTAAGGGCCGCGCGCGGGACGGCGTACTCCATCTCCACGAAGCGCACCCGGCGCGGCGAGGTGAACACCTTGTACGGGATGTCGGTGTACGTCCGCGCGGACAGCGCCCGGCTGGAGACCCGGGCCATCGGCGGGACGGCCGCGGGCACGGCCCGGCCCGTCCACTGGACCGCCTGGAAGAGGCCGTTGGAGAGGAACTCGTCCTGGACCCAGCCGGCCAGCGGTCCCACCGGCCGCTCCGGACCGGCGCTGCGGTTGTTGCGCTTGGTGTTGGTGTTACCTGTGTGCGGGAACCAGTAGAACTCGAAGTGCTCGTTCTCGGCCCACAACTGGTCGAACTCGGCGAGGACCCGGTCCAGCGGCATCGGCTCCTCGCGCGCGGTGAGCAGGAAGAGGGGCTCCACGGCGAACGTCAGGGCGGTGACCACGCCGAGGGCGCCCAGGCCGATCCGGGCGGCCGCGAAGACGTCCGGGTTCTCCTTCGCGGAGCAGGTGAGCACCGAGCCGTCCGCGGTGACCAGCTCGAGTCCGGTGATCTGGGCGGCGATCGAGGCCGACTCGCGGCCCGTGCCGTGGGTGCCGGTGCCGGCGGCCCCGGACACCGTCTGCTCCATGATGTCGCCCATGTTGGTGAGCGACAGCCCCTCGCGCGCGAGGGCCGCGTTCAGCCGCTTGAGCGGGGTGCCCGCCTCCACCGTGACGGTCATGGCCTCCCGGTCGACGGCCCGTATGCCCGTCAGCAGCTGAGGACGGATCAGCACGCCGTCGGTGGCGGCGATGGAGGTGAAGGAGTGCCCGGTGCCCACCGGCTTCACCGTCAGGCCGTCCTCGGCCGCCCGGCGCACCGCCGCGGCCAGTTCCTCCACCGACGCGGGCGTGACCTGCCGGGCGGGGCGCGCGGTCACGTTCCCGCCCCAGTTACGCCAGGTGCTGCCGTTCCTCCGGCTCGCTGTGGTGCTCAACGCTGCCTCCCCGAACCGCGGCCGGCCTGCTGAGCCGGCGGAACCCGAGGAAACCGACCGCGACCGCGACGGCCCCGGCCACCACCGGAACCCCGTACCCGGCACGCGCCCCGGCTGCGTCGATCACCCAGCCGGCCGCGGACGAGCCGAGCGCGACCCCGACCGCGAGGCCGGTGCTCACCCAGGTCATGCCCTCGGTGAGCTTCGCGCGAGGTACGTGCTCTTCGATGAGGGACATCGTCGTGATCATCGTCGGTGCGATGGACAGGCCCGCCACGAACAGCGCCACGGCCAGAAGCGGCAGGTTTCCGACCAGTAGGAGGGGGATCATACTCACGCCCATGCCGCAGACGCCCAGCAGCCAGCGGCGTTCCGGCGCCCCCGCGAAGCGCAGCAGCCCGAACACCACCCCGGCCACGCAGGAGCCGGCCGCGTACAGCGCCAGGACCACGCTCGCGGCGCCCTTGTGGCCGCGCTCGTCGGCGAAGGCGACGGTCACCACGTCGACGGCGCCGAAGATGGCGCCCGTCGCCACGAAGGTCGCCACCAGCACCTGGAGCCCGGCCGCGCGCAGCGCGCTGCCCCCGCTGTGGTCCGCGCGCGGGTGCGGCGCGGGCTCGGTCGCGCGCTGGGCGGTCAGCCAGAAGACGCCGGCCGCCAGGAAGCAGGCGGCCAGCAGCGGTCCCGCCTCCGGGAACCAGGTCGTGGACAGGCCGATGGAGACGATCGGCCCGAAGATGAAGCAGACCTCGTCGACCACCGACTCGAACGAGTAGGCGGTGTGCAGCTGCGGCGTGCCCCGGTACAGCGCCGCCCAGCGGGCCCGGACCATCGCGCCCAGGCTCGGCACCGAGCCGATGCCGGCGGCGCACACGAACAGCGTCCAGTCCGGCCAGCGGTAGTGCGCGGCGAGCAGCAGACCGGCCGCCGCGACGAGCGCCACCAGGGTCGCCGGGCGCAGCACCCGGCGCTGCCCGTACTGGTCGACCAGCCGGGAGATCTGCGGCCCGAGCGCGGCGGCGGCCAGCGCCAGGGTGGCCGACAGCGCGCCCGCCAGCCCGTACCGGCCGGTGAGCTGGGAGATCATCGTGACCACGCCGATGCCCATCATCGACAGCGGCATCCGGCCGACGAAGCCCGCTGCGGAGAAGCGCTTGCTGCCGGGAGCGGAGAACAGGGCGAGGTAGGGGCTGGGCACGGGGCTCTCCGACGGCTGGGTAAGGCGTGACTGCGGCTGATACAGCTTACGAGTTAGGCGACCCTAACGCACCAGGTTTGCCTGAGGGGCATATAGGACGACCCGGGACGCGACCCGCTGACCCTCCCGCCGTTTCCCGGCTGTCGGCGCCGGGTGGCAGGATCAAGACATGCCAGACGTGCTCGATGCCACCCCCTACGACGCCCTGCTGCTGCTCTCCTTCGGCGGACCGGAAGGCCCGGACGACGTGGTCCCGTTCCTGGAGAACGTGACGCGCGGGCGCGGCATCCCCAAGGAACGCCTGAAGGAAGTCGGACAGCACTACTTCCTGTTCGGCGGGGTCAGCCCGATCAACGACCAGAACCGCGCCCTGCTGGAGGCCCTGCGCGAGGACTTCGCCGAGCACGGCCTGGACCTGCCGGTCTACTGGGGCAACCGCAACTGGGCCCCGTACCTGACGGACACCCTGCGCCGGATGACCGCCGACGGCCGCCGCCGCGTCCTGGTCCTCGCCACGAGCGCCTACGCCTCCTACTCGGGCTGCCGGCAGTACCGCGAGAACCTCGCCGACGCGCTGGCCTCCCTGGAGGGCGAGGGCCTTCGGCCGCCACGCGTCGACAAGCTGCGGCACTACTTCAACCACCCCGGCTTCGTCGAGCCCATGACCGAGGGCGTGCTGGCGTCCCTGGCCGACCTCCCCGAGGACGTCCGCGCCGGCGCCCACCTCGCCTTCACCACCCACTCGATCCCGACCGCCGCCGCCGACACCTCCGGCCCCGCCGAGGTCCACGGCGACGGCGGCGCCTACGTCGCACAGCACCTGGACGTGGCCCGGCTGATCGCCGACGCCGTCCGCGAGCGCACCGGCGTCGACCACCCGTGGCGGCTCGTCTACCAGTCCCGCTCCGGCGCCCCGCACATCCCGTGGCTGGAGCCGGACATCTGCGACCACCTCGAGGAGCTGCACGGCGCCGGTGTGCCGGCCGTCGTCATGGCTCCGATCGGCTTCGTCTCCGACCACATGGAGGTCCTCTACGACCTCGACACGGAGGCCACGGCCAAGGCCGCGGAGCTGGGTGTGCCGGTGCGCCGCTCCGCCACCGTGGGCGCCGACCCGCGGTTCGCCGCCGCCGTGCGCGAGCTGGTGCTGGAGCGCGCCGCCGCCGAGAGCGGACAGCGAGTCGACCGGTGCGCCCTGGGCGCGCTGGGCGCGAGCCACGACGTCTGCCCGGTCGGCTGCTGCCCCGCCCGCGCCCCCCGCCCCGCCGCCGCGGGCGCCGACAGCCCCTACGCGTGAGGAGCCCCGTGACCGACGCCCGGCCCGACCCCGAGCGGCCAGCCCCCGAGCCGCCCGACCCGCTCCACACCGACCTGCTCGAGCTGGCCCGGGAGGCCGCCCGCCGCGCCGGTGAACTGCTGCGGGACCGCCGCCCGGCCGACCTCGCGGTCGCCCGCACCAAGTCCAGCCCCATCGACGTCGTCACCGAGATGGACATCGCCGCGGAGAAGCTGATCACCGACCTGATCTCCGCCCGCCGCCCCGACGACGGCTTCCTCGGCGAGGAGGGCGCCGCCGGCGCGGGCACCAGCGGGATCCGCTGGGTGATCGACCCGCTCGACGGCACCGTCAACTACCTCTACGGGCTGCCCACCTGGGCCGTGTCCATCGCGGCGGAGCGGGACGGGGAGACCGTCGCCGGGGTCGTCGCGGCCCCGATGCGCGGGGAGACGTACCACGCGGTGCGCGGCGGCGGAGCCTGGGCCACCGGCGCCTGGGCGGGCGAGCGGGCGCTGTCCTGCCGCCCCGCGCCCCCGCTGGAGCAGGCGCTGGTGTCCACCGGGTTCAACTACGTCGGCGAGGTCCGCGCCCACCAGGCCGAGGTCGCCGGGCGGCTGATCCCGCTGCTGCGCGACATCCGGCGCGGCGGTTCGGCCGCGGTCGACCTGTGCGACGTGGCCGCGGGCCGCCTCGACGGCTACTACGAGCGCGGCCTCAACGCCTGGGACGTGGCCGCGGGCGACCTCATCGCCCGGGAGGCGGGCGCCCTGACCGGCGGGCGGCCCGGACAGCGCCCGTGCCGTGACCTGACGGTCGCCGCCACCCCCGGCGTCTTCGAGCCCCTCCAGCGGCTGCTGGAGGACTTCGGCGCCTGGCACGACTGACTGCCGCGCGGCCGGGCACCCTGTACCGGGACGACCGGGACGAGAACGCGGAACGGGACCCCGGCGCTGGATTCGCCGAGGTCCCGTCCGTGCCTTGCCGGCCGTTCAGACGCGTGACGCGCCGACCTCCACACCGTGATCGGCGGCGAGGCGGCGCAGGTCGTCGAGCTCGGCCTGTTCCACCTCGACGAGGAAGTCGTCGCCCTCGTCGCGAGCCCGCGAAAGGTCGGACTCGGTTGCCTGTATGCGCTGCAGAAGTCCTGCGGTGAATGCGTCCATGCTGCGCCCCCTCGTCCTGGGTCGTGGGTGTGTGGCACGGGGGTGTGCCGTACGGAAGGGGCGATCACGTCTCTCGCAGGTGCCCAGCGCTGCCCGGCCGGGCGGCGACGGTGCCGGACACCCGCGCCCGCTCTGCGGCAAGCGGATTGCGGAATGCCGCATGGTACTGCGGCACATGCAGAGCGTGATCGCGGGGTGTACAGCCGTCCTCCCCCCGCTCCCTCTCGCGGAAACCTCAACCGGAAGAGAAAATCTCGTATTCCCCCGCGCCCGCTCCCAACTTTCCCGCCCCGCCCGCCCTTTCCCGCCACCTCGCCCGGACGGTCCCCGCCGCACCGCCCCCGCCGTTCCCCGGAGCGCCGCCCGCCCGCCGCCCCGCCGCCACCCGCGGGCCCACCGCCGCCCGCCCGCGCCTCGCCGCTCGCGCGCCACCGCCCGCCCCGCAGGTCCCGCGCGTCCCGGTCCCGCAGGTCCCGCGCGTCCCGGTCCCGCCGCCCGGCCGGACGGCCGCCGCCCCCGCCTTACCGCCGACTTATGGCGGAAAAGGGCAGGATGGAGGCCACAACAGCCCGGACAGCCCTGCCCGCGCGCTCCCGGCGCTCCGCGGGTGGACACAGGAAGGACAACCGACGTGCGCGTACTCGTCGTCGAGGACGAGCAGCTGCTCGCCGATGCGGTGGCCACCGGACTGCGCCGGGAGGCCATGGCGGTCGACGTCGTGTACGACGGTGCGGCCGCCCTGGAACGCATCGGCGTCAACGACTACGACGTGGTCGTCCTCGACCGGGACCTCCCGCTCGTGCACGGCGACGACGTCTGCCGCCGGATCGTCGAACTGGGCATGCCCACGCGCGTGCTCATGCTCACCGCCTCCGGTGACGTCAGCGACCGGGTCGAGGGCCTGGAGATCGGCGCCGACGACTACCTGCCCAAGCCCTTCGCCTTCACCGAGCTGATCGCCCGGGTGCGCGCCCTCGGCCGGCGCACCAGCGTGCCGCTGCCCCCGGTCCTGGAGCGCGCCGGGATCAAGCTCGACCCCAACCGCCGCGAGGTCCTCCGCGACGGCAAGGAGGTCCAGCTCGCCCCCAAGGAGTTCGCCGTGCTGGAGGTGCTGATGCGCAGCGAGGGTGCCGTCGTCTCGGCCGAACAGCTGCTGGAGAAGGCGTGGGACGAGAACACCGACCCCTTCACCAACGTGGTGCGCGTGACGGTCATGACCCTGCGCCGCAAGCTGGGCGAGCCGCCCGTCATCGTCACCGTCCCCGGCTCCGGATACCGGATCTGATCGCCGTGGCCGCCGCTCCCGCGCCCCCGCAGGCGCCCCCGAAACCCACCTGGGACCCCAGGAGACCGCAGGCCCCCTTCCCGTGGCTGCGCCCGACCATCCGGATACGCCTCACGCTGCTGTACGGCGGCATGTTCCTGATCGCCGGCATCCTGCTGCTGTCGATCATCTACCTGCTGGCCGCGCAGGCCATCAGCACCGGCAACCAGCCGCTGTTCAAGATCGTCAGCGGTACGGCGATCAAGGTGTCCAGTGAGGACTGCCCGGCGATCAACACCCAGACCCTGCCGCTGCCGGACTTCAACGACGCGATCAGCCAGTGCGTCGACCACCAGCGCCAGACGGCCCTGGACGACCTGCTCAGCCGCTCCCTGCTGGCCCTGCTGGGCCTCGCCGTGATCGCCTTCGCGTTCGGCTACGCCATGGCCGGGCGCGTGCTGTCCCCGCTCGGCCGGATCACCCGCACCGCGCGCCAGGTGGCCGGCTCGGACCTGTCCCGCCGTATCGAGCTGGACGGCCCGGACGACGAGCTGAAGGAGCTGGCCGACACCTTCGACGACATGCTGGAGCGCCTTCAGCGGGCGTTCACCGCCCAGCAGCGCTTCGTCGGCAACGCCTCGCACGAGCTGCGCACGCCCCTGGCGATCAACCGCACGCTCCTGGAGGTGCACCTCTCCGACCCCGGGGCGCCCGTGGAGCTCCAGCAGCTCGGCAAGACGCTGCTGGCCACCAACGAGCGCAGCGAGCAGCTCGTGGAGGGCCTGCTGCTGCTCGCCCGCAGCGACAACCAGATCGTCGAGCGCAAGCCCGTCGACCTCGCCGAGGTCGCCTCCCAGGCCGTCGACCAGGTGCACGCGGAGGCCGAGGCCAAGGGCGTCGCCGTCCGCGGGGAGCGCGGCCCGGCCGTGGTGCAGGGCAACGGCGTCCTGCTGGAGCGGATCGCGCTGAACCTCGTGCAGAACGCGGTGCGCTACAACGTGCCCGAGGACGGCTGGGTCGAGGTCACCACGGAGGTGCAGCACGGGCGGGCGGTGCTGACCGTCTCGAACACCGGCCCGGTGGTGCCGGCCTACGAGATCGACAACCTCTTCGAGCCCTTCCGGCGGCTGCGCACGGAGCGCACGGGCAGCGACAAGGGGGTGGGCCTCGGCCTGTCCATCGTCCGGTCCGTGGCCCGCGCGCACGGCGGTCACATCAGCGCCCGGCCCCGCGAGGGCGGAGGGCTGGTGATGCGCGTCACACTGCCGCTGTGAGGTGTCCCGACACCCGCGAAGAAAGTTCGCCCGACGCGGAATTTTCGGACGGTCCGGCACGCTGTTGCCTGTGTGATCGATCACAGGAGCGGTTTTCCGGCCATCCACTCTCCGTGATCATGACTGACGCCGGAAAGCCGGGATAATCCGGGTTTTCAGGGGTCACGATCACGGGAAGTACACGATGAGACGCCTTTGAGGTGCGGCATCCGGACCGTGTACGGTCCCCCTCGCCATCCAAGCCGATCACTCTTGAGGAGTCCGGTTGGGTGTCGATTGAGTAACAGACCTTGATGTGAGGCAAAATCTCCGCCTCGGGTCGGGCACAAGTCCGGCCTCTCACGCGTTACGTGCGCTGGAGACACCGCAGACACCCAGAGGGGGAGAGCGACATGGCAACCGATTACGACACTCCACGCAAGACCGACGATGACGTCGACTCGGACAGCCTCGAAGAGCTGAAGGCTCGACGAAACGACAAGACCACCTCTTCGGTGGACGTCGACGAATTCGAGGCCGCGGAAGGCCTCGAGCTGCCCGGTGCCGACCTCTCCAACGAGGAGCTGGCCGTCCGGGTCCTGCCGAAGCAGCAGGACGAGTTCACCTGCATGAGCTGCTTCCTGGTCCACCACCGCAGCCAGTTGGCCAGGGAGAAGAACGGCCAGCCGATCTGCCGCGACTGCGACTGAGGGCGGGTCGGCCGTGACTGGCTCGACCCCTCCTCGTAAGCGCCGCTTCCGCCTGCCGGGAGCGGACCACGGGCCGTCCGGCGGCCCGCACGGCGCGCGTCACGACGAGCGGGGCTCATCCGTCAAGGGAGCCTCGCTCGAACCGGCGGCCGACGGGGCTGACCTCCCGGAGCCCGCCGAGCGGCCCGCGCCCGCCGCCCGGCGACGGGCGGCGGTCCTCCGCGACAAGACCCGGGAAAGGACCCGGGAAGGGGTCCGCAAGGGCGGCAGCCGCGCCAGGGCGGGGCTGGGGTACCTGGCGGACCGGGTCATCGAGATCGCCCCGCGTATCCCCGTACGCGACCTCGCCACGCTTCGCCGGCAGTTCCCGGGCCTCGGGCCCGAGCGGCTCGCCGACAAGCTGGTGACGGGCGCCGCCAACGGCACCTCCACGGTCGGCGCCGGGATCGGTGCCGCGGCGATGCTGCCGGTGCCGCCGGCGATGCCGACCGAACTGGCCGCGGAGATCACCGGGGTCGCCGCGATCGAGCTGAAGCTGATCGCCGAGCTGTACGAGGTCTACGGCCTGCGCCCGCCGGGCAACGTGAGGGAGCGCTCCGCCGCGTATCTGGCCTCGTGGTCCAGCGAGCGCGGCATCGACGTGCACCGGCCGTCCACGATCGACACGGCCCTCGGCGGCCGGATGAAGCGCGAACTGCGCCGGCAGATCATGAAGCGGATGGTCCGCGACCTGCCCAATCTGATGCCGTTCATGGTCGGCGCGGCCGTCGGGGCGGTCATGAACCGCCGGGACACCAGAAGACTCGCGGCACGCATCCGGGCCGACCTGCGGGGGCACCAGGTGCCCTGGGACCGGCTGCCCGAGCTGCCGCCCCTCGACCGCCCGGCCGACCCCCTGCCGATGACCGACCCGCTCGGGGAGCTGGGGCGCTGACGCGCCCGGCCGCGGGGAGCGGCGCACGACGACGACCACCGGCCACCGGTCACCGGAGGCGGTGGCCGACAGGACCCTAGGCCTCCCGGGCCGCCTCGATCGCGGCGGCGAGGCGCTCCGGCTCCCGGGTCGACAGGTACAGGTAGGGCGTCGGGTCCTGCGGGTCGGTGACCTCCACGCGCAGCGCCCGCGGGATGTAGGCGCGCAGCAGGAGGAACGCGCGGGTGTCGGCCTTGTAGGTGCGCCAGGCGCGGGCCTCCTCCGGGTCCAGGACCTGCGAGCCGCCCAGCGCCGACACCGGGATCTTCGCCTCGCCCGCGATCAACGAGCCGCCCACGACCCGGATGCGCGGCGAGCCGTAGGAACTGGCGACCACCGCTGCCGCCGCCGTACCGCCGACCAGGCCGCCGAGCATCGGCAGGGTGCCGAAGGGGAGCAGGATCAGGGCGAGGGAGACGCCGATCAGGAAGCTGATCAGCCACCACGAACGGGGGGCGGTGAGGCGTTCTTCGTAAGGGGTGGCGGAGAGCTGCATGAAACCAAGCTTGGCACGGTGTGGGGACAGCCCCGGCGCGCGGGTAAGGTCTGCGGCTGTGAGTGGTAGTTCCGCAGCCCTTCAGCCTCCCGCCGACGCCGTGCGGCCGGTCCGTCACCCCGACGCTCCCGCCCCCGGTGAGCTTCTCGGCGCCCACTACGAACACTGTTTCGGGTGCGGTGGCGGACAGCTCCACGGGCTGCACCTGGAGGCCCGGGCCGGCCAGGGCGTCTCCCTCACGGCCGAGTTCACCGTGCAGCCCGCCCACCAGGGCGCCCCGGGCCTCGCGCACGGCGGGGTGCTGGCCACCGCCCTCGACGAGACGCTCGGCTCGCTGAACTGGCTGCTGCGGACCATCGCCGTCACCGGGCGGCTGGAGACCGACTTCGTGCGGCCGGTGCCGGTGGGCACCACGCTGCACCTGCAGGCCGAGGTGACCGCCGTGGCCGGCCGCAAGATCTACTGCACCGCCACCGGACGCATCGGCGGCCCCGACGGGCTCCTCGCCGTGCGGGCCGACGCCCTGTTCGTCGAGGTGAAGGTCGACCACTTCATCGACCACGGCCGCGCGGAGGAGATCCGGGCCGCGATGGACGACCCCGACCAGCTCCGGCGGGCCCGCGCCTTCGAGGTGAACCCGTGAGCCCCGACAGCCCGCGGAGCCCCGCGGACGCCGTCGGCCCCGACAGCCCCGCGAACCCCATGAGTCCCGCCGGCCCTGCGCACCGGGCACCCCTGGACGTACTGATCCGGCGCGTCGACCCCGACGTGCCGCTGCCGGCGTACGAGCACCCCGGTGACGCCGGCGCCGATCTGCGGACCACCCAGGCGTGCGAGCTGGCGCCCGGGGAACGGGCCGTGCTGCCCACCGGAGTGGGGATCGCGCTGCCCGAGGGGTACGCGGCCTTCGTGCACCCCCGGTCCGGGCTCGCCGCCCGCTGCGGTGTCGCCCTCGTGAATGCCCCGGGGACGGTTGATGCCGGGTACCGTGGAGAGATCAAGGTGATCGTGGTGAATCTCGACCCGCGCGAGTCCGTGCGGTTCGAGCGCTTCGACCGGATTGCCCAACTGGTCGTCCAGCAGGTCGAGAGGGTCCGCTTCCAGGAGGTGGCGGAACTTCCCGGCTCGGCGCGCGCCGAGGGGGGCTTCGGGTCCACCGGTGGCCATGCCGCGGTGGGCGGCGGGAGCGGCACAAGCGGTCAGGCCGTCGAGGGCGGCCAGGCGGGTGGGAATCGATACGCTTCGGTCGTATCCGACCGGGAAGGACAGTGACGTGTTCGGACGTCGCAAGAAGAAGGGTGCCGCCGAGGACGCGGCCGGCGAGGCCGAGCAGGTCGTCGACAGCGTCGACACCGAGGCGGACGACGAGGACGCGGCCGCACGCGACCGCGTCCGGCTGGAGCCCGAACCGCGGCCCGACGGGCCCTGGGACAGCACCGAGGTGCGCGACCCGGCCGAGGGCCGCGTCGACCTCGGCGGACTGTTCGTACCGGGCGTGGACGGGATGGAGCTGCGGGTCGAGGTCGCGGGCGACGCGATCGTCGCGGCCACCGTCGTCCTGCGTGACAGCGCCGTCCAGCTCCAGGCCTTCGCCGCGCCCAAGCGCGAGGGCATCTGGGGCGAGGTCCGCGAGGAGATCGCGGCCGGCATCACCCAGCAGGGCGGCATCGTCGACGAGGTCGAGGGCCCGCTGGGCTGGGAGCTGCGCGCCCAGGTGCCGGTGCAGCTGCCGGACGGCACGGGCGGCTACCAGGTCGTGCGGTTCGTCGGCGTGGACGGCCCGCGCTGGTTCCTGCGCGGGGTGATCTCGGGCCAGGGCGCGGTGCAGCCGCAGGCGGCCGGGCTGCTGGAGCAGATCTTCCGCGACACGGTCGTGGTCCGCGGCGAGGGTCCCATGGCGCCCCGCGACCCGATCGTCCTGAAGCTGCCGAACGACGCCCAGATGGTCCCCGAGGGCGTCCAGCAGGAGGATGCCGGCTCGCGCTTCTCCGGCGGCATGGGCCAGCTGCAGCGCGGCCCGGAGATCACCGAGGTCCGCTAGAGGCTCTCCGGAGGCCCAGGGCCCCGGAAGTCCGGACGTACCGCCCGGCCGGGCGGTGAAGGGCCGTACCCCGCACCGGGGTACGGCCCTTCGGCATGGAGAATGGCGCCATGGCACGCGGCAGGCTTCGGATCTACCTCGGCGCGGCACCCGGTGTGGGCAAGACCTACGCGATGCTGTCGGAGGCGCACCGCCGGACCGAGCGGGGCACCGACTGCGTGGCCGCCCTCGTCGAGCACCACGGCCGGCCGCGCACCGAGGCGCTGCTGCACGGCCTGGACCACGTGCCGCCGCTGCGGCCGCGGGACCCCGGGTGGGGCACCGGCGAGCTGGACGTGGCGGCCGTGCTGCGCCGGGCGCCCGCCGTCGCGCTGGTGGACGACCTCGCCCACACCAACGCCCCCGGCTCCCGCAACGCCAAGCGCTGGCAGGACGTGGCGGAACTGCTCGCCGCCGGCATCGACGTCGTCTCCACCGTCGACATCCAGCACCTGGAGTCGCTGGGCGACGTGGTCGAGTGGATCACCGGGGTGCGCCAGCGCGAGACCGTCCCGGACGAGGTGGTGCGCCGGGCCGACCAGATCGAGCTGGTCGACATGTCGCCCCAGGCGCTGCGCCGCCGGATGGCCCACGGCAACATCTACCGGCCCGACCGCGTCGACGCGGCCCTGTCCAACTACTTCCGGCCCGGCAACCTCACCGCCCTGCGCGAGCTGGCGCTGCTGTGGGTCGCCGACCGGGCCGACGAGTACCTGAACGAGTACCGCAGCCGGCACCGGGTGTCCACGATCTGGGGCTCGCGGGAGCGGATCGTGGTCGGGCTGACCGGCGGCCCCGAGGGACGCACCCTGATCCGGCGGGCCGCCCGCCTGGCCGAGAAGGGCGCCGGCGGCGAGGTGCTCGCCGTCCGCATCACCCGCGGCGACGACCCGGCCGCCGCCTCCCCGGCGGAACTGACCGTCCAGCGCACCCTCGTCGAGGACCTGGGCGGCACCTTCCACCACGTCGTCGGCGACGACATCCCGGCCGCCCTGCTGGACTTCGCGCGCGGCGTCAACGCCACCCAGATCGTGCTGGGCTCCTCGCGCCGCACCACCCTGCAGTACGTCTTCGGGCCCGGTGTCGGCGCCACCGTCACCCGCGACTCCGGTCCCGACCTCGACGTCCACATCGTCACCCACGAGGAGGCGGGCCGCGGGCGCGTCCTGCCCGCTGCCGGCAACGCCCGGCCGGGGCGGGGCCGGGTCCGGTGGGGCTGGGCGGCGGGGCTGGCCGGCCCGGCCGCCCTCGCGGCGCTGCTGGACACCGTCAGCCTGGGCCTCGCCAACGACATGCTGCTGTTCCTCGCCGTGACCATCGCCGTCGCGCTGCTCGGCGGACTGCGCCCGGCGCTGGCCTCGGCGGTCTGCGGGTCGCTGCTGCTGGCCTGGGCCTGCGCACCCCCGCTGCACCAACCGGCCGTCGCCGACCCCCGGGACGCCGTCGCCGTCGCGGTCTTCGTGGGCGTGGCGGCGACGGTGGCCCGGGTGGTGGACCTCGCCGCCCGCCGCACCGACCAGGCGGCCCGGCTGCGCGCCGAGTCCGAGATCCTCGCCTTCCTGGCCGGCAACGTGCTGCGCGGCGAGACCGGCCTGGAGGAGCTGCTGGAGCGGGTCCGCGAGACCTTCGGCATGGACTCGGCGGCCCTGCTGGAGCGGACCGGCGACCTCGACCCGTGGCACTGCGCGGCCCGCGCCGGGTCGGGGCCGCCGCTGCGGCGGCCGGAGGACGCCGACGTGGACGTGCCGGTCGGGGACCACCTGGCGCTCGCGCTGAGGGGCCGGGTGCTGCCCGCCGGGGACCGCCGGGTGCTGGCCGCCTTCGCCGCCCAGGCCGCCGTCGCGCTGGACCGCCGGCGCCTGCGGGAGGAGGCCGACCGGGCGCGCACGCTCGCCGAGGGCAACCGCATCCGCACCGCGCTGCTGGCCGCCGTCAGCCATGACCTGCGCACCCCGCTGGCGGGCATCAAGGCGGCCGTGTCCTCGCTGCGCTCCGGCGACGTGGCCTGGTCCGCCGAGGACGAGGCGGAGCTGCTCGCGGGCATCGAGGAGGGCGCCGACCGCCTCGACCACCTCGTCGGCAACCTGCTCGACATGTCCCGCCTGCACACCGGCACGGTCACCCCGCTCATCCGCGAGATCGACGTCGACGAGGTGGTCCCGGTGGCCCTCGGCGGCGTGCCCGAGGACAGCGTGGACCTCGACGTCCCGGAGACGCTGCCGATGGTCGCCGTCGACCCCGGGCTGCTGGAGCGGTCCGTGGCCAACCTGGTGGAGAACGCCGTCAAGTACAGCCCGCCCGGGCAGCGGGTCCTGGTGTCCGCCAGCGCCATGGCCGACCGGGTCGAGGTGCGGGTGGTGGACCGGGGACCGGGCGTTCCCGACGAGGCGAAGGACCGCATCTTCGAGCCCTTCCAGCGCTACGGTGACGCCCCGCGCGGTGCCGGCGTCGGCCTCGGCCTGGCGGTCGCCCGGGGTTTCGCGGAGGCGATGGGCGGCACTCTCACCGCCGAGGACACGCCGGGCGGGGGCCTCACCATGGTCCTCAGCCTCGGCGCGGCGGGCGGACTCCCCGAACAGCGGCCGGACGGGCCGCGCTCGACCGCAGAGGAAAGGCAGATGTCATGACCCGGGTGCTGGTCGTCGACGACGAGCCGCAGATCACCCGCGCCCTCGTGCTCAACCTCAAGGCACGCGGGTACGAGGTGGACGCGGCGCCCGACGGCAGGTCCGCCCTCGCCCTGGCGGCCTCCCGCCACCCCGACGTGATCGTGCTCGACCTCGGCCTGCCCGACATGGACGGCGTCGAGGTGATCCGGGGCCTGCGCGGCTGGACCAGGGTGCCCGTCCTCGTCCTCTCGGCCCGGCACTCCTCCGACGAGAAGGTGCAGGCGCTGGACGCGGGCGCCGACGACTACGTCACCAAGCCCTTCGGCATGGACGAGTTGCTGGCCCGGCTGCGGGCGGCCGTGCGCCGGGCCGAGCCGGCCGGGACCGGGGCGGACGAGGTGACGACCGTACGGACGCCGGAGTTCACCGTCGACCTGGTGGCGAAGAAGGTCGACCGGGGCGGCAAGGACGTCCGGCTCACCCCCACCGAGTGGCACCTGCTGGAGGTGCTGGTCCGCAACACCGGGCGGCTCGTCGGCCAGAAGCAGCTGCTCCAGGAGGTGTGGGGGCCGTCGTACGGGACGGAGTCCAACTACCTGCGCGTGTACATGGCACAGCTGCGCCGCAAGCTGGAGGCCGACCCCTCGCACCCGAGGCACTTCGTCACCGAACCGGGGATGGGCTACCGCTTCGAGACGTGACCCGGGGACGACCGGCCGCCCGCGCTCGCCGCGCACGCCGGGCGGTCGAGGTGCGCGGGCGCCCGGGGGCCGGGGCCGCCCGGCCGCGGGTACGGGCCCGTCGGTGCACCCCGGTAGGCTTCAGACATGAGTGCTGTTCCTCGTTCCGAAAAGCCGGCGGGCCGGTTCCGGCGCATGCTCGACCGGCTCTCCACCTCGCAGGAGGACCTGGAGTCCGAGGAGCTTCGGGAAGACGCCGAGACGGCCGGCTGCACACGGATCGGAGACTGTCAGGACCGCCAGATAGTCACGGTTACTGGTACCTTGCGCACGGTCACCCTGCGGCCGCGGGCCGGTGTCCCGGCCCTGGAGGCCGAGCTGTTCGACGGCTCCGCCGCGCTGGACGTGGTGTGGCTGGGCAGGCGTTCCATCACGGGGATAGAACCGGGGCGCAAGCTCCTCGCGTCGGGCCGGATCTCGATGAGCCGGGGCCGCCGGGTGCTGTTCAATCCGAAGTACGAACTGAGACCCCTGGGTAGGGAGTAGCCGGTGACGTCCCTCGACAAGCCGACCGAAGACACCGACGACACGTCACAGGACGACGCCCGGGCGGTGACCGAGGCCGCGCTGTTCGAGGCGTTCGGCGGTGTCCGGGGCATGGTCGAGACGGTCCTGCCCGGCCTCCTCTTCGTCACCATCTTCACCATCAACAAGGACTTGCACTGGTCGGCCATCGCCGCGCTGGCCGTGTCGCTGGTCCTGGTCGCGGTCCGGCTGGTGCGCAGGGACACCGTCAAGCACGCCTTCAGCGGCGTCTTCGGCGTCGCCTTCGGCGTGGTCTTCGCGATGATGACCGGCAACGCCAAGGACTTCTACCTCCCCGGCATGCTGTACACGCTGGGGACGGCGCTGGCCTACATCGTCACCACCCTCGCCGGGGTGCCGCTGATGGGCCTGATGCTCGGCCCGGTCTTCAAGGAGAACCTCTCCTGGCGCACCCGCAACCCCGGCCGCAAGAAGGCCTACGCCAAGGCGAGCTGGGCCTGGGGCCTGATCATGCTCGCCAAGTGCGCGGTCCTCTTCCCGCTGTACTGGTGGGCCGACACCGCCCAGCTCGGCTGGGTCCTGGTGGCCCTGAAGATCCCGCCGTTCCTGCTGGCGGTCTGGCTCACCTGGGTCTTCCTCGCCAAGGCGCCGGCGCCGATCGACGTCTTCGCGGAGATGGAGGCGCAGGAGCAGGCCGAGAAGGCCGAGAAGGCCGCCGCCGAGGCCGAGCGGGCCGGGCAGGCCGCCGAGCGGGCCGGGACGGCTGAGCAGGCGGCGAAGGCCGAGGAGTCCGCGGGCGGGCGGCACCGCCGCGACGCGTAGCCGGCGGCCGGGACGACGAGGGACGCGCAGGCCGCGCGGCCAGGAGACGACGAGGGGGGCGCCCGGAGATCTCCGGGCGCCCCCCTCGTGCCGTACCCCGGCGGGTCAGTCCTCTTCCCGCCGGACCGACAGCAGGTCCTCCAGCTGCTCCTCGCGGGCCTGCGCGGCCACGAACAGCAGCTCGTCGCCGGCCTCCAGGGAGTCCTCCTTGGACGGCGTCAGCACACGGGTGCCGCGGATGATGGTGACCAGCGAGGTGTCCTCCGGCCACTCCACGTCGCCGACCTGGGTGCCGGCCAGGGCCGACTCCTCGGGCAGCGTCAGCTCCACGAGGTTGGCGTCGCCGTGGCTGAAGCGCAGCAGCCGGACCAGGTCGCCGACGCTCACCGCCTCCTCGACCAGGGCGGACATCAGGCGGGGCGTGGACACGGCGACGTCCACTCCCCACGCCTCGTTGAACAGCCACTCGTTCTTCGGGTTGTTCACCCGGGCGACGACGCGCGGGACGCCGTACTCCGTCTTGGCGAGCAGCGAGACGACCAGGTTGACCTTGTCGTCGCCGGTCGCGGCGATCACGACGTTGCAGCGCTGCAACGCCGCCTCGTCCAGGGAGGTGATCTCGCAGGCGTCGGCCAGTAGCCACTCCGCCTGGGGGACCCGCTCCACCGAGATGGCGGTCGGGGCCTTGTCGATCAGCAGGACCTCGTGGCCGTTCTCCAGCAGCTCGCCCGCGATGGAGCGGCCGACGGCGCCGGCACCGGCAATGGCGACCCTCATCAGTGACCGCCCTCCTCTTCAGGGCCCCCGGCGAACGCCGCCTCGACCTTCTCGACGTCGTCCGTCCGCATCATCACGTGCACCAGGTCGCCCTCCTGCAGCACCGTCTGCGAGGTGGGCAGGATCGCCTCCCCGAGCCGGGTCAGGAACGCCACGCGGACGCCCGTCTCCTCCTGGAGCTTGCTGATCTTGTGGCCGACCCACTTCGGCGAGGCGTGCACCTCGGCGAGCTGGACGCCCCCGGTGGGGTCGCGCCACAGCGGCTCGGCGCCCGAGGGCAGCAGACGGCGCAGCATCTGGTCGGCGGTCCAGCGGACCGTCGCCACGGTGGGGATGCCGAGGCGCTGGTACACCTCGGCGCGGCGGGGGTCGTAGATGCGGGCGGCCACGTTCTCCACGCCGAACATCTCGCGGGCCACGCGCGCGGAGATGATGTTGGAGTTGTCACCGCTGGAGACGGCGGCGAAGGCGCCGGCCTCCTCGATGCCCGCCTCGCGCAGCGTGTCCTGGTCGAAGCCGACACCGGTGACCCGGCGGCCGCCGAATCCCGGGCCCAGCCGGCGGAAGGCCGTGGGGTCCTGGTCGATCACGGCGACCGTGTGCCCCTGTTGCTCCAGGGTCTGGGCGAGAGCGGAACCCACTCTCCCGCAGCCCATGATGACGATGTGCACGACCGTCCTTCCGGTGTTCAAACGATGCCGCTCGGCTCCGACGGGTTCCGAGCATCCTCAGGGTCTCAGACCGGTGCTTAAGCTACACACGCGCCGTCCCTGGTGGGCACCCCTGTGCACGTCCGCGGCCCCGGCGGGGCTCAGCGGCGAGTGATCCTGCGCACGCTGCACAGGGTGAGGATTCCGAGGCCGACGAGGGCGGCCGTTGCGCCGATCAGCTCTGCGGTCGCGGGCATGGAACCTCCGGGGTGCGGCGACAGACGGGGTTTGTCATCTAGGCACGCCGCGCGGGCCGGCCGCGGAATCCGCAGTTCCGACCCCCTGCGAGTTCACCCGGGAGGCAGAACCTTGGACGGCGCGCGGCGGATAGGGGATGGCGGGTGGGCGACTGCCAGTTCGAAGGCCTACGATCCTCTGTCGTGTCCAAACTGACCGACGTGCCCAAACGGATCCTCATCGGGCGGGCCCTGCGCAGTGACCGGCTGGGCGAGACGCTCCTGCCGAAGCGCATCGCACTCCCCGTCTTCGCCTCCGACCCGCTGTCCTCCGTCGCGTACGCGCCCGGAGAGGTCCTGCTGGTCCTGTCCATCGCGGGCGTGTCGGCGTACCACTTCAGCCCGTGGATCGCCCTCGCGGTCGTCGTGCTGATGTTCACGGTCGTCGCCTCCTACCGGCAGAACGTCCACGCCTACCCCAGCGGCGGCGGCGACTACGAGGTCGCCACCACCAACCTGGGACCCGCGGCCGGCCTGACCGTCGCCAGCGCGCTGCTCGTCGACTACGTCCTGACCGTCGCCGTGTCCATCTCGTCCGGCATCGAGAACCTGGGCTCGGCCGTCCCCTTCGTCGTCGAGCACAAGGTCTTCTGCGCGGCCGCCGTGATCGTGCTGCTGACGCTGATGAACCTGCGCGGCGTGAAGGAGTCGGGCACGCTCTTCGCGATCCCGACCTACGTCTTCGTCGCCGGCGTCTTCATCATGATCGCCTGGGGCGCGTTCCGCGGCCTGGTCCTCGGCGACACCATGCGGGCACCCACCGCCGACTACCACATCAAGGCCGAGCACCAGGGCCTCGCGGGCTTCGCGCTGGTCTTCCTGCTGCTGCGGGCCTTCTCCTCCGGCTGTGCGGCCCTCACCGGTGTGGAGGCCATCTCCAACGGCGTCCCCGCCTTCCGCAAGCCCAAGTCGAAGAACGCGGCGACCACACTGGCCATGATGGGTCTGCTGGCCGTGACCATGTTCTGCGGCATCATCGCCCTGGCCGGCGTGACCAAGGTCCGGATGGCCGAGAACCCGGCCACCGATCTGCTCCACAACGGTGTGGCGCTGGGCTCCGACTACGTCCAGAACCCGGTGATCTCCCAGGTCGCCGAGGCGGTCTTCGGCAAGGGCAGCCTGCTGTTCATCGTGCTCGCCGCCGCCACCGCCCTGGTGCTGTTCCTGGCCGCGAACACGGCCTACAACGGCTTCCCGCTGCTCGGCTCGATCCTCGCCCAGGACCGCTACCTGCCCCGCCAGCTGCACACCCGGGGCGACCGCCTCGCCTTCTCCAACGGCATCGTGCTGCTGTCGGGCACGGCGATGCTGCTGGTCTTCATCTACGGCGCGGACTCCACCCGCCTGATCCAGCTGTACATCGTCGGTGTCTTCGTGTCCTTCACGCTCAGCCAGACCGGCATGGTCCGGCACTGGAACCGCCACCTGGCGGCCGAGAAGGACCCGGCCAAGCGCAGCCGCATGATCCGCTCGCGCGCCATCAACACCTTCGGCGCCTTCTTCACCGGCCTGGTGCTGGTCGTCGTCCTCGTCACCAAGTTCACGCACGGCGCCTGGGTGGCCCTGCTGGGCATGTGCATCTTCTACGCGACGATGACCGCGATCCGTAAGCACTACGACCGCGTCGCCGACGAGATCGCCGCCCCCGAGGGCCCCAGCGACGACAGCGTGCGGCCCTCCCGGGTCCACTCGGTGGTGCTGATCTCCAAGATCCACCGCCCCACCCTGCGGGCCCTGGCCTACGCCAAGCTGATGCGCTCGGACACCCTGGAGGCGCTCACCGTCAACGTCGACCCGGCGGAGACCAGGACGCTGCGCGAGGAGTGGGAGCGGCGCGGGATCGACGTACCGCTGAAGGTGCTCGACTCGCCCTACCGGGAGATCACCCGGCCGATCATCGAGTACGTCAAGAGCCTGCGCAAGGAGTCCCCGCGCGACGCCGTCTCGGTGATCATCCCGGAGTACGTGGTCGGCCACTGGTACGAGCACCTGCTGCACAACCAGAGCGCCCTGCGCCTCAAGGGCCGCCTGCTGTTCACCCCGGGCGTCATGGTCACCTCCGTCCCCTACCAGCTGGCCTCCTCCGTGGCGGCGCGCAACCGGGCGCGCAGGCGGCAGGACTGGAGCGCGCCGGGTGCGGTGCGCCGGGGTCCGGCCCAGGAGCGGGCGAAGGAGACGCCGGCGCCCAAGGGCTGAGGACCGCCCGCGCGGGCGCGTGGTGAACGGCCGGACGACACCCACGTAGACTGGTGGGCTGTTGTCCGGCCGTCTCATCCCCGGCCGTCTCACCCTTCTCGATCTGGAGTCACCCCGCCATGCAGGCAGAACCGAAGAACGCGCAGGCGGGGTCGCTCGTCGGAGCGGAGTACGAGGTCGAGATCGGCCCCGTGGCCCACGGCGGCCACTGCATCGCCCGGACCGCCGAGGGCCAGGTGCTGTTCGTCCGGCACGCGCTGCCGGGGGAGCGGGTCGTGGCCCGGGTGACGGAGGGCGAGGAGGGCGCCCGCTTCCTGCGCGCGGACGCGGTGCGGGTGCTGGAGGCCTCCAAGGACCGCGTCGAGGCGCCGTGCCCCTTCGCCGGACCCGGACGCTGCGGCGGCTGCGACTGGCAGCACGCCAAGCCGGGCGCCCAGCGCCGGCTGAAGGGCGAGGTCATCGCCGAGCAGCTCGAGCGGCTCGCCGGCCTCACCCCCGAGGAGGCCGGCTGGGACGGCACGGTCATGCCGGCCGAGGGCGACAAGGTGCCCGCCGGCCAGGTGCCCCAGTGGCGGACGCGGGTGCAGTACGCCGTCGACGCCGAGGGCCACGCGGGCCTGCGCCGCCACCGCTCCCACGACGTCGAGCGCATCGACCACTGCATGATCGCCGCCGAGGGCGTCAGCGAGCTGGGCATCGAGCAGCGCGACTGGACGGGCATGGAGTCGGTGGAGGCCATCGCGGCCACCGGTTCGCAGGACCGCCAGGTCATCCTCACCCCGCGGCCGGGCGCGCGGCTGCCCCTGGTCGAGCTGGACCGGCCGGTGTCGGTGATGCGGGTCGAGGAGAAGGACGGCGGCGTCCACCGCGTCCACGGCCGCCCCTTCGTCCGCGAGCGCGCGGACGGCCGCACGCACCGGGTCGGCAGCGGCGGCTTCTGGCAGGTCCACCCGAAGGCGGCCGACACCCTGGTCACCACCGTCATGCAGGGCCTGCTGCCCCGCAAGGGCGACATGGCCCTCGACCTCTACTGCGGCGTCGGCCTCTTCGCCGGCGCCCTCGCCGACCGCCTCGGCGAGAAGGGCGCGGTGCTCGGCATCGAGTCGGGCAAGCGCGCGGTGGAGGACGCCCGCCACAACCTGGCCGAATTCCCCCGGGTCCGCATCGAGCAGGGCAAGGTCGAGTCGGTCCTGCCGCGCACCGGCATCACCGAGGTCGACCTCATCGTCCTCGACCCCCCGCGGGCCGGCGCCGGCAAGAAGACGGTGCAGCACCTGTCGTCCCTGGGCGCCCGCCGCATCGCCTACGTCGCCTGCGACCCGGCCGCGCTGGCCCGCGACCTGGCGTACTTCCGCGACGGCGGCTACCGGGTGCGGACGCTGCGGGCGTTCGATCTGTTTCCGATGACGCACCACGTGGAGTGTGTCGCCATCCTCGAACCGGCCGCGAAGGGCTCCTGACCTGCGATTTTGTGCGTGCGCATGAGATGCGGTGCGGGCGTTACGGGCGATGTCCTGACGCTGAAGTGACGCTCATTTGACGCTCGTTCTGATGGGTCATCAGGTGCCGTATGTCGCTGGTCGGACGGTCTGCTGGCTGCGCGGGCGTGGCAGGTCACCCACGCGCCGGGGCCACCGCGTCCCGGGCCCGGTTCTGGCGCGGGACGCCCGGCCTCGATGCCTTTTTGCCGTGAGCGACGTCCGGACAGCAACAAGCGCGGGCAGTACCTCTTGTAAGACCCCACTCGCCTTCCACGTAGCGGCGCCCGAGGCACCGTTGCACCGGCGGAACGGCTCAGGTAGCCCCTGGCAGTCCGCCGCCGTCGACGGACTCTCGCATCGTGGCCACGAGAGCCGTTGCCTGTTCGGTCAGCGCCTCGTCGTCAGTCATGCCGAGCGCGGTGACCGCCGCCGGACCGAGAGAGACGGCTTCCTCCAGGTCCGTCGTCCACAGAGCTGACGAGAGCAAGAAGAGCGCAGCGAGGCCGAGATTGTTCCGGGTGCCCGCCTCGCCGTGCCAGTCACCGACGACGCGGCAGATCTCAATGTCCCGCTGGTACACGCCCACCGCTTCCTCGTAGCGGCCCAACTCTTCCAGAGAGCGTCCGAGGCATCCGGGTGCCGAGCGCCGGATTCCCGGCTGCCCGTCGTCGCACCGGAGGTTGACGGCGGGTTCAACTCCTCGTGAAGCCAACCCAATTCGGCTCTCCCTTGTCTTCATCTCTTGACGTGTCTGGTGCAGACCTTTAAGTTCACCGATCACCGAGCCTCCACGGATACGCTCATCGTTCATGCATATGAACACCCCCCACGCCACCAGCCACTTCTGAAGGGCTGTGATCCCCCTTGATGGTCAGACGTTCCCTCGCGCGCTCCACCGCGCTGCGCGCCACCCTCTCGACTGCAGCACTGACTCTCTCCGCCGGTGCGATCACCGTGTCGCCCGCGGTGGCGGCCACCGGCAGCGTCACCGGTCTCGGGGGCAAGTGCCTCGACGTGGCCGGCGCGAGTTCCACGAACGGCACGGCCGTACAGCTCTACGACTGCAACGGCACCGCCGCCCAGCAGTGGACTGTCGGCTCCGACGGGAGCATCCGGGCCCTGGGCAAGTGCCTTGACGTCACCGGGAACTCGACCGCCAACGGCGCCAGGCTCCAGCTGTGGGACTGCGGCGGTGGCGCGAACCAGAAGTGGACGGTCAGCGCGGCCCGCGACATCGTCAATCCGCAGGCCGGCAAGTGTCTCGACGTCGCGGGCAACACGTCTGCCAACGGCACCGCCATACAGATCTGGAGCTGCACCGGCGCGGCCAACCAGAAGTGGACCGCACCCGCCGCCGACGGGGGCACGACCCCGCCGCCCTCCACCTCCGCGCCGATGGCCGTCGCCCCGTACATCTACAACGGCTGGGGCAGCCCGCCCAGCCCCACCACTGTCATGAACGCCACTGGCGTCAAGTGGTTCACCCTGGCCTTCGTCCTCAGCAACGGCTACTGCAACCCCCAGTGGGACGGCGGCCGCCCGTTGACCGGCGGCGTCGACCAGCAGACCGTCAACACCGTGCGGGCGAACGGCGGCGACGTCATCCCGTCCTTCGGCGGGTACAGCGGCAACAAGCTGGAGAGTTCCTGCTCCAGCGCCGGCGAGCTGGCGGCCGCGTACCAGAAGGTCGTCAACGCCTACGGGCTCAAGGCCATCGACATCGACCTGGAGGCCGACGCCTACAGCAATTCCACGGTCCAGCAGCGCACCGTGGACGCCCTCAAGACCGTCAAGGCAAAGAACCCGGGCATCAAGGTGTACGTCACCATCGGCACCGGCCAGAGCGGTCCCGACACGAGCCTGATCAACAGGGCCGCCGCGTCCGGACTGACCGTGGACAGCTGGACCATCATGCCGTTCGACTTCGACGGCGCCGGCCAGAACATGGGAACGCTCACGCAGCGGGCCGCGGAGGGTCTGAAGACGGTGCTCAAGAACGCCTACAAGTACACCGACAACCAGGCGTACCGGGACATGGGCATCTCGTCCATGAACGGCATCACGGACGTCAACGAGACCGTCACCACAGCCGACTTCCAGACCATCCTGGCCTACGCACAGCAGCATCACCTGGCGCGGCTGACGTTCTGGTCGGTCAACCGTGACCGTCCCTGCTCCGGCGCCTACCCGAACAACGACACCTGCTCGGGCGTGGCCCAGAACGCCTGGCAGTTCACCAGCATCTTCGCCAAGTACTCCGGCTGACGGACGCGCTCCACCCTTACACCCCCCATCACCGCAGGAGAACGTCGTGCTCAGACGGAAGAGACTGTCCGGCCGCCACCGGATACCGAAGGGCCTGACCGTGGTCGCGCTCGTGGCGAGCATCGTGTCCGGCATCGCGTACACCTCGCAGGACTCGGCTTACGCGCAGACCGCGGCGGCCGCCTCCCTGCCGACCGGCTATACCACCGTGGTCAACAAGGGCAGCGGCAAGTGCGTCGACGCCCGCTCGGCCGCGAGTGGTGACGGCACCGCCGTCCAGCAGTACTCGTGCAACGGCAGCACCGCCCAGAACTGGCAGCTGGTGGCCACCAGCGGCGGCTACTACCGGGTGAACAGCAACCTCGACGCCACCAAGGCATGGGATGTCACCGGCGTTTCCACCGCCGACTCCGCGACCGTCCAGCTGTGGACGTACTCCAGCGGCAACAATCAGCAGTGGCAGCCCGTCGCCGAGGCCGACGGCGCCTACCACTTCGTCAACCGCAACAGCGGGAAGTGCCTGGACGTCCCCAGCGCCTCCACCGCGGACAGCGTGCAGCTGGCGCAGTACACCTGCAACGGCACCGCCGCGCAGTCCTTCATCCTGGGTGGCGGAGGCACGACGAACCCGCCGGGCACTCCGGACTTCGGTCCCAACGTGACGGTGTTCGACCCGTCGATGTCGGCGTCCAGCATCCAGTCCAAGCTGAACTCGGTCTTCTCCCAGCAGGAGACCAACCAGTTCGGCTCGGCGCGCCAGGCTCTGCTGTTCAAGCCCGGCACCTACAGCGCCAACGCCAACGTCGGCTTCTACACCCAGGTCGCCGGTCTCGGGTTCTCACCGGACGACGTGACCATCAACGGTTCCGTGCACGCGGAGGCCGACTGGTTCCAGGGCAACGCCACCCAGAACTTCTGGCGCGACGCCGAGAACCTGTCGGTCAACCCCACCAACGGCAGCGACCGCTGGGCCGTCTCGCAGGCCGCCCCGTACCGGCGCATGCACGTGCGCGGCAACCTCGCGCTCGACGACGGCGGCTGGTCCAGCGGCGGCTTCATGTCCGACACCAAGGTCGACGGGCAGATCCAGTCCGGCTCCCAGCAGCAGTTCCTCACCCGAAACTCGCAGATGGGCAGCTGGTCCGGCTCCAACTGGAACATGGTCTTCGTCGGCGACCAGGGCGCGCCCGCCCAGTCCTTCCCGACGTACACCAACGTCGCCGGCTCACCGACCATCCGCGAGAAGCCGTTCCTGTACGTCAACAGCGCGGGTGCCTACCAGGTGTTCGCGCCCGGACTGCAGAACAATGCCGTGGGCACCACGTGGAGCGGGAAGACCCCGGCGGGCAAGTCCCTGCCGATCGACCAGTTCTACATCGTCAAGCCCGGTGCCACCGCGGCCGACATGAACACCGCTCTCGCGGCTGGCAAGAACCTGCTGGTCACCCCAGGCGTCTACCACCTCAACCAGACGATCAGCATCACTCGCCCCGACACGGTCGTGCTGGGCATGGGCCTGGCCACCTTCGTGCCGGACGGCGGGATAACAGCCGTCTCCACCGCCGACGTGGACGGCATCGAGATCGCGGGCCTGCTGATCGACGCGGGCACCACCAACTCCCAGACGCTGATGCAGATCGGTCCGGCCGGTTCGTCCGCCTCGCACGCGGCCGACCCGATCCAGCTGTCCGACGTCTTCGTCCGGATCGGCGGCGCCACCGTCGGCAAGGCGACCAATTCGCTGGTGATCAACAGCTCCGACACGATCATCGACCACAGCTGGATCTGGAGAGCCGACCACGGCAACGGCGGCACGGTCGGCTGGAGCACCAACACCGCGGACACCGGCCTGGTGGTCAACGGCAACAACGTGACCGCCTACGGCCTGTTCGTCGAGCACTACCAGAAGACCCAGGTCATCTGGAACGGCAACGGCGGCAGAACGTACTTCTTCCAGAACGAGATGCCCTACGACCCGCCGAACCAGTCCTCCTGGATGAACGGCAGCGGAAAGGGCTATCCCGCCTACAAGGTCGCCTCCTCCGTCACCTCCCACGAGGCGTGGGGGCTGGGCAGCTACTGCTACTTCAGCGCCAACTCGAGCGTGGTCGCCGATCGCGCCTTCGAGGTGCCAAGTGTGTCAGGGGTCAAGTTCCACGACATGGTGACCGTCTCGCTGGGCGGTGTCGGCACCATCAGTCATGTCATCAACAACACCGGAGGACCGTCCAACTCCAGCACCAACGTCGCGTACCTCACCAACTACCCGTAACTCGCACAGAAAGGATCGATGAGCCGATGCACACCATCAGATCCGGTCCGGCGCGCGCCGCCCTGCGGGCCCTCGTCCTGCTGGCCACGCTGCTTGGTCTGGCCTCACCGCCGGCCGCCCAGGCGAGCTCCTCGGTGACGCCGTTCAAGGTGCTGGCTCTCTACAGCGGCACCTACGACGCCGCGCACATCGACTTCGTCAAGGAGGCGAACGACTGGTTCCCCAAGCAGGCCGCGGCGAACGGCTTCACCTACACGGCCAGCAACAACTGGGACCTGCTCAGCAACGGCGGCGTCAACTCCTACCAAGTCGTGCTGTTCCTCGATGACTTGCCTCAGACGTCGGCCCAACGGAAGGGCTTCGAGACGTACATGCGCAATGGCGGTGCCTGGTTCGGCTTCCATGTCGCCGCCTTCACGACCGATGCGGCGGGCTGGCCCTGGTACCACAACACGTTCCTCGGCTCCGGTAACTTCGCGACGAACACCTGGGGTCCGACGACGTCGGTCCTGAGGGTGGAGGACCGTACGCACCCGTCCACCAAGAACCTGCCGGCCACGTTCACCTCGTCGGTCAGCGAGTGGTACAGCTGGTCCAACGACCTTCGGCAGAACCTCGACATCAAGATCCTCGCCTCGATCGACCCCAGCAGCTTCCCCCTCGGCACGGATCCCGACCAGTCCTGGTACGACGGCTATTACCCGATCCTGTGGACCAACACGCGGTACAAGATGCTGTACGCGAACTTCGGTCACAACGCGATGAACTACTCGACCAACACGCGTACGTCGTCGACGTTCGCCAGCGCGACACAGAACCGCTTCCTGTTGGACGGCCTGAAGTGGCTGGGCGGGGCCGACACCACCACGCCGCCGGCGGACTCGGTCTCCGAGACCGCCTGGTACTCGCTGACGAACGTGGGCAACGGCACCTGTGTGGACGCCCGTTCAGCCGCCACGGCGAACGGAACCGCCATCCAGCAGTACGCCTGCAACGGCACCCAGGCACAGCAGTTCCAGTTCCGCTCGACCGACAGCGGGTACCGGCAGGCAGCCATCCGCCCCAATCCACAGCAGGTCATCGACGTGACCGGCGTCTCGACGGCCGACAACGCGCCCCTTCAGCTGTGGAGTTACTCCGGCGGACAGAACCAGCAATGGCTGCCGGTGAAGGAGAGCACCGGGCGCTATCACTTCACGGCCCGGCACAGCGGCAAGTGCCTGACCGCGGCGAGCGCCTCGACGAACAGCGTTCAGCTCACGCAGCGCACCTGTGACGGCTCCTCCGCACAGAGCTTCACACTCACCGCACAGCCCTGACCGGCCCAGCACCAGGGTGCCCCCGCCGTACACGGCGAGTTCCAGGGGTCGCAACACAGGTGATCAACTGGCTGTGGCCAGGAGCTTGGCGAGGCGCTCGGCCGGGGTTTCCCAGCCGAGCGCTTTGCGTGGGCGGCTGTAGACCTCGGCGGCAACGACGTCCAAAGCCGGGCGTCCCGAGCCCGGCTCGTTCCAGCGGATGCATTGAATGAGCAACTTCAGGAAATTACTTGATTACCGGAATGAAAAATCGGTTGGTCGCTGCGTTCAGCTGTTGAACATTGGAGTCAACGTGGGTGTGACGCGTCGGACATTTCTGAGCACGGCGGTCGGCGGTTCGGCGGCCGTGGGGCTTTCCGTGCTCGGCCTGGCCCCCACCGCATCGGCGGCCAGCGCGCCGGGAGACGTGGTCGGGAAGATCACGGTCGGCTACCAGGGCTGGTTCGCGTGCATCGGGGACGGCGCGCCGATCACTGCCTGGTGGCACTGGAGCCCCAACTCCGGCCAAGCGCCGTCCCCGTCGAACAACGGCATCAAGTGCTGGCCGGACGTGCGCGAGTACACCAGGACCTACCAGACCGGTTTCGCCGCGCTGGGCAACGGCCGGCCGGCGACACTGTTCTCGTCGTACGACCAGCAGACGGTGAACACGCACTTCCTGTGGATGCAGCAGAACAACATCGACACCGCTGCCCTGCAACGGTTCAACCCCAACAGCGCCGAGGGCCCCACCCGCGACGCGATGGCCACCAAGGTGCGCAGCGCCGCGGAGTCATACGGCCGAAAGTTCTACATCATGTACGACGTCACCGGCTGGACGAACATGCAGTCCGAGATCAAAACGGACTGGTCCAACAAGATGGAGGCCCACACTGCCTCCTCGGCGTACGCCAAGCAGAACGGCAAGCCGGTCGTCTGCGTATGGGGCTTCGGCTTCAACGACAGCAATCACCCGGCCACCGCCGCGCAGGCCCTGGACGTGATCAACTGGTTCAAGTCCCAGGGATGTTACGTGATCGGCGGCGTGCCGACCTGGTGGCGGACCGGCACCGGCGACTCCAGAACCGGGTTCCTGGACACCTATCACGCCTTCGACATGATCTCCCCGTGGATGGTCGGCCGGATCGGCACTGTCGCCGACGCCGACAACTTCTACAACGTGGCGACCGTGCCGGACGTCGCCGACTGCGCCGCGCACGGCATCGACTACCAGCCGTGCGTCCTGCCCGGTGACGTCTCGGCGCGGCAGCGAGCGCACGGTGACTTCATGTGGCGGCAGTTCTACAACATGGTGCGGGCCGGGGTGCAGGGCATCTATATATCGATGTTCGACGAGTACAACGAGGGCAACCAGATCGCCAAGACAGCCGAATCCCAGGCCTGGACACCGGCCAACAGCGGGATGCCGGCCTTGGATGAGGACGGCACCGCCTGTTCCTCCGACTACTACCTGAGGCTCACCGGTGACGGCGGGAGGATGCTCAAGGGCCAGATCGCCCTCACCGCCTCCCGCCCCACCCAGCCGGTGCTCTCGGGCACCACGCCCGGCGTCGGCTCGGTGATCTCGCTGAAGGCGCTGGCCAACAGCCAGTACGTCTGCGCCGAGAACACCGGGACGTCCCCGCTCGTCGCCAACCGGACGAGCGTCGGTACCTGGGAGCAGTTCACCCTCGTCGACGCGGGCAGCGGCAACGTCGCGCTGCTCTCCCACGCCAACAACCAGTACGTCTGCGCGGACAACACCGGGACGTCCCCGCTCATCGCCAACCGGACGGCCGTCGGAACCTGGGAGAGCTTCCAGCTGATCAGGAACTCGAATGGCACGGTCAGCTTCAAGGCGCTGGCCAACAACCAGTACGTCAGCGCGGACAACACCGGGACGTCCCCGCTCATCGCCAACCGGACGGCCATCGGAACCCGCGAGCAGTTCACCATGGCCTCCGCGTAGCCCGCCGACCACCTGACCCAGCCCTGCAGCACTGTGCGGCGGGCCGTCGTGCTCGGGCCGCCTGGAAGGCACCCGGCCCGGAGGCTGGGCCCGGGCTCAGCCCTCGGAGGGTGGGGAGGCCGACTGCCTGAGCGCCGGATCGGCGGGAAAGCCGGGGCCGGAAGACCGGGTTGCCACGGGGGCGTGCCGCCAGTGGCAACCCGGGCCGGCGACGGGCACCGGCGCTCTGCCGCGGCGGTTACTGTCATAGGTCGTGGACGCCGCCACGTCGACGGTGACCTCCACGCCCGTTGCCGTCGCAAAGGTGAAGCCCGACGCGGACGTGGTGTCGACGATGCCGGTCGCACCCCCGGGGGCAAGGTCGGACCGGGATCCGCCGCCGGCGGGCAGGCTGGGCGATGGAGCCGCTGAGGACGTGTCTGCGGCTGAAAGGGACGGCGCGGTTGTTGGGCAGGTAGCCGCGCTCGACGTGGCTGTCGATGCCCGCCCACCGGGCCGTCCGCCCGCTCCACCGCGCTGAGCTGCGAAAAGGAGCGCCAGGTCGGCGGGAGTACGCAACGATCGAGCCGCCCGGTCCGGCCGCCCCCTTGATCGAATTTTGGCCACAGCTGTACCTGGTCCTGGCCCTGTCCCCGACCGTGGAGCGCCGACCGCGGCCACGAGGCGTCAGGTGCCCCGCCCGTCACCGGCTTGACCTTGGCACGGTGACAAGGTGTCCCCTGGACGCCGGAGGTGGTCACGATCGACCCGACACACACGACCCCGTACACCGCCCGCCTGGCCGACGCGCTCGGCGCCGGGGAGCCGTCGGTGCGGCTGCAGGCGGCGCTGGCGGCCGGCTCGGCCCCCGGTACCGGCCTGCTGGAGACGCTCGTCGAACGGTGCGCGGTGGAGCCGGACTTCTTCGTGCGGGACATGCTGTCCTGGGCGCTGACCCGTCTGCCGCCGGCGGCCACCCTGCCCCGCGTCCGGCGGGAACTCGTCTCCCCGCGCGCCCGGGCCCGCAGCCAGGCGCTGCACACGCTGTCCAAGATCGGGGACGCGAGCGCGTACGCCTGGATCACGCGCTCCCTGCTGCGCGACCCCGACGACGAGGTCGCGCGGACCGCGTGGCGGGCCGCGGTCGTGCTCGTGCCCGACGACGAGGACGAGAGGGAGCGCCTCGCCGGTGAACTGCTCACGCAGCTCGGCCGCGGGGACCGCGACGTGCGGCTGAGTCTGAGCCGGGCCCTCGTCGACCTCTCGGACGCGGCCGGGCCCGCCCTGCGGAAGGCGGCGGCCGGTCCCGACCCGGCGGTGGCCACGCACGCCCGCGCCACCGAGCTGCTCCGGCGGGACCCGGAGACCGGCTTCGAAGCGGCGGTCGCCGAGGCCAGGCGGGTCGTCGCCCTCGGACCGGAGCGGGCCGCCGCCGCCACAGAGGCCGCCACAGAGGCCGCCCCAGAGGCCGCCACGGAGGCCGCCACCGAGGCCGCCACGGAGACCGCTGAGGGCACCGCGTCATGCTGATCGGCGACGTGGCACGGCACTCGGGGGTGAGCACCCGGATGCTCCGGCACTACGACGCCCTCGGGCTGGTGCGGCCGACGGGGCGCACCGTCGGCGGCTACCGCGAGTACTCCGCCGAGGACGTGCGCCGGATCTTCCACGTGCAGAGCCTGCGGTCCCTCGGGCTGTCGCTCAAACAGGTCGCGCGAGCCCTGGAGGACCCGGGGTTCACGCCGTCCGCCCTGGTCGACGACCTGATCCGGTGGACGGAGGACCGCCTGGCGCGGGAACGGGAGCTGCTGGAGCGGCTGCGCGCCGTCGACGCGTCGGCGCCGGCCGGCTGGCAGGACGTCCTGCGCATCGTCGCGCTTCTGCAAGGGCTCGGCTCGGCCAGTGCCGCGCGCAGGCAGCAGGCCGTGCTGACCCAGCCGGCGGACGCGCCGGTGCCCGCCGAGCTGCTGGCCGAGGCGGTCCTGGCCGAGCCCGACCCGCATGTCGCGGGCGCCCTGCGCTGGGCGCTGGCCCGCTCGGGCGGCGACGGCGTGGCCGCCCTGGCCGCCGGCGTGCACGCGCGGGACGCCGAGGTCCGGCGGCGCGCGGTGCTGGCGATCACCGCGATGGCCGGGGCACCGGGCGCGGCCGAGGCGCTCGCGGACGCGCTCGGGGACCCGGACGCCACGGTGCGCGGCCATGCCGCCGTGGCGCTGGGCCGGCTCGGCGTGGCCGGGGCGGTGCCGGCGCTCGTCGGGATGGTGGCCGAGGGCTCCCGCGACGTCGAGGCCGCTGAGGTCCTGGGCGCGCTGTCCCGGGACCCCGGCCGCGCCGGCCCGATCACGAGCGCGCTGGTGGACGCACTCGCCGCGCCCGCCGCGGACCGCGCGACGCGCCTGCGGCTGACCCAGGCGCTGATCGAGCTGCCGGGGACCGCCGCGCGCGGTGTGCTGCGGCGGCTGGCCCACGACGACGACCCCGCGCTCGCCCGCGTCGCCTCGGCCTGCGTCACGCTGCTCGACCGGCGGGCGGCCGAGGACCGGGACGGCTGAAGGCCGGCGACGTCGGGGCCGGAGGGAAGCGGACGGCGGCCGCGGGACATGGAGGGCGATCGGCGGGCAAGGAGCGTGGAGTGACACGCATCGCTATCGTCGCCCTGTTCCTGCTCACCGCCCTCGCCGCGGGCGTGGCCGCGGCGGGCCTGTCGCCCTGGTGGTGGGCGGCCGCCGTACCGCTCGCCCTGGTGGGTCTGCTGGGCACCTGGGACCTCCTCCAGCGCCGCCACTCCGTGCTGCGCAACTATCCCGTCCTGGGCCACGCCCGCTATCTCCTGGAGAAGATCCGCCCCGAACTCCAGCAGTACTTCGTGGAGCGGAACTTCGACGGGCGTCCCTTCGACCGGGACACGCGCAACATCGTCTACGAGCGGGCCAAGGGCACCGACGCCGAACAGCCCTACGGCACCGAACAGGACGTCTACCAGCCCGGGTACGAGTTCCTCGTGCCGTCCATGGCGCCCCGCCCGGTGCCCGGCACACCCCCGCGGGTGCGCGTCGGCGGCCCCGACTGCCGCAAGCCGTACGACATGGCGCTGCTGAACGTGTCGGCGATGAGCTTCGGCTCCCTGTCCGCGAACGCGATCCTCGCCCTCAACGGCGGCGCCGCGGCCGGCGGTTTCGCCCACGACACCGGCGAGGGCGGGCTGTCGGAGTACCACCTGCGCCCGGGCGGCGACCTCGTCTGGGAGATCGGCACCGGATACTTCGGCTGCCGCACCGACGACGGCGACTTCGACCCCGGCGAGTTCGCGGACAAGGCCGCCCACGACCACGTCAAGTGCGTGTCGCTCAAGCTCTCCCAGGGCGCCAAGCCCGGCATCGGCGGCGTGCTGCCGGGAGCGAAGGTCAACGCCGAGATCGCCCGCGTGCGGGACGTGCCCGAGGGGCGGACGGTCATCTCACCGCCGTACCACCGGGTGTTCTCCACCCCGCGCGAACTCGTCCGCTTCATCGCCCGGATGCGGGAGCTGTCCGGGGGCAAGCCCACCGGGTTCAAGCTCTGCGTGGGTTCGCGCCCGCAGTTCCTCGCCGTGTGCAAGGCGATGCTGGAGGAGGGCACGGCGCCCGACTTCATCGTCGTCGACGGCGCCGAGGGCGGGACCGGCGCCGCGCCCCTGGAGTTCGCCGACCACGTCGGCACCCCGCTGACCGAGGGGCTGCTGACCGTGCACAACGCCCTCGTCGGCGCGGGTCTGCGCGACCGCGTCCGGATCGGCGCGAGCGGCAAGATCGCCACCGGCGCCGACCTGGTCAAACGCATGGTGCAGGGCGCCGACTACGGCAACGCCGCGCGGGCCATGATGTTCGCGGTGGGCTGCATACAGGCCCAGCGCTGCCACACGAACACCTGCCCCACCGGCGTCACCACCCAGGACCCCCGGCGCGCCCGGGCCCTCGACGTCGGCGACAAGACGCCGCGGGTGCGGCGGCTGCAGGAGGCGACGGTGGCCAGCGCCTTGCAGATCATGGCCTCGATGGGGGTCACCGACCCCGCGCAGTTGCGCCCGCACATGCTCCGCCGGCGCATCGACCCCTACACCGAACGCTCCTACGCGGAGCTGTACGAGTGGCTCGAGCCCGGGCAGCTGCTCGCCGGGCCCCCCGAGTCCTGGGCGGCCGACTGGAAGGCCGCCGACCCCGACCGCTTCACCGTGTGATCTGGAGGATCCCGTGGCACGAACTGTGGCCCGCGTCATCGTGGACGCGCTGAGCGAGCTTGGCGTGCGCCAGGTCTTCGGCGTCGTGGGGGACGCGCTCAACCCGCTGACCGACGCCATCCGCACCACCGAGGACCTGGAGTGGGTGGGCTGCCGGCACGAGGAGGCGGCGGCCTTCGCCGCGAGCGCCCAGTCGCAGCTGAGCGGCACCCTGGGCGTGTGCATGGGCACCGTCGGACCCGGCTCGGTCCACCTGCTCAACGGCCTGTACGACGCCGCCAAGAGCCGTACCCCGGTGCTGGCCATCGCCGGTCAGGTGCCGCTGCCGGAGCTGGGCAGCGACTACTTCCAGGAGGTCGACAACGACGCCCTCTTCAGCGACGTGGCCGTCTTCCGGGCGACGATCACCTCCCCGGACCAGCTGCCGCAGATGCTGGAGACGGCCGTGCGCAACGCGCTGGGCCGCAAGGGCGTGGCCGTGCTGACCGTGCCGGGCGACCTGGGGGAGCGGGAGCTGACCGACGACCGGCCCGCCCGGTTCTCCCTGCACGCCCCGCTGAGCCGGCCCGACGAGTCCGCCGTCCGGCGCGCCGCCGACCTGCTCGACCGGGCCGAGCGGGTCACCCTGCTCGTCGGCAAGGGCGCCCGCGGCGCCCGCGAGGACGTGCTCGCGCTCGCCGACCGGCTGGCCGCGCCGATGGTGCTCACACTGAAGGCCAAGGAGGGCTTCGAGGGCGACGCGAACCCCTTCCAGGTCGGCCAGACCGGGTTGATCGGCAACCCGGCCGCCGCCTCCGCCCTCCAGGACGCCGACACGCTCCTGCTACTGGGCACCGACTTCCCCTACCGGGACTGGTATCCGTCGGGCCGGACCGTCATCCAGGTGGACACCGAGGCCGCCCACATTGGGCGCCGGGTGCCCGTCGACGTCGGACTCGTCGGCGACACCGGTGCCACCGTCCGCGACCTGCTGGGCCACCTCACGGCCGGCCCCGCGCAACCCGCCGGGGGCGGGGAGACGCGAGGGGCCCGGGACCGGTCGCACCTGGAGGACGCGCGCAAGCGCTTCGAGCGGTGGCGCGAGGGGCAGGCGCGGCTCGCCGACCCCGAGCACGACAAGGGCCTGGTGGGCCGCGTCCGCTCCGCGCTGGACAACCGTACGCACGACATCCGGCCGGAGGCGCTGGCCGCCGTGGTGGACCGGCTCGCCGACGACGACGCCGTGTTCACCTCCGACACCGGCATGGCCACGGTGTGGCTCTCCCGCTTCGTCGAGATGCGCGGCGAGCGGCGGCTGATCGGCTCCTACAACCTCGGCTCGATGGCCAACGCCATGCCGCAGGCGCTCGGCGCCCAGTGCCTGGACCGGGACCGGCAGGTCGTCGCCTTCTGCGGTGACGGCGGGCTCAGCATGCTGCTCGGCGACCTGATGACCCTGAAGACCAGCCGGCTGCCGGTCAAGCTCGTCGTCTTCGACAACCGCCGGCTGGGCATGGTGAAGCTGGAGCAGGAACAGGCAGGGCTGCCGGAGTTCGGCACCGTGCTGGACAACCCCGACTTCGCGGCCGTCGCCACCGCCATGGGCATCACCGGCATCCGGGTCACCGACCCGGCCGACCTGGAGGAATCCGTACGGCGCGCCTTCGCCACCCCCGGTCCGGTCCTGCTCGACGTGCTCACCAACCCGGACGAGGTCGCCGTGCCGGCCAAGCCCACCGTCGAGCAGGGCTGGGGCTTCGCCCTGGCCAAGGTGAAGGAGGTCGTGCGCAGCCACGGGGACAAGGACGCGGGCTGACCTCCGCGCCCCGGGCCCGCCGGCCCCGTCACCTCCCCGGGCCCGCCGGCCCGGTCCCCTCCCCGGTTCACGCGGGCACCGGCCCAGGCGGGCTCCGGCTCACGCGCGCTCCAAGAAATTTTTTCCGAGGCAGGCATGCATGGCGTGAGGCGGGGTAGCCGCCCCTTTGCTCGGCCGGTGAACAAAGGGCGAGGCCGATCGACTGGGAGGGCGCAAGATGACGACGACCGTGCAGAAGACCGAGCGGACCGTGGACGTTCCCGAGATAGCGGACCCGTCCAAGGTCGCGCCGAAGGACGCACGGGAGCTGTCGCGGCTGTTCTTCGACCAGCTCGCGGTGCTGGAGGAGGGGACTCCCGAGTACCAGTACGCGCGCAACACGCTGATCGAGATGAACATGTCGCTGGTCCGCTTCGCGGCCGGACGCTTCCGCAGCCGTGGGCCGGAGGAGATGGAGGACATCGTCCAGGTCGGCATGATCGGCCTGATCAAGGCGATCGACCGGTTCGAGCTGACCCGCGAGGTGGAGTTCACCTCGTTCGCCATCCCCTACATCGTCGGTGAGATCAAGCGCTTCTTCCGGGACACGTCCTGGGCAGTCCACGTGCCGCGGCGCCTCCAGGAGGCCCGGGTGCACCTGGCCCGCGCCACCGAGGAGCTGCGCAGCCGCCTGGGCCGCACTCCGACCACCAGGGAACTGGCGGAGCTGATGAGCCTGCCGGAGTCGGAGGTCGTCGAGGCGCGACTGGCCTCCAACGGCTACACCTCGGCCTCCCTGGACGCCGCGATCAGCGGCAGCGAGGACGGCGAGGCCGCACTGGCGGACTTCATCGGTGACGACGACGCCGCGCTCGGCCTGGTCGAGGACTTCCACGCCCTGGCTCCCATGATCGCCGAGCTGGACGAGCGCGACCGGCAGATCATCCACTGGCGCTTCGTCGAGGAGCTGACCCAGAAGGAGATCGGCGAGCGCCTGGGCGTCTCCCAGATGCACGTCTCCCGGCTGATCTCCCGCCTGCTGGGCCGGCTGCGCGAAGGCATGCTCAGCGACCACTGAGCATGGCCGTCACCGAGCCCGGCCGTCACAGCTGACCGGACCCGGCACCGCGGACCGCCGGCCGACGCCGTCCGCGCCGCACTCTCACGGGCTCGCCCGGGGCACCCGCCCCGGGCGAGCCCGTTCGTGCGTCCGGCCGCGCGAGGCCGGCCGCGCGAGGCCGGCCGCGCGAGGCCGGCCGCGCGAGGCCGGTCGGGCCCGCCGGTGGCGTGCCGCCGCGCCGTCGCACCGGCCCCCTCCGCCGCGCACACCGATCACGGAGGCTCTTGAATGGGGGGAGGAAACGGACACCTGACGGGCGGAAGCGCAGCGGCATGGCGAACCCGAACACCTCCCCGGGCGATCCCGGCGACCCGAGTGCCGCCGGCGGTGCCGGTGCTGCCGGTGGCGCCGGTGGTCCGGGACGCTCCGGCGCGGCCCCCCGGCCCCCCGGTGATCCGTTCACCCAGGACGAGGCCCTGTTCGTGGTGGACGCCGGCGGTCACGTGCTCATGTGCGGCGGCGAGGTCGAACGGCTCACCGGACGGCCCGGCCGGTGGGCGCACGGGCGGTGCCTGACGGAGCTGCTGCGGGAGCCCGCCTCCTGGCCGCGGCTGCGCACCCACGCAGCACTCTCCGCGTCGCGGACGGTCGTGCTGCGCGGCGGCGGCTCGCGGGACGTCCCGCTGCGGGCCGAGGTTCACCCGCTGACCTCGGACGGCGAGGAGTACTTCTGCGTGCGGCTGCTCCCGCTGGCCGCCGCGCAGCGCCGCGAGGAGGACGAGGACCTGGTGCGCGCGCTGTTCCAGCAGCAGCGCGTGGGCCTCTCCATCCGCGACATGGATCTGAACGTGACCCGGCTCAACCTGACACCGGCCTACATGGGGCCGCCCACCGAGGCCGGGGTCCGGGTCGCGCCGATGGGGCGGGGCATCGAGGAGGTCCTGGTGCCCGAGGACGCCGCGGCCGTCCGGGAGCAGCTGGAGCGGGTCGCCGGCTCCGGGGAGCCGCTGATCGACTGGGTGCACGCGGCCCGGCGCCGGGACGCACCCGAGCTGGAGCGGGTGGTGTCGTTCTCGGCCTTCCGCCTGCACGACGCCCGCGGCGCGCCCAGCGGCGTGGCGATGATCTTCACGGAGGTCACCGAGCAGCAGGTGGCTCAGCAGCGGATGATGCTGCTCCAGGCCGCGGCCGACCGCATCGGCGCCAGTCTCGACGTCACCCGGGTGGCTCAGGAGCTGGCGGACGTCATGGTGAGCGGCGGCTTCGCCGACCTGGCCGCCGTCGACCTCACCCACAGCGTGCTGCGCGGCGTGGAACCGCAGGAACTGCGGCCCGCCTCCGCCCTGCGCAGGGTCGCCGTGGCCTCCTCCCGGGGCCCCTGGCCGGCGGAGATTCACCCGCCGGGCGCGTCGTTCCGCGTCGGCACGCTGGAGAGCGACCACCTGCGCAGCGGACGGGCCGCGTACAAGGCCGACGTGAGCGACTGGTTCGACGACCTGGCGAACGACCCCGACCGGGCCCGCCTCCTCCTGCCCCCGTCCGCGGTGTCCTACCTCGTCGCGCCGCTGGTGGCCCGGGGACGGCCGCTGGGCGCGCTGGTGATGTGGCGTACGAGCAGGGCCGCGCTGTTCGGCCGCAGCGACGCGGACCTGGCCCAGGTGATCGCGTCACGGGCCGCGCTCGCCCTCGACAACGCCCGCCGCTACACCCGCGAGCACCGCACCGCCGAGGCGCTCCAGCGCAGTCTGCTGCCCCGGGACATCAAGGAGACCAGCGCGGCGCACACGGTGGGCCTCTACCTCCCCGCCGCCAGCGCCAAGGACGTCGGAGGCACCTGGTTCGACGTGATCCCGCTGTCGTCCTCGCGCATCGCCTTCGCCGTCGGTGACGTGCCCGGCCGCGGGCTGGCCGCCGCGGCCACCATGGGCCGCCTGCGCACGGCCATCCACACCCTCGCCGACCTCGACCTCGGACCGGGGGAGCTGCTGACCCACCTCGACGACCTCGTGGTCCGGCTCGCGGCCGAGGAACGCGCCGGCGACACCTTCGCCGACGACGCGTTCGAGGAAGGGGAGGATGACGACGAGGACGGTGACGGAGACGTAGGCGGAGACGGCCACGGCTCCCGCGCCGCCGCCGGGGCGGCCCCGGCCGGTGCGCCCCGCCCGGGCCTGGCGGCGACCTGCCTCTACTGTGTCTACGATCCCGTCGACGGCCGGTGCGAGATGGCCAGCGCCGGACATCCGCCGCCCGCCCTCGCGGTCCCCGGTGAGCCCGCCGCACTGGTCGAGCTGACCCCCGGCCCGGTGCTGGGCAACGGTCGGCTGCCCTTCGAGCCGGTCAGCCTGGTCCTCGAACCCGGCAGCCTGCTGGCCTTCCACAGCACCGCGCTGCTGGCCGGCCGGGGAGGCGACACCCTCGACATGCGGCAGCGGATGCTGTGCGAGGCGCTCACCGACGCGGCGCAGGGCCGCTCCTCCGCCTCCGAGGCCAGCCGCCTGGTCCGGGAGCGGCTGATCACCGCCCCGCTGAACCGGGACCTGTCGCTGCTGCTGGCCCGGGTCCGCCGGCTGCCCGCCTCATCGGTGGCCACCTGGCGCTTCACCGGCGACCCCACCGAGGTGGCCGGCGCCCGGCACCACGTGCAGCGCCGGCTCAGGGACTGGGGCCTCGAGCACCTGGAGTTCCCCGTCGAGCTGGTCACCAGCGAACTGGTCACCAACGCCGTGCGCTACGGCGGCGGCGGTGAGGTCGTGCTGCGTCTCATCCACGACCAGACGCTGGTCTGCGAGGTGGGCGACAACAGCCAGACCCAGCCGCGGCTGCGCCGGGCCCGGCTGTCCGACGAGGGCGGCCGGGGGCTGTTCCTGGTGGCGCAGCTGTGCCGGCGCTGGGGCAGCCGCTACACCCCGGACGGCAAGACCATCTGGGCCGAACATCCCCTCACCCTCGACTGACACGGCACGGCCGAGGGGTGCCGGTCGGTCATCCCGTCCGGCACCCCTCGCGTTCCGTCCGGGTCAGCCCCTGCGGCGGAAGGTCAGCCACGCCAGGACGGCCACGCCCGCGGCCGCCAGCAGCGCGTTGCGGTTCTCCCGCGCCAGCCGGGCACCCTGGGCCGCCTTCTGCCGCACCGGCTCCGGCGCCTTCTCCTCCCACAGGCGGCCGGCCTGCGCGGCCTTCTCCCGGGCCTGCGCGGTGGCCAGTGCGGCCTTGTCCTTGACCGGGTCGGGCAGCCGCTCCTGCGCCTGCTGGGCCAGGTCGGTGGCCTTGGTCCGCACGTCCTCCGCCTTGGCGGCGGCCTGCGTCTTCAGCTCACCGGCCTTGGCGGTGGCCTGCTCCACCAGCACGCCGGCCCTGACCGTGGCCTGGTCCTTCAGCTCGCCGGCCTTGACGGTGGCCTGCTCCTTGAGCACGCCGGCCCTGACCGTGGCCTGGTCCTTCAGTTCCCCGGCCTTGGCGGCGGCCTGCACCTTCACCTCGGCCGCCTTCTCCTGGGCGCGGGCCTTGACGTCGGTCTTGGCCGCGAGCGCCTCGACGGTCCCGCCCAGTTCGGCGCGGGTCCGCTCGACCTGCTCGCGCAGTTCCTCGGGGTTGGCGGCGGTCTGCTCGTCGTGCGGCGGCTGTGTCATCGGTGTGCGCTCTCCTTGATCTCGGCCACGTCGGCCTTCACGTTCTCGACCGTCTGCTCAGGGATCGGCGGTGCGGCCTGGCTGACCTGCTTCTTCCCGCTCATGGCCAGCACCCCTGCGATCACGCCCAGGACGGCGGTGACGATGAGCGCCGCCGCCCATACCGGCAGCGGGACCGCCAGTGCCGCGATCACGGTGGCCACCAGGGCCTCCAGCATGAGGAATCCGACCACGCCGGCGCCGCCGAACAGGCCGCCGCCCTTGCCGTACCGCTTGCCCTTCTCCTTCATCTCCGCCTGCGCCAGGCGCAGTTCGCCACGCACCAGCTCGGTCAGCTGCTGCGAGGCCCGCTGTACCAGTTCGCTCACCGGTTCGGACCCGGCGCCGGGCGCCCTGTGGCCGGTGCCGGTGGGGTGCGGCTGCGTACTCGTCACGGTGATCACCTCCCGCCCGTCTCTGCGGTGAGCCGGGCTGCGCCATTGCCGCCCGGCTCTCCTTACGAGAGGGCGAGTACCCCGAACGGCCCGTTTCAGGACAGCGGGGAGGGACGGTTCCGGGGCGTTGTGGCGGTCAGCGGGGCGGGCTTCCCGCCGTCGCCGCCCTGCTCGCCGTCCGGCCCGCCGTCCGCGGAGAGGGACAGCGGGTGCAGCAGGCTCCAGTACTGCCGTAGTACGTCCTCCGGGGCACCGTCGGCGGGGCTGTCGCCCTCCCGGAAGGCCAGGTGGAGTTCCCCGACCCGGTCCTCGACCAGGACGTCCGCACCCGGGTACGGGTCCGGCCGGCGGCCCGCCCACCAGCGTGCGGCCACGACGGCGCCCAGGAACGCGGCGGCGGTGACGGCGAGTGCGTCGCGCGGCGTGATCGCCCGCATGGCGGTTTCCCCCTCGACGGGTGGTGGGTGTGCCCCTGTCCTCGCCTCCACTGTTCTCCCCGGCGAGCGGGTTCATGCCTGCGGCGGCCCGGCCGATCCGGCGCGGCGTCCGCTCCGTCAGCGGCGCCGCTCGGTGCGCCGCGCCGGCCAGGGCGCGTGCCGGACGAGCCGGGCGGCGGCGAGGCCGACGGCGGCGCCGCCGACCACGTCGCTGGGGTGGTGGGCGCCGGACTGCACCCGCTCGACGGCGACCAGGGCGGCGGGCACCGCGCACACCGCGCCCGCGGCCGGCCACAGCCGGCCCACGGCCGCGGTGAAGGCGACCGCGGCCGCGGTGTGCCCGGAGGGGAAGGAGGCGGAGTCGGGACGGTCGTCGACCTCGTCGTGCGGGATCCACTCCTTCGGCGGCCGGGACCGGTCGTTCAGCTGCTTGCACAGCCCGTTGGAGACCAGCTGCGCCACGGCCAGGGCCGACAGCCCGGCGACCGCGGCGCCGCGGCCGCGCCGCCCGCCGAACGCGGCCATCGCCGCCGCCGCGCCCCACCACAGCTTGCTGCCCGACGCCGCCTCCTCCACCGCGGAGAGGACATCGGCCACCCCCGGCGGGATGCGGCTCGCCGCCTGCTGCGTCACTACCCGGTCCACTTCGCGCACGCCTGTCAGCACGTTCATGACCTGCGGATGTCCCCGTGCGCACGGCTCACACCGCAAGCGGCCCCACCGCCCGCCGGAAGGTCCCGGGCCCGGCGCGGTGGCGGTGTCAGACGCCGAGGGCGTCGTGCAGGGTGGGGTAGCAGTCGATGACGTCGTCCAGGCCGACGATCTGCATGGTGCGCAGCACCGAGCCCGTCGGGGCCGCCAGCCGCAGCCAGCCCCGGGCCTCGCGGGCGGCGTGGTGGGCGGCGATGAGGATGTTGATGCCGCTGGAGTCCATGAAGGTCACCCCGCCGAGGTTCAGCACCGTCCGCGGTGGCGTGGCGTCGTCGGCGGGCGCCAGCGCCCGGCGGAGGGGATCCCCGGTGTGGTGGTCGATCTCGCCGGTCGCCGTGACGACGTCGATGCCGTCCGTGCGGGCACGGGTGACCGTCAGGCGGTCGGGGCCCGGTGTTCTGTGGTCGTCTGCCACACTTCCCTCAGCAAGAACGCTCGGTTAATCTCCGGCCAACGGTCCTGGCCGGAAGTCTGCCCCGCATCCTACGGGTGGCACACCTGATTGGCTCAGCCAACCGGAAGTGCGCGGGCGTGCACCGGGCCGAGGCGGGTATACGCGGGCGTATGAACGGGGTAGTGAGGGCGGTCGGGATGGATGCAGCTCCTCTGGGAGAGGGGCACACAGTGCCACATTCCGACCTGTTGCGGATGAGTGCGGCGCTGGACGGCGACGGGGCGTGCATCGCCCAGGCCCGCCGTCTCGCGGCCGATTTCCTCGGCCGGGTGCAGTCGGAGTACGGGATTCCGGTCTCGGCGCGTGCCATGGACCTGACCCAGCTGGTGGTCAGCGAGTTGGTCACCAACGCCCGCAAGTACGCTCCCGGGCCGGTCCTGCTCGACCTGCGCGTGGACGGCTCGGTCGTGGAGGTGATGGTCTGGGACAGCGATCCGGTGCTCCCGATCGCCCGGGCCGCCGACCCGGGGCGGGTGGGCCAGCACGGGCTGGAGATCGTGATGGCCGTCGCCCAGGGATTCGAGGCGCAGCGCGAGCCGGTCGGCAAGCGGATCACGGCCCGCATCGCGCTGGCGGACGATCCCGGCGGCAGCGTGGCCGGCCGCCGCCCCAGCTGACCCCTCCCACCGGCCCCGGTCCAGCGGGCCCGCGCCGCCGGTCACCGGCTGCGCCGGCGGCCCCCGCCCTGCCAGCATGGGGATGGTGGTGGGACCAGGAGCAGGACGTCGTCCCGGTCCCGTCGGTGAGACGGAGGACCGCATGGACTGGCAAGCCTTCGCGCAGGACATGGCGATCCTGGCACGCGACCTCCTGGCCCAGGAGACGGTGGACGACACCCTGGCGCGGATCACCGCCTCCGCCACCGAACTCGTCGAGGGCTGCGACGCCTCCGGCATCCTCGTCGTGCGGCGCGGCCGAGCGCGGACGCTCGCCCCGACGGACCGGCTCGTCATCGACAGCGACCGGCTCCAGGAGCGCCTGGGCGAGGGACCCTGCTACGACGCCGCCCGCGAGCCGGACGGTCACCGGGTGTTCCGGATCGCCGACTTCCGCACCGAGCCACGCTGGTCCGCCTACGTGCCGCAGGCCCGCAAGCTCGGGATCGGCAGCATGATGGGCTTCGTGCTGTTCACCGAGGACGAGGACCTGGGCGCGCTGAACATCTACTCGCGCCGGCCCGGCGTGTTCACCGAGGCCAGCGAGACGGCGGGCTGGCTGCTCGCCTCGCACGCCGCGGTCGCCTTCTCCAGCGCGCGCTCCCACGCCCAGCTGGAGGAGGCGGTCGCCACCCGTCACGTCATCGGCGAGGCCATGGGCATCCTCATGGGCTCGCACGGCCTCGCCGAGGAGCAGGCCTTCGACGTGCTGCGCCGCTACTCCCAGGAGAACAACGTCAAGCTCCGGGAGGTGGCCCGGCTGGTCTGCGAGAAGGGCGGCCTGTCCTGACCCGACGCGCCCTCCCGGCCGGTACGCCGGGCCCCGCGACCGTGCCGGTCCGCCACACCCGTCACCGACTCGCCGGACCCCGTCACCCTCCCGCCGGACCTCGTCACCGTCCCGCCGGTCCGCCGAAGGCCCGCAGGATGCGTTCGGCGGCCAGGGTCGCGGTCAGCGAGCCCTCCCTGACCTGCCGTTCCAGGGCGGGCGCGGCCTCACGCACCGCCGGGTCGGCGTGCAGCCGGCCGAGCAGCTCGTCGCGCACCATCGCCCAGGTCCAGCCAACCTGCTGCTCGCGCCGCTTGTCCGCCAGCCGCCCGGTCGACTCCAGCAGCGTGCGGTGCTGCTCCAACCGCTCCCAGACGGTGTCCAGGCCCGCCGACTCACGGGCGCTGCAACTGAGCACCGGCGGCGTCCAGAACGCGTCCTTGCCGTGCATCAGCCGCAGCGCGCCCGCCAATTCCCGGGCGGCGGCCCGCGCGTCCCGCTCGTGCGGCCCATCCGCCTTGTTGACGGCGATCACGTCGGCCAGCTCCAGGACGCCCTTCTTGATGCCCTGCAGCTGGTCACCGGTGCGGGCCAGGGTGAGCAGCAGGAACGAGTCGACCATGTCGGCGACCGCGGTCTCGGACTGGCCGACCCCGACGGTCTCCACCAGGATCACGTCGTACCCGGCGGCCTCCATCACCACCATCGACTCCCGCGTCGCCTTGGCCACCCCGCCCAGCGTGCCCGCGCTGGGGGAGGGCCGGACGAAGGCGGCCGGGTCGACGGCCAGGCGTTCCATGCGGGTCTTGTCGCCGAGGATCGAGCCGCCGGTCCGCGTCGACGACGGGTCCACGGCCAGCACCGCCACCCGGTGCCCCAGCGCCGTCAGCATCGTGCCGAACGCGTCGATGAACGTCGACTTGCCCACGCCCGGCACCCCGCTGATGCCGATCCGCCGCGCCCGGCCGCTGTGCGGGAGCAGCTCGGTGAGCAGCTCCTGCGCCAGCGTCCGGTGCTGCGGCCGGGTGGACTCGACGAGCGTGATGGCACGGGCGACCAGCGCCCGCTTGCCGTCGAGCACACCCTTCACATACGTGTCGAGATCGATCGCTGCCATGGGGGTTACAGGTCGTGGCCGAGGTCGGCCGACAGCCGCTTGACGAGGTCGTGCGCGGCGTCGGGGATGACCGTGCCGGGCGGGAAGACGGCGGTGGCGCCCATCTCCAGCAGGGTCGGCACGTCCTGCGGCGGGATGACGCCGCCGACGACGATCATGATGTCGTCGCGGCCCTCGTCGGCGAGCCGCTCGCGCAGCGCGGGGACGAGGGTGAGGTGGCCGGCGGCCAGCGAGGACACGCCGACGATGTGCACGTCGGCCTCGACGGCCTGGCGGGCGACCTCGTCGGGGGTCTGGAACAGCGGGCCGACGTCGACGTCGAAGCCGAGGTCGGCGAAGGCGGTGGCGATCACCTTCTGGCCGCGGTCGTGGCCGTCCTGGCCCATCTTGGCGACCAGGATGCGCGGCCGGCGCCCCTCGGCCTCCTCGAAGGCGTCCACCAGGGTCCGGGTGCGTTCCACGTTCGGGGACTGTCCTGCCTCGTTGCGGTACACCCCGGAGATGGTACGGATCTGCCCGGCGTGGCGGCCGTACACCTTCTCCAGGGCGTCGGAGATCTCGCCGACGGTGGCCTTGGCGCGGGCCGCGTGCACGGCCAGCTCCAGCAGGTTGCCGTCGCCGCCGGCCGCCCGGGTCAGCGCGTCCAGCGCGTCCTGGCACGCGCGCTCGTCCCGCTCCGCGCGCAACCGCCGCAGCTTCTCGATCTGCTGGGCGCGCACCGAGGAGTTGTCGACCTTGAGGACGTCGATCTGCTCGTCGGTGGCGACCCGGTACTTGTTGACGCCGATGACGGGCTGGCGTCCGGAGTCGATGCGGGCCTGGGTGCGTGCGGCCGCCTCCTCCACGCGCAGCTTGGGGATGCCGGCGTCGATGGCCTGGGCCATGCCGCCCGCCTGCTCGACCTCCCGGATGTGCGCCCACGCCTTGCGCGCCAGGTCGTAGGTCAGCTTCTCCACGTAGGCGCTGCCGCCCCAGGGGTCGATGACCCGGGTGGTGCCCGACTCCTGCTGGATGAGCAGCTGGGTGTTGCGGGCGATGCGCGCCGAGAAGTCGGTGGGCAGCGCCAGGGCCTCGTCGAGGGCGTTGGTGTGCAGCGACTGGGTGTGGCCCTGGGTCGCGGCCATCGCCTCCACGCAGGTGCGGGTGACGTTGTTGAACACGTCCTGCGCCGTCAGCGACCACCCCGAGGTCTGCGAGTGGGTGCGCAGCGACAGCGACTTGGCGTTCTTCGGCTCGAACTGGCCGACCAGCTTGGCCCACAGCAGACGGGCCGCGCGCAGCTTGGCGATCTCCATGAAGAAGTTCATGCCGATCGCCCAGAAGAACGACAGCCGGGGCGCGAACGCGTCCACGTCCAGGCCCGCGTCCCGGCCCGCCCGCAGGTACTCGACCCCGTCGGCGAGGGTGTAGGCCAGCTCCAGGTCGGCCGTCGCGCCCGCCTCCTGGATGTGGTAGCCGGAGATGGAGATGGAGTTGTAGCGCGGCATCCGCTGCGAGGTGTACGCGAAGATGTCGGAGATGATCCGCATCGACGGCTTCGGCGGATAGATGTAGGTGTTGCGGACCATGAACTCCTTGAGGATGTCGTTCTGGATGGTCCCGGCCAGCTTCTCGGCCGGCACACCCTGCTCCTCGGCCGCCACGATGTACAGCGCCAACACCGGCAGCACGGCACCGTTCATCGTCATCGACACGCTCATCCGGTCCAGCGGGATGCCGTCGAACAGCTGCCGCATGTCGAGAATCGAGTCGATCGCCACGCCCGCCATGCCGACGTCGCCGGTCACGCGCGGGTGGTCGCTGTCGTAGCCGCGGTGGGTGGGCAGGTCGAAGGCGACCGACAGGCCCTTCTGGCCGGCGGCGAGGTTGCGCCGGTAGAAGGCGTTGGACTCCTCGGCGGTGGAGAAGCCCGCGTACTGCCGGATCGTCCAGGGCTGGTTGACGTACATCGTCGGGTACGGCCCGCGCAGATAGGGCGCGATGCCGGGGTACGTCCGGAGGAAGTCCAGGCCCTCCAGGTCACGCCCGGTGTACAGCGGCTTCACGCCGATGCCCTCGGGCGTCTCCCACAGCGGTTCCTCCGCGCCGGTCGCCCGCTTGACGGCCGTGCGCCACTCCCCGTCGCTGCCGTCGGCGACCGGGGTCCCCAGCTCGATGCCGGAGAAGTCGGGGATTCCCATCAGGACACTCCCATGCGGTCGAGGGTCGCGGACAGCACGGCGACGGCGTCGCAGCCCGCGAAGACGTGACTGTCGATGCCGGCGTACCCGGCGGGCCGGCCCGCGAGGGCGACGTGCCGGGCGCCCGCGGCGCGCAGGAACTCGGCCACCTGCTCGGCCTGTTCGGCGTACAGCGCGTCGCTGGAGCACAGCACGGCCTCGGTGGCGCCGCTGTCCTCGAAGCGGCCCTCGGTGACCGGTTCGATGCCGCCGGCCTGGTAGAGGTTGGCGGCGAAGGACGAGCGCGCCGTGTGGGCGGCGGGCGAGCCGATCGTGGCCAGGAAGATCCGGGGGCGGGAGCCGGTCGCCGCGAGGTGCGCGTCGGAGCGGGCCCGCAGCGCCTCGAACGCCTCGTCCCGGCGCACCCGGGGAAGGCCGCCGGAGGGCGGCTCGGGGGCGGGCTCGCGCTCCACCGGGCGCTCCGCCAGCAGCGGGAACTCGCTGACGCCGGTGATGGGCTCGCGCCGCCGGGCGAGCCGCTCCGAGCGCACCCGCCAGGTCTGCGCCAGCTCCTCGCGCAGCCGCCCGGAGCGCAGTACGGCCGCCTGACCGCCGTCCCGCTCGATCGACCGGAAGAACTCCCAGCCCGCCTGGGCGAGTTCGTCGGTGAGGCGCTCCACGTACCAGGAGCCGCCCGCCGGGTCGATCACCCGGGCCAGGTGGGACTCCTCGACCAGGATCGTGGAGGTGTTGCGGGCGATGCGGCGGGCGAACGCGTCCGGCAGGCCCAGCGCGTGGTCGAACGGCAGCACCGTCACCGCGTCCGCGCCGCCGACCCCGGCGGCCAGCGTCGCCACGGTCGCGCGCAGCATGTTCACCCACGGGTCGCGGCGGGTCGTCATCACCGGTGAGGTCACCGCGTGCTGCACCTGCGCCCCGGCGTCCGGCGCCCCGCACACCTCGGCCACCCGCGCCCACAGCCGGCGCGCCGCGCGCAGCTTGGCGATGGTCAGGAACTGGTCGGCGGTGGCCGCGTAGCGGAACTCCAGCTGCGCCACGGCCTGCTCCACACCGAGGCCGGCTTCCGTCAGCCCGCGCAGATAGGCCACCCCGGTGGCGAGGGAGGCACCCAGCTCCTGCGCGGCGGAACCGCCCGCCTCGTGGTACGGCAGCGCGTCCACGGTCAGCGCGCGCAGGCCCGGGTACGCCTCGGCACAGCGCCCGGCGAGCGCGGCGAACGGTGCGAACTCCAGTCCGCCGCCGGTGCGGGCCTCGTACCCCAGCGGGTCGGCGCCGAGGCTGCCGCGCACCGCCTTCGCGTCGACGCCGCGCTCCTCGTACAGCGCGAGCAGCGCCCCGGCGGCGGCCTCGGTGTCCCGGCCCGCGTCGAGGACGACGGGGGCGAGGTCCAGCAGGACGCCGTCGAGGGCCCGGGCGAGCGACGGCACCGGGATGCCGCCCTGGCCCAGCACCAGCCAGAGCGAGGTGACGCCGTTCTCCAGGTCGGCCAGTACGGCGCCGTCGGCGAGGGCAGCGTGCCGCTGCCGCACGTCCCAGCCGCCCGTGGTGTTGCCCTCGGGGCGACCACCGCGTACGAAGGGGGCGAAACCGGGCAGGCCGGGATCGGGCGCGGAGTCACGCGCCGTGTACAGGGGCCGGGTGCGCAGCCCGTCCTCCAGCGTCGTGGACAGGGCGTCCTCAGCTGCCTCGCCAGAGACTTCCTTGCCCGACTTGCGCAGTACGCCCTCGACCAGGCGTTGCCACTGCTCGTGTGTCGCGTCAGGGAACTCGGCGGCCAGGGAGAGCCCGTCGTCAGGCAGGACCGTCATGGCTCGGATGCTAGGCCAGGGCGCTCAAGTGGTAGCAGAGCAGGGGTTGTGACGTTTCCCTCTCTCGGGCTGTGACCTGGGCCTCGCAGCCTCCGGACCGGTTGCGGTCCGGGCCTGTCGCGGGCCCCGCGCGGGCCATTCCCGGTCCCCTTCCGGGCCTTCTGCGGGGCTGTTCCGGGGCCTCAGCCGCCGCGGGTTCCGGCCAACCGTACGTCCTCGGTGGAGAGCGTCTGCGGGTCGCCGGTGAACGCCCGCAGCCGGAGCGGGGCGTCCTTCGCCGCGGGCAGGGTGAAACGGCCGCCGGCCGGGCGGATGCCGACGGTCGCGGTGGTGTGCGGGGCGAGTCTGGCCGGACCGCGCACCACCGTCCAGTACCGGCTCATCCCGTGGCCGGTCGTCAGCATGTAGTGCGGGGTGAGCGCCCCGCCCGCCGTGTTGGTCACCCGCAGGGTCAGCCCCGACAGGGTGTGGGCCGACACCCGCCGCTGCGCCGTGACCCCCATCCGCAGCGGCGGCTCGCCGGTCACCGCCGCCAGCGCGCTCAGCGGTACGGGGGCGAGCAGCAGCGCGGCCGCCGCCAGCAGCGCCGGCCGGCGCCGGGCGCCGGCCGGCAGCCAGGAGCGCGGCTGCCAGGCCCCGGCGAACTCCGCCGGGGGCACGGTGACCGCCGCCGCCAGCCACAGCGGGGTCATCATCAGGTAGTAGCCGTCCTGGGAGCGGGTCGCCAGGAAGAACGCGCACCAGGGCAGGACGGTCGCCGCGGGGCCCAGCCGCCGTACGAACAGCGCGAACAGCGCGAGCAGGGCCGCCAGGCACACCATGCTGGCGTGCGAGTACCAGCCCAGCCGGTCGCTGCCGTGGGTGAGGTACAGCGAGACGCCGACCAGGCCCTGGCCGTGCAGCACCGCGCCCTGGGTGAGCGGCAGGGCGATCCCGCCGAGCCAGGGGCCGGGCTGGCGCACCACGAAGTACGCGTCGATCAGCAGCCATACGGCGGCGGCGGTCCCGGTCAGGCGCAGCAGCACCAGCCCGGCCGCCCGCCGCCCCAGCTCGCCCCGGCGCACGGCGTAGATCCCGGCCAGCAGGAACGGCGTGACGAACCACGGCAGTTGCTGCGCCGCGCAGGCCGCCCCCAGGCAGGCGGCCCGGGCGAGACCGGCCCCGCCGAGCCGCCCGCCCCGCCCCAGCCGCGGCCAGTGCACCACCACCGGGATCAGCAGGGCCAGGGCGGTGATCGCCGGGTAGCCGAGCCGGGCGTAGGTGGGCAGGAAGCCGAATCCGAGGCAGGCCATCGTCGCCGCGGGCCGCCACGGCGCCGGCAGCAGCCGCCACAGCGCGACGGTCCCGGCGATCAGCGCGCCGGTGGCCACCGCCGTCGCCGGGGCGCCGCCGCGGCCCAGCCACAGCAGGGGGGCGGTCAGCAGCGGCACCAGCGGGGGATAGCCGTACGTGTAGTCGTAGCCGCCGTCCATCGTCGGGGTGAGGGGGATGCCGGTGCCCTTGAACAGCGACGGCCAGGGCCGGCCGTACACGGGGTGCCCGGCGGCCAGTTCCCGGGCGGCGCGGGCGGTGAGGAACGCCTCGTCGCTGCCGGTGTGGTTGAGCACCCAGGCGCACAGCGTGAGGGTCACCGCCGTCAGCAGCACCACCAGGTCCAGCCGGGCCAGCGAGCGCGCCCGGCGGACGGTGAGCGCGAGGACGCCGGTCACCAGGATCGAGGCGTAGCAGAGGGAGACGACCGCGGCCAGGGCCGGGCGGTGCGTGGCGGCCTGCGACCACACCGACCGGGTGCCGATGAACAGGCTGACGCCCGCCAGCAGGGTCAGCACGCGGTGCCACTGCGCAGGTGGTCCGGGCTCGTCCGGGCCCACCTGTCGGGTGACCCGGGTGGAGCGCGTCCACCGCCCGGGTGCCGTCTGCCGGATCGCTGCCTGTGTCTCTGCCACGTGCACGGCAGGAGACGCTAGCGGGGAGCGGTGAGCGGGATGTCGCGGAAGCCGAAGAGTCGAGTGTGAGGGCGGTAAGAACCCTCTGATGGACCATTGATCCATACGAACCTGTGCGAACCGGACCATTTTTGGCGTTTCTTGCCGGTTCGCCCGCGGCGATCCACCCCAACTGCGCCCGTACGCCCGCGTGATGGCACCCGGCGCCGTGGACCGGTGCGGTCGCGCTTCGTGTCGCTGTTGGGCTGAACGGGTGACTTGGCGTAAGAATTGGCTGGTGCAGGCATGGAATGCGAGTCAGGTCGGGGGGAGCCGGTGAGCCGTTACGACGTCACCGATGAACAGTGGGAAGGGCTCGCCCAGGTCGTGCCGCTGCGGGGCCGGGACGCCTGGCCGTCCGCGGTGCGCCACCGCTCGCTGCCGGACGCCGAGACCGAGACCCGGCGCCGGTTCGTGGTGCTGCGGGTCAACGTCTTCGCCGACGCCCGGGAGGTCGCCGAGACGCTGATGGCGGGCGCGCCCGTGCTGCTCGACCTGTCCAGCGCGGAGCCCGACGTGGCCAAGCGCGTCCTGGACTTCAGCACCGGCGTCGTCTTCGGCCTGGGCAGCGGCATGCACCGGGTCGACCGCAACGTGTTCCTGCTCACCCCGCCCGGCACGGAGGTCAGCGGCCTGATGGAGGACGCGGGCGCCTCCGGCCTCTGAACCGGACACGCCCGGCGTCCCCCGATCGTAGGAAGGCGCCCCGGGCGGAACGGTTCGCCGCGCGGCCGGCGCCCTAACGTCGGCCACATGGCCCCGCCGCCCGTCCGTCCCGCGCCCGTGCCCGCGTACCTGCCCGCGCCCGCGCCGCCGGGTGCCGATGCCGATGCCGATGGCGACATCCGGCCCCGGGTGACCGAGCTGCGGCTGTCGGCGTTCGCCGGCCTGCGCGGGGCCGCGTTCGCGCTGGGAGCGGTGACGCTGCTGGCCGGGCCCAGCGGGGCGGGCAAGTCGACCGCGCTGCGCGCCTACGAGGCGCTGGCCGGGCTGGCCGGCGGGGCGCCGCTCGCGGAGGTGTTCCGGGATCCGGGCGCCTGTGTGCCGGAGCGGGCCCGGCCCGACGCCCAGCGCCGGCGGGGCTTCCGGATCGGGTGCACCGCGGGCGGCGCGCAGGGGCCGGTCCGCCTCGACGTCGCCGTGCAGGCCGAGCCGGAGCTGCGGATCGTCGGCGAACGGCTCACCGCGGGCGGCGTCGTCCTGCTGGAGACGGCCCTGCGGGACCCGGGCCGCCGCACCGTGCAGGCCGCCTGGCACACCGCGGGCTCCGCCCCGGTGACCCGCGCCCCGCTCCCCGACGACCGGCTCGGCACCGCCCTGCTGCCGCTGCGGGTGGCCGGCAAGACGGACGGCCAGCGCCGGGTGCTCGCCGCCGCCGAGCAGATGGTGGTCGCCCTGCGCTCCGTGTTCGCCTGCGATCCGCGCCCCGGCCGGATGCGCGGGCCCGCCCTCCTCGGCTCGGGCCGGCTGCTGTCCGGCTGCGACAACCTCGCCGACGTCCTGTGGCGCACCCGCGCCGAGTGCGGCCGCCGCCATGCCCAGCTCGTCGAGGTGCTGGGTGCCGGCTGCGCCGGGCCGGTGGCCGATCTGCTCGCCGAGCCGCTGGGCGACGGCACCGTACGGGCGCTGCTGGACCGCGGCGACGGGGTGCGCACGGACCTCGGACGGCTGGGTGACGGCGAGTTGCGTTACCTCGCGCTGGCGCTGGTCCTGCTCACCGGCTCCGGCGTGCTGGACGTCGACGCGCCCGGCGAGGTGCCCGACGCCCTGCGCACCCTGACCGTGCTCGCCGACGGCTTCGACCACGCCCTCGACCCGCGCCAGCGCGCCGCACTGCTGCGCACGGCCGTGCGGATGGGCGAGCGCGGCCACATCCGGTGCGTCGGCGCGGTCAGCGACGCCTCCTGGGCGGCCGGGACCGCCGGGGTGAGCGTGGTAGACCTGAGCCCGTGACGGAACACCCCGACCTGCCGGAACTGCAGCGCAGGCTGGCCGAGTTCGCCGCCGTGCGGAACTGGCAGCCGTACCACACCCCGAAGAACCTGGCGGCCGCCCTCAGCGTGGAGGCCGCCGAACTGCTGGAGATCTTCCAGTGGCTGACGCCCGAGGAGTCGGCCCGCGTCATGGACGACCCCGCCGCCGCGCACCGCGTCACCGACGAGGTCGCCGACGTGCTCGCCTATCTCCTCCAGTTCTGCCAGGTCCTCGGCATCGACCCGCTGGCCGCCCTGGACGCCAAGATCGACCGCAACGAGAGCCGCTTCCCCGCGGCGGGCGCACAGTCCCGGCCCGGCGCCCCGCGGAGCCCCCGACCGGCGGACGGACCCTAGGGACCCTCCGACGCGATAGTCACTGAGCGTAGTCAAAAAGCCGCCCGACTCCGAATTGTTGTCCGCAATTTTCCGCCTTCCTCTGGCTTTTCGTCTCACGGCCTCTCACTCTGGGTAGTGAACAAGGGAGTTGACGTGGAGGGCGTGCGCGGAGCGCGTCCGGCGAACGGGGGCAGCCCATGGACGCGGTGCGGCTCATCGTGACGAGCAGGCGCGCACTGATGGCGGGCGCCGAGGTGCCGGAGGTCATGGCGGAGGTCTGGCAGGCGCAGGCCCTCGCGCAGGCGATCGGCAGCCGCCTGGCCGTCTCCGGCCCGCCCGAGCTGCGCGGCGAGGCGCTGGGCCTGACCGAGCTGGCGGGCCGGGGCTGCGGTGTCCTGGACGCCCCGGACCTCGACCCCGGGCACCTGCGCGCCGCCCAGCTCACCGGTCTCGACGACGCCCGCCAGACGCTGCTGTGCCTGGGCGGCCTGCTCGGCGAGGTCGGCATCGCCCTGGTGGGCATGGCCAGCGGCGCCGCCGACGAGGCGACGTACTGGCAGTGCATGGAGGCGATCGACGCGGCGGACGAGTCCCGGGACCGGGTCCTGGAGATGCTGCGGAAGCTGGCGGCGCGCGACGAGGCGCTGACCGAGCGGGAAGCGGGGTGAGAGCCGCCCGGAGCCGGGGGCGCGCAGCACGCCGCGGACCGGTGCCCGTGCGGCCCGCGGGCCGCACGGGCAGGCAGGATGGACCCATGGACCTTCGCATCTTCACCGAGCCCCAGCAGGGGGCCACGTACGACACCCTGCTCGCCGTGGCCAAGGCCACCGAGGACCTCGGCTTCGACGCCTTCTTCCGCTCGGACCACTATCTGCGCATGGGTGACGGCGACGGGCTCCCCGGCCCCACGGACGCCTGGATCACGCTGGCCGGGCTGGCCCGCGAGACCCGCCGCATCCGCCTCGGCACCCTCATGACGGCCGGCACCTTCCGCCTGCCCGGCGTGCTCGCCATCCAGGTCGCCCAGGTGGACCAGATGTCCGGCGGCCGCGTCGAACTCGGCCTGGGCGCGGGCTGGTTCGAGGAGGAGCACCGGGCGTACGGCATCCCGTTCCCCAAGGAGAAGTTCGCCCGGCTGGAGGAGCAGCTGGCCATCGTCACGGGCCTGTGGGCCACCGAGGCGGGCCGGACGTTCGACTTCCACGGCACCCACTACGACCTCACCGGCTCGCCGGCGCTGCCCAAGCCCGCCCAGGCGAAGATCCCGGTGCTCATCGGCGGCCTCGGCGCCACCCGCACCCCGCGGCTCGCCGCCCGGTACGCCGACGAGTTCAACGTCCCGTTCGCCTCCGTCGAGGACAGCGAGCGGCAGTTCGGCCGGGTGCGGGCCGCCGCCGAGGCGGCCGGCCGCAAGCCGGACGAGCTGATCTACTCCAACGCCCTCGTCGTCTGCGTCGGCCGGGACGACCAGGAGGTCGCCCGCCGCGCCGCCGCGATCGGCCGCGAGGTGGCGGAGCTGAAGGCCAACGGGCTGGCCGGGTCCCCGGCCGAGGTCGTCGACAGGATCGGCCGGTACGCCGAGGCCGGCTCCCGGCGCGTCTACCTCCAGCTCCTCGACCTGGACGACCTCGACCACCTGGAGCTGATCTCCTCCCAGGTCCAGACGCAGCTGACCTGACGCACCCCGGTCCCCGGCCCCCGCGCCCGAGCACACCGGTGAGAAAAACCGGTGGTCAGGGCGGGGGCGGGCCGGGAGACTCGGGGCATGTTCCTGACCATCACCACGACCGGCACACCCGACCGCCCGGCCACCGATCTCGGCTTCCTGCTGCACAAGCACCCCGAGAAGGCCCAGGCGTTCTCCACCTCCCACGGCACCGCGCACGTCCTCTACCCCGAGGCCGGCGCCGAGCGCTGCACGGCGGCGCTGCTGCTGGAGGTGGACGCGGTCGCGCTGGTCCGGCGGGGGAAGGGCAAGGGCCGCGGCGGCGCCGCCGACGCGGCGCTGGCGCAGTACGTCAACGACCGGCCGTACGCCGCGTCCTCGCTGCTCGCCGTCGCGCTGAGCGCCGTCTTCTCCAGCGCGATGCGCGGCGTGTGCACCGCCCGCCCCGAACGCGCCGCCGAGCCGCTGCCGCTGCGCGTCGAGGTGCCCGCACTGCCCGCCCGCGGCGGTCCGGCACTGGTCCGGCGCCTGTTCGAGCCCCTCGGCTGGGCCGTCGAGGCCGAACCGGTGGCGCTGGACGCCGCGTTCCCGCAGTGGGGCGACTCGCGGTACGTGCGCCTGGTCCTGGACAGCGACACGCTCACGCTCGCCGAGGCGCTGCGCCACCTGTACGTGCTGCTGCCGGTCCTGGACGACGCCAAGCACTACTGGGTCTCCCCGGACGAGGTCGACAAGCTGCTGCGGGCCGGCGAGGGCTGGCTGCCCGGCCACCCGGAGCAGCACCTGATCACCAGCCGCTACCTGTCCCGGCGCTGGTCGCTGACCCGGGAGGCCGGCCGGCGGCTGGAGCTGGTGCGGCTGGCCGAGGCCGACGACAGCGAGGCCGCTGACCTCGACAACGCCGTCGCGGAGGACACGGAGGCGGAGGAGAAGCCGACCCCGCTCGCCGTGCTCCGCCGGGAGGCGATCGTCGCCGCGCTCCGCGACGCCGGCGCCGCCCGGGTGCTCGACCTCGGCTGCGGACAGGGCCAGCTGCTGCGGGAGTTGCTGGCGGACCCGCGCCACACCGAGATCGTCGGCGTCGACGTCTCCGTGCGCGCGCTCACCATCGCCGCCCGGCGCCTGAAGCTGGACCGCATGGGGGAGCGGCAGGCGTCCCGCGTCCGGCTCCTGCAGAGTTCGCTGACCTACACCGACAAGCGGCTCAAGGGCTACGACGCCGCCGTGCTCAGCGAGGTGATCGAACACCTCGACCTGCCCCGGCTGCCCGCCCTTGAGTACGCGGTGTTGGGGCACGCGCGCCCGGCCACGGTCCTGGTGACCACCCCGAACGCCGAGTACAACGTCCGCTGGGAGTCGCTGCCCGCCGGGCACGTCCGGCACGGCGACCACCGCTTCGAGTGGACCCGCGAGGAGTTCCGCGACTGGGCGCGGGCGGTGGCCGCACGGCACGGGTACCGCGTGCGGTTCGCACCCGTCGGACCCGACGACCCGGAGGTCGGACCGCCCACCCAGATGGCCGTGTTCGGCCTCGGCGACGACAGCACGGCCACGAGCGGACAGGAGGCGAGGACGGCATGACCGGCACACCGACGCAGTCGCAGGCGCGGGCACAGGGGCGGGTCCTGCCCGTCACCGACCTCTCCCTGGTCGTCCTCATCGGCGCCTCCGGCTCCGGCAAGTCCACCTTCGCCCGGCGGCACTTCAAGCCGACCGAGGTGATCTCCTCGGACTTCTGCCGCGGCCTGGTCAGCGACGACGAGAACGACCAGGGTGCCAGCCGGGACGCCTTCGACGTGCTGCACTACATCGCCGGCAAGCGGCTGGCCGCCGGCCGCCGCACGGTCGTGGACGCCACCAGCGTGCAGCAGGACAGCAGGCGCCGGCTGATCGAGCTGGCCAGGGCGCACGACGTGCTGCCCATAGCCATCGTGCTCGACGTGCCCGAGCAGGTGTGCGCCGAGCGCAACGCGGCCCGCCCCGACCGCGCCGACCTGCCCCGCCGGGTCGTCCAGCGGCACATCCGGGAACTGCGCCGCTCGCTGCGGCAGCTGGAGCGCGAGGGCTTCCGCAAGGTGCACGTGCTGCGCGGCGCCGAGGAGGTCGAGCGGGCCTCGGTCGTCACCGAGAAGCGGTTCAACGACCTGACCCACCTCACCGGCCCGTTCGACATCATCGGCGACATCCACGGCTGCTCGGCCGAGCTGGAGGCGCTGCTGGCGAAGCTGGGTTACGCCGACGGCGTCCACCCCGAGGGCCGTACCGCCGTGTTCGTCGGCGACCTGGTCGACCGCGGCCCCGACACCCCGGGCGTGCTGCGCCGGGTGATGTCCATGACCGGCTCGGGCAACGCGCTGTGCGTGCCCGGCAACCACGAGAACAAGTACGGCCGCTACCTCAAGGGCCGCGCCGTGCGGCACACGCACGGACTCGCCGAGACGATCGCGCAGATGGAGGGCGAGAGCGAGGGGTTCAAGGCCGAGGTCGGCGCGTTCCTCCAGGGGCTGGTCAGCCACTACGTCCTCGACGGCGGCCGGCTCGTGGTCTGCCACGCCGGTCTGCCGGAGAAGTACCACGGCCGCACGTCGGGCCGGGTGCGCTCGCACGCCCTGTACGGCGAGACCACCGGGGAGACCGACGAGTTCGGGCTGCCGGTGCGCTACCCGTGGGCGGAGGACTACCGCGGCCGGGCCGCCGTGGTCTACGGGCACACCCCGGTCCCGGAGGCGACCTGGCTGAACAACACCATCTGCCTGGACACCGGCGCGGTCTTCGGCGGCAAGCTCACCGCGCTGCGCTGGCCGGAGCGGCAGCTGGTCGACGTACCGGCGCAGCGGGTCTGGTACGAACCGGCCAGGCCGCTGCGTACCGAGGCGCCCGGCGGGCACGACGGGCGGCCGCTGGACCTGGGCGACGTGCACGGCCGCCGGGCCGTCGAGACCCGGCACGCGGGCCGGGTGTCGGTGCGGGAGGAGAACGCGGCGGCGGCCCTGGAGGTGATGAGCCGGTTCGCGGTGGACCCGCGCCTGCTGCCGTACCTGCCGCCGACCATGGCGCCGACGCCGACCTCCCGCGTCGAGGGCTACCTGGAGCACCCGCTGGAGGCGTTCGTGCAGTACGCCGAGGACGGGGTCGCCCGGGTCGTGTGCCAGGAGAAGCACATGGGCTCGCGGGCCGTGCTCCTGGTGTGCCGCGACGCCGCGGCGGCCCGGGCCCGGTTCGGGGTGGACGGCCCGACGGGGGCGCTGTACACCCGCACCGGACGGCCGTTCTTCGACGACCCGGCGGTTACCGAGGAGATCCTCGGGCGGGTGCGCGCGGCGGTCGAAGCGGCCGGGCTGTGGGACGAACTCGCCTCGGCGGACCGGTCCCCGGGCGGCGGCGACTGGCTGCTGCTGGACGCGGAGCTGATGCCCTGGTCGCTGAAGGCCGCCGGCCTGCTGCGCAGCCAGTACGCGGCCGTGGGCGCCGCCTCGGCGGCGGTGTTCCCGGGGGCGCTGGCCGCCCTGGAGGGGGCCGCCGGGCGCGGGGTCGACGTGGGCGCGCTCCTGGACCGGCAGCGCGAACGGGCCGCCGACGCGGCCGCGTTCACCGACGCCTACCGCCGCTACTGCTGGCCCACCGACGGCCTGGACGGGGTGCGGCTCGCCCCGTTCCAGATCCTGGCCGCGCCCGGGCGCAGCCTGGCCGCCGTACCGCACGACGAGCAGCTCGCCCTGATCGACCGGCTCGTCGGGCACGACACCACCGGCCTGCTGCGCACCACCCGGCGGCTGTACGTCGACACCGGCGACCCGGAGTCGGTGCGGGCCGGCGTCGACTGGTGGCTGGAGATGACCGGCCGGGGCGGCGAGGGCATGGTCGTCAAGCCGGTCGGCGCGCTGGTGCGCGGGGAGCAGGGCCGGCTGGTGCAGCCGGGCGTCAAGTGCCGGGGCCGCGAGTACCTGCGGATCGTCTACGGTCCCGAGTACACGCGTCCGGGCAACCTGGAGCGGCTGCGGCAGCGGTTCCTCAACCACAAGCGGTCGCTGGCGATCCGCGAGTACGCCCTCGGTCTGGAGGCGCTGGACCGGCTGGCGGAGGGGGAGCCGCTGTGGCGGGTGCACGAGGCGGTGTTCGGGGTGCTGGCGCTGGAGTCGGAGCCGGTGGACCCGCGCCTGTGAGCGGGCCGGCGTCAGCCGACCAGCCGCAGGCGCCGCTCGCCCACCCCGACCCGGACGGTCTGGCCCCAGGTGAGCTGGAGCGCGTCCGTCTCGATGCCGTCGCCGAAGGCGACGAGACGGTCGCACTCCACGGTGAGCGTCAGCGCCGCGGCGGCCGGGAGGTCGCCGGCCACCAGGGACGTCCCGGTCGCCGGTGACGGCCAGGCCTCCCGGACGAACCACACGAGCCGGTCCTCGGTGGGGGAGGGCAGCGCGAGCGGGCCGCCCCGCTCCCGCCACACCGACCGCAGCCACCCGCCGGCCCCCGTCCCGGTGCCCACCAGTACCCCGGACGAGGCCTGGGTCTCGACGGCACCGCTGTCGCCGTCGAGACCCAGGCGGTAGCGGGCGGTCTGGTGGCCGGGTGTGCCGAGGTAGATCTCGTTGAGGGCCACCAGCCGCTGGGTGTCGTCGGCCACGGCCTCCACCATGGTCAGCTCCTCGGCGGCGGTGCCCCGGGCGGTCGCGGCGGCCAGCAGCGCGGCCGCCTGCCCGGGGCGGTGGCGCACCAGGACGCCGGGGTTGCGGCCGGGGTCGGCGTCGATGCCCACCACCGGCTGGCCGGTCAGGTACTTGGCGGCGTTGGCCACCAGCCCGTCCTGGCCGACCACCACGACGACGTCCTCCGGGGCGAACAGGAACCGGTCCAGGTCGGCCCGCTCCACCCGGGTGCGCCGCCAGTCGGGCGGGACGGCCGCGAGCACCTCGGCCAGGGCCCGCCGGGCGCGGTGGTGCCGGTCGGCGATCTCGCCGATGTCCCGGCCCCGGGAGGCGAGGAAGAAGGCGGCCTGGCCGTGTGTGCCGTGCCGGGCCACCAGCTCCTCGTACTCCGTGGTGCGGTGCACCAGCACGGCGCGCGGTGCGAGACTCACGCCGGTTCCCCCGCCCCCAGCCGCGCCAGCAGCCCGGTCAGGACGTCCGGCGACACGGTCACGCTGTCGATCCGGGGCAGGTTCTCGGCCAGCCGGGTCCCGGTGAGGGCGTGCAGGGTGGCCACGCCGTCCACGCCGGCCTCCGCGTGCACCCGCAGCCAGGCGGCCTGTGCCTGGGCCCGGGCCTCGCCCACCTCGCGCACCGCCGCCGCCTCCGCCTGGGCGAGCCTGACCGACCGCGCCGCCTCCGCCCCGGCCCGTACGGCGTCGGCCGCCGCGTGCTCCTCGGCCTCCCGGCGCTCGTTGGTGCCGCGCTGGTCGACCAGCTGCTCCTCACGGCGGGCCAGTTCGATCCGGCTGTCGAGCTCGTTCTCGGCGATGGTCCGCTCCCGCTCCACCGCCACCGCCCGCCGCTCGTACGTCGCCCGGTCGGCCTCCTGCTGGATCAGCTCGCGGGCCGGGGTGCGCAGCGCCCGCTCCACCTCGGGCTCCGGCCGCAGCGCCAGCACCCGCACCGCCACCACCTCGATGCCGGTGGCCGGCAGCCGGGGCTCGGTGCCGAGGCCCGCCGCGACCCGTTCGCGCACCAGTGGCACCCCGTCGGCCAGCGCCGCCGCGAGCGGGGTCCGGGCCAGCACGTCCAGCGCGTGCTGCTGGGCGGTCTCCGTGAGCAGGGTGCCGAGCTGTTCCAGCGGGGTGCCCCGCCACGCCCCGGTGTCCGGGTCGAGGGAGAAGTCGAGGCGGGCGGCGGCCGCGGCCGGGTCGGCGACGCGGTAGGTGACCGTCGCCTGCACCGTCACGTCCTGGAAGTCCGAGGTGCGGGCGTGGAAGGTCATGGCCAGCTCGCGGTCGTCGACCGGCACCTCGGAGAGCGCGGCGGACCGCGGGCGGAACCAGAAGCTGAGCCCGGTGCCGTCGTGCGCGAGCCGGCCCGAGCGGTGGTGCCGGACGTGCGCCGTCGGAGCGCCGCGCAGGTGACGCCAGCCCAGGCGCCGGGTGATGTCGGCCATGGGACCCCTCCTCGTTTCTCGTCATGAAGACGATAAGCGGCACCGCTCATTCTCGTCAATGGGACGAGAACAGGAGGGGCGCGGAATCCGCCGAGCGGGGGGTGAAGGGGGGTCCTGCCGGTCAGGATGAAGGCATGGCATACCACGTCGACTCCGAGGCCGGGCGGCTGCGCCGCGTCATCCTGCACCGGCCGGATCTCGAGCTCAAAAGGCTCACCCCCAGCAACAAGGACGCCCTGCTCTTCGACGACGTGCTGTGGGTGCGCCGGGCGCGCGCCGAGCACGACGGGTTCGCGGACGTGCTGCGCGACCGCGGGGTCACCGTCCACCTCTTCGGTGACCTGCTCGCCGAGGCACTGGCGGTCCCCGACGCCCGGTCGCTCGTGCTGGACCGGGTCTTCGACGAGAAGGAGTACGGCCCGCTCGCCACCGATCACCTGCGGGCGGCCTTCGACGAGCTGCCGGCCCGCGAGCTGGCCGAGGCACTGGTCGGCGGGATGACCAAGCGGGAGTTCCTGGACGCCCACGCCGAGCCCGCCTCGGTGCGCTTCCACGTGATGGACCTGGACGACTTCCTGCTCGACCCGCTGCCCAACCACCTCTTCACCCGGGACACCTCGGCCTGGATCTACGACGGCGTGGCGATCAACGCCATGCGGCTGCCCGCCCGGCAGCGTGAGACCGTGCACTTCGAGGCGATCTACCGGCACCATCCGCTGTTCCGTGCCGAAACGTTTCGGGTCTGGTCCCGGGGCCAGTCCGACTTCCCCTCCACCATCGAGGGCGGCGATGTCCTGGTGATCGGCAACGGGGCCGTCCTGATCGGGATGAGCGAGCGCACCACCCCGCAGGCGGTGGAGATGCTGGCGTACGAGCTGTTCGAGGCCGGTTCCGCCCGCACGATCGTGGCGCTCGACATGCCCAAGCGGCGGGCGTTCATGCACCTCGACACGGTGATGACGATGGTCGACGGCGACACCTTCACGCAGTACGCCGGGCTCGGCATGCTGCGGTCGTACACCATCGAGCCGGGCGTCGGTGACAAGGAGCTGAAGGTCACCGACCACCCGCCCGAGCACATGCACCGGGCGATCGCCGCGGCCCTGGGCCTGAGCGAGATCCGGGTGCTGACCGCGACCCAGGACGTGCACGCCGCCGAGCGCGAGCAGTGGGACGACGGCTGCAACGTCCTCGCCGTGGAGCCCGGCGTCGTCGTCGCCTACGAGCGCAACTCCACCACCAACACGCATCTGCGCAAGCAGGGCATCGAGGTGATCGAGATCCCGGGCAGCGAACTGGGCCGGGGGCGGGGCGGACCGCGCTGCATGAGCTGTCCCGTCGAACGCGATCCTGTATAGAAATGTTGAAGGTCGTATAGACTTCCAGCGTTCCCTGTTCCCCGTCACCCCGGAGCGCCCCCCATGGCGACAGTCCCGACCGCCCTCGCCGGCCGCCACTACCTCAAGGAGCTGGACCTCACGCGGGAGGAGTTCCTCGGCCTGATCGAGCTGGCCGCCGAACTGAAGGCCGCCAAGAAGGCCGGGACCGAGCAGCGGTACCTGACCGGCCGGAACATCGCCATGATCTTCCAGAAGACCTCGACGCGCACCCGCTGCGCGTTCGAGGTCGCCGCCGCCGACCAGGGCGCCGTCACCACCTACCTCGACGCGTCCGGCTCGCAGATGGGCCACAAGGAGTCCGTGAAGGACACCGCGCGCGTCCTCGGCCGGATGTACGACGCCATCCAGTACCGGGGCGACAGCCAGGCCCACCTGGAGGAGCTGGCCGCCCACGCCGGCGTGCCCGTCTACAACGGCCTGACCGACGACTGGCACCCCACCCAGATGCTCGCCGACGTGCTGACGATGCGGGAGCACTGCGCCAAGCCCCTCGACGCCACCGCCTTCGCCTACCTGGGCGACGCCCGCTTCAACATCGGCAACTCCTTCCTGATCACCGGCGCCCTGCTGGGCATGGACGTGCGCCTGGTCGCGCCCGAGGAGTACTGGCCGGGTGAGGAGGTCGTGGCCCGCGCCCGCAAGCTGGCCGAGGGCAGCGGCGCCGTCATCACCCTCACCGCGGACGTCGCCGAGGGCGTGCGGGGCGCCGACTTCGTCGCCACCGACGTCTGGGTCTCCATGGGCGAGCCCAAGGAGGTGTGGGCCGAGCGGATCGCCGCCCTGTCGCCGTACGCCGTGACCATGGACGTGCTGCGCGCCACCGGGAACCCGGACGTGAGGTTCCTGCACTGCCTGCCCGCCTTCCACGACCTCGGCACCACGATCGGGCGGGAGATCCACGACACCTACGGGCTCGCCTCGCTGGAGGTCACCGACGAGGTCTTCGAGTCGGCGCACTCGATCGTCTTCGACGAGGCCGAGAACCGGCTGCACACCATCAAGGCGCTGCTCGTGGCCACCCTGGCCTGAGGGGCCTTATCCTGCTCAGCGGCCCGGCACCACCCCAGCCCAGGCCCCTGTCGCGACCGACCGGTCGCCCGCACCACCAGAAACGAGCACCACCCGCATGCCCGCTCCCCGCATCAAGTCCCCCGGCGCGCTCATCGCCGAATCCGGCGCCGACCGCGCGGGCCACGGCCTCAAGCGCACCATGGGACTCTTCCAGCTCATCTGCTTCGGCGTCGGCGCGATCGTCGGCACCGGCATCTTCGTCGGCCTGTCCGACTCCGTCGCCCAGGCCGGCCCCGCCGTCGTCGTCTCGTTCGTCCTCGCCGCGATCACCTGCGTCTTCACCGCCTTCTCCTTCGCCGAGCTGGGCGGCGCGATCCCGGTCTCCGGGTCCTCGTACTCCTTCGCCTACGCGGGCCTGGGCGAGTCCACGGCGTTCCTGGTCGGCTGGTGCCTGCTGCTGGAGTACGGCATCTCCATCTCGGCCGTCGCCGTCGGCTGGAGCCAGTACGTCAACGAACTGCTGCACAGCCTCACCGGCCTGGAGCTGCCCGCCGCGCTGTCGGCCGGGCCCGGGGACGGCGGCCTGGTCAACCTGCCCGCGGTGATCGTCATAGCCATGGCGTCGGTGCTGCTGGTGCGCGGGGTGCGGGAGAGCGCCCGGGCCACCGCTGCCATGGCCGCCGTCAAGCTCGTCATCCTGCTCGCCTTCTGCGTCATCGGCTTCAGCGCCTTCCGGGACGGCAACCTCACCCCGTTCACCCCGGCCGGCCTCGGCGGCATCGGCGCGGGCACCACGGCCGCGTTCTTCTCCTACATCGGCTTCGACGCGATCACCACCGCCGGCGAGGAGGCGAAGAACCCGCGGCGCGACATCCCCGTCGCGATCCTCGTCTGCATGGGCGTGGTCACCCTGCTGTACTGCGCCGTGGCGCTCGCCGCGATCGGCGCCATCGGCGGCGACCAGGTCGGCGGCCGGCCCGCAGCGCTGTCGTACGTCGTCAACGAGGTCACCGGGTCGGCGGTCGGCGGCGGGGTCATCGCCTTCGGCGCGGTCGTCGCCATCGCCTCCGTGGTGCTCGCCGTGATGTACGGCCAGACCCGCATCCTGATGTCGATGTCCCGCGACGGACTGATCCCGCGGGTCTTCGAGAAGGTCTCCCCGCGCACCTCCACCCCGGTCGCCGGCACCCTGATCGTCGCCGTCGTCTTCGCGGTCCCGGCGGCGTTCGCCTCCCTGGACGCCGTGATGAACCTGTGCACCATCGGCACGCTCGCGGTCATGGCCGTCGTCAACCTCGCCGTGATCGCCCTGCGCCGGCGCGAGCCGGGTCTGTCCCGCAGCTTCCGGGTGCCGCTCTACCCGGTCGTCCCGCTGCTGGGCATCGGCTGCTGCCTGTACCTGATGTACGAGACGGGCTGGACGACCTGGGTCCAGTTCGCGGTGTTCCTCGCGGTCGGCCTGCTGGTCTACGCCGGCTACGGTCGCCGGCACTCCACGCTCGCCGAGGCCCCGGCGGACGAGGTCACGCCGGACGCCGCTGCCGCGGTACGGCAGGCAGTCTGAACCACACCGCCTTGCCCGACGCGGTGGGGCGGTGACCGCAGGACGAGCTGAGGGCGCGGATCAGCAGCAGGCCGCGCCCGCCCTCCTGCCAGGGGTCGGGCTCCTCGATCACCGGACGCGTGAGGTGGCCGGGCGGCGCCGGGTCCGGGTCGTGCACCTCGACCTGGCAGCCGGTCGGCCGCACCTCCACCACCAGCTCTATCGGCCCGGCCCCGGCGGTGTGCTCCACCGCGTTTGCCACCAGCTCCGCCGTGAGCAGTTCCGCCGTGTCGCAGTCGGGCGCGTGCGCCCGTTCCGACAGCGCCGACCGGACCAGGGCACGGGCCACGGGCACCGCCGCGGCGGTGTGCGGCAGCGCGATGCGCCAGGAGGCGGGCACGGAGGAGGGTTCGTACAAGGCGAGTCCGTTCATGGAGCAGGCTGTCCTGCCGTCGACTGAAGCAAGGGTACGGCGCCCGGCCACAGGCTCCCTCGACGGGCACCGGACGGGCCTTCGACCGGGGCCCGCCGCCCGGCCGGCCCTGGTACCGGCGGCCTACCCACGGCGGCGCCCCGCCTCCCGCGGCGGCCCCCGCTTGTTACAGCGCCGTGGACGATCGGTGACGCACGTGACGGGCAGTGACGCACGTGACGGGCGTTGCCGCGCCCCCGACAGGGCTATCGCGCAGTCGTGACGGCAGTCACGAATGAGTGATAACTTCGTGGAGCAGCGCACCTGAGGCACCGCCGCCTAGGCAGGAGGCCGCACGTCATGAGTCCCTTCACCGGCTCCGCCGCCCCCACCCCGCACTGGAAGCACCTGCGGGTCACCCGCGCCGACGGGATCGCCACCGTCACCCTCGCCCGCCCCGAGAAACTCAACGCCCTCACCTTCGAGGCCTACGCCGACCTGCGCGACCTGCTCGCCGAGCTGTCCCGGGAGCGGTCCGTGCGCGCCCTGGTGCTGGCCGGGGAGGGCCGCGGCTTCTGCTCGGGCGGTGACGTCGACGAGATCATCGGCGCCACCCTGGCCCTGGACACCGCCCGGCTGCTCGACTTCAACCGGATGACCGGGCAGGTCGTGCGGGCGGTGCGGGAGTGCCCGTTCCCGGTGATCGCCGCCGTGCACGGGGTGGCGGCCGGCGCGGGCGCGGTGCTGGCGCTCGCGGCGGACTTCCGGGTGGCCGACCCCTCGGCCCGGTTCGCCTTCCTCTTCACCCGGGTCGGGCTGTCCGGCGGCGACATGGGCGCCGCCTACCTGCTGCCCCGGGTCGTCGGCCTCGGCCACGCCACCCGGCTGCTGATGCTCGGCGAGCCGGTCCGGGCGCCCGAGGCGGAGCGGATCGGCCTGCTCAGCGAGGTGACCGGGGACGGCCGGGCCGACGAGGCCGCCCAGGCGCTGGCCCGCCGCCTGGCCGAGGGCCCGGCCCTGGCGTACGCCCAGACCAAGGCGCTGCTCACCGCCGAACTCGACATGCCCCTGGCGGCGGCCGTGGAGCTGGACGCGGCGACCCAGGCGCTGCTGATGCACGGCGAGGACTACGCCGAGTTCCACCGCGCCTTCACCGAGAAGCGGCCCCCCGAGTGGAGCGGACGGTGACCGCCCCCGCGCACCCCCACCCCACGCCGGCGGCCGGCCGCCCCCTGCGCGTCGCGGTCATCGGCGGCGGCCCCGGCGGCCTCTACGCGGCGGCCCTGCTCAAACGCCTCGACCCCGGCCGCGAGGTCACCGTCTGGGAGCGCAACGCCCCCGACGACACCTTCGGGTTCGGCGTCGTCCTCTCCGACGAGACCCTGGGCGGCATCGAGCACGCCGACCCGGTCGTGTACGCCGCCCTCCGGCAGGAGTTCGTCCGCTGGGACGACATCGACATCGTGCACCGCGGCACCCGCCTCACCTCCGGCGGCCACGGCTTCGCCGCCCTCGGCAGGCAGCGGCTCCTGGAGATCCTCCACGAACGCTGCCGCGGCCTCGGCGTCGAGCTGCGCTTCCGCACCCCGGCGCCGGACCCGGCCGCGCTCGCCCGCGGCCACGACCTGGTCATCGCCGCCGACGGCGTCCACAGCGCGACCCGGGCCGCCTACGCGCAGGTGTTCCGCCCCCGGGTGAGCGCACACCGCTGCCGCTACATCTGGCTCGCCGCCGACGTCGCCTTCGACGCCTTCCGCTTCGAGGTCGCCGAGACCGAGCACGGCGTGCTGCAACTGCACGGCTACCCCTACGCCGCCGACGCCTCCACCGTGATCGTCGAGATGCGCGAGGAGGTCTGGCGGGCGGCCGGCTTCGACGCGCCCGACCCGCGGGAGTCCGTCGAGCGCTGCGCCAAGATCTTCGCCGACGCGCTCGGCGGCCGGCCCCTGCGCGGCAACGCCCCGGCCTGGACCACCTTCCGCACGGTGGTCAACGAGCGCTGGTCGCACGGCAACCTGGTGCTGCTCGGCGACGCCGCCCACACCGCCCACTTCTCCATCGGCTCCGGCACCAAGCTCGCCGTCGAGGACGCCCTCGCCCTCGCCGCCCGCCTGGACCGGCACCCCGTCCTCGCCGAGGCGCTCGCCGCCTACGAGGAGGAGCGCAAGCCCGTCGTCGCCTCCACCCAGCGGGCCGCCCGGGCCAGCCTGGAGTGGTTCGAGGAGCTGCCCCGCGCCCTGGGCCGGCCGCCGCGCCAGTTCGCCTTCGACCTGCTCACCCGCAGCCGCCGCGTGACGCACGACAACCTCCGGCTCCGCGACGCACGCTTCACCGAGTCGGTCGAGCGCGAGTTCGGCTGCCCGCCCGGCACACCCCCGATGTTCACCCCGTTCCGGCTGCGCGGCCTCACCCTGCGCAACCGGGTGGTCGTCTCCCCGATGGACATGTACCGCGCCACCGACGGCGTCCCCGGCGACTTCCACCTCGTGCACCTCGGCGCCCGTGCCCTCGGCGGGGCGGGGCTGGTGATGACCGAGATGGTGTGCGTGAGCGAGCGGGGCCGGATCACCCCCGGCTGCACCGGTCTGTACACCGGCGGACAGGGCGAGGCGTGGCGGCGGATCACCGACTTCGTGCACCGCCAGGCGCCCGGCACCGCCATCGGCGTACAGCTCGGCCACAGCGGCCGCAAGGGCTCCACCCGGCTGATGTGGGAGGGCATCGACCAGCCGCTGACGCACGGCAACTGGCCGCTGGTGGCCGCCTCCCCGCTGCCCTACCGGCCGGACGGCCAGATCCCCCGGGAACTGACCCGCTCACAACTCACCGACCTGCGCGAACAGTTCGCGGCCGCCGCCCGCCGGGCCGCCCGGGCCGGCTTCGACCTGCTCGAACTGCACTGCGCCCACGGCTACCTGCTCTCCGGGTTCCTCTCCCCGCTGACCAACCGGCGCACCGACGCCTACGGCGGCTCACCGGCCGGGCGGCTGCGGTTCCCGCTCGAGGTCTTCGACGCCGTACGCGCGGTGTGGCCCGAGGAACGGCCCATGACGGTCCGCATCTCGGCCACCGACTGGGCCGAGGGCGGTACCACCGCCGAGGAGGCCGTCGGCATCGCCCGCGCCTTCGCCGCGCACGGCGCCGACGCGATCGACGTGTCGACCGGCCAGGTGGTGGCCGAAGAGCGGCCCGAGTACGGGCGGTCGTACCAGACGCCGTTCGCCGAGCGCATCCGGCTCGAGACCGGGACACCGGTGATCGCGGTCGGCGCGATCTCCTCCTGGGACGACGTCAACTCCCTGATCCTGGCCGGGCGGACGGACCTGTGCGCACTGGGCCGGCCGCACCTGTACGACCCGCACTGGACGCTGCACGCCGCCGCCGAGCAGGGTTACGAGGGCCCGGGCGTCGTCTGGCCCGAGCCCTACCGGGCCGGCAGCAGGCGCCCGCCGACCGGCCGCACGGACGCCCCCCGGCCCCGGCTCACCCTCGGGGACCGCCCCCCGGGCTGACCGGCCCGCGCCCGGGGCCCGCCCCCGACCGGTGCGGCTCAGACCTCGAGGAACGCCGCCCCCGCGTCCCGCAACCGCTCGTGCAGCGCCCGGAACACCCGCGCCGACCGGGCGCCCGGCCAGTCGGCGGGCAGCAGGCGGGCGGGCAGCCCCGGGTCGGTGTAGGGGAGGTGCCGCCAGGAGTCGAGGGCGAGGAGGTAGTCCCGGTAGGCCGCCTCGGGCGGGGTGTCCGCGCGCCCCTCCCAGGCGTGCAGCACGGGCGCGTGGGCGTCCAGGAACCGCTCGTGCTCCTTCGCGATCGCGGTCAGGTCCCACCAGCGGGCGACCGCGTCGGCGGTGGCGGCGAACCCGAGGTGTTCCCCGCGGAAGAAGTCCACGTACGGGTCCAGCCGCAGCCGGCACAGGGTGTGCCGGGCCTCCTCGTACAGCCGGGCCGGGGCGATCCACACACCGGGGGCCGCGGTGCCGAAGCCCAGCGCGGACAGCCGGGAGCGCAGCACGTGCCGCCGCTGCCGTTCCGACTCCGGCACCGAGAACACCGCCAGCACCCAGCCCTCGTCCTCCGGCGGCGCGGTGGCGTAGATCCGCCGGTCGCCGTCGTCCAGCAACTGCCGCGCCTCGGCGGACAGTTCGTACCCGGCGGCGCCCTGCGCGGTGCGGGCGGGCAGCAGCAGCCCGCGCCGTTTGAGCCGGGACACCGAGGAGCGCACGGACGGCGCGTCCACGCCGACGGCGGCCAGCAGCCGGATCAGCTCGGCCACGGGTACGGGGCCGGACCCGGAGCGGCCGTACGCGCCGTAGAACGTGACGATGAGGGACCTGGGGGCGTGCTGCTCGGACACGTTGATCATCTTAGGTCGTCGGCGTCACTGCCGGTCCTGTCCGCTGCGCAGCCGGAAACGCTGCAACTTGCCGGTGGCCGTGCGCGGCAGGGCGTCCAGGAACACGAACTCGCGCGGGCACTTGTACGGCGCCAGCTCGGCCGTGACGAACGCGCGCAGCGCCTCGGGGTCCGGGCGGGCACCGCCGCGCAGGACGGTGTGGGCGACGACCACCTGCCCCCGCGCCGCGTCCGCCCGGCCGACGACCGCCGCCTCCACCACGTCCGGATGGCGCAGCAGCACCTCCTCCACCTCGGGCCCGGCGATGTTGTACCCGGCCGAGACGATCATGTCGTCGGCGCGCGCCACGTACCGGAAGTAGCCGTCGGCGTCGCGGACGTAGGTGTCACCGGTCAGGTTCCAGCCGTCGCGGACGTAGTCGCGCTGGCGCGGGTCGGCGAGGTAGCGGCAGCCGACCGGGCCGCGCACCGCGAGCAGTCCCGGCTCGCCGTCGGGCACCGGCGCGCCGTCCGCGTCCTGCACCCGCGCCTGCCAGCCCGGCACCGCGACGCCGGTCGTGCCGGGGCGGATGTCCTCGTCGGCGGCGGAGACGAAGATGTGCAGCAGCTCGGTGGCGCCTATGCCGTTGATCACCCGCAGCCCGGTCCGCTCGTGCCAGGACCGCCAGGTGACGGCGGGCAGGTTCTCCCCGGCCGACACACAGCGCCGCAGCGAGGAGACGTCGTGGCCGTCCAGTTCCCCGAGCATCGCCCGGTACGCGGTCGGCGCGGTGAACAGGACGGAGACCCGGTGCCGCGCTATCGCCGGCAGCAGCTGCCGGGGACCGGACTGCTCCAGCAGCAGGGCGCTGGCCCCGGCGCGCATCGGGAAGACCACGAGACCGCCGAGGCCGAAGGTGAAGCCGAGCGGGGGACTGCCCGCGAAGACGTCGTCGGCGCGGGGCCTGAGCACGTGCCGGGAGAACGTGTCCGCCGTCGCCAGCACGTCCCGGTGGAAGTGCATGCACCCCTTCGGACGGCCCGTCGTGCCGGACGTGAACGCGATCAGCGCCACGTCGTCGCAGGCGGTGTCGACGGCCCGGTACGGCGCGGCGGGCGCCGGGCGCCGCAGCAGGTCGTCCGGCGCGCCGCCGCCGTACGTGGTGATCCGCAGCCCGGGAACCCCGGCCTCGGCCAGGTCGTCGACGGCCCGCACGTCGCACAGGGCGTGCCGCACCCGGGCGATCTCGCACATGGTGGCCAGTTCCCGCGGGCGCTGCTGGGCCAGCACGGTGACCGCGACGGCGCCCGCCTTCAGCACCGCGAGCCAGCAGGCGGCCAGCCACGGGGTGGTCGGACCGCGCAGCAGGACCCGGTTGCCGGGCACCACGCCGAGGTCACCGGTGAGCAGGTGCGCGATGCGGTCGACGCGGGCGCGCAGCTCGCCGTAGGTCCACACGGGACCGGACGGGGTGCGGAACACCGGGCGGCCGGGGTCGGCGCGGTCGAGGAGTTCGGCGGCGCAGTTGAGCCGGTCGGGGTAGCGCAGCTCGGGCAGGTCGAAGCGCAGCTCGGGCCACTGGCCGGGCGGCGGGAGGTGGTCGCGCGCGAAGGTGTCGACGTGGGCCGAGACGTTCATGGCGGATCGCCCCCTTGCCGGAACGGGCGTGGTGGTGGGCTCGCACCAGGAGCGTATCGTGTTGGTGACGGCAGTCAACGGTGCGCGATATCGTCATCGCGGGACCCAGATCGGCGGTACGGCAAGGGGCCGCGGCGACGTCCGCGGCGGCCCGCACCGCAGGGAGGACCGGCAGTGCCCGCATTCTCGCTCGAACCGGAACAGGCCGCCTGGTGCGCCGAGTTGCGCACCCTGGCCGCCGAACGGCTGCGCCCGCTCGCCGACAAGGGCGAAGCGGGCCGCGTCGACCGCCCGCTCCTCGCCGAACTCGGCCGACTCGGGCTGCTCGCCCGCCTGTTCACCTCCGGCGCGCTCGACCTGTGCCTGATGCGGGAGTCCCTCGCCCAGGCCTGCACCGAGGCCGAGACCGCCCTCGCCCTCCAGGGCCTGGGCGCCCACCCGGTGCACCGCCACGGCAGCCGCGCCCAGCGCGAGCGCTGGCTGCCGGGCGTGGCCGACGGCAGCGTGGTGGCCGCCTTCGCGCTGAGCGAGCCGGGGGCCGGCTCGGACGCGGCCGCGCTGTCCCTCGCCGCCGAACCGGACGGCGGCTCCGGCTGGCGCCTCACCGGGGAGAAGTGCTGGATCTCCAACGCCCCCGAAGCCGACTTCTACACGGTCTTCGCCCGCACCACGCGCGGCGCCGCCGCCCGCGGCGTGACCGCCTTCCTGGTGCCCGCCGACCGGCCCGGACTCAGCGGCTGCGCCCTGGAGATGCTCTCCCCGCACCCCGTCGGCGCCCTGGACTTCGACGCCGTGCCGGTCACCACCGCCGACGTCCTCGGGGAACCGGACCGGGGCTTCGCCGTCGCCATGGGCACCCTGAACCTCTTCCGGCCCAGCGTCGGCGCCTTCGCCGTCGGCATGGCCCAGGCCGCGCTGGACGCCACGCTCGCCCACACCCGCCACCGCCAGGCCTTCGGCGGCCGGCTGATGGACCTCCAGACGGTCGCCCACCAGGTCGCCGAGATGGCCCTGCGCACGGAGGCGGCCCGCCTCATGGTGTACGCGGCGGCCACGGCGTACGACGCGGGCGCGCCCGACGTGCCCCGGCGCGCCGCCATGGCCAAGCTGCTGGCCACCGAGACCGCGCAGTACGTCGTCGACACCGCCGTCCAGCTGCACGGCGCCCGGGCGCTGCGCCGCGGCCACCTCCTCGAACACCTCTACCGCGAGGTGCGCGCCCCCCGCGTCTACGAGGGCGCCAGCGAGGTCCAGCGCGGCATCATCGCCAAGGAGCTGTACGCGCCCCGCACCACGCCGTCCACCCCGGACCGGGAGGCTCCGTGACGACCGAGCGCGTCAACCCGCCCGAGCTGTCGCCGCCCTCCGGCTTCTCCCACGCGGTCGTCGCGACCGGCACCCGCCTGGTCTTCCTCGCGGGGCAGACGGCCCTGGACACCGACGGCACGATCGTGGGCGACACGCTCCCCGAGCAGTTCGAGAAGGCGCTCGGCAACCTGCTCGGCGCGCTGCGCGCCGCCGGCGGCACGCCCGCCGACCTCGCGCGCGTCACCGTCTACGCCACGGACGTGGCCGGCTACCGCGCCGACGCGCCCCGCCTCGGGCGCGTCTGGCGGCACCTGGCCGGCCGTGACTATCCGGCGATGGCGGTCGTCGAGGTCGTACGGCTGTGGGACGAACGGGCGATGGTGGAGCTGGACGGGTTCGCGGTGCTGCCGTAGGGCCTGCCGCCGGCGTCCCGCCGCCCGGTCAGGCGGCGACGGTCAGCCGCTCGGCCGGGCCCCGGCGGGGCGGGACGACGCTGCCGTCGGGGTGGAGTTCGCCCGTGTCGTCGAAGACGATCGCCCCGTCGCACAGCAGGGTCCAGCCCTGCTCGGGGTGGGCCGCCAGGGAGTGCGGGGTGTCGGTGCCGGTGTCGTTCGCGGGGCACAGGGGCTGGTGGGAGCACATGGCGCACCTCCACGTCGGTGTGTTGGGTGCAGGGACGGCATGGTCGCCGCCCGGCACGAGTCCACCATGCTCCCCTCGCGCGCTCCTCGGAACGGGATCCAGCGGAGTGTGACAGCACGCGGACACGTCACGGACACCTCGCGGACGGCCCGGTGGCCGTGGTGAACGTGGTGAGGGTGGGGGCGATGGTGACGCGCCACCGATGGGGTGACGTCACGCCGTCCGGCCCGGCCTGCGGGTACAGGTGGAGGTCCCCACACCCCTGATCGGGAGGCACCATGCTCGTACGCCCCGCCCTCACGGCGGCCCTCGCCGGGGCCGCGCTGCTGTTCACCGCCGCCGGCCCCGCGGCCGCCGGCCCGGACGAGTCGGTGACCGTCGACCCGGTCGTCCGCCTCGCGCCCGACGGCACGGTCACCCTCTCCGGCACCTACCGCTGCACCGGCAGCACGGGCCCCGTGTTCATCAGCTCCTCGCTCAGCCAGGGCGACCCCCGCCTCACGCACGGCATCGGCGGCACCGGAGCCCGCTGCGACGGCGCCGAGCACCGCTGGCAGAACTCCGGCATGGTCACCTCGCGGACCCTGAAGCCGGGCGCCGCGCATGTCGAGGCCACGGTGCTGGAGCTGCGTCCCGTCGGCGGGCTGCCGCTGCCCGCCTTCCACGCCGTCCGGCAGCAGGACGTCCAGATCACCCAGGGCTGAGCGCGGGCCCGGGCCGCCGGACCGCCGCGCCGCCGGGCCGTCGTGCCGGGTGGGCCGCGGACCGGCGCCCGCGGTGCCTCCGGCCCCCGTCGCACTACTATTTCCCCAGGTCACGGGATTCCGGCAGGAACACGGGGCCCGAAGGGGAGGGGCTGTGACGGACGAACCGATGGCGTTCGGTGCGCTGCTGCGGGACCTGCGGCTGTCCGCGTCGCTGACCATCGAGGGCCTGGCGGAGGCGTCGGGCGTGAGCGTGCGCGGCATCGGCGACCTGGAACGGGGACGGCGGGCCGCGCCGCAGCGGCGGACCGTGGCGGCGCTCGCCGACGGCCTCGGACTGGACGAGAAGGAACGGGACCGGTTGCTGACGGCGGCACGCGCCGGGCGCAGCACCGGATACAGCCCGGTGGGCGTACGGTCCTTCCCGCGCGGCATCGACGACTTCGTCGGCCGGGGCAGGGAACTGGCACACCTCGCGGACCTCGCCGGCCGCGCGGCGGCCCGGCACCCCGAGGCGGGCCGTGGCGACCGGGACGGCCGCAGCGACCGGGACGGCCGGGAGCATCAGGGCGACCGTGACCGTGATGGCCGTCGGGACGGCCGCGGGGGTGCCGCCGGGCAGCCGGTGGTCGTGGTGGTGTGCGGGCCGCCGGGCACCGGGAAGACCACCCTCGCCCTGCACGCCGCACGCGAGTTCGCCGAGCGCTTCCCGGACGGGCAGCTCGTGGTGGACCTGCGCGGGATGGACGACGACCCGCCCGAGCCGGCCGAACTCCTGCTGGGCGTGCTCAAGGCCCTCCAGGTGGCCGACCGGGACCTCGCGAAGGCCGGACCCCGGGGCCATCCGGCGCTCTACCGGCAACTGCTCGCCGACCGGCGCTGCCTGCTGGTGCTGGACAACGCCCGCGACGAGGCCCAGGTACGCCCCCTGCTGCCGGGCAGCGGCGCGGGCATGGTGCTGGTGACCAGCCGGCGTATGCTCACGGGCCTGGAGAGCGTGCACCGGCTGGCGCTCGGTGAACTCGGCGCGGGCGAGGCCGCCGAGTTCCTGACCGCGCTGGTCGGAGCGGAACGCGCCGCCGCCGACCCGGCCGCCCTCGCCGACGTCACCCGCGGCTGCGGCCACCTGCCACTGGCCCTGCGGGTGGCGGGCAACTGGCTGGCCACCCGCACCGGCTGGAGCGTGCGCCGGCTGGCCGACCGGCTGGCGCTGGAGGAGCGGCGCCTGGACGCGCTGGCCGCCGGGGACCTCAGGGTGGCGGCCGCCTTCGACCTCTCCTACCGCCAGCTCACCCCGGCCGCCGCCCGCCTCTTCCGCCGCCTGGCGCTGGTCCCGGGCCCGGACGCCGGCGCCGCCTGCGCGGCCGAACTGACCGGGCAGCGGCTGTTCGACGCCGAGGACACGCTGGAGGAACTGGTCGAGGCCGGGCTGCTCGGCACGGACCGGGACCGCTACCGCCTGCACGACCTGCTGCGCCTCTACGCCCGCACCCGGCTGGAGGCCGAGGAGAGCGCCGGGGACGTCGCCCGGGCCCGGGCGGCGCTGCACAGGTGGCTGCTGCGGACCGCGGTCGTCGCGGGGCGCTGGTTCGAGCCCGGGCACGGCGCCCCGGACCCGGCCGGGCAGGGCACGGTGGACCTGTCCACCGCCGACAGGGCCCGCCACTGGCTGCAGGCCGAGGGAGCCAACTGGCTGCCCGCCCTGCGCGCGGCCGCCGCGGCCGGCGAGCACGCCACGGTGGTGGAGGTGGCGGAGGCCCTGCACTGGTTCTCCGACCTGTGGATCTTCTGGGGCCACTGGCCGGAGGTGTTCGGTACGGCCGCCCGCTCCGCGCGGGTCCTGGGCGACCCCCTCGTCGAGGCGACCCAGCTGAACTACCACGCCTGGGCCCTCCTGGTCTGCGAAGGCCGGCCCCAGGACAGCCTCGTCCGGTCCGCCGAGGCGCTGCGCGCGGCCGACCGGGCCGGCGACCCCGCTCAGCAGGCGTGGGCGCACAACTACACGTCCTGGGCGCAACGCCTGCTCGGCGACCACCGCGGGGCCGTCGACTCCTGCGGTGAGGCCGCCCGGCTGTTCGAGGTCGCCGGCGACCTCCACGGCACCCTCCAGGCCATGACCGCCTTCGGCGTCGCCCTGCTGGACGCGGGCCGGACCGAGGAGGCGCTCGCCGCCGACCTGCGCGCCCTCGCCTTCCTGGACGAGGCGGCCGACCGGCTGGAACCCCACATCGCCGCCATGAGCCGGCTCAACGTGCACGCCGGCATCGGCCGGACGTACCTGGCCATGGAGCGCTGGGACGACGCGGTCGCCCATCTGCGGACGGCCGTCGACCTCAGTGACGACAGCGGCAACACGGCCCTGCTGAGCCGCTGCCTCACCCGTCTGGGTGAGGCGCTGCTGGCGGCCGGCCGGCCCGGGGAGGCGCGGCAGGCCTTCAGCCGCTGCGTCGGCCTCGGCCTCGACGCCGACCCGCAGCGCGTCGCCGACGCCCGCGCCCGGCTGGCCGGCCTGGGTGTCCTGGCCCCGCCCCCGTCGCCACGGTAGTGCCGCAGCGGCCACCGTTCGGTTCCCTGCGCGCACGGGACCGTTCCGTCAGCGCACGGCGGCCGCGGCGGCACCGCCGGAACCGCTTTCTGCCCCTGTTGTGCCTGGAGCGCGGGCCGGCCCCCTGTTTGGCTGGAGGCGGCGGGTCCGGGGGGACGTGCCGGTGTGCCGCCGGCCCGGTTCCCGCCGGTTCAGGGGCCGGAGGTCCAGGGGTGGAGGGAAGAACCAGGTGAGTCCGGTGACGGAGACGGCTTCGGTGTCCGAGGGGGACGAACTCGCGCGCTGGCGGGAGGCGATGAGCGAAGCGCTGGTGCCCGTGGCCGTCACCGCGCACGGCGGCGGTCCGTTCGCGGGCCGCGTCAGCACCGGCCGCCTCGGCTATCTGCGCATCACCGGCATCGAGGCCGGCGCGCACCGCATCAGCCGTACGCCCCGGCACATCGCCCGGTCGCCGGGTTCGTTCCTGGCGGTCGGCGTGCAGACGTCCGGCGCGGCCGTGCTCGTCCAGGACGGCCACCGGGTCACGGCGGGGGAGGGCGACCTGGTGGTGTACGACACGGCCCGGCCGTACCGCCTGGAGCATCCCGGGCCGTTCACCGCCCGGGTGCTCCAGCTGCCCCGGCGGGTGCTGAACCTCCCCGAGGAGGACCTGCGGCGGATCACCGGCACCGCCGTGCGCGGCACCGAGGGGTTCGGCGCGGTGCTGGTGCCCTTCCTGGCGACCCTGGCGGCGTCGGCGCACACCTACTCCGCGGCCGTGGCGGGCCGGCTGGCCGCGGGCGTCGTCGACCTCTTCACCACCCTGGTGGCCGAACGGACCTGTAACGGCACGGCCTACGAGGAGTCGGCGCGCGGTGAGCTGGTGCTGCGGGTCCGCGCGCACATCGACCGCCATCTCGCCAGCCCCGCGCTGTCCCCGGAGTCCGTGGCGGCGGCGATGCACATCTCCGTGCGCTACCTGCACCGCCTGTTCGAGGGCGAGGGCATCACCGTCGGCCGGCTGATCCAGCGGCGGCGGCTGGAGGAGTGCGCGGGTGAACTGACCCGTGCCGGGCGGACGGCGCCGACCGTCTCGGCGGTGGCGCAGCGCTGGGGCTTCGCCAACCCCACGCACTTCAGCCGGGTGTTCCGCGGTGCCTACGGCGTCTCCCCGCGCGAATGGCGCAACCTGCGCCTCACGGGCAGCACCGCGGGCGGTGCCGAGAAGGACGCCGGGGCCGGCGCCGAGGGCGCCGCGGCGTGAGCCGGTCAGGGGCGGGGGGGAGGGGCCTGCGCCGCCCGCACCGGGTGCCTGCTCAGGATGGAGACCCGGTTGAACGCGTTGATGGTGATCGCCACCCAGATCACCGCGGAGAGCTGGTCGTCGGTGAACACCGCGCGGGCGGCGGTCCAGGCGGCCGTCTGCGCGGCGGCGTCCGAGGGGAGGGTCGTCGCCTCGGCCAGCGCCAGGGCGGCCCGTTCGGCGGGCGTGAACAGCTCGGTGTCCCGCCAGGCCGCCAGCACGCCCAGCCGCTGCGTCGTCTCACCGCCGCGCAGGGCGGCCCGGGTGTGCAGGTCCAGGCAGTAGGCGCAGCCGTTGAGCTGCGACACCCGGAGGTTGACCAGCTCCACCAGCGCGCGGTCCAGACCGGCCCCGGCCGCTGTCGCGCGCACGGCCTCGGAGGTCCGCGTCAGCGCGTGGTAGGCGTCGGGGCTCTGCTTGTCGATGAAGATCCGCTCCGCCGCGGCCCCCGTCGTCCGGCTGCTCAACCTGGGCTCCTGTACCGTCACCGTCCGCGGTCGTATGATCGGACGTGATTGTTGAAGATGAAACTATCGTGAAAGCGGTGACCGTCATGGGCGACCTCGGCGACGTGGAGGTGCTCACCCCGCGTGACGTGCCTCTGGGCGGCCCCCGGGCCATGACCGTACGGCGCACCCTCCCGCAGCGCGCCCGCACCCTGATCGGCGCCTGGTGCTTCGCCGACCACTACGGCCCCGACGACGTCGCCCGCACCGGCGGCATGGACGTCGCCCCGCACCCGCACACCGGACTGCAGACCGTGAGCTGGCTGTTCAGCGGGGAGATCGAACACCGCGACAGCCTCGGCAGCCACGCCCTGGTGCGCCCCGGGGAGCTGAACCTGATGACCGGCGGACACGGCATCAGCCACACCGAGGTCTCCACCCCGCGCACGACCGTCCTGCACGGCGTCCAGCTCTGGGTCGCGCTCCCCGCCGAACACCGGCGCACCGGCCGTGAGTTCCGGCACCACGTGCCCGAGCCGGTGCGGACCGACGGCGCCGAGATCAGGGTCTTCCTGGGCGCCCTCGCCGGAGCCGTCTCACCGGTGCCGACGTTCACCCCCCTGCTCGGCGCCGAGATCACCCTCGCCCCGCGCGCGTCGCTCACCCTCGCCGTGGACCCCGGCTTCGAGCACGGCGTCCTCGTCGACCGGGGGGACGTCCGCGTGGGCGGCACCGCGCTGCGCCCCGCGGAACTGGGCTACGTCCCGCCCGGCGACGCCACCCTGACGCTGGTCAACGAGTCCGACGACACCGCCCGCACGATCCTGCTGGGCGGGACGCCGTTCGAGGAGGAGATCGTCATCTGGTGGAACTTCGTCGGCCGCAGCCACGACGACATCGCCCGGGCGCGGGAGGACTGGCAGCGGGCCTCCGCGCGCTTCGGCACCGTCGAGGGATACCCGGGCGAGCGCCTGCCCGCCCCCGCCCTGCCGAACGCCACCCTCGCCCCGCGCCGCAACCCTCCGCTCCGCACCCCGCCGCACCACGCCTGATCCGCCCCGCCCCGCCTCTGATCCGCCCCGTACCACGTCCGATCCGCGCCGGGCCGCCGCCCGCGTCCGCCCGTCCGACCCGAAAGGGGTCCCCGTGACCCAGCCTCCCGCCCCCGCGGCCACCGTCGAGCGCAACGACGCCCGGCACCGCTACGAGATCCTGGTCGACGGCGCACGCGCCGGCCTGACCGCCTACCGCGACCGCGGCGCACAGCGCGTCTTCCACCACACCGAGGTCGACGACGCCCACGCCGGGCAGGGCCTGGCCGGCCGGCTCGTCCAGGAGGCGCTGACCGACGTACGCGCCCAGGGCCTGCGGATCGTCCCCGTCTGCCCGTACGTGGCGAAGTTCCTGACCCGGCACCAGGAGTTCGCCGACATCACCGACCCGGTGACCCCGGACGTGCTGCGCTGGCTGGAGACGGAACTCGGCTGAGGTCTCCGTGCACTGAGGGGCCACCGGTGGTGCGCTCACGGTCAATGCGGCCCGCCGGCAGGGTCCTAGCGTGAGGGACGCCGGCCCGAGGCGCTCGCCGTCCGGTCGCGTCCGTATCCGCCGGGGCAACCGGCGCCGAGTCGACCCACAGGAGACGTACATGTCCGACGCAGCCGAGCCGGTCCAGCCCGTGCTGGAGCCCGCGGCCGCCGCCTTCGCCGAGGCCACCGCCCGACCGCCCTACCTGTTCGACCTGGCCCCCGCGGAGGGCCGCAAGGCCGTCGACGAGGTGCAGTCCGGTGAGATCGACAAGCCGGCCGTGGACGAGGAGTGGGTCACCGTCCCCGGCGGCCCGACCGGCAGCGTCCGGGCGCGCGTCGTCCGGCCCGCCGGTGCCACCGGCACCCTGCCGGTGATCCTGTACATCCACGGCGCCGGCTGGGTGTTCGGCAACGCCCACACCCACGACCGCCTGGTCCGCGAACTCGCCGTGGGCGCCGGTGCGGCCGTCGTCTTCCCGGAGTACGACCTCTCGCCCGAGGCCCGCTACCCGGTCGCCATCGAGCAGAACTGGACGGTGGCCACCTGGATCGTCGAACAGGGCGCCGCCAAGGGCCTGGACGCCTCCCGGCTGGCCGTGGCCGGTGACTCCGTCGGCGGCAACATGGCCGCCGCCCTGACCCTGATGGCCAAGGAGCGCGGCGGGCTGCCGCTGGTCCAGCAGGTGCTGTTCTACCCGGTCACCGACGCCGCGTTCGACACCGGCTCCTACCACCAGTTCGCCACCGGCTACTTCCTGCGCCGCGACGGCATGCAGTGGTTCTGGGACCAGTACACGACCGACGAGGCCGAACGCGCCCGGATCACCGCCTCCCCGCTGCGCGCCACCACCGAGCAGCTCACCGGCCTGCCCCCGGCCCTGGTCATCACCGGCGAGGCCGACGTGCTGCGCGACGAGGGCGAGGCGTACGCCAACAAGCTGCGCGCGGCCGGCGTGCCCGTCACCGCCGTCCGCTTCCAGGGCATCATCCACGACTTCGTGATGCTCGACGCCCTGCGCGAGACCCACGCCGCCGAGGCCGCCATCCGCCTCGCGACCGGCACGCTGCACGCCGCCCTGCACACCGCCTGAGTTCCGAGGAGCACCGCGACCATGAGCACCTCCACCCCGACCGTCGTCCTCGTCCACGGCGCGTTCGCCGACGCGGCCTCCTGGTCCGGCGTCATCACCGAACTGCGCCACCACGGCATCCCGGTGATCGCCCCGCCCAACCCGCTGCGCGGCCTGGCGTCCGACGCCGCCTATGTCGCCTCCGTCGCCGCCCGGATCGACGGCCCCGTCGTCCTGGCCGGCCACTCCTACGGCGGCGCCCTCATCACCGTCGCCGGCACCGCCGAGAACGTCGTCGGACTCGTCTACGTCGCCGCCTACGTGCTGGAGGAGGGCGAGAGCCTCGGCGAACTCCAGGGCCGCTTCCCCGCCTCGCCGCTGGTGAGCAACCTCGAGCAGTGGACGTACCCCGGCGCGGACGGGGAGCCGGCCGTCGAGGTCACCATCGCCGCCGACGCCTTCCCGTCCGTCTTCGCCGCCGACGTGCCCGCGGAGATCACCGAAGTCCTCGCGGTGGCCCAGCGCCCGCTCGCCGCCGCGGCGTTCGAGGAGCCCGCCACGGCGGCGGCGTGGCGGACCAAGCCGTCCTGGGCGCTGGTGGCCGGCGCCGACCGGGCGATCAACCCGGAGGTCGAGCGCTTCGGCGCCGAACGGGCCGGCGCGACCGTGGTCGAAGCGGAGGGCGCCTCCCACGCGGTGGCCCTCTCCCAGCCGAAGCGGGTCGCCGAACTCATCCGCGAAGCGGTACGCGCCACCGGCTGACCCCTCGGGGTACGCCCCGCCCGACCCCGGGAACCGATCACCGCCCGGCCGGCGAAAAATGCCTACCGCTGCCGGCGGACAGGGCCGACACTCGTCCCATGGCCGACATGGAGTCCTTCCGGGAGGCGGTCGCCGCGTGGGCGGCCGGCGGCCCCGGCGACACCGCGCGCGAGCTGGCCGGGCGGGTACCCGTCCGGACGGCCGTGCTGCTCGAAGGACCGAGCGACGCCGCGGCGGTGAACGCGCTGGCCGCGAGCCGCGGCCGGGACCTCGCGGCCGAGGGGGTCTGCGTGCTGCCGATGGGCGGCGCGATGAGCGTCGGCCGCTTCGCCGCCCTCCTCGGCCCGCCCGGCCTGGACCTCCGCCTCACCGGCCTGTGCGACGCCGCGGAACGCCGCTACTACACCCGCGCGCTGGAGCGGGCGGGCGCCCCCGACCAGGGGTTCTTCGTCTGCGCGGCGGACCTGGAGGACGAACTCATCCGCGCGCTGGGTGTGACCCGGGTCGCCGAACTCGTCCGCGCCCAGGGCGACCTGCGGCCCCTGGAGACCTTCCTGCACCAGCCCGCCCAGCGCGGCCGCACCGCCGCCCAGCAACTGCGGCGCTTCCTCGGCACCAAGAAGGGCCGCAAGATCCAGTACGGCCGAGTCCTCGTAGAGGCACTCACCCCCGACCGGACCCCCGCACCGCTCGACGCGCTGCTCGCCAGTCTGTGACCTCAGCCCACACCGGTCCAGGCGTCAGTGCGCACCCCCGTCCGTCCTGATGTCCTGGTTCCAGGCGTCGCTGCGGCCGTTCCGCCCGGTTTTGCATCCCGTGTCGTAGCAGCGCCAGAACCAGACGCCGTTCGTGCGGCGGCGCAGTTCGACGCTGTCACCGCCGCAGCGGGCGCACTTCGGCGGGCGGGCGAACAGTTCGGCGTGCTCGTGCTCCAGGAGCTTGCGCGCGAAGTGGCCGCCTTGGATCGTCACCATGACCTCACGGGTCCACGACTGGGAGAGGGTGTTGAGGCTGCCGATCATCACCGTACGCTCGTCGATCACCGCGATCTTCTGGTGCATGACGTTGACGGGGACGACCGTGTGGACGACGGCCCGGAGGTCCGCGATGAGAGCCTGGTTCTCCGGGCGGGCCTGTAGCCGGTCCGTGTCGTCGCGGATGAACACGCTCACGCGCACGCCGCGACCGGCAGCCTCGCGCAGCAGTGGCAGGATGGCGCGCACCCGGTTCGCCACCCACGGAGCCCACAGCCAGACCGAGGCGCGGGCGGTGCGGATCTCGTCCTCGAAGGTGCTGAAGAACGTCGTCTCGTCGTCGATGCCCCTGATCTCGACGTGCCGGGCGAGTACGTCGGCGAGGGCGGCGCCGAAGTCGCCACGGCCGGGCGCGTCCTCGTGCGGCGGAGTGATCAGATGACCGGCCCGCAGGCGCCGTACACCCGGCGTGCCGACCAGCGCGGCCAGACGGGAGAAGGCCGTGCCCGCCTTCGCGGAGCGTATGCGCTCCCAGCTGCCGATGACGTAGAGGCGGGTCTGGACACGGGTGGCAGCCACGTTGAACAGGCGTACGCCGTTGCGCGCCCAGTCCGACGCGCCCGGCTCCCGGTGCGCCAGTGACATCCACAGGTCCCGGCCGTCGGCGCCCTCTACCGTGTCGAAGACGACGACGGGGAACTCCCGGCCCTGGAAGCGGTGCGCCGTACCCACTTCCGCGAGCGGGCGGCCGCCGCCCTCCACGTCCCGCAAGGCCTCCAGGGTCGCCTCCGCCTGCACGCCGTACGGGGTGACGATGCCGGTGTCCTCACCCTTCGCGCGGTGGTGGTCCACCAGCGCCCTGGCGATCAGCGACCCGGCCGGCCACCATCCGCTGCGGCGCCCGGTCAGATGGGGCCGGGCCAGTTCGTGCAGTCCGTCGGTGTCGACGACGACGATCTCCGGGTCGTCGGGGGGCCGTGGTGCCGCGGTCTGCTTGCCGCCCCGCAGCATGCCTCCGTACGCGAGGGAGTTGGCCAGGTTCATCACCGCCGGGCCGAAGCGGTGCTGCTCCGTCAGGGTGACGCAGGCCGGGTGCCGCCGGGCGTCCTCGGGGTCCTGGATGCCGCAGTGCTGGAAGACGTCCGGGAGCAACCAGCGCTTGACGTCCGGGCGGTCGAGGTCCTTCAGCCGGTCCTCGACGACTGGGCCGAGCTGCATGAAGTCGCCGAGCAGAACGGCCGTGCGGGTCGCCTTCGCCGTCGCGAGGATCACTTCGGGCAGCGTCGCCGCACCTGCCTCGTCGACCAGGACCACGTCGTACGGGCCCTCGAACACGGCCTTGTTGGTGCGGAACCGGGCGAGCGTGGTGGCGACCAGCCTCGCGTTTTTGACGATCTCACCCCCGGCGTTCCGGGCGAGGCGTTCGTACTCTTCCTCGATCTGCCCGAACTCCGCCTCCAGCGCGGGACGGCGAGCGGTGTCGGCGGTCACCCGGGGCCGTAATCGCTCGGCGCGGGCGTGGCGGGCGGGGCAGTCCCCCTGCTCGGCGCGAGCGGTGAGTTCAGCGGCGTCCAGAGCGCGCAGGACGGCCTGTTCCAGCAGCGTGGTCTCCTGGCGGCGGGTGGCCACGAGGTCCTGGGCGGACCTGTACGTGGACTGCGCCGAGGCGAGTGCCTGCTCCAGGGCCGTGATCTCTTCGGGGGTGTGGGTGATGCCGGCGACCAGGTCCGTCAGCTCCTTCCCCAGCGCGGCGCTGTGCGTCTCGGCCATGACGCGCGCGGCCTGCGCCTCCCGGCGGGTGCGGACGACCTCCTCCTCGGCGGCGGCCAGTCGCTCTCGCAGCTCCTGCCGTTTCTCCCGGTCACGCCACCGGGCCATCGGCCGCTGGGCGTCGAGCTGCCTCAGTTGCCCGCGCAGTTCGCGAGAGCGTTCCTCGGCCGCCAGGGCATCGGCCTGCTCGCGCTGCGCGGCCAGGAGGACGCGGGACTGCTCCCCATGCAGCCGGTCGGCCTCGGACCACTTCCGGCGCGACTCCTGCGCCGCGTCCCGGTTCCGCTGGGCCGCCACCGCGGCCTGCTGCGCGGCCTCCTGCTGCGCCAGGGCCTCCTCCAGCAGGGTCGCGGCCCTCTCCGCCCGTTTCCGCACGGACACCGGGTCCTGGCCCGGCGTACGCAGCAGCTTCAGCGCGTCGAAGTACGCGGCCGGATCGAAACGGACGAGTGAGGCGTCCAGCGCGGTCAGTTCGGCGGCACGAGCCCGGATGTCGACCAGAGCGGCCTCGATGCCGCGCCGCCGCTCGGCGGTCTCGGCCAGGCGCCGGCGCACCATGAGCGGCAGCGACACCGCGGGGTCGTCGGCGATCTCGCGCAACTGGGGCGGACCCACGCGGACGATGTCACCCGGGGCGTGCCTGTTCTCCTTCACCACACCCGACAGCGCGTTGTCGACGGCGATGTTGGTGGCGGACACCAGCAGCACCCGGTCACCGCGGGCGATCAGGTCGCCGATGGCACGCTTCAGCACGGTCGTCTTGCCGGTGCCCGGCGGACCCCACACCAGATGTACTCCGCCCTGACCCAGGCACGCGCGGTAGGCGTCCCCCTGCGCCCGGTGGAACCCCGGGGGATCCGGCAGGGGAGCGGGTGTGCCGCCGATCGAACCCGCGGCCAGGGCGCTCGCCAGGGGCGCCTCGCCCTGTCCGGCGATGCCGTCGCGCAGGGCGGTGACGAGGAAGGTCGGCGGCTGCTTCAGCAACCACAGATACGCGTCCGTGAGGTCGGCGAACTCGGCGACCTTCAGCGTCAGCAGGGAGCCGTTCTGCACCGTCTCCGAGACGGTGAAGCCGTCCGTCTCGATGCTCTCGGGCTGCGGCCCCGCGAGTCGTAGCGCGTCCAGCTGGTCCGGTCCGATGTCGGAGCCGCGCAGGTCCACCGCGTACCAGCCGGCCTCCTTGATGCGAACCGCCCGTCCCACCCGCTGCCAGCGCGGCGGCCTGTCCGTGCCGCCCGTGAGCGCCACCAGTTCGTCCAAGGCCGCGGCGATCTCCTCGCGCCACCCCACCCGTCGTCGCCCCCGCTCCCCGTCCCGCCGGCAGATCCCGCGCCGACCCTACCCAGCAGGAGCTGCCTGCGCTCCCGCGGGCACCATGCCGGTTCCGTGACATGCCACGACGGGTGGCTACGCCTCCACGGTGCCCTGGGTCGGGCCCTGCCACTCGTCCAGCGACTCCGGCAGGCGCCGCAGGAACTTCTCCCGGTACAGCGCGAGGTCCTCGGCGACCGGGTCCGGGAGACCGCTCGGTGCCGGCGCGGGGTGCTGCGGGCTGGAGGGCATGGCTCCACTATGGCGGCCGGGGGAGCGGTGAGGGTGATGATGCGCGGGCGCGCACCGGGTACGGTCCCCTCCTGGCTCGCCTGGGCGGGGGCCAGGAGGGGGGTGGGGCGGAGTTGTGCCGGGGGAGGCTCGGGGAGGGTCAGATGTCCCGGAAGATCTCGATCTGGGCGCCGATGGAGTTGAGGCGCTCGGCGAGGTCCTCGTAGCCGCGGTTGATGACGTAGACGTTGCGCAGCACCGACGTGCCCTCGGCGGCCATCATGGCGAGCAGGACGACCACGGCGGGGCGCAGGGCGGGCGGGCACATCATCTCGGCGGCGCGCCAGCGGGTGGGGCCCTCGACCAGGACCCGGTGCGGGTCCAGCAGTTGCAGGCGGCCGCCCAGGCGGTTGAGGTCGGTGAGGTAGATCGCCCGGTTGTCGTAGACCCAGTCGTGGATCAGGGTCTGGCCCTGGGCGACCGCCGCGATGGCCGCGAAGAACGGCACGTTGTCGATGTTCAGGCCGGGGAACGGCATCGGGTGGATCTTGTCGATCGGCGCCTCCAGCTTGGAGGGCCGGACGGTGAGGTCCACCAGGCGGGTACGGCCGTTGTCCGCCGTGTACTCGGGCGTGCGGTCGTGGTCGAGGCCCATCTCCTCGAGGACCGCCAGCTCGATCTCCAGGAACTCGATCGGCACCCGGCGCACCGTCAGCTCCGACTCGGTGACGACGGCGGCGGCCAGCAGGCTCATCGCCTCGACCGGGTCCTCGGAGGGGGAGTAGTCCACGTCGACGTCGATGTTCGGCACGCCGTGCACGGTGAGCGTGGTGGTGCCGATGCCCTCGACCTCGACGCCCAGCGCCTCCAGGAAGAAACACAGGTCCTGGACCATGTAGTTGGAGGAGGCGTTGCGGATGACCGTGACGCCGTCGTGCCGGGCGGCCGCCAGCAGCGCGTTCTCGGTCACGGTGTCGCCGCGCTCGGTCAGCACGATCGGGCGGCCGGGCCGCACCGAGCGGTCCACCACCGCGTGGTACTGCCCCTCGGTGGCCGCGACGTCGAGCCCGAACCGGCGCAGCGCGATCATGTGCGGCTCGATGGTCCGGGTGCCGAGGTCGCAGCCACCGGCGTACGGCAGCTTGAAGCGGTCCACGCGGTGCAGCAGCGGGCCGAGGAACATGATGATGGACCGCGTCCGCACGGCCGCCTCGGCGTCGATCGCCGTCATCTCCAGCTCGGCCGGGGGCACCAGTTCCAGGTCCACGCCGTCGTTGATCCAGCGGGTGCGCACGCCGATGGAGTTGAGCACCTCCAGCAGGCGGTACACCTCCTCGATGCGGGCCACCCGGCGCAGCACCGTGCGCCCCTGGTTGAGCAGCGAGGCGCACAGCAGGGCCACGCAGGCGTTCTTGCTGGTCTTGACGTCGATGGCGCCGGACAGCCGGCGCCCGCCGACGACCCGCAGATGCATCGGGCCCGCGTAGCCCAGTGAGACGATCTCGCTGTCCAGGGCCTCACCGATGCGGGCGATCATCTCAAGGCTGATGTTCTGGTTGCCGCGCTCGATGCGGTTGACGGCGCTCTGGCTGGTGCCGAGCGCCTCCGCGAGCTGTGCCTGTGTCCAGCCCCGGTGTTGCCGGGCGTCACGGATGAGCTTGCCGATGCGTACGAGGTAATCGTCTGCCATGGGGTTGAGGTTATCTCAGATATGAGATGGCACCTCCTGAGGGGTCCGTTCGGGTGACGCGGCGTCAGTGCCCCTTGCTGCGGCTGGTGCGGCGCCACCCGAAAGGTCCGGGCAGATCCATCGATGTCGTACGACGTCCGGTGCTGCTGTGGGTGTGGCGCGGGCCGTGGCTGCCGCCGCCGGTGGTGATGGACCAGGAGTGCTTGTTGATGTTCAGTCGCACCCCGGGCAGGATGCGGAAGCTCTTGCGGAACGTGAGCGGCACGGATCTCTCCCTCCCTCGGACGCCGGGCGGGCCCCGGCATCCGACGGATACCCCCGCCGCGCCCGGCAATGGCAGGCGCGGCGCTACTTCCTGCCGGCCCCCGGAGGTTCAGCCCGGCTGGCACCCGGAGGCGAACAGGGAGTCGCCGTTGACCGTCACGGACGAGCAGACCACCGACAGGTTGTGGACGACGTAGGTGTGCTGCCCCGTGGGTGTCTGGGCGTTCGACGTCGCCGTGTCCACGGTGAAGTGGTAGGGCGCGCCGCCGTCGGCGAATCCGCAGCCCGAGACCGACGTGATGAGGTTGGGGAACAGGTAGCCGCTGCCGGCCGGCAGGAAGGCGATCGAGTTCGATGTCGGGCAGTGGGTCGTGGTCGACGCCTGCGCGGCCGGGGCCGGCGCCCCGAGCGCGACGGCCCCCGCGGCCACCGCCGCCACGCCCACCGCCGTCGTGCGGCGCACGAGCTGTCCCATGGCGATTCCCTCCGGTCGGTGCGCCGGGCCCGCGCCCGGCTCCTCGACCGGCCAGCCTCCTCGTGCCGCCGCCCCCGGACCAGACCGCTACCGGCCAGCCTTCTCGTACCGCCCCCCGGGGCCGGACCGCTGCCGGCCGGCCTTCTCGTGCCGTCGCCCCCGGGCCGGACCGCTGCCGGCCGGCCTTCTCGTGCCGTCGCCCCCGGGCCGGACCGCTGCCGGCCGGCCTCCTCGTGCCGTCGCCCCCGGGGCCAGACCGCTACCGGCCATGCGGAGCCGGACGCCGCCCCCCGACCAGACGGCTACCGGCCATGCGTAGCCGGACCGCCCCCGCCACCGCCACCACCCACTGGCCGGGCCGCCGCCGGCCGGCGGGGTGCGACGCGGAACGGTGGGGTGCGACGCGGAACGGCGCGGCGAAGCCCGGGCATGACCATCGCGGCCTCATGTACTAGAGTTATCTCGACATCGAGATATCTGCCGAAGGTGCACCGCAGCCGCCACCCCGGTAAGGCGACCCTAACTTAGCCTTGCCTCAGCGGACCGGCCGAGACGCCGTGGCGGCAGGATCGTGGTGGTACGCGCACATCAATGAAGGAGACTGTCGTGTCGGCGAACAGCTTCGACGCCCGCAGCACGCTGCAGGTGGGCGACGAGTCGTACGAGATCTTCCGGCTGGACAAGGTGGAGGGCTCGGCCCGCCTGCCGTACAGCCTCAAGGTCCTGCTGGAGAACCTGCTCCGCACGGAGGACGGCGCGAACATCACCGCCGACCACATCCGCGCCCTCGGCTTCTGGGACTCGCAGGCCCAGCCCAGCCAGGAGATCCAGTTCACGCCGGCCCGCGTGATCATGCAGGACTTCACCGGCGTGCCCTGCGTGGTGGACCTCGCCACCATGCGCGAGGCCGTGAAGGAGCTGGGCGGCGACCCGGCGAAGGTCAACCCGCTCTCCCCGGCCGAGCTGGTCATCGACCACTCCGTCATCGCGGACAAGTTCGGCACGCGCGAGGCCTTCGCGCAGAACGTGGAGCTGGAGTACGGCCGCAACAAGGAGCGCTACCAGTTCCTGCGCTGGGGCCAGACCGCCTTCGACGACTTCAAGGTGGTCCCGCCCGGCACCGGCATCGTCCACCAGGTGAACATCGAGCACCTGGCCCGTACGGTCATGGTCCGGGGCGGACAGGCCTACCCCGACACCCTCGTCGGCACCGACTCGCACACGACCATGGTCAACGGCCTCGGCGTCCTCGGCTGGGGCGTCGGAGGCATCGAGGCCGAGGCCGCCATGCTCGGCCAGCCGGTCTCCATGCTCATCCCGCGCGTCGTCGGCTTCAAGCTCACCGGCGAGCTGCCGGCCGGCACCACCGCCACCGACCTGGTGCTCACCATCACCGAGATGCTGCGCAAGCACGGCGTCGTCGGCAAGTTCGTCGAGTTCTACGGTGAGGGCGTCGCCGCCACCTCCCTGGCCAACCGCGCCACCATCGGCAACATGTCGCCGGAGTTCGGCTCCACCGCCGCGATCTTCCCGATCGACGGCGAGACCCTCAACTACCTGCGCCTGACCGGCCGTTCCGCGCAGCAGGTCGCGCTCGTCGAGGCCTACGCCAAGGAGCAGGGTCTCTGGCTGGACCCGAAGGCCGAGCCGGACTTCTCCGAGAAGCTCGAGCTGGACCTCTCCACGGTCGTGCCGTCCATCGCCGGCCCGAAGCGCCCGCAGGACCGCATCGTCCTGGCCGAGGCCGCCCAGCAGTTCGCCAAGGACGTCCTCAACTACGTCGACGCCCCCGTCGGGCAGACCGCCGGCGCGGCCGCCTCCCCGGTGGACGAGGCCAGCGCCGAGTCCTTCCCGGCCTCCGACGCCCCGGCCTACGGCAGCCAGGAGAACGGCGCGGGCGCGCCGCAGCACGGCGAGGGCACCGGCGCGGCCGTCCCGTCCAACCCGGTCACCGTCACGGCCCCCGACGGCTCGACGTACGAGATCGACCACGGCGCCGTCACCGTCGCCGCGATCACCTCCTGCACCAACACCTCCAACCCGTACGTCATGGTCGCCGCCGCGCTCGTCGCGAAGAAGGCCGTGGAGAAGGGCCTGACCCGCAAGCCGTGGGTCAAGACCACCCTCGCCCCGGGTTCCAAGGTCGTCACCGACTACTTCGACAAGGCGGGCCTGACCCCGTACCTCGACAAGGTCGGCTTCAACCTGGTCGGCTACGGCTGCACCACCTGCATCGGCAACTCCGGCCCGCTGCCGGAGGAGGTCTCCAAGGCCGTCAACGACAACGACCTCGCCGTCACCTCGGTCCTCTCCGGCAACCGGAACTTCGAGGGCCGTATCAACCCCGACGTCAAGATGAACTACCTGGCGTCCCCGCCGCTGGTCGTCGCCTACGCGCTCGCGGGCTCCATGAAGGTGGACATCACCCGGGACGCCCTGGGCACCGACCAGGACGGCAACCCGGTCTTCCTGAGGGACATCTGGCCCTCCGAGGCCGAGGTCAACGACGTCGTGGCGAACGCCATCGGCGAGGACATGTTCAACAAGTCCTACCAGGACGTCTTCGCGGGCGACGCCCAGTGGCAGGCGCTGCCGATCCCCACCGGCAACACCTTCGAGTGGGACCCGGAGTCCACCTACGTCCGCAAGCCCCCGTACTTCGAGGGCATGACGATGGAGACCACCGAGGTCACCGACATCTCCGGGGCCCGCGTCCTGGCCAAGCTGGGCGACTCGGTCACCACCGACCACATCTCCCCGGCCGGTGCCATCAAGGCCGACACCCCGGCCGGCAAGTACCTCACCGAGCACGGTGTGGAGCGTCGTGACTTCAACTCCTACGGCTCCCGCCGTGGCAACCACGAGGTCATGATCCGCGGCACGTTCGCCAACATCCGCCTGCGCAACCAGATCGCGCCGGGCACCGAGGGCGGCTACACCCGCGACTTCACGCAGCCGGACGCGCCGGTGTCGTTCATCTACGACGCCTCGCGCAACTACATCGAGCAGGGCGTCCCGCTGGTCGTCCTGGCCGGCAAGGAGTACGGCTCCGGTTCGTCCCGCGACTGGGCGGCCAAGGGCACCGCGCTCCTGGGCGTCAAGGCCGTCATCGCCGAGTCGTACGAGCGCATCCACCGCTCCAACCTCATCGGCATGGGCGTGCTCCCGCTCCAGTACCCGGAGGGCCAGAACGCCGAGTCCCTCGGTCTGACCGGCGAGGAGACCTTCGCCATCTCCGGTGTCACCGAGCTGAACGACGGCACCACGCCGCGCACGGTCAAGGTCACCACCGACAGCGGTGTCGAGTTCGACGCGGTCGTCCGCATCGACACCCCCGGCGAGGCCGACTACTACCGCAACGGCGGCATCATGCAGTACGTGCTGCGCAGCCTGATCCGCAAGTAGGCGGCGCCCCGCGAGTCCGGTCCGCGAGCGGACCCGCGGACCGGCACGGCGGCGAAGGGCCGCACCCCCGTCACCGGGGGTGCGGCCCTTCGCCGTACCGCGCTCGTCGACGTCCGGCGATGCCTGGGCTTCGGTGACGGTCTCCGCAACAACTCGCGCGCCGGGCGTTTACAGCCGCCGCACTCCGCGCTAGCTTCCCGGAAGCGTGTGGTGGGAGCGCTCCCACCCGGCGGACCGGAACCCGCTGGACCGGACCCGCTCCCACCGCACGTTTCTCCGCGGGGCGAGCGGCCGACCGGCGACCGGTCACCGGTGCGATCGGCTCTGTGCGGTCGGCTCTGGGCGGACCCGGTGACGGTTGGCACCGGGTCCGCGAGCCGGGCAGGTGAGGGGGGTGGGAGTGACCTGCCCGGATGGAGCGTGGCTTGTGGCGACGCCGGAGGGCGCGACAACGTTGTCCTATCGTCCGCCTCCGACTTTACCGCCTCAACGGACAACGATGTCAAGCTAGTTCACCGAGACCGTGCGGGTGACGGCCGTGTGGGGCGCCGGTGTGCCTGCGCGGGCGTACGCGGTCTTCCGTGGTACCGCTGGCGCACGCTACTGTCCCTGCGGCTTGTGCGACCCGTGGTGCGCGACCCGACCGAGGAGGAAGGGCCGCGTCATGCGTTTGTGCCCCACCCTGCTGCTGGCCGCGCTGCTCGCGACCGGCGGTGCCACCCCCGCCCTCGCGGCGCCCGCCGCGCCACCCCCGCACCTGGTCAAGGACCCCACGGCCTACGTCGATCCGCTGATCGGCACCAAGAACGGCGGCAACGTCTTCCCGGGCGCGGTCGTCCCCTTCGGCATGCTGTCCTGGAGCCCGGAGAACACCCGCGGCGACGCCACCAGGACGGCCGCGCCGGGCGGTTACCAGTACGACGCCACCCGCATCCGCGGCTTCAGCCTCACCCACATGTCCGGCACCGGCTGCGCGGGCGGCAGCGGCGACATCCCGTTCTTCCCGTACGCCGGCGAGGTCGCCTCCTCCCCGGCGAGCGACACCCGGGACGCCGTCTACGCCTCGGACTTCAGCCACGCCGACGAGAGCGCCGAGCCCGGCCACTACCGGGTGGGCCTCGCCTCCGGCGTCACCGCCGACCTCACCGCGACCGCCCGCACCGGCGCCGCCCGCTTCACCTACCCGGCGGACAAGCCCGCCTCGTTGCTGGTGCGCACCGCCAACTCCGAGGTGGGATCCAGCGCTTCGACGGTCACCATCGACCCGGCCGCCCGGACCGTCTCCGGCTCCGTCACCTCGGGCGACTTCTGCGGCTACCTCGACCCCGAGGGGCAGCGCCCGTACTACACGCTGTACTTCACCGCCCGCTTCGACCGCGCCTTCGCGGCGACCGGCACCTGGCAGGACGACCGGCTCAGCCCCGGTTCCACCTCCGCCTCCGGCTCCACGGGCGGCTTCTCGCACGGCGGGCGGCCGGTGGCGGGCAAGGGCGCGGGCGGGTACGTCCGGTTCGCGCCCGGCACCGGCCCGGTCGGCGTCCGGGTCGGCATCTCCTACGTCAGCCAGGCCGCGGCCGCGGCCAACCTCCGCGCCGAGAACCCCGGCGGCCGCTCCTTCGACGCGGTGCGCGACGCCGCCCGGCGGGCCTGGCGCGACCGGCTGGGCGCGGTGCGCGTCGGCGGCGGCACGGAGGCCGAGCGCACCACCTTCTACACCGCGCTCTACCACGCGCTGCTGCACCCGAACGTCATCAGCGACGCCGACCGCCGCTACCGGGGCAGCGACGGCCGGGTGCACCGGGTGGGCCGCGGCCACCGGGCCCAGTACGGCACCTTCTCCGGCTGGGACGTCTACCGCGACCAGGTGCAGCTGCTGACCCTCCTCGACCCGCGCACCGGGTCCGACATCGCCCAGTCGCTCTACACGCTCGCCGGGCAGAACGGCGGGACCTGGGACCGGTGGCTGCACGGCGCGGCCGGCACGCACGTGATGAACGGCGACCCGTCGGCCACCGCGCTGGCCGGCATCCGGGCCTTCGGCGGCACGGACTTCGACCTGGACGGCGCCCTGGCCTCCCTGGTGAAGGCGGCGACGGTGCCGACGCCGCAGGACCTGTCGGCAGCCGGCAAGCCGGTGCTGTCCGTCGGCCAGCGGCCCTCGCTCGACCGGTACCTGCGCCTGCACTACATGCCCAGCGTCTCCAACGCCTGGGGCGGGGCGGCGGAGACCCTGGAGATGTCCACCGCCGACTTCTCGCTCTCCCAGCTCGCGCGGGCGGCGGGGCAGGAGGACACCGCCGCCGCCTTCGCCCACCGGGCGCAGTGGTGGCAGAACAACTTCGACCTGGCGGCGGCTCCGGGCGGCGGTTACATCGCCGACCGCAGGGCCGACGGCAGCTGGGTGACCGGCTTCCGCCCGGACACCGGCGCCGGCTTCGTGGAGGGCACGGCCGCCCAGTACACCTGGATGGTCCCGCACGACCCGGCGGGGCTGTTCGCCGCGATGGGCGGCACCAAGGAGGCACTGGCCCGGCTCGACGACTTCTTCCACGACGCGGACGGCGGCTGGGCCCTCACCGGCAGCGGCGGCACCAAGTCCGAGCTGGACAACGAGCCGTCGCTGAACGTCCCCTACCTGTACGACTACGCGGGCGCCCCGTACCGGACGCAGGAGACCGTGCGCGCGGCCGTGCGGCAGCTGTGGTCCACCGGGCCCGGCGGCATCCCCGGCAACGACGACCTCGGCGCGATGTCGTCCTGGTACGTCTTCTCCGCGCTCGGGATGTACCCGCAGGTGCCCTCGCGGGCGGAACTGGTGCTCGCGTCGCCGCTGTTCCCGCGGGTGGAGATCAGCCGCCCGCACGGCAACGACATCTCCGTCCGGGCGTCCGGGGCGGCGGCCGACGCGCCCTACGTGCGGTCCCTCGCGGTCGACGGCCGCCGCAGTGACCGGGCCTGGCTGCCCGCCTCCTTCGTCCGCGACGGCGGCACCCTCGACTACACCCTGTCCGCCACCCCCGACCGCTCCTGGGGCGCCGCCGCGCCGCCGCCGTCGTTCCGGCGGGGCGAGCAGCCGTACCAGATCGGCGTCGGTCCCACCGCCGCCACCGTGGCGCCCGGCGGCAGCACGCAGCTCCGCGTCCGCGCCCTCGCGCTGAACGGCGGCGCCGGGCCCGAGGTCCGCTTCCGCGTCGAGACCCCGCCGGGTGTGCGGGCGGTCCCCGCCGAGGGCACGGTCACGGGCGGCGCCCAGGACATCACCCTGACCGCAGCCCCGGACGCCGACCAGGGCTTCGCCACCGCCGAGGTGACGGTGACCTCGGACGGCACCTCCTACGTCCAGCCGGTCGCCCTGACCGTGGCCGCCCCGGGCACCCTGCTCGCCGCCTACGACAACACCGGCGTCAGCGACGACACCGGCGACCATGACGAGGCCGACTTCGACGGCGGCGGCTGGAGCTACTCCCGCCAGGCCCTCGCCGCCGCCGGTCTCACCCCGGGCGGCGACGGCACGGCCGGCGGGCTCGCCTTCACCTGGCCCGCCTCGCCCGCCGGGCGCCCCGACAACGCCTCCGCGTCCGGCCAGAGCATCGAACTGCGCACCCCGGCCCACCGGCTGTCCTTCATCGGCAGCGCGGTCAACGGCGACCAGCGGGCCACGGCGACGGTCACCTACACCGACGGCACCACCGCCACCGCCGACCTCTCCCTCACCGACTGGACCGTCGGCGGCGGAGGCGGCACGGTCCAGTACGGCAACCAGGTCGTCGCCAGGAGCGCCTACCGCAACGTGGCGGGCGCGGACCGGGACCCGGTGGCGACCTACGTCTTCGCCACCGCGCCGTTCACGGCGGCCGACGGCAAGGCCGTCCGCAGCGTGCGGCTGCCCGACAACGCCGACCTGCACGTCTTCACCCTGGCCACCGGCTGAGCGGCGGCGGGTCATGAGAAGGGGGCGGACCCGGCCGGGTCCGCCCCCTTCTCCCTTTCGCCGGCCCGCCGCCGTGCGGGTCAGGCCAGCAGTTCCACCTCCGCCAGCGCCGCCTCGCCGTCGAGGACCAGGCGGTACCTGTGGTAGCCGCCCGGAGCGGCGATGCTGAACGCCCTGGTCTGCCGGTCCCAGCGGAACGCCTCACCGGAGCGGCGGTCCAGCGTCCGCCAGGTCGTCCCGTCCGCCGAGCCCTCCAGGGCCCAGCCGGACGGCGCCTTCGCGCGGTCGTCGGTCGACGTCAGCGTGTACTGCACGGCCTCGGTCCCGTCGTCGCCGGCGGGCACCGGGAGGTCCACCGAGGTGACCGACGCGCCGGTGGCCGAGGTGTCGTCGAACAGGGCGCCGTCGCCCTTGAGCACGTCCGCGCGCGGGGCGGGGACCCGGTCGTCCTGGGTGATGGAGACCGGCGCGGCGCCCTTGCCCGAGCCCCACGCGGACGGCTCGGCCCCCATGGCGAACTCCAGCACCCCGCCCTTGGCGAGCAGCGAGTGGGGCAGCGACGTGGAGTTCCAGGGACGGCCGTCGACCCGGACACCCTGCACGTAGACGTTCCGGACGCTGTTGCGGGGCGCCTTGATCACCAGGTCGTGGCCGTTCTCCAGGTGCACGGTCGCCTTCTTGAACAGCGGCGAGCCGATCGCGTACTCCCCGCTGCCCATGACCAGCGGGTAGAAGCCGAGCGAGGAGAACAGGTACCAGGCCGACTGTTCGCCGTTGTCCTCGTCGCCGTGGTAGCCCTGCCCGATGTCGCTGCCGGTGTACAGCCGGGACAGCGCCTCGCGCACGTGCCGCTGGGCCTTCCAGGGCTCACCGGCCGCGTCGTACATGTAGATGACGTGGTGCGCGACCTGGTTGGAGTGGCCGTACATGCCCATCCGGACGTCCCGGGCCTCGGTCATCTCGTGGATGACACCGCCGTAGGAGCCGACGAAGTCGGGCGAGGCGGTCTCGGGGGTGGAGAAGTAGGTGTCGAGCTTGTCCGCCAGGCCGGCGCGGCCGCCGTACAGGTTGGCCAGGCCGCGGCTGTCCTGGGGCGCGGTGAAAGCGTAGCCCCAGCCGTTGGTCTCCGTGTAGTCGTAGCCCCACACGCGCGGGTCGTACGCCGAGGAGTCGACGCGCCAGGCGCCCTTGGTGTCCCGGCCCTGGAAGAAGCCGGCCTTGGGGTCGAACAGGTTCACGTAGTCCCGGGCGCGGTCGAGGAAGTACGCGGCCTCCTCCTGGTAGTGCTTCTCGCCCGTCGAGCGGTACAGCGCCTGCCCCATCCGCGCGAGGCCGTAGTCGTTGACGTAGCCCTCCATCGCCCACGACAGGCCCTCGTGCGTGTCGGTGCTGGTGTACCCGAGGAACGGCGAGGTGGCCATGCCCTTGCGGCCGACGCCGGACATCGGCGGGACGACGGTGGCGTTCTTCAGGGCCGCGTCGTACGCCGCCTTCGCGTCGAAGCGGACGCCCTTGACGTAGGCGTCGGCGAACGCCACGTCGGAGGAGGTGCCGGTCATCAGATCGGCGTAACCGGGGGAGGACCAGCGGGAGGTCCAGCCGCCGTCCTTGTACTGCTGCACGAACCCGTCGACCATCCGGCCCGCCTGACCGGGCGTCAGCAGCGAGTACGCCGGCCAGGTGGTCCGGTAGGTGTCCCAGAAACCGTTGTTGACGTATATCGAGCCGTCGACGATCTTCGCGCCGGTGTGGGTCGGGGTGTCCGGGCCCGTCATCGGGGAGAAGGGCGAGGCGTAGCGCTGCACGCCGTCCACCGTCTCCGAGCCGGAGTTGGGGTAGAGGTACAGCCGGTACATGCTGGAGTACAGCGTGGTCAGCTGGTCCGGGGTGGCGCCCGCCACCTCGACCTTGCCCAGCAGCCGGTCCCAGGCCTGCCGGGCCCGTGACTTGACGGTGTCGAAGGAGGTGCCGTCGGGGATCTCCTGGCGCAGGTTGTCCTTCGCCTGGTCCAGGCTGATCAGCGAGGTCGCCAGGCGCAGGGTGACGGTGCGGTCGGCGCCCGCGTCGAAGCGCAGATAGCCCTTCACCCCACTGGAGTCGCCGGCGGTGACCGGGCGGTCGAACTCGCCGTACACGAACAGCCGGGTCGCGCCGGTGGACAGGCCCGACTTCACGTCCGAGTAGCCGGTGACGATCCCCTCCTCCTTGTCGAGGCTGAGGCCCGCCTGCTCGGTGACGTTGTCGAAGAGCACGCTCGCGTCGTCACCCGGGTAGCTGAAGCGCAGCACGGCCGCGTGGTCGGTCGGGGTCATCTCGGCCTTGAGCCCGTTGTCGAACCGCACCCCGTAGTAGTAGGGCCGCGCGGTCTCGTTCTCGTGCCGGAACGCCAGCTGCCGGGCCTGGCGGCCGGTGTCCGGGGTGCCGGAGGCGGCGGACGGCATCAGCTGGAAGGTCTGCCGGTCGCCCATCCAGGGGCTCGGCTCGTGGCTGGCGCTGAACGCCTGGATCGTGGGCAGGTTGTCGTCGTCGTTGGCTCGCGCGTACTCGTACAGCCAGCTCAGTGAGCCCGCGTTGGTCACCGGCGTCCAGAAGTTGAAGCCGTGCGGCAGCGCGGTCGCCGGGAAGTCGTTGCCGCGCGAGAAACTGCCGCTGGAGTTGGTGCCGCGGGTGGTCAGCGCGTAGTCCGACAGATGCGCCCGGGGCTTCTCGGGCGCCACCGGCCGGATCGCCAGGTCGTCGATCCAGCCCCGGAACTTGGCCGGGCCGTCGGGGGAGTCGTACGCCAGCAGGACGCGGTCGACCGTCTTGCCGGCCGCGACCGAGCCGATCCGGGAGGCGACGTCGTTCCACTGGTTGACGTACAGCACCTTGGCCGCGCCCTGGCCCCGCGGGGAGAGGGTGAACCCGTGCTGGTCGGTGGCGCCCAGGTCGCTCAGATAGGTGCCGTCGGTGAAGGCCAGGTCGACGGAGACGTCGGTGGCGTCGTAGTCGCGGTCACCGTCCGCCATGGAGGGGAAGACGCGGTACGACAACCGGGTGTCGCGGCCCACCTTCACGTTCACGTCGAACAGCTTGTTGGACGAGTACGCCCGCCCCCCGGCCGTGTGCCGCCCCGCGTACCGCAGCGCCCGGAGTCCGGTGAAGCCGGCCCGGGCCTTCGCCGTGGGCGAGCCGTTCGGGCCCCGGTCGACCAGCGTCAGCATGTCCTGCGGGACCGGCCCGCCCCCGCCGCCCGTGGAGAACTGCACGTCGGCGAGTTGCACGATGTCCGGCGCGCCGTTGTTGGCGGTGATGTCCAGCCGGAAGTGGCGGTACTCGGCCGGCTGGGCGAGGTCGAAGGACCGGGTCTGGAACCGCTCCGCGAAGGTCTCGCCCGAGCGGGTGTCGAGGGTCTTCCAGTCCTTGCCGTCCGCCGAGCCCCGCAGCGTCCAGTCCCGGGGGTCGCGTTCGGCGTAGTCGTTGGCCGAGGTGAGCGCGTAGGTCACCAGCTTGACCGGTTTGTCCAGGTCGAACTCGGCCCAGCCGGTGGACTGGAAGGACAGCCACTTGGTGCCCGGCTCGCCGTCGGCGAGGTTCTCCTTCACCTCGCCGGCGCCCGGGTTCTCGCCGCTCGCCCGGACGTCGGTGACGTGGTCGGTCACGTTGCCCGGGATGCCGGTGCTGTAGCCGCCGTCCACCCCGGAGGCGCGCTTGGCGCCGTCCGGGCCGGTGTCGACGGTGTTGAGCCAGTCGGGGGCCGGATCGTCCGCCTCGAACGAGGATGCGAACTCCCGGTCGGCGGCCGGTGCCCGGGCGGGCAGGGCGACCGCCGCCCCCTGTGCCCCCACCGCCATGACGAAGGCGGCCGTGAGGACGACCGCCGGACCTGATCTGTGCCGAGCCCTCCGCTGCATCTGCGGAAACCCTCCCTGCCCCTGTGGACAACGTTGTCAACTGTGGCGCGTAGGAACCAGTAGGTGGTCAAGTGGCCGTTGCTGTCAAGGGTGTTGGTCGGGGCGTCCGGGGGGTCATGTCGGGGATTTTTCCGGCGAGGCACCCGTTGGGCGCTCATATTTCCGCGAGGTCTCAACTCGGAAAAGACCCATGGACAACCTTGCATTCGATCTTGCTCCGCTGGCGGGAAGTGGACTATACCTGTCGGGCGTTTCCCTGCACGACCCAGCACTACCCGACCGCGGTGCCGGGGAGGATCCGGTACACCGCCTGAGTCCTGGAGAAGGCGAGGACTTGAGCATGGGATCCACCTCCGCAACGAATCACGGTGCAGAAGGTTCCGCAGCACAGCACGGAACCGAAGGAGTCGGCCGCCGTGATCTGATCAAGCGGTCCGCCGCGCTCGGCCTGCTCTCCGTACCCACGGTGGGCTTCCTTTCGGCGTGCGCCAGCAGTGGCGGCGACGATCAGGGCAAGGCCAAATCGGGCAAGAAGACCGCGAAGAACCCGCTCGCGGTCAATGAGACCACAGGGATGGAATTCGTCCTCTTCGACGGCGGTTTCGGCAAGGAGTACGCCGAGGACGCGGTGAAGCTCTACGAGAAGAGCTTCCCCAAGGCCAAGGTGAAGTTCGCCGCCACCCAGAAGATCCAGTCGACCCTCCAGCCCCGCTTCAACCAGGGCAACCCGCCCGACCTCATCGACAACTCCGGCGCCGAGCAGATGGACATGGGCGTCCTGGTCGGCAAGAAGCAGCTCGCCGACCTCACCCCGCTGCTGGACGCGCCCTCCTACGACGACCCGGCCAAGAAGGTCCGCGACACGCTGCGCCCCGGCATCGTGGAGATGGGCCAGTTCGACGGCGCGCCGGTGTGGATCCTCTACTACGCCTACACCGTCTACGGCGTCTGGTACTCGCAGAAGGCGCTGGACTCGCTGGACGCCACCTATCCCGAGACCTGGGACGAGATGCTGGCCGTGTGCGCGAAGGCCAAGAAGAAGGGCATGGCGGGCTGGACGTACGCGGGCAAGTACCCGTACTACCTGCCCTTCTCGCTGTACCCGATGATCGGCAAGGTCGGCGGCCGTGAGGTGCTGGACGCCATCGACAACCTGGAGCCGAACGCCTGGAAGCACCCGGCGGTCAAGGCCTGTTTCGAGGCGTACTACGAGCTGTACAAGAAGGGCTACGTCCTCAGGGGCACTCCGGGCCTGGACCACATCCAGTCGCAGACCGCCTGGGCCAAGGGCAAGGCGCTGTTCATCCCGAACGGCTCCTGGGTGGAGAACGAGTCCGCCAACGTCATCCCGGCCGACTTCGGCCTCGCCGTCTCCGCGCCCACCGGCATCGACTCCTCCGACAAGATGCCGTTCGGCACCATCTGGGCCTCCGGCGGTGAGCCGTTCGTGGTACCGGCCAAGGCGAGGAACGGTGCGGGCGGCATGGAGCAGCTGCGCATCATGCTGAGCGAGGCCTCCTCGAAGAACTTCACCGCGAAGGTGAAGTCGCTGACCGCCTACAACGGCGGCACCAGCGGCATCAGCCTCACCCCGGGGCTGAAGTCGGGCGTCGCCGCGCTGGAGAAGGCCGGCCAGAACGTGGTGAACCCCCGCCTCCAGGACTGGTACGTGCAGTTGCAGAAGGAGAAGATCGGCGTGTCCGGGCTCGGCGAGATGATGGCCGGCCGGCTCACCCCGACGGAGGCCATCAAGAAGATCCAGGGCTTCGCCGACGAGGCCGCGAAGGACACGTCGATCAAGCACTACAAGCACCAGTGAGCCTGGACCGATGAGGCGTCACCAGCGGCGGCAACCGCCCAGAGATCGGGGTCGGACGTAATGCAGCACGGCAAGTACCGGTTCATCGTGGGGTTCCTGGCGGTTCCCCTGGGGTTGTACGCGCTTTTCGTCGTATGGCCGTTCATCCAGTCCATCTACTACTCCTTCACGGACTGGACCGGGCTGAGCCCCGAATTCACGATGGTCGGCTTCGACAACTACACGAGGATGTTCCACGACGACATCTTCTGGAAGTCGTTGCAGCACAGTCTGCTCTTCGCGCTCGTGCTGCCGCTGGTGACACTCGGTCTGGCGCTGTTCTTCGCCTTCATGCTCAATGTGGGCGGACGGCACCGGAAGGGCGGCCCGGTCATCACCGGGGTCCGCGGCTCCGGCTTCTACAAAATCGTCTATTTCTTTCCGCAGGTGCTGTCCATCGCGATCGTCTCGCTGCTGTTCGCCTTCGCGTACAACCCGGACAGCGGCGCGATCAACTCGGTCCTGCGCGGCATCGGGCTCGGCTCGCTCCAGCCCCTGTGGCTGGGCGACCCGGACCTGGCGCTGTGGTGCGTGATGGCGGTGCTCGTCTGGTCCACGGTCGGCTTCTTCGTGGTGCTGTTCTCGGCGGGCATGGCCTCCATCCCGGCCGACCTGTACGAGGCGGCGCTGCTGGACGGCGCCGGCCGGGCCGCCACCTTCTTCCGTATCACCCTGCCGCTGCTGTGGGGCACCGTGCAGTCCGGCTGGGTGTACCTGGGCATCCTCGCGCTGGGCGCCGAGTCGTTCGCAGTCGTACAGATCATGACGACAGGACCGGGCGGCCCCGACTACTCGACGACCGTGATGGTCCTGTACGTGTACCAGAAGGCGTTCCGGGACGGTCAGGCCGCCTACGCCACCACCATCGGCGTCGCCCTGCTCGTCGTCACGCTCGCCTTCGCCGCGGTCGTGATGCGGCTGGGCCGTCGCGAGCGGCTGGAGTTCTGAAGCCCATGAAGACGACCGAGACCCCCGCGCCCCTGCCGGCCGAGTCCGGCGCGCCCGTCCTCCCGACCGTGCCGCCCCCGGCGCCGCCGGCCCGGCCGAAGCGGGAGGGCGGCGTCCTCAACGTCTTCTCCCACGGCGTCCTGGTCATCTGGGCGGTCATGGTGGTCACCCCACTGCTGTGGGCGGTGATGACGTCCTTCAAGGACGACAACTCCATCTTCACCTCGCCCTGGGCGCTGCCGGACCGGCTGCACCTCGACAACTGGGCGCGGGCCTGGACCGACGCCCACATGAGCGACTACTTCGTGAACACGGTGCTGGTGGTCGGGGGCTCGCTGGTCGGCACCCTGGTGCTGGGCTCCATGGCGGCGTACGTCCTGGCCCGCTTCGACTTCCCCGGCAACCGGTTCATCTACTACCTCTTCGTCGGCGGCATGAGCTTCCCGATCATGCTCGCGCTGGTCCCGCTGTTCTACGTGGTGAACAACCTGGGGCTGCTGAACACCATCCACGGGCTGATCCTGGTCTACATCGCGTACTCGCTGCCGTTCACGGTGTTCTTCCTGACGGCCTTCTTCCGCACCCTGCCCACCTCGGTGGCGGAGGCGGCCTTCGTCGACGGCGCCTCCCACACCCGGACGTTCTTCCAGATCATGCTGCCCATGGCCAAGCCCGGCCTGATCAGCGTCGGCATCTTCAACTTCCTGGGCCAGTGGAACCAGTACATGCTGCCCACGGTCCTCAACACCGACCCCGACAAGCACGTCCTCACCCAGGGCCTGGTCCAGCTGGCGGTCAGCCAGGGCTACAAGGGTGACTGGTCCGGCCTCTTCGCTGGCCTGGTGATGGCCATGCTGCCCGTCCTGGCGGCGTACATCGTCTTCCAGCGGCAGGTGGTGCAGGGGCTCACCGCGGGGGCGCTGAAGTAACCCGGCGCGGATCACCGCCCGGGCGGGCGGAGCGGCACACCGGACCGCGGGGACCGTACGGGCCTCGCGGTCCCTCCACGCCCGGGTCCTGTTCGCACTGGTGATGCGCACCCCGCCGGCCCGGACCGCGCCCCGCCGCCTCCGCCGCCCCGGAATCAGGTCACGGTCCGGTCACGGTCGCGCGCCCCGGTTTCCTTGTCTGAACGGTGCGGCGCCTGCCCGCTCTCCTCGGCGCCGCACTGTGCCGCACCTCTCACCGGGGCTTCCGGGCCCCGCCGCGGCGGCCCGCGCGAGGAATCCCGCCCTGCTCCGCGGTGGCGCCGGGGTGGCCGGAGGATGTCCTGGGCGCGACCAAGGAACCCTCGGGTATTTCCGTCAAGGACTTGACTGCGGTAACCCGTTCAGCAGAGCTTGGAGTTCATAACTTGTAAGTGGCCCGGTTCCGCGGATGTGACCTGGGCCACGGGCGGCGCAGGGGCCGCCCGGCCGATGGCGGGAGTGGATGAGTCGATGGAGACTCCGGGGTCGCAGTCGTCGCTGCACCGAGCCAACCTGGAACGAGTCGTACGGGCGGTGCGGCTGGCCGGGTCGCTCACGCAGGCGGAGATCGCGCGGACGACCGGCCTGTCCGCCGCGACGGTCTCCAATATCGTGCGCGAGCTGAAGGACGGCGGAACGGTCGAGGTCACGCCCACCTCGGCGGGCGGGCGGCGGGCCCGCAGCGTCTCGCTGAGCGGGGACGCGGGAATCGTGATCGGGGTCGATTTCGGCCATACCCACCTACGGGTGGCGATCGGGAACCTGGCGCACCAGGTGCTGGCCGAGGAGTCCGAGCCGCTGGACGTGGACGCGTCCGCGACCCAGGGGTTCGACCGGGCCGAGGAGCTGGTCAACCGCCTGATCGACGCGACGGGCGTGGACCGCTCGAAGATCGCCGGCATCGGCCTGGGCGTACCGGGCCCGATCGACGTGGAGTCCGGCAGTCTCGGCTCCACGGCGATCCTGCCGGGCTGGACCGGTGCCAAGCCCGCCGAGGAGCTGCGGGGGCGGCTCGGCGTGCCGGTGCACGTGGACAACGACGCCAACCTGGGCGCGCTCGGGGAACTGGTGTGGGGCAGCGGCAAGGGCGTACGTGACCTTGCTTACATCAAGGTCGCCAGCGGTGTCGGCGCCGGTCTGGTGATCGACGGGAAGATCTATCGCGGCCCGGGCGGCACAGCAGGCGAAATCGGGCATATTACACTCGATGAATCCGGCCCGGTCTGCCGCTGCGGCAACCGGGGCTGCCTGGAGACCTTCGCGGCCGCGCGCTACGTGCTGCCGCTGCTCCAGTCCAGTCATGGCACCGATCTGACGATGGAGGGCGTCGTGAGGCTGGCCCGGGACGGAGATCCGGGCTGCCGTCGGGTGATCGCCGACGTCGGCCGTCACATCGGCAGTGGAGTCGCCAATCTCTGCAACCTGCTGAACCCGAGCCGGGTGGTCCTGGGCGGCGATCTCGCCGAGGCCGGCGAGCTGGTCCTCGGGCCGATCAGGGAGTCCGTCGGCCGCTACGCCATCCCCAGCGCGGCGCGTCAACTGTCCGTTCTCCCCGGGGCACTTGGGGGCCGTGCGGAGGTGCTCGGAGCGCTCGCCCTCGCCTTGAGCGAGATGGGCGATTCGACCCTGTTGGACGGTTCTGTCACCGACACGCTGCCGACGGCGACCCCTGCCTTCACTTAGAGAACGGATGGCACCGTTGCCATCTCGTTAAGGATTTACTTCTTGACGTCGCACGTGTGGCCGAGTTGACTTCCAGCCACCTCGGCCGCAACGTCGCGGCCTCGTCAGGGAGGTTTTCGAAGTGAACACGCGTATGCGTCGTGCCGCCGTTGCCGTTGCCGCTGGTGCGATGGCCGTCTCGCTGGCCGCCTGTGGCAGTGCCAAGGAGTCGAAGGGCGACGACAGCTCCTCGTCGTCGGCGTCCGCCACGAAGGGCGACAACATCAAGGTCGGTCTCCTGCTTCCGGAGAACAAGACCGCTCGGTACGAGAAGTTCGACCGGCCGCTGATCGAGAAGAAGATCAAGGAGCTGACGAACAACAAGGCCGAGATCCAGTACAACAACGCCCGCCAGGACGCGAACCTGCAGGCGCAGCAGGTCGACACGATGATCACCAACAAGGTGGACGTGCTCATCGTGGACGCCGTGGACGCCAAGGCGATCCAGAACTCGGTCCAGAAGGCCAAGGACGCCGGCATCAAGGTCGTCGCGTACGACCGCCTCGCCGAGGGCCCGATCAGCGCCTACACCTCGTTCGACAACGAGCAGGTCGGCAAGACCCAGGGCGAGGCCCTGCTGAAGGCGCTGGGCGACAAGGCCACCAAGTCCTCCAAGATCGTCATGGTCAACGGTTCGGTCACCGACCCGAACGCCGCGCAGTTCAAGAAGGGCGCGCACTCGGTCCTGGACGGCAAGGTGACCATCGCCAAGGAGTACGACACCAAGGAGTGGTCGCCGGACAACGCCAACTCCGAGATGGAGACGGCGATCTCCGCCCTCGGCGCGAAGAAGATCGCGGGCGTGTACTCGGCCAACGACGGCATGGCCGGCGGTATCATCACCGCTCTGAAGGCCGCGAACCTGTCCGTGCCGGTCACCGGCCAGGACGCCGAGCTGGCCGGTGTGCAGCGCATCGTCACCGGTGACCAGTACATGAGCGTCTACAAGCCCTACGCCCCCGAGGCCGAGGCCGCCGCCGAGATGGCCGTGGCGCTCGCCCAGGGCAAGTCGCTCGACTCGGTCGCCAAGGACAAGGTCTCCAGCGGCTCCGCCACGGACGTCCCCTCGGTCCTCGTCGGCGTCACCGCGCTGACCAAGGACAACATCAAGGACACCGTGATCAAGGACGGCGTCTACACCGTCGCCGACATCTGCACGGGCAAGTACAAGTCGGCCTGCGACAAGCTCGGTCTCAAGTAGCAGCCTCGCTGCAATAAGCTCCCTCCGGCGCTCCGCGCATTCAGACAGCCCCGCAAGCTCGGCGCGGGGCGCCGGACGGAAACTCCCCCCAAACTTCTGCACAACCTCCCGCCGGGTCAGGCGGCGAAGGAGATGGTTCACGTGTCCGCTACGCCCGTGCTGGCGTTGCGCGGGGTCTCCAAGCGGTTCGGTGCCGTTCAGGCGCTCACCGACGTAGAGCTTGAGGTCCACGCCGGTGAAGTGGTCGCCCTGGTGGGCGACAACGGCGCCGGAAAGTCCACGCTGGTCAAGACGATCGCCGGCGTGCACCCCATCGATGAGGGCGTCATCGAATGGGACGGCAAGCCCGTTTCGATCAGCAGGCCGCACGACGCCCAGGCCCTGGGCATCGCGACGGTCTACCAGGACCTCGCGCTGTGCGACAACATCGACGTCGTCGGCAACCTCTTCCTCGGCCGTGAGCTGAAGAAGTGGGGCGTCCTCGACGAGGTCGAGATGGAGCGCCGCGCCCGCGAGCTGCTCACCACGCTGTCGATCCGCATCCCGAGCGTCCGCATCCCGATCGCCTCGCTCTCCGGCGGTCAGCGCCAGACCGTGGCCATCGCCCGTTCCATGCTCGGCGAGCCCAAGCTGGTCATCCTCGACGAGCCCACCGCGGCCCTCGGTGTCGAGCAGACCGCCCAGGTCCTCGACCTGGTCGAGCGGCTGCGCGAGCGCGGCCACGCCGTCATCCTCATCAGCCACAACATGGCCGACGTGAAGGCGGTGGCCGACAAGGTCGCCGTCCTGCGCCTGGGCCGCAACAACGGCGTCTTCGGGGTCAAGTCGACCTCGCAGGAAGAGATCATCTCGGCCATCACCGGCGCCACCGACAACGCCGTGACCCGCCGTGCGGCGCGCACGACCGGGGAGGTTTCCAAGTGAGCATCGACAAGACCTCCACGAGCGCGCAGGACGCGCACGCCGTGGTGAACCCCGAGGCCGCGGCCGCCGCGGTCACCGCGGTCGACCCCCGCCTCCTCGTCCGCGAACAGGGCCTGCTCGGCTACTGGAGCGAGTTCAAGCGGAAGATGAAGGCCGGCGAGCTGGGCTCCATGCCCGTCATCCTCGGCCTGGCGGCGATCTGCATCATCTTCCAGGTCCTCAACTCCAACTTCCTGTCCGCGCAGAACATCAGTGACATCACCGTCACCATGGTCGGCACGGGCATGATCTCCGTCGGCATCGTCTTCGTGCTGCTGCTCGGCGAGATCGACCTGTCCGTCGGTTCGGTCAGCGGCGCGGCCAGCGCCCTCGCGGCCGTCCTCGCGGTCAACCAGGGCTGGCCCGAGTGGGCGGCCGTCCTCGTCGCCGTCGCCGCCGGTGTGGCCATCGGCGCCCTGCACGGCTTCTTCTTCGCGGTGCTCGGCGCCCCCGCCTTCGCCGTCACCCTGGCCGGCCTGCTGTTCTGGCTGGGCTTCATGCTCAAGGTGCTGGGCGAGAACGGCACGATCAACCTCGACAGCGACGGTCTGATCGGCAAGCTGACCACGTACTTCTTCGCCGACGTGGCCGCCGCCTACGGGCTCGCCGCGATCGTGGTGGTGCTGTTCTTCGTCAGCTCCTTCCTGGGCAACCGCCGCCGCGAGGCCGCGGGCGTCCCGTCCCGGCCGCTCAGCGACACGCTGCTGCGCACCGGCCTGCTGGCCGTGGTCTCCTTCGCGGCCGCCTACATGTACAACCAGTACAAGGGCCTGCCGCTGGCCACGGTCGTCTTCCTGGCGTTCCTGGTCGCCACCGACTTCCTGCTGCGCCGCACCTCCTACGGCCGCAAGATCTTCGCGCTCGGCGGCAGCGTCGAGGCGTCCCGGCGGGCCGGCATCAACGTCACCGCGGTGCGGATCTCCGTCTTCGGCATCTCGGGCGGCTTCGCGGCCATCGGCGGTCTGTTCCTGGCCTCCAAGATCGCGTCGGCCAACCAGAGCGCCGGTACCGGTGACCTGCTGATGAACGCGATCGCCGCGGCCGTCATCGGCGGTACCTCGCTGTTCGGCGGGCGGGGCCGCACCTGGAACGCGCTGCTCGGTGTGCTGGTGATCGTCTCCATCCAGTACGGCCTCCAGCTGGAGTCCATCGCGGAGCCGGTGAAGTACATGATCACCGCCGCGGTGCTGCTGACCACGGTGGTCATCGACTCCCTCACCCGCAAGACGCAGAAGACGGCGGGCCGCGCCTAGGCCCCCCGGCGGCCGGTGCCCGGACCCCGGGCACCGGCCGCACCCTGTCGCCCGGCACCCTGGTGGTGCCGGGCGCAGCCGTGTCTTGGGACGGGCGCACAGTGGGTACGGCCCAACCGGGACGTGTCCCGTCACGGCCCGGACGTTCGCCGCCCGGGCGGAACATTAGACTCGACGAGCCCGGCAACAGCTCGATCAGCTTTTACTGCAAGGAGGCACGGGTGCCGCTGCTGACCCGCATCAGGGGACCGCGCGATCTGGACCGGCTCAGCCCGGAGGAGCTGGCCCAGCTGGCCGGGGAGATCCGGACCTTCCTCGTCGACGCCGTCTCCAAGACCGGCGGCCACCTCGGCCCCAACCTCGGCGTGGTGGAGCTGACCATCGCCCTGCACCGTGTCTTCGAGTCCCCGAAGGACAAGGTCCTGTGGGACACGGGCCACCAGTCCTACGTGCACAAGCTGCTCACCGGCCGCCAGGACTTCTCCCGGCTGAAGATGAAGGGCGGCCTGTCCGGTTACCCCTCGCAGGCCGAGTCCGAGCACGACGTCATCGAGAACAGCCACGCCTCCACCGTGCTCGGCTGGGCCGACGGCATCGCCAAGGCCAACCAGCTGCTGAAGAACGACCACCGGGTCGTCGCCGTCATCGGTGACGGCGCGCTGACCGGCGGCATGGCCTGGGAGGCGCTGAACAACATCGCCGACGCCAGGGACCGCCCGCTCGTCATCGTCGTCAACGACAACGAGCGCTCCTACGCCCCGACCATCGGCGGCCTCGCCAACCACCTCGCCACGCTGCGCACCACCGACGGCTACGAGCGCTTCCTGGCCCGCACCAAGGAGGTCCTGGAGCGCACCCCGGTGGTCGGCAAGCCGCTGTACGAGACGCTGCACGGCGCCAAGAAGGGCCTGAAGGACTTCATCGCCCCGCAGGGCATGTTCGAGGACCTGGGCCTGAAGTACGTCGGCCCCATCGACGGGCACGACATCGAGGCGCTGGAGTCGGCGCTGGCCCGGGCCAAGCGGTTCGGCGGGCCGGTGATCGTGCACTGCCTGACCGAAAAGGGCCGCGGCTACCAGCCCGCCCTCCAGGACGAGGCCGACCGCTTCCACGCCGTCGGCAAGATCCACCCCGACACCGGTCTGCCCATCGCCACCTCCGGCGCCGACTGGACCTCCGTCTTCGGCGACGAGATGGTCAAGCTGGGCGAGGAGCGCGAGGACGTCGTCGCCATCACGGCCGCCATGCTCCAGCCGGTCGGCCTGGACCGCTTCGCCAAGCGCTTCCCCGACCGGGTGTACGACGTCGGCATCGCCGAGCAGCACGGCGCCGTCTCCGCGGCGGGCCTGGCGCACGCCGGTGTGCACCCCGTCTTCGCCGTCTACGCCACCTTCCTCAACCGCGCCTTCGACCAGGTGCTGATGGACGTGGCCCTGCACCGGTGCGGCGTCACCTTCGTGCTGGACCGGGCCGGCGTCACCGGCACCGACGGCGCCTCCCACAACGGCATGTGGGACATGTCGATCCTCCAGGTCGTCCCCGGCCTCCGGCTGGCCGCCCCGCGCGACGCCGACCAGGTCCGCGCGCAGCTGCGGGAGGCCGTCGCCGTCGACGACGCGCCGACCGTGGTGCGCTTCTCCAAGGGCGCCGTCGGCCCCGCCGTACCGGCCGTCGGACGGGTCGGCGGCATGGACGTGCTGCGCGAGCCGGGCACCGACCGGCCGGACGTGCTGCTGGTCTCGGTGGGCGCCCTCGCCCCGATGTGCCTGGAGATCGCCGCCCTGCTCGACCGCCAGGGCATCTCCACCACCGTCGTCGACCCGCGCTGGGTCAAGCCCGTCGACGAGGCCATGGCCCCGCTCGCCGAGCGGCACCGGGTGGTCGTCACCGTCGAGGACAACAGCCGGGTCGGCGGTGTCGGCTCCGCGATCGCCCAGGCGCTGCGCGACGCGGGCGTGGACGTACCGCTGCGCGACTTCGGCATCCCGCCGCGCTTCCTCGACCACGCCTCCCGCGCCGAGGTGCTGGCGGAGATCGGGCTGACCGCCCCGGACATCGCCCGCCAGGTCACCGGACTGGTCTCCAAGCTGGACGGCCGCTTCGACCGCGGCACCGCCGGCGTCGACTCGGTGGAGCCCGCCCGCGACTAGGACACGCCACAGCCGCGACAGCACGCCGCTTCCGGGCCGGTTCCCGCTCACCTTCGGGTGGCGGAACCGGCCCGACTGCGTGAACCTGCCAGTGCCGGGGCACACGCATCCCGGCCCTCTCGATCATGTTGAGCCATATCGAGGCCTCACAAGCGTGGGAGGTAGGCACGTGAGCAGTTCGCTGTTCAGGACGAAGAACGTCGAGCAGTCCATCCGGGACACCGAGGAACCCGAGCATTCGCTCAAGAAGTCCCTCTCCGCCCTCGACCTCACGGTCTTCGGCGTCGGTGTCATCATCGGCACCGGCATCTTCGTCCTCACCGGCACGGCCGCGAAGAACACCGCGGGTCCCGCCGTGTCCCTGTCCTTCGTCGTGGCCGGTGTCGTCTGCGCGCTCGCCGCCCTGTGCTACGCGGAGTTCGCCTCCACCCTGCCGGTGGCCGGCTCCGCGTACACGTTCTCGTACGCCTCCCTGGGCGAGTTCCCCGCCTGGATCATCGGCTGGGACCTGGTGCTGGAGCTGGCGCTGGGCACGGCGGTGGTCGCCGTCGGCTGGTCCGGCTACATCCACTCGCTGCTGGACAACGCGGGCTGGCACCTGCCCATGGCGCTCAGCGGCCGGGACGGGGCCTCCGGATTCGGGTTCGACATCCTCGCCGCCGCCCTGGTGCTGGTGCTCACCGCCATCCTCGTCGTCGGCATGAAGCTCTCCGCGCGGGTCACCTCGGTCGTCGTCGCCATCAAGGTCGCCGTCGTCCTGGTCGTGATCATCGCGGGCGCCTTCTTCGTGCAGAGCGGCAACTACCACCCGTTCATCCCGAAGGCGCAACCGGTACCGCCGGGCGGCAACCTCCAGGCGCCGCTGATCCAGCTGATGTTCGGCTGGGCGCCCTCCGACTTCGGTGTCATGGGCATCTTCACCGCGGCCTCCGTGGTGTTCTTCGCCTTCATCGGCTTCGACGTCGTCGCCACCGCCGCCGAGGAGACCCGCAACCCGCAGCGCGACGTGCCGCGCGGCATCTTCGGCTCCCTGATCATCTGCACCCTGCTCTACGTCGCCGTGTCGATCGTCGTCACCGGCATGCAGAAGTACAGCGCGCTGTCCATCACCGCACCGCTCGCCGACGCCTTCAAGGCCACCGGACACCCCTGGTTCGCGGGCCTGATCAGCTTCGGCGCCGCCGTCGGCCTCACCACCGTCTGCATGATCCTGCTGCTGGGCCAGTCCCGGGTGTTCTTCGCCATGAGCCGCGACGGACTGCTGCCCCGGTTCTTCTCGCACACCCACCCGCGGTTCCGCACCCCCTACCGGCCCACCATCCTGCTCGGCGTGATCATCGCGATCGTCGCCGGCTTCACCAGTCTGAGTGAACTCGCCGAACTGGTGAACATCGGCACGCTCTTCGCCTTCGTGGTCGTCGCGATCAGCGTGATCATCCTGCGCCGGACCCGCCCCGACCTGGAACGTTCCTTCCGGACCCCGATGGTGCCGCTGGTCCCCGTGCTCTCGGTGTGCGCCTCGCTGTGGCTGATGCTCAACCTGCCCGCCGAGACCTGGCTCCGCTTCGCCATCTGGATGGTCATCGGCTTCGTCGTCTACTTCCTCTACGGCCGCGGCCACAGCCGCCTCGGCCAGCGGCAGCGCGCCGAGGCCGACGGGACCGCCCCGCCCCCGGCGAGGCAGGCGCCGTAACCCGGTCGGACCCGGCGGGCGGCCCCGCCGCCGCGCACCGCACCGCACCGCACCGCACCACGCACCCGACCGGCCCCGTATGTCCCGCCACGGCGGAGACCGCGGGGCCGGATAGCGTGCTCATCATGCGCGCCGCCCCCCTCGTCCCACCCCGGCCCGCGGCCACCCGGACGGCGTACTGGACGCGGACGCTCCCCCCGCTGGCCGCCCTGGCCTGCCTCACCCGGATCCCCTCCTTCGCCCGGCCGCTGTGGAGCCCGGACGAGGGCTACCTCGCCGTCCAGGCACGCATACTGACGCAGGGCGGACAGCTGTACGAGACGGTCGTCGACCGCAAGCCGCCCCTGGTGCCCTGGCTGTACGAGGCCGCCTTCGCGGTCTGCGGCTCCGGCTCGCTCACCCCGGTCCGGATCCTCGCGGTCCTCGCCCAGCTGCTCACCGCCCTCCTGCTGGCCTCCCTCGCCCGCCGCCGCTGGGGCGACACGGCGGGCCGCACGGCCGCGGTCCTATACCTGCTGGTCTCCGTCGGCCTCAACCCCGAGGACGCCCAGGCCGCCACCTTCGAGGTGTTCATACTGCCCGGCACCGCCGCCGCGATGTGGTGCGCGGACCGCCGCCGCTTCGGCGCCGCGGGAGCCGCCCTGGCCTGCGCGTTCCTCGCCAAGCAGACCGGCGGCGCGGTGCTGCTGCCGGTGCTGTGGCTGCTGCGCCGCTCCGGCGTTCCGCGCGCCGCGCCGGCGCGGCTGGCCGCCGGCGCGGCCCTGCCGGTGCTCGGCGCGGCCCTGGTCACCGACCCGGCCGGGTTCCTGTTCTGGACGGTCACCGGCTCCACCGCCTACGCCTCCTTCACCGGCTCCGAACTGCACGTCCTGGCCCGGGCGGCCGTCAACAGCGCGCTCCTCGCGACCGGCTGCGCGGGCCTGCTCCCGCCGGTCCTGCGGACCCTGCGCACCACGGGCCGTACGGGCACCGCCGACCTGTGGCTGTGGCTGGCCGCGTCGGCCGGCGCGGTGCTGCTCGGCTTCCACTTCTTCGGCCACTACTACCTCCAGCTCACCCCGCCCGCCGCACTGCTGGCCACCGCCGCGCTGCACGCCCTGCCCCCGGAGCGGCGCGCCACCGCCGTGCGCACCTCGGCCTGCTGTTGCGCGCTGTTCCTCGCCTGGGGGCTGTTCGCCCCGCGCCCCGCACTCGCCCACGCCCAGCGGCTGGCGGCCGCCCTCGCCGAGCGCACCGGCCCGGACGACCGCGTCCTCGTCTGGGGCATGCACCCGGAGACGTACTGGCTGGCCGGCCGCACCCCCGCCACCCGCTACCTCACCGCGGGCCTGCTCACCAACTACAGCGGCGGCCGCGACGGGCCCCGGGTCGGCGAGCGGTACGCCGTCGACGGCGCCTGGCCGGTCTTCCGGGCGGAGCTGGCCGCGCACGCTCCCGAGCTGGTGATCGACGACTCCCGGGGCAAGCCGTACGGCCCCGACCGCGTCCCCACCCTCCGGCGGCTGCTGGCCGCGCGCTACGCGAAGGTGGGGGAGGTCGACGGGGCCGTCCTGTACGCCCGCGTGCCCGGCGCCCCCTGACGCCCCCGGATCTCAGCCGCGTACCGTGCGCGGCCCGGTCACCTCGGCGCCGAGCCGGGTCACCCGGCGCCGCAGCTCCCGGTCGGCGGTCACCACCAGCACCGGCCCGCCGGTGTGCCCGGCGACCAGCTCCACGATCCGGTCGTCGCCGCTGCCGGCCGCCGCCTCCACCCGTACGCCGGGCACGGACTCCACCCCGCGGGCCGCGCCCTCCACCACCAGCACGATCTCGGCGGACCCCGCGAGATGCGGCACGCCTCCCGCGGCCAGCCGGTCCCGCAGCCGTGCCGCGGCCCCGGCGCGGTCCCGCCACCAGCCGTCGGGCACCGACCCGACGACGTTCGCCGCGTCGACGATCACCACCGGGCAGTCCTGCTCGTCCATGCGCCCCAGCGTCCCACGCCCCGGCCGCCGCCGGACCGGTCACCCGGCCCGGGCCGCCCCCGCTTAAGGTGAACCGGTGAACGGCGACTGGCTCATACGCGGCCGCGACGGGCGGCTCAGTGTCTACCAGCTGTCGGGCGACGCCGTCCGGTGCCGGGCGGAGCGCGGCCCCGGCGGCCGCTGGAGCGCCCCCCGCACGGTGGGCGGCGAGCAGCGGCTGCACCCCGTCCTCGCCGTCGGGCAGGGCGCCGACGGATATGCCCACCTGGTGTCCTGGCGGCCCACCACGAACGGCGAGTCGGGCCTGGTGCACTCCACCCACTTCCGGTCCCACCTCGCCGCCCTGGACTGGCAGCCGATCGGCCATCCGCACACCAGGGGCGAGCGCCTCGGTCCGCCCGCGGTCGCCGTGGACGCGCGGGGCCGGGCCCATGTGTTCGTGCGCAACCGGGACGGCGGAGTCAGCATGCGCGCCCAGAAGGAGAAGGGCGGCTGGGACCCCTGGCGGGACCTCGGCGGCCGGGAGGTGCACGCGGACCTGGCGGCCGTGACCGGGGAGTCCGGCCTGGTCGAACTGTTCGCGGCCGCGCCCGGCGGCCTGCTGCGCTGGCGCCAGGAGAAGCCGGGCGCGCAGCCGGTGCCGGCGGAGACGGCCGGCACCCCGGTCCGCCCCGGCACCCTGCGCGCGCTGGCCACCTCCCCGGAGGCCACCACCCTCTTCCACACCGACGAGGCGGGCGCACTGTGCGCCTGGCGACCCGGCGCCCGGCCCGTCGCCCTGCTGCCCGCGGCGGGCCCCGGCCCCGTCTCCGCGGTGCGCTGCGCGCTGGACGGCCACGACTGCACGCTGCTCGCCCAGCGCTCCGCCGACGGCCGGGTGGCGTTCGCCGCCTATCCCACCGAGGACGAGTCCGCGGGCGCATGGTGGACCGCGTCCGGCCCGGTGCTCCCCGCCGACGCGCGGGTCTGCGTGGGCGCCGACGAGGACGGCCGGGTGGTCGCGGCGACGTGGTCCCCGTCCACCGGCCGCCTCCTGCTCACCCGCCGCAAGGACGAACCGGGCCTGGCCCTGGAGGCGTGGCGGGAGGTGTGACCCACGCGAAGGACCCCCGCCGCGGACATCCGCGGCGGGGGCCCTCCGACCCGGCGTTCCGGTGGGTTACGCGGGCACGCTCGCCACGCCCGGGGCCAGGAACTTCTTGCCGTTCACGCGCTCCGAGACGCCCTCGCGGTCCAGGTACGGCGTGATGCCGCCCAGGTGGAAGGGCCAGCCGGCGCCCGTGATGAGGCAGAGGTCGACGTCCTGGGCCTCGGCGACGACGCCCTCGTCGAGCATCAGCCCGATCTCCTGCGCCACCGCGTCCAGCACCCGCTCGCGGACCTGCTCCTCGGTCAGGACGCTGTCGCCCTGCTTCAGCAGCGCGGCGACCTCCGGGTCCAGCTCCGGCTTGCCGCTGTCGTAGACGTAGAAGCCGCGCTTGCCCGCCTCGACGACCGCCTTGAGGTTCGGGGAGACCGTGAAGCGGTCCGGGAAGGCCCGGTTGAGGGTCTCCGAGACGTGCAGGCCGATCGCGGGACCGACCAGCTCCAGCAGCACCAGCGGGGACATCGGCAGACCGAGCGGCTCGATCGCCCGCTCGGCGACCTCGACCGGGGTGCCCTCGTCGATGACGTTCTGGATCTCGCCCATGAAGCGGGTCAGGATGCGGTTGACGACGAACGCCGGGGCGTCCTTGACCAGCACCGCGGTCTTCTTCAGCTTCTTGGCCACCGCGAAGGCGGTCGCCAGCGAGGCGTCGTCGGTCTGCTCGCCGCGGACGATCTCCAGCAGCGGCAGCACCGCGACCGGGTTGAAGAAGTGGAAGCCGACGACCCGCTCGGGGTTCTTCAGCTTCGACGCCATCTCCGACACCGACAGGGAGGAGGTGTTGGTGGCGAGGATCGCGTGCGCCGGGGCGACCGCCTCGACCTCGGCGAACACCTGCTGCTTGACGCCGATCTCCTCGAACACGGCCTCGATGACGAAGTCCGCGTCCGCGAAGCCCTCGGCCTTGTCCAGGACGCCGGTCACCAGCGCCTTGAGGCGGTTGGCCTTGTCCTGGTTGATGCGGCCCTTGCCGAGCAGCTTGTCGATCTCGGCCCGGACGTAGCCCACACCCTTGTCGACGCGCTCCTGGTCGATGTCCGTCAGCACGACGGGCACCTCGAGGCGGCGCAGGAACAGCAGGGCGAGCTGGGAGGCCATCAGACCGGCGCCGACGACGCCGACCTTGGTGACCGGGCGCGCCAGGCTCTTGTCCGGGGCGCCCGCGGGGCGCTTGCCGCGCTTCTGCACCAGGTTGAAGGCGTAGATGCCGGAGCGCAGTTCGCCGCCCATGATGAGGTCGGCGAGCGCCTGGTCCTCGGCGTCGTAGCCCTGCTGGAGGTCGCCGTTCTTGGCGGCGGCGATGATGTCGAGGGCGCGGTAGGCGGCCGGGGCGGCCCCGTGCACCTTGGAGTCCGCGACGGAGCGGCCCTTGGCGACGGCCTGGTCCCAGGCCTCGCCGCGGTCGATCGCCGGGCGCTCGACGGCGATCTCGCCCTTGAGAACGGCGGCCGTCCAGATCAGCGACTGCTCGAGGAAGTCGGCGCCCTCGAACAGGGCGTCGGCGATGCCCAGTTCGTAGACCTGCGCGCCCTTGAGCTGCTTGTTCTGGTTGAGCGAGTTCTCGATGATGACCGAGACGGCCTTCTCCGGACCGATCAGGTTCGGCAGGATCGTGCAGCCGCCCCAGCCCGGGACCAGGCCCAGGAAGACCTCGGGCAGGGAGAACGCGGGGATGGCCGCGGACACCGTGCGGTAGGTGCAGTGCAGGCCGACCTCGACGCCGCCGCCCATCGCCGCGCCGTTGTAGTAGGCGAAGGTGGGGACGGCGAGGGTCGCGAGGCGCTTGAAGACCTCGTGGCCGCCCTTGCCGATGGCCAGCGCGTGTTCGTGCTCCTGGAGCAGCTCAACGCCCTTGAGGTCGGCGCCGACCGCGAAGATGAACGGCTTGCCGGTGATGCCGGCGCCGACGATCTCACCGGCCGCGGCCTCCCGCTCGACCTGGTCGACCGCGGCGTCGAGGTTCGCCAGCGAGGCCGGGCCGAAGGTGGTCGGCTTGGTGTGGTCCAGGCCGTTGTCCAGCGTGATCAGCGCGAAGCGCCCGGCACCGGACGGCAGGTCCAGGTGGCGTACGTGGGCCTGCGTGACGACCTCGTCGGGGAAGAGTTCCGAAGCCTTCTTCAGAAGCTCGGTGGTGCTGCTCACTTGTCCCCCTCGAAGTGCGGGTTCTCCCAGATGACCGTGGCGCCCATGCCGAAGCCGACGCACATGGTCGTCAGGCCGTAGCGGACGTTCGGCTGTTCCTCGAACTGGCGGGCCAGCTGCGTCATCAGGCGGACGCCGGAGGAGGCCAGCGGGTGGCCGTAGGCGATGGCGCCGCCGTACTGGTTGACGCGCGGGTCGTCGTCGGCGATGCCGTAGTGGTCGAGGAGGGCCAGCACCTGGACGGCGAAGGCCTCGTTGATCTCGAACAGGCCGATGTCGGAGATCGACAGGCCCGCCTTGGCGAGGGCCTTCTCGGTCGCCGGGATCGGGCCGTAGCCCATGACCTCCGGCTCCACGCCGGCGAAGGCGTAGGAGACCAGGCGCATCTTCACCGGCAGGTCGTTCTCGCGGGCGAAGTCCTCGCTGGCGAGGATGGAGGCGGTGGCGCCGTCGTTGAGTCCTGCGGCGTTGCCCGCGGTGACCCGGCCGTGCACCCGGAACGGCGTCTTGAGGTTCGCCAGGTTCTCCAGGGTGGTGCCCGGGCGCATCGGCTCGTCGGCGGTGACCAGGCCCCAGCCCGTCTCCCCGGCCTCCGGGTTGGTGCGGCGCACGGAGACCGGCACCAGGTCGGCCTGGATCTTGCCGTTGGCGTAGGCCTTGGCGGCCTTCTCCTGCGAGCGCACCGCGTACTCGTCCGCGCGCAGCTTGGTGATCTGCGGGTAGCGGTCGTGCAGGTTCTCCGCGGTCATGCCCATGAACAGGGCGGACTCGTCGACCAGCTTCTCGCTGACGAACCGCGGGTTGGGGTCGACGCCCTCGCCCATGGGGTGGCGGCCCATGTGCTCGACGCCGCCGGCGATGACGACGTCGTACGCGCCGAAGGCGATGGAGCCAGCGGTGGTGGTGACGGCGGTCAGGGCGCCCGCGCACATGCGGTCGATCGAGTAGCCGGGCACCGACTGGGGCAGACCGGCGAGGAGGCCGGCCGTACGGCCGAGGGTCAGGCCCTGGTCACCGATCTGCGTGGTCGCGGCGATGGCGACCTCGTCGATCTTCTTCGGGTCCAGTCCGGGGTTGCGGCGCAGCAGCTCCCGGATCGCCTTGACGACGAGGTCGTCGGCACGGGTCTCGTGGTAGATGCCCTTCGGGCCCGCCTTGCCGAACGGGGTACGGACGCCGTCGACGAAGACGACGTCCCTGACGGTACGAGGCACGATGGCTCTCCTCCAGGGTGCGGGGTGGCACTGCTGCGGCGCGCAAGAGCTGAGCGCGCGCTCAGAACCCATGCTACTTGTGGGTAACGTAGCTGCACACCCCTACCCGGCCAAGCGGTGAACGTCACACCGGCCCCGGGCCGGCGGGGTGCCGTCGCGTCCGGATCTTGGCGCGATCTCGACGCCCCGGGCCCGCTCCGCCAGGCCCCGCGGCCGGCCGGGGAGCCCCGGGTCAGCCCGTGGCCGCGGTCGCGGTGAGCGCCTTGACCAGCGCCGGTGTCACCTGCTCCACCTGCCAGGCCCGGGCGCCGTACGCCGTCAGCGCGTCCCGGACCGACTCGGCGTCGACCGGTGCCGGCGGCTCCCAGCACACCCGCCGCACCGCGTCCGGGGCGATCAGGTTCTCCGGCGGCATGGTCAGCTCCTCCGCCAGCGCGGACACCCCGGCCCGGGCGGCGGACAGCCGGGCCGCGGCCGCCGGGTCCTTGTCGGCCCAGGCGCGGGGCGGCGGCGGACCGGCCACCGACTGCCCGGGCTGGGGCAGCGCGGAGTCCGGGAGCGCCTTGGCCCGGTCGACGGCCGCCTGCCACTGCTCCAGCTGGCGCCGCCCCATGCGGTGCCCGAACCCGTTCAGCGCGGCCAGCGCGTGCACGGTGGAGGGCAGGGCAAGCGCCGCCTCCACGATCGCCGCGTCGGACAGCACCTTGCCGGGGGAGACGTCCCTGCGCTGGGCGATCCGGTCCCGGGTCTGCCACAGCTCCCGTACGACGCCCAGCTGCCGCCGGCGCCGCACCTTGTGCATGCCGGACGTCCGGCGCCAGGGATCCTTGCGCGGTTCGGCGGGCGGCGCCGAGGCGATCGCGTCGAACTCCTGCCGGGCCCACTCCAGCTTGCCCTGCCGGTCCAGCTCCTTCTCCAGCGCGTCCCGCAGGTCGACGAGGAGTTCGACGTCCAGGGCGGCGTAGCGCAGCCACGGCTCGGGCAGCGGGCGGGTCGACCAGTCGACGGCGGAGTGGCCCTTCTCCAGGACGAAGCCCAGGACGCCCTCGACCATCGCGCCGAGGCCGACCCGGGGGAAGCCGGCGAGCCGGCCGGCCAGCTCGGTGTCGAACAGGCGGCTGGGCACCATGCCTATTTCGCGCAGGCAGGGCAGGTCCTGGGTGGCGGCGTGCAGCACCCACTCGACGCCGGACAGGGCCTCGCCGAGACCCGAGAGGTCGGGGCAGGCGACGGGGTCGACGAGCGCGGTGCCGGCGCCCTCGCGGCGCAGCTGCACCAGGTAGGCGCGCTGGCCGTAGCGGTAGCCGGAGGCGCGCTCGGCGTCGACGGCGACGGGGCCGGACCCGGCGGCGAAGGCGGCGATCACCTCGGCGAGCGCGGCCTCGTCGGCGACGACGGGCGGGATGCCCTCGCGCGGTTCGAGCAGTGGGACCGGCGTCCCCGTCACAGAAGGTCCGGCGTCGTCCGCGGGGATCTCCCCGGCGGTTCGCAGGGTGCTGTCTGCTGCGGCGGTCTCTTGGGCGTCGGTCACCTGTCAAGGGTATCTGTGTGGGGACAGCGCCCGTCGCCGGAACGTTCCGTCGACGGGCGCCGGAGGGTCGTAAACCAGTCACGTCGGTGAAACTCGCGGTTCACGCGAGTGAACGATCAGGAGGGGGAGGCGGGGGCGGCGGAGTCGCGGGCGGACGGGACGGCGGAAGGGGTCACGGGCGCGGTGGCCGGGAGCGGGGTCAGTGGATGATGCCGGTGCGCAGGGCCACGGCCACCATGCCGGCGCGGTCGCCGGTGCCCAGCTTGCGGGCGATCCGGGCGAGGTGGCTCTTGACGGTCAGCGCGGACAGGCCCATGGAGACGCCGATCGCCTTGTTCGACTGGCCCTCGGCGACCAGCCGCAGCACCTCGACCTCGCGGCCGGACAGCTCCCGGTAGCCGCCCGGGTGGCTCGGGGCACCCGGGGGGCGGCGGTGCATACGGGCGGCGGCGGAGCCGATGGGGGCGGCGCCCGGCCGGGTGGGGAGCCCGATGTTGGTCCGGGTGCCGGTGACGACGTAGCCCTTGACGCCGCCGGCCAGGGCGTTGCGCACGGCGCCGATGTCGTCGGCGGCGGACAGGGCCAGGCCGTTGGGCCATCCGGCGGCACGGGTCTCGGACAGCAGGGTCAGACCGGAGCCGTCGGGGAGGTGGACGTCGGCGACGCAGATGTCGCGGGGGTTGCCGATGCGGGGACGAGCCTCCGCGACGGACGAGGCCTCGATGACGTCGCGCACACCGAGCGCCCACAGATGGCGGGTGACGGTGGAGCGGACGCGCGGGTCGGCCACGACCACCATGGCGGTCGGCTTGTTCGGGCGGTAGGCGACCAGGCTTGCGGGTTGCTCGAGGAGAACGGACACCAGGCCTCCTGGGTGGGGGACGGGGCCGGCTTGTGGGGAGGAAGCCGGGACGAACCGTGCTTTCAAGGTCACAGTCGTCTTCGGCACCGAACCCGTCCGCCTTTAGAGGATGATCACGATCTAGTGAGTAACAATCTGTGCAATTCGGACGCGCGATCGATCATCCGAAGATCGAATCGGTTCGGCGTGTGCACGACCGGGATCGAAAGTGGCCGTATCGACAAAGAGAGGGTCAATGCGGGGTGAGTCGGCGCACCTCGCGTTGACCCGGCGGCGGCAGCACGCGTCGACCCGCGGCACGGGCGGCGGCACGGAGCGGCGGTGCGGCGGGTCGGGGCGGGATCAGGTCTGGGCGGGTCCGGGTCGCTTCAGGACCGGTTCAGCGGGACTGCGGGTCCCTGCGCTGCGGCAGCGTGACCACCGAGGCGTCCCCGGGACCGGCCGGCGGCAGACCGCCGACCTGGGCCAGCAGGTCGCACCAGGAGGCGAGGTGGGCGGCGGTGTCCGGCACCCCGCCCAGTCCCTCGCGCGGCGTCCAGGACGCGCGGATCTCGATCTGCGAGGCCGGCGGCCGCTCGGACAGCCCCCCGAAGTAGTGCGAGCCGGCCCGGGTGACGGTGCCGCTCGGCTCGCTGCAGGCCAGCCCGCGCGCCTGGAGGGCCCCGGTCAGCCACGACCAGCACACCTCGGGCAGCAGCGGATCGGCCGCCATCTCCGGCTCCAGCTCCGCCCGCACCAGCGTCACCAGCCGGAAGGTGCCGCGCCAGGCGTCGTGCCCGGCCGGATCGTGCAGCAGCACCAGCCGGCCGTCGGCGAGTTCCTGCTCGCCGTCGACCACGACCGCCTCCAGCGCGTACGCGAACGGCGCCAGCCGCTTCGGCGCGGGGGTCGGCTCCACCTCGACCTGCGGCCGCAGCCGCGCGGTGCGCAGCCCCTCGACCGCGGCCCGGAAGGCCGGCGGCACCGCGCTGCCCGCATGCTCCTCCGCCTCCCCGTCGCCCTTTCCGTCACCCGTTCCGTCAGCGCCGTCCGACAGTCGTCCCTGAGCCGCAGCCATGCGGGGAAGAGTAAGGGGAACAGCGGCCCGGCGCAGGGAGGCACACCCCAGGAGGCCACGGCCGCCTCCGCCGCGCGGCCGTGCGAGACTTGCCGTCGTGAGTGTCAACCCCAGCCCCACGGGCCAGCAGCCGGCAGCGGCGTCCGACGCGCTGAGAGAGTCAGCCTTCCTCAAGGCGTGCAGGCGTGAGCCCGTACCCCACACGCCCGTGTGGTTCATGCGCCAGGCCGGCCGTTCCCTGCCCGAGTACCGCAAGGTGCGCGAGGGCATCCCGATGCTCGAGTCCTGCATGCGGCCGGAGCTGGTCACCGAGATCACGCTCCAGCCGGTGCGCCGGCACCAGGTGGACGCGGCGATCTACTTCAGCGACATCGTCGTCCCGCTGAAGGCCATCGGCATCGACCTGGACATCAAGCCCGGCGTCGGCCCGGTCGTGGAGCGGCCCATCCGCACCCGCGCCGACCTCGCCCGGCTGCGCGACCTCACGCCCGCGGACGTCTCCTACGTCACCGAGGCGATCGGCCTGCTCACCGCCGAGCTGGGCGCCACCCCGCTGATCGGTTTCGCGGGCGCGCCGTTCACCCTGGCGAGCTACCTGGTCGAGGGCGGCCCGTCCCGCACGTACGAGAACGCCAAGGCGATCATGTACGGCGACCCCGGACTGTGGGCCGACCTCCTCGACCGCCTCGCCGACATCACGGCGGCCTTCCTCAAGGTGCAGATCGAGGCGGGCGCGAGCGCCGTCCAGCTGTTCGACTCCTGGGTGGGCGCCCTGGCCCCCGCCGACTACCGCCGCTACGTCATGCCCGCCTCGGCCAAGGTGTTCCGGGCCGTCGCCGGGTACGGCGTGCCCCGCATCCACTTCGGCGTCGGCACCGGTGAGCTGCTGAACCTGATGGGCGAGGCCGGCGCGGACGTCGTCGGCGTCGACTGGCGCGTCCCGCTGGACGAGGCCGCCCGCCGCGTCGGCCCCGGCAAGGCGCTCCAGGGCAACCTCGACCCGACGGTGCTGTTCTCCACCACCGAGGCCGTCGAGACCCGCACCCGTGAGGTCCTGGACGCGGCCGCGGGCCTGGAGGGACACATCTTCAACCTCGGCCACGGCGTCATGCCGAACACCGACCCGGACGCGCTGACCCGCCTGGTGGACCACGTCCACACCCTCACCGCGCGCTGACCCGGCGCCCGCCGCGCCCGCACCGGGCGCGCCGCCCTCACCAGCCGTGCCGGGGCCGGGCCCGCCTGCCGAACAGCAGGCCGGGCGGCTCCGGCGGGGGCGGGGTGCCCGGGCGCAGCGGCAGCGCCAGCAGCAGCCCGGCGACGAAGCCGACGACGTGCGCCGCGTACGCGACCGTCGCGGTGCCGGAGACGCCGTGGCCGGCCGAGTACACCGCCTGGAGCCCGAACCAGAAGCCGAGCACCAGCCAGGCCGGCAGCCGCAGCGGCAGGAAGACCAGGAACGGCACCAGCACCCACACCCGGGCCCGCGGATACAGCGCCAGGTAGGCGCCGAGGACGCCGGCGATCGCCCCGGAGGCGCCGATCAGCGGTTCGGCCGAGCCGGCGTTCAGCAGGGCGAAGCCGTACCCGGCCGCGTAGCCGCAGACGACGTAGAAGACCAGGTAGCGCAGGTGGCCCATGCGGTCCTCGACGTTGTTGCCGAAGATCAGCAGGAACAGCATGTTGCCCAGCAGGTGCAGCCGGCCGCCGTGCAGGAACATCGCCGTCAGGACCGACAGCGGCGGCGACTTGTCGTAGCCCGGCGGCCCCACCACACAGCCCGGCCCCTGCGGGCCCACGCCCACCTGGCCCGTCGGCACCGTCCGCGGCAGCTGATGGTGGATCAGCTCGCGGGGCACCGCGGCCCAGTGGTCCATGAAGGCCTGGAGGCGGCACAGCCGGACCAGCCCGCCGCCGGTCACGGCGTCCGCCGTGCCGGGCATGGCCAGGAACACCAGCACGTTGACGGCGATCAGCGCATACGTCACCCAGGGGGTGCGGCGCACCGGATTGACGTCATGAACGGGGATGACCACACGGATCCAGTGCCCCGGCCGCGGCCGGTGAATCGGTGAACGCCCGCGCCGGTGCGTGCGTATGTGTCGGCAACCGACGTGAGGATCAGGCGATGGACGAGCGAGTTGCCCCACAGGTTCCGGTGATGCACGCCCTGCCCGACGGGGAGGCGGAGATCGCCCTGCTGGTACGGCTGCCCTGGGAGGACGTCGCGCGGCTCGGCCAGGAGGCGGGCCGGCTGGCCGCCCAACTGCGGCGGCCCGTGACGCTGGACGAGGCGGTGAGCCACCGGCTGCGCTCGGCCCGGCCGGGCGCCGCGCACGCCCGGCCGGCGGGGGAGCAGCCCGCCGCGGTGTCCTCCGGCGCCGGGCTGTCGTCCGGCACCGCGCTGTCGTCCGGCCCGACGCCGGCCGCCGGGGCGTCGGTGGCCTCCCTGCCCCGCATCAGCGGGACGGCGTAGCGGCGCCGGGACGTCACTCGGCCGACCGGATCACTCCGCCGACCGGACCTTCGCCGCCGCCTTCCGCGCGGCCACCAGCACCGGGTCCCACACCGGTGAGAACGGCGGCGCGTACCCCAGGTCAAGGGCCGTCATCTGCTCCACCGTCAGCTGCGCGGTCAGCGTCACCGCGGCGACGTCGACCCGCTTCGCCGCGCCCTCCCGGCCCACGATCTGCACGCCGAGCAGCCGTCCCGTGCGGCGCTCGGCGAGCATCTTGACCGTCATCGGGGAGGCGCCGGGGTAGTAGCCGGCGCGGCTGGTCGACTCGACGGTGACCGACTCGAACCGCAGGCCGACCCGGTGGGCGTCCTTCTCGCGCAGCCCGGTGCGGGCGATCTCCAGGTCGCAGACCTTGCTCACCGCCGTGCCGACCACACCGGGAAAGGTGGCGTACCCACCGCCCGCGTTGGTGCCGATGACCTGACCGTGCTTGTTGGCGTGGGTGCCGAGCGGGACGTGCGCCCGCTGCCCGGAGACCAGGTTCAGCACCTCGACGCAGTCACCGCCCGCCCAGATGTCGTCGTGGCCGGTGACCCGCATCGCCCGGTCGGTCAGCAGGCCCCCGTGCTCGCCCAGGGGCAGGCCAGCCGCCCGGGCCAGGCCCGTCTCCGGGCGCACCCCGATGCCGAGCACCACCACGTCCGCCGGGTGCTCGCCGTCCTCGGTGGCGACCGCGCGCACCCGGCCGTCCGCGCCGGTGGGCAGCCCGGTGACCGCCGTGCCGTTCACCATGGTGATGCCGAGGCCCTCCATGGCCCGGCGCACCAGACGGCCCATGTCCGGGTCCAGCGTGGACATCGGCTCCCGGCCGCGGTTGACGACCGTCACCTCGTAGCCCCGCTTGATCAGCGCCTCGGCCATCTCCACGCCGATGTACCCGGCGCCGACGACCACGGCCCGGCGGCCCCGCGTGGCGTCCAGGGTGTCCAGCAGGGCCTGGCCGTCGTCCAGGGTCTGCACGCCGTGCACCCCGGGGGCGTCCACGCCCGGCAGGTCAGGCCGGACCGGGCGGGCACCGGTCGCGATCACGAGCTTGTCGTACGACGTCCAGGACTCGGTGCCGGAGCCGTCCCGCGCGCGCACCCGCCGACCCGCCACGTCGATGCGGGTGACCTCGGTGCGCAGCCGGACGTCGATGCCGCGCGCGCGGTGCTCCTCGGGCGTCCGGGCGACCAGCTCGTCGCGCCCGGCCACGTCGCCGCCCACCCAGTAGGGGATCCCGCACGCCGAGTAGGAGGTGAAGTGGCCCCGCTCGAAGGCCACGATCTCCAGTTCGCCGGGTCCGCGCAGCCGCCGTGCCTGCGATGCCGCGGACATCCCCGCGGCGTCCCCGCCGATCACGACCAGCCGCTCCGCCCCGCCCCGTCCCGCCGCACGCATCGTCATGCCGACACGCTACGGGGTGCCCGCCCGCCGCCCGGGCCCGGTCCCCGGCCGGGTCGACCCGGCACCCGGTCCGGCACCCGGCTCAGTCCGCCTGGCCGGGCTCGCGCCCGTGGGCGGCCGCCTCCGGTGCCGGGCGGGCCTGCGGGAGCGGGCCCACCGCGGTCGTCACGGGCGCGGGAGCCGCGCGGCGCGGCAGCCGTGGCCGGACGATCCGCAGCCACATCAGCGCGAGCAGCGCCGCGAGCGCGGCGAACGGCAGCACCGCACCCAGGGCGAGGACGATCCAGCGCAGCATCGTGACGAAGGCGTGCCAGCCGCCCGCCAGGGCGTCGGCCGGTCCGGGGGCGCTGTCGCCCGGCGCCTCGGCGGCCGGCTTCGCGGTCAGCGACAGGGTGATGGTCGCCAGGCTCGTGCGGTCCTTCAGGGACGCCTGGCGGGCGAGCAGCGCCTCCAGGTCCGCCTCCCTGCTGCTCAGTTCCCCTTCCAGCGCGACGACGTCAGCGATCTCGGCCGCCCGGTCCATCAGCGCGCGGACCCGGGCCACGCTGGCCCGCTGCGACCTGACGCGGCTGTCCACGTCGACGACCTGGTCGGTGACGTCCCGCGCCTGCGCGCTGCGGCGGATCAGCTTCCCCTCGCCCTCCAGCGAGGCGAGGACGTCGTCGTACGCGTCGGCGGGCACCCGCAGCACCACCCGGGTGCGCTCGTGGCCCGCCGCGTCCCGGCCGGTGGTCTCCTTGCCGACGTAGCCGCCCGCGTCCTCGGCCGCCGCGCGGGCCGAGGCCAGCGCCCCGGGCACGTCCGCGACCCGCACGGTGAGGGAGGCGGTGCGGATGACGGCGCTCGGCACCGCCACGCGCGCCCCGGCGCGGGAGGCGCCCCCGGCTTCCGACGAGCCGCCGCCCGCCCGGACGCCGGTGTCGGGGGCGGCCTTGCCGTCGGCGGCCCGGGCGGCCTTGTCGCCGGCGGAGGCGTCCGAGGAGGCGGAGCCCCCGCAGGCGGTGAGCCCGAGGCAGACGGCGAGCAGGACCCCGGCCAGGGCCTGGGCGGAGCGTGCGGGACGTGGTGTGCGCATCGGCGGATACCCCTCTTCGCTGGAACGTGCCGGAACCGGCCGGCCACCGGTGTTCCTTCGACGGCGCCCCGGCCCGGAACGTTGGCGGCCACCGGTCCCGATGCGGTCACGGTCCGGACTCGGCGGGGACACCGGCACCGACCCCGCACCGGACGGCGGGACGGGCGCCGGGCCCGGGCGGGAGCGCCGGCGGGGTCTGAGAGAGTGGAGGCCATGAGCGCAACGGGTACGGGTACGGGCACCGGTCACGTCGTCGTCGTGGGAGCCGGGATCGCTGGGCTGGCCGCGGCTCACCGGCTGCTGGAGCGCGGCGCGCGCGTGACCGTCCTGGAGGCGTCCGGCCGGGTCGGCGGCAAGCTGCGGCCCGGCGAGATCGCGGGCGTCCGCGTCGACCTGGGCGCCGAGTCGATGCTGGCCCGCCGCCCCGAGGCGGTCGGCCTGGCCCGCGAGGTGGGTCTCGCCGGCCGGCTGCGCACACCCGCCACCGCCACCGCCGCCCTCTGGACCCGCGGCGCCCTGCGCCCCATGCCCAAGGGCCATGTGATGGGCGTCCCCGGGTCCGCCGACGCCCTCGCCGGGGTGCTCTCCGCCGAGGGCCTGGCCCGGATCGGACGCGACGCCGAACTGCCCCGCACGGAGGTCGGCGACGACGTGGCCGTGGGGGAGTACGTGGCGGCGCGCCTCGGCCACGAGGTCGTCGACCGGCTGGTCGAGCCCCTCCTCGGCGGGGTCTACGCGGGCGACGCCTACCGTCTGTCGATGCGCTCGGCCGTGCCCCAGCTCTACCAGGCCGCCTGCACCCACGACTCCCTCACCGAGGCCGTCCGCGCGATCCAGGCCAGGGCGGCCGCCGCGCCGCAGAGCGGACCCGTCTTCATGGGCATCGAGGGCGGCGTCGGATCGCTGCCGCTCGCCGTCGCCGGATCGGTCCGCGCGCGCGGCGGCGAGATCCTGACCGGGGCACCGGTGACGGAGCTGCGCCGCACGGCCGCGGCGGACGGCGCCGGGTCCGCGCGCACGGCCTGGCGGGTCGTCGCCGGTGACCGGGTCCTGCACGCCGACGCCGTGATCGTCGCCGTACCCGCCCCGGCCGCCGCCGCGCTGCTGCGCGCCGAGGCCCCTGCGGCCGCCGCCGAGCTGGCCGCCGTCGAGTACGCCTCCATGGCCCTGGTCACCCTCGCCTACCGCCGCGCCGGCCTCGGCCTGCCCGAAGGCAGCGGCTTCCTCGTGCCGCCCGTCGACGGCCGCGCCATCAAGGCGTCGACGTTCGCCTCCCAGAAGTGGGGCTGGATCGCCGACGAGGACCCCGGTGTCGCCGTACTGCGCACCTCCGTCGGCCGGCACGGTGAGACGGCGGTGCTCCAGCTCACCGACGCCGAGCTGGTGGAGGTCTCCCGGCGCGACCTGCGGGCCGCCACCGGCCTGGACGCCGCTCCCCTCGAGGCCCGCGTCACCCGCTGGACCGACGGCCTGCCCCAGTACCCGGTCGGCCACCACGCGCGCGTGGCCCGCATCCGCGCCCACGTCGCCGCGCTGCCCGGCCTCGCGGTGTGCGGCGCGCAGTACGACGGCGTCGGCATCCCGGCCTGCGTCGCGAGCGCGAACGCGGCGGTGGACCAGCTCGGCGGCGACCTGCGCGCGGCCCGGGAACTGATGGCCCACCCGGTGCAGAGCCTGCACGGGGGAGCGGGAGAATGAGGGACATGAGTGACGACGCCCCCACCACCGAGTCCGGCAGGATCCCGAACAAGGGCAAGCTGGCCAAGGACCTCAACGATGTCATCCGCTACACCCTGTGGTCCGTCTTCCGGCTGAAGGACGTGCTGCCCGAGGACCGCGCGGGCTACGCCGACGAGGTCCAGGAGCTGTTCGACCAGCTCGCCGCCAAGGACGTGACGATCCGCGGCACCTACGACGTCTCCGGCCTGCGCGCCGACGCCGACGTCATGATCTGGTGGCACGCCGAGACCAGCGACCAGCTCCAGGAGGCGTACAACCTCTTCCGCCGCACCAGGCTGGGCCGCGCCCTGGAGCCGGTCTGGTCGAACATGGCGCTGCACCGCCCGGCGGAGTTCAACCGCTCGCACATCCCGGCGTTCCTCGCCGACGAGACGCCCCGCGACTACGTGAGCGTCTACCCCTTCGTGCGCTCCTACGACTGGTACCTGCTGCCCGACGAGGACCGCCGCCGCATGCTCGCCGACCACGGCAAGATGGCCCGCGGCTACCCGGACGTGCGCGCCAACACGGTCGCCTCCTTCTCCCTCGGCGACTACGAGTGGATCCTCGCCTTCGAGGCCGACGAGCTGTACCGCATCGTCGACCTCATGCGTCACCTGCGCGCCTCCGAGGCTCGGATGCACGTCCGCGAGGAGGTGCCGTTCTACACGGGCCGCCGCAAGGACGTCGCGGACCTGGTGGCGGGCCTGGCCTGAGGCTTTCGCGAGGGCCGGGTCCGGGGCCTCAGCGCCGGCCGGTCCCGCCCTTGCGTGCCTCGCCGGTGCCCGTGCCGGCGCGGGCTCCGGAGGGGACCGGCTCCGGGTGCGGCGCGCAGGCCGCCCGCCGCACCGGGAGCCGTCCCTGGAGCAGATAGGCCTCCAGGTAGGCGTTGACGCAGCGGTTGGGGCCGCCCCCGATCCCGTGCGTGCCCGCGTCCCGCTCGGTCACCAGCACCGAGTCCGACAGGCGCCGGTTCATCTCCAGCGCCCCGGCGTACGGGGCGGCCGCGTCCCGCTCCGCCGCGAGGATCAGCACCGGCGGCAGCTCGCCCGGCCCGGTCCGCACGTCGAGCGGCCGCTGCCGGGGGCCGGGCCAGTAGGCGCACGGCAGGTTCGCCCAGGCGTTGTCCCAGGTCTCGAACGGCGCCACGCGCGCGAGGCGGGTGTTGTCGCGGTCCCACACCGCCCAGTCCGTCGGCCAGGGCGCGTCGTTGCACTCGACGGCCGTGTAGACGGCGCCGGCGTTCTCCGCCTCGGCCGCCGTCCGCGGGTCCGGCGCGGCCAGCCGGACCAGCGGCTTCGGGTCGCCCTTGAGGTACGCCGACAGCGCCTGCGCGCGGCTGGGCCAGAAGTCGTCGTAGTAGCCGGCCGACAGGAACGCGTCCTGGAGCTGTCCCGGCCCCACCGTCCCGCCGGCCGGGTGGACCGCCAGGCGGGCCCGCGCCGTGTCGTAGGCGCGGCCCACCCGCTCGGCCGTCGCGCCGAGTCCGTACACGTCGTCGTGGCGGGCGACCCACTCGCGGAAGTCCGCCCAGCGGCCCTCGAACGCGGCCGACTGGTCGAGGTTGTCGCGGTACCAGATCCGCGCGGGATCGGGGTCGACCGGCGCGTCCAGCACCATCCGCCGCACGTGGGAGGGGAACAGCGTCCCGTACAGGGCCCCGAAGTAGGTCCCGTACGAGGCTCCCATGAACGTGAGCCGGTCCTCGCCGAGGGCGGCGCGCAGCACGTCGAGGTCGCGGGCGTTGTTCAGCGAGGTGGAGAACCGCAGCCGGTCGCCGGACCGCTCGGCGCAGCCGCGCGCGTAGGCCCTGGCCCGCGCGACGCGCTCCCTCTTGTACGCCTGCGAGGGGTGGGTGGGCGCCTGGGTGGGGCCCGTGCCGAGCCGCTTGGGGTCCTGGCAGGACAGCGGCGCCGAGCGGCCCACCCCGCGCGGGGCGTAGCCGACGAGGTCGTAGGCGGCGGCGATCCCCTTCCACGGCGGGACCGCGCCGATCAGCGGGAAGTACATGCCGGAGGCGCCGGGGCCGCCGGGGTTGTAGACGAGGGCGCCCTGTCGGGGCACCGGGCGCCCGCTGCTGCCCGGGTCCTTCCCGGTGGCCCGTACCCGGCTGACGGTCAGGGTGATCTGCTTGCCGCCCGGGTGGGCGTAGTCCAGCGGGACGGTCACCGTGCCGCACTCGAGGCTGCCCGGCGCGTCCTGCTCGGCGGAGCACGTCCCGAAGTCGATCCCGGCCGCCCGGGCGCGCGCCGCGGCCACCGCGGTACCGCGCAGCTCGGCCGGCGCGGTGCCCCGCAGCCCGGCCGGTTCCCTACCTCGCAGCCAGGCCGGCGGCGTACCGTGCTGCCCGGCCGGCGCCGTACCTCCTCGCGGGGTCGGAGCCGTGCCGTGCCGTCCGGTCACCGGCGCGCCGGGGGCGGTGGCCGAGCCGTCCGCGGGGGTGGCGGCGAGGGCGGTCAGGAGCACGGACGCGGCGGCCGAGCAGCAGACGGCGGCTCTCATGGCGTATCCCTTCGGAGCGCGGCAGCCGTGGCTCGCGGCCACGGCCCGGCGGCACTCCGGACCCGGGGGCCCGCAGCGACAGAAGGGATGTTTCGTGCGGCCGCGGGTGAAGGCAAGCACCGGCCGCCGGTGTCGGCGCCAATGCTCCCCGTGCGCCCCCGGAAGGCCCGTTCACTCCGGGCCCGTTCACTCCGGGCCGGTTCACTCCCGCCAGGGCTGGTCGCGGTGGGCGAAGGCCGCGCGCAGCTCCGGCTCGCCGATCGCCCGTATGCCGCGTACGGCGACCCGGGTGAGGAAACCCCGGTCGTCGCCCTCGCCGCCGCCCGCCGGCCGCTTCAGCGTGCTCAGCAGCCGCTGCCCGGCCGGGGAGGCCCAGCGGGAGGTGGGGTGCGCCTCGACCCGGGTGATGGCCAGGCAGCTCAGGGACACCACGAGGGGGAGGGCGAACCACAGGGCGAGCAGGTGGCGCGGCATACCGGCCGGCCCGGGCAGCAGCAGCGCGGTCACGCCCAGCCCGAGCACGGCCACCGCGGCGGCGCGGACCTGGCGGACGGCGGACGCGACGTTCGTACCGGCCTGTTCGGGCACGGCGAGACCGGCGCGGACCAGCCGCTCGCCGAGCCGCCGTACCGCCTCGGCGCGGGCGGCGGCGGACCGTACCGGAGCGATCCGGGACTGCCCCTCCGGGCCGATGGCGCCGAGCACCGACCGCTCCATGTCGTCCCGGCCGCGCGGGTCGACGACGGTCGCCCACCCGGTGTGCGCGAGCAGCAGCCGCCGCTGCCGCGCCATGGAGACCAGGGTCAGATCGGCGACCCGGGCGGGGCCGCCGGAGAGGAACGCCGCCTCGTACAGCGTCAGGTCGTGGTCCCCGCCGGCGCCGGCCGCGCCGGGGCGGACGCTCGCGCCGTCCGCGTCGACGGCGGCGGAGCGTACGGCGGCCAGGCACAGCCGGGTGCACGCGATGCCGGCGACGGCCCAGGCCAGGAGGAGCAGGAGGACCCAGAACATGACAAGTTTCTATGCCCGGGATCCGCGAAACACCATGCCCTGTTCACTATCCGGACACAGTGTGGCCGGTTTGTGACGTTGCGTTCGCTCTCGGCGGGATCGCCGGCCTCAGGGGGCCGTCGCCGGTGGCGCACTGGTGGCGGCGGGCGGCAGCGGGTACACCGGGGGCGCCGAGGGGCCGACCGGGACCGCCGCGCCGGGCTCCACCAGCGGCGGCGTGGGCACCGGCGAGGCACCGGCGGCCAGGTCCCGGGCGAGGGCGGCGAAGTCCACGTACCCGGTCGCCTCCAGGACCTTCATGTGGTCCAGCACGGTCGCCTCCGCGTCGTCGGCGAGATCGCGGACCAGCGCGTTCTGGGTGCCGGCGCGGACCTGGGCGACCAGTGAGAACACCCTGCCGTGCGCGAGCCGCAGGATGGTGGCGAACTGCCGGTCGAAGTCCGTGCCGTGCGCCGCGCGCAGGGTCGCGAGCCACTGCTCCTGCTGCTCGTTGGGTTCGTCGGGCAGCGGCACGCCGAGCCGCGAGGCGACGATCCGCACGTGCGCGTCGAGTGCGGTGTGCCCGTCGACCAGGTGCTGTCCGGCCGTGCGTACGGCCGGGGTGGTGCCCTCGCGCCCGGCCAGCTGCCCGGCGGTCAGCTCCCACAGCCCGGCCAGCCGGACCTTGGTGACAAAGTCGCGGTCCTGGTCGGACAGCGGCCCGTAGGGGGTGGTGACGGTGTGCGCGCTCAGCACGTCCGCGCCGGCCGTCGCGGACCGGCCGGCGTACGACCAGAGCGGGACGAGGAGCGCCACGAGCGTCGCGGCCAGGGCGGTGACGATGAGCCCGGTCCCGCTGAAGATGCCTCGGCCCTCGATCGGGGGTCGTGGTCGCATGGTGCCTCCTGGTGCGGCACCGCACGCCGGTGTGGCTCGCACGGGTGCGCGAACGGCATATTACTGCGGCCGCGCCGGCCCCCCGCGCCCCAGCACCCGCCCCGCGGCCCGCACGGCCCGGGCCACCGGCCGCCGCCGCGGAGCCGGCCCCGACCGCTCCCGCCACCAGTCGCGCAGCTCACGCCGCGCCGCCGGGTCCCGCGGCAGCCCCGCGCGCAGCAGCCGCCCCGCGAAGTCCAGGGCGTCGCGCCGGTAGCCGTCGGTCATCGGCCGGGCGCGGGCGTACTCCAGGAACGCCTCCCGGTACCCCGCCCCGAGGATCTCCGGCAGCTCGGGCGCCACCTTCGCCACGACCCCGGCCCGCTTCGCGGCGAGCGCCCGCGCCTGCACACCCATCCGGACCCGGTCGAACCCCTCCGGCACCGGCGTCCCGGCCACCAGCGACGACAGCACGGCCGCCTGCGCCACCGCGAGCCGCTGCCGGGCGTCCTCACCGGCGCGGGAGGGGGCCCGCGGCGCCGCCAGCACCGCCACCCCGCCCCCGGACCCGGCCCCCGCGGCGGCCCCCGCCACGGATACGGCAGCGCCCGCCGCGCCCGCCGCGCCCGCACGCGCCCCGCCCTCGCGCTCGGCGCCCCCCTTCGCCCGTCCGGTGCGCACGGCCTGCCGGATCGCCGCCAGCTCCCCCTCCAGCTCATCCGGCTCGGGGAAGTCCTCGTCGCGCTCCAGCAGCACCCCGGGCGGCGTCACCCGGGAGGCGAGGTCGCCCAGGATGTCCAGGACCGCCCGGGGCACGGGATGGGCGTGGCTGTCGTGCCAGACGCCGTCGCGCTCGAAGCCGCCCGCGACGTGGACGTAGGCGATGGCCTCCAGCGGCAGCGCGTCCAGTGCCGCGGCGGGGTCCTCGCCCCGGTTGACGTGGCTGGTGTGCAGGTTCGCCACGTCGATCAGCAGCCGTACGCCGGTGCGGTCGGCGAGGTCGTACAGGAACTGCCCCTCGGTCATCTCCTCGCCGGGCCAGGAGATCAGCGCGGCGATGTTCTCCAGGGCCAGCGGCACCGGCAGCGCGTCCTGCGCGATCCGCACGTGCTCGCACAGCACGTCCAGGGCGTCCCGGGTACGCGGCACGGGCAGCAGGTGCCCCGCCTCCAGCCGGGGCGACGCGGTCAGCGCGCCGCCCGCCCGCACGAACGCGATGTGCTCGCTGACCAGCGGCGACCCGAACGCCACGGCCCGCTCGGCCAACGCCGCCAGCCGCTGCGCGTCGGGCCGGTCCGCACCGCCGAGACCGAGCGAGACCCCGTGCGGGACGACGGTCACACCCCGCGCGCGCAGCCGCAGCAGCGACTCGGGCAGGTGCCCGGGGCAGACGTTCTCCGCGACCGCCTCCACCCACTCGATGCCGGGCATCCGCTCCACCGCGTCCGCGATCTCCGGCCGCCACCCGATCCCCGTCCCCAACACCACCATGACCCCTCCCCCTCCGACCGGCCCCCCGGACCCGTGACGAAGGTATGGCCCCGCCCCTGATCCCCGAACCCCCGGGCGAGTGCCTTCAGAGCAATATTTGAGCTTCGCGGAGGATCCGAAAGGACCGTCGGCGGACGTAGGGGCTTGGTTCACTCGGGGGGCCGGTTGTACTGGTCGAGTGTCGACTTCGCTGTCGGTGTCTCCATGAGCCGGAGTTCCCACGGCCCCGTGTTGACGTCGAAGTCCTTGCCGAAGCCGACCCACTTGAGCCAGCCACCCGCGCGGCGACGCTGCGCGGCCACATCGCGGTGCTGATCCCCGACGTAACAGCGAAGGCCGGTCGTCTGCCCAAGGACAGCGGCCCGCGGTACTGCGAAGCAGGACGGCAGGCAACTGCCTCCCGGAGGCGGCCGTGGATGCCGCTAGCGCAGTGCCGGGTGGTCGGCCACCACCGTGCAGGAGCCGGGGGCGATCTCCGTGAAGCCGGCGTCGCGGACCAGGGGGAGGCCGGAGGTGGTGAGGTGGTGCCAGGTGGCTGTGGGTGCCGGGCGTACGGACAGGGGGAAGCCCGCGTCGCGCCAGGCGGTGCGGGCGGTGTCGGGCAGGGCCCACCAGGCCAGCTGGGCGCCGTGGCCGGTCTGGGCCATCGCCTTGCCGGCCGACATGTCGAGGCCGGGGTTCAGCCACAGGACGGGCTGTGCGGGGTCGGCGTCGGCGGGGGGCTCGGGGTCGTCCAGGTCGGTCCCGGACACCTGGAGCTTCGCCAGGTCCTTGGGCCAGCCGTCCAGGGGGACCGGCGGGAAGACCCGGACCTCGGCGGACTTGCCGGTCACCGTGATGCCGGGCAGGGTCCCGGCGCGCCGCCACTCCGCCCCGCGGGCCCGCCGGACGACCTTGCGGATACGGGCGTCCTCCCAGGCGCGCACGGACGGCGCCCACTCGCCGTCGCCGAGCGCCCGCTCGTCGCTGAGCAGGACCAGCACGGCCCGGGCGGCGGTCTCCAGGGCGTCCGTGCGGGGCGGCGGGTCCGCCCGTTCGATCCGTACGACGAGCGGCAGCACGTACTGCGGCGCCTCGTCGCGCGTGTCACCGGGGGATGCTGGGGCGGAGTTCACGGGAGACCACCCTAAGGGGCGGCGCAACCGCTGCGGCGGGCGCCCGGGGCGCGGCGGTCAGCGGTGGCCGGCGGTCGCGCCGATCAGCTGGGACACCTTGACGAAGCGGAAACCGCGGGCGCGCAGCTGCGGGACGACGGTGCGTACGACCTGCTCGGTCGTCGGGGCGGCGCTGCGGGTGCAGTGCATGACCACGACCGAGCCCGGCTTCACCCCGTCCAGCACCTGCCGGGCGACCGCGTCCGCGTCCGTGGCGAAGGCGTCGCCGCTCACCACGTCCCACTGCACCGCCGTGACGCCGAGACCGCTGAGCGCCCGCAGCGCCTGGCGGTCGTAGCAGCCGCCGGGGAAGCGGAAGTAGGGCGTCACGGTCCGCAGGCCCGCCTGGTGGAAGGCGGTGTACGCGTGCTCGACGTCCGCCCGCATCCGGTCCGGGGCCACGTCGGGCAGGCCGTAGCAGTCCCCGGTGAACGCGTAGTGGCTGTAGGAGTGGTTGGCGACCTCGAACAGCGGGTCCTGGCCGAGGGAACGGGCCTGGGTCGGATACTGCTCCGCCCACCGGCCGGTCATGAACACGGTCGCCGGTACGCGCAGCGTGCGCAGCGTGCCGATGAGCGCGGGGTTGTCGAAGTGCTCGCCGGACGCCGCGCGCGGCCCCTGGTCGGCGGTCATGTCGGCGTCGAAGGTGAACGCGACGGTCTTGCCGGCGGTGCGCGGCCCGTGCTCGAAGACCGGGGTCAGGCCGCCCGGGCCGGGGGTGAGCGTCGGCGGGCGGGACGCGGGCGGGGCCGCCGGCCGGGCGGGGGCCGGGCGGACGGTGCTGGAGGGCTCGTCGGCGCCGCAGGCCGCGAGGGCCAGGGCGGCGGCGCTCAGGGCACAGGCGGCGGCGAGGCGTCGTACATGTGGGATCACCGCACGAACGTAGGACTATATGAACGATTGTCGGCTGATATGACTCGTGGCGCGGCGCCGCAGTCACCCGGGCGGCGGCGGCGCCCGGGACGCCGTTACAGCTCGCGCGGTTCCAGCGGCTCGGTGGCCGGGCCCTGAAGCACCTCGCCGTCCACGCCGAAGCGCGAGCCGTGGCAGGGGCACTCCCAGGCCCGCTCGGAGCGGTTGAAGGAGACCAGGCAGCCCATGTGGGTGCAGCGGGCCGAGACGGCGTGCGGCCGGCCCTGCTCGTCGCGGTAGGCGGCGACCCGGTGGGCCCCGACCCGCACCAGCGCGCCCTCGCCGGGCGCCAGGTCGTCCACCGACGACGGCGGCCGCAGCCGGTCGCCGACGAAGTGCCCCGCCACCTGCGCCTGGTGCTTGAGGAACGACGTCCCCTCGCGCACCGCCGACTTCATCCGCCGCGGGTCGTACAGCTCGCTCCACGCGCACTCCCGGCCGGTGATCAGCGCGCCGAGCAGCCGGCCGGCCATGATGCCGCCGCTCATCCCCCAGCCGCCGAAACCGGTCGCCACGTACGTGTGCCGGGCGCCCGGGTGCAGGGGGCCGACCAGCGGCACGGTGTCCGTGGAGTCGTTGTCCTGCGTGGCCCAGGCGTAGGTGAGGTCCACCCCGGGGAAGTGCTCCTCGGCCCAGGAGGCGAGGCGCTCGAAGCGGGCCGGGGTGTCACCGGTGCCGGGCGTGAAGTGCTCCCCGGTGAACACCAGCAGCCGCTGCCCGTCCCGGCCCGAGGACGCGCTGCGCACCGAGCGGGTGCCCTGCTCGGTGGTGATGTACATGCCGCCGGGGTCCTGCGCGGCGTCCGCCGTCCCGGCCACGACCAGTTCCCGGCGCGGGGAGAGGCGGGTGAACAGCAGCGCCCGGTCGAACACCGGGTAGTGGGTGGCGACGACGACCTCGCGGGCGGTGACCGTGGCTCCCGTGTCCGTCGTCAGCCGGCACGGCTCACCCTCCTCCAGACCGGTCACCCGGGTGCCCTCGAACACCTGGCCACCGCGCGCGAGCAGGTCCTCGGTGAGGGCCAGCAGGTACTTGCGGGGATGGAACTGCGCCTGCCCGGTCACCCGGACCGCGCCCGCCACCGGGAACGGCAGCCCGGTCTCCGTCACGAACGAGGCCGCCAGCCCCGCCTCCCGGGCGGCCTCCGCCTCCGCCCGCACCTCCTCGGCCCGCGCCGGGTCCTCGACGTAGGTGTAGGCGTCCCGCCGCTCCCACTCGCAGTCGACGCCCAGCTCGGCCACCAGCGCGGCCGCGTGCTCGACCGCCTCCGACTGGGAGCGGGCGTACAGCCGTGCCCCCTCCGCGCCACGGGTGCGCCGCAGCTTGTCGTAGATCAGCGTGTGCAGCGCCGTGAGCTTGGCGGTGGTGTGCCCCGTGACGCCGGCCGCCACCCGGTCGGCCTCCAGCACCGCCACCCCGAGCCCCGCCCGGGCCAGCTCGTGCGCGGTGCTCAGTCCGGCCATGCCCGCGCCGATGACGGCCACGTCGACCTCGAGGTCCTCGGTCAGGACGGGGTGGGAGGGGCCGGGGGCCGTCTGGAGCCAGTACGAATCGGTGACCTGTCGCTGCTCATGATCCATGGGCGACGGGTACCCCGCCCGGCCGTCCGCGTCACGTCCCGTCCAGCAGCCGCCGCCGGGCCCCGGCCACGTCGAAGTCCGCCTTCGGGTACTGCGGATCGAGGGCCTCCAGGTGTTCCAGCAGCAGCTGGGAGATCGCCCAGTTGCGGTACCACTTGCGGTCGGCCGGGACCAGGTACCAGGGGGCGTCCGGTGTCGAGCAGCGTTCCAGGGCCTTCTCGTAGGCCTTGCGGAAGGCGGGCCACAGGGCCCGGTCGTCGATGTCCTCGGGGCTGAACTTCCAGTGCTTGTCGGGGTTGTCGAGGCGGCGCAGCAGGCGGCGGCGCTGTTCGTCGAAGGAGATGTGCAGGAAGCACTTGACCACCGTCACGCCGTCCTCGGTCAGGGCCCGCTCGAAGTCGTTGACGCGGTCGTAGCGGCTGTCGATCTCCGCGCGCGGGGCGAGGCCGCGCACGCGGGCGACCAGGACGTCCTCGTAGTGGGAGCGGTCGAAGATGCCGATCTCGCCCGGGCGGGGCAGCGCGCGGCGCACGCGCCACAGGAAGTCGTGCTGCCGCTCCTCCTCGGTGGGGGCCTGGAACGCCCGGATACGGCAGCCGGAGGGGTTGAAGTGGCCGATGACGTGCTTGACCGTGCCGCCCTTGCCGCTGGTGTCCATGCCCTGAAGGACCAGCAGGACGCGGCGGCGGTCGCCCGCGGTGGCCGACGCGTACAGGCGCTCCTGGAGCCCGGCCAGCCGCTCGCCGAGCCCGGCGGTGGCCGCGAGGGCGTCGGACTTGCCCCCGGGGGCGCCGGGTGTGGCCGAGGCGTCGTACGCGCGCAGGTCGGGCCGCTCGCCGGCCGGCAGCCGCAGCCGCTGCGCGAGCCCCCCGTGCCTCCCGTGTCCGGTCCTGCGGTGCTTCTTCGCGTCCTTGTCCTTGTCCGCCACCGGACCATCCCCTCGCGTCGACCGGCTCTCGCTCCCGCGGCGCACGGCACCCGCACCGCCCGCCCAGGGCCTCTCGCTGCACGTATGCCACCGCCCGGGCACCCGTACGCCCGCCCGGGTGATCCGCCTCAGGCGGCGGGCGGTGTCTGGCCGCCGTCCGGGCCGGGCAGCTGGGCGCGCTCCAGGAAGCGCAGCAGTTCCACCGGGAAGGGCAGGACGAGGGTGGAGTTCTTCTCCGCCGCCACCGCCACGATGGTCTGCAGCAGCCGCAGCTGGAGGGCGGAGGGTGTCGCGGCCATCTGCTGGGCGGCCTCGGCGAGCTTCTTGGAGGCCTGGAGCTCGGCGTCGGCGTTGATGATCCGGGCCCGGCGTTCGCGGTCGGCCTCGGCCTGGCGGGCCATGGAGCGCTTCATCGTGTCCGGCAGCGACACGTCCTTGATCTCGACCCGGTCCACCTGCACGCCCCAGCCGACGGCCGGGCTGTCGATCATCAGCTCCAGGCCCTGGTTGAGCTGTTCCCGGTTGGACAGCAGGTCGTCGAGGTCGCTCTTGCCGATGATCGAGCGCAGGGAGGTCTGCGCCATCTGGGAGACGGCGAACTTGTAGTCCTCGACCTTCACCAGGGCGCTGGCCGGGTCGATCACCCGGAAGTAGACCACCGCGTCCACCCGGACGGTCACGTTGTCCCGGGTGATGCCCTCCTGGGCGGGCACCGGCAGCGTCACGATCTGCATGTTGACCTTGTGCAGCCGGTCCGCGAACGGGATCACCAGCGTCAGGCCCGGCGAGCGCACCTCACCCTTCAGCCGGCCGAGCCGGAACAGCACGCCGCGCTCGTACTGCTTGACCACGCGGGCCGCCGCCGCCACGTACACCACCCCGGCGGAGCCCACCACGGCGACGGCCGTCAGCAGTTCCTGGAGCATGTCGACCTCCTCGCCCAGAGGCCTCACCGGTCCCGGCCGCCCGCCGCCGGTCCCGGATGGTGAGGTTCCACGCGTTTCGTGCGTTCATGCAACGATATGCCCGCCCAGGGCGTGAAGCCATGGGCGGGCAGGGGGCCGCGCGGCCGGGCGGTGCGGGCCGGGTGGCGTCCGGGTCAGGCGGCGGCCCGGGCGGCGCGCGCCGCCTGGGCGGGCACGGTCATCCGCACCGGCTCGGTGCCGGCCGCGCTGTGCCGCTCGGCCCAGTTCTCCAGCGCCGTACGGCAGGCGTGGTCCAGGTGGTGCAGACCCGACAGGTCCAGCCGGACCGGCCGGTCCTGGGGCAGCGCCTCCAGGCTGTCGAGGATCCTCGGCAGCCGCAGGAAGGTCGCGTTGCCCGACAGGTGGGCCTCGACCGGGCCCGCGCCCTTGTCGATCACCTCGAGCCGGATGTGCGACGCCTCCCACGCGGTCTTGACCACCGACAGCGCCAGACCGACGAGCACGCCCTCGAACATGCTCACCGCCACGATGGACACCGCCGTGACCGCCAGGATCAGCGCCTCACCGCGGTGCTCGCGCCACAGCGCGGCCAGCGAGCGCACCGGGATCAGCTTGGCGCCGGAGTAGACGAGGATGCCCGCGAGCGCCGGGATCGGGATGTAGCCGAGGACCTGCGGGAACAGGGCGGCGAACAGCAGCAGCCAGACGCCGTGCAGCACCCGGGACGCCTTCGTACGGGCACCCGCCTGGACGTTGGCCGCGCTGCGCACGATCACCGCGGTCATCGGCAGCGCGCCCAGCAGCCCGCACACGGTGTTGCCCGCGCCCTGGGCGAGCAGCTCCTTGTCGTACTGGGTGCGCGGACCGTCGTGCAGCCGGTCCACGGCCGCCGCGCTGAACAGCGACTCGGCGGAGGCGATCAGGGTGAACGCGACGACCGTGCCGAGCAGGCCGAAGCCGGCCGCCTCGGCGAACGCGGCCGGCGGAGGCGGCTGGACGACGCCCAGCAGCCCCCGCACCTCGACCGTGGCCACCGGCAGGCTCAGCAGCGGCACGGCCAGCGTGGCGAGGCCCACGGCGGCGAGCGGACCCGGCACCGTACGCACCTTCGCGGGCAGCCGCTTCCACAGCACCAGGACGGCGACGGTACCCGCCGCCAGGGCCAGCGAGGCCGCCGCCCGGCCGTCGCCCAGGGCGTGTGCGAACGCCCCGGGCAGCCCGGCTATCTTGCCCGGACCGGAGGCCGGGGCCTTGGCCGCCAGCGCCGGGTAGAGCTGGCCGGCGATCAGCACCAGGCCGATTCCGGCCAGCATGCCCTCGACGACCGAGACCGAGATGGCCCGGAAGTAGCGCCCCAGCCGCAGGGCGCCCATGAGGACCTGGAGCGCGCCGGTCGCGAGCACGATCACGCCGAGCACGGACAGGCCGAACTCGCGCACCGCCTCGAACACGAGCACGGTCATCCCGGCGGCCGGCCCCGACACCTGCAGGCTGCTGCCGCGCATCAGGCCGGTGACGATGCCGCCGACGATGCCGGTGACCAGGCCGAGTTCGGCCGGTACACCGGAGGCGACGGCCACGCCCACGCACAGCGGGAGCGCGACCAGGAAGACGACGAGGGAGGCGGCGAAGTCCTGCCGCAGATGGGGAAAGCGGGATAACAGTTGAGTGGTCATCGGGCGCTCACAGGGCTTCGAAGGTGTCGGTCTGCGGGCGGTGCGTGCGTACGGCCCCGGTGTGCACCTCGTAGTACCAGGCGTGCAGGGCGAGCCGGTCCCGCGCCAACCCGGCCGCGACGCACGGGTAGGAGCGCAGCCTCAGCAGCTGCGTCAGGACGTGGCTCTGCACGCCCTCGGCGACCTCGGGGTCCTCGGGGGTCCCGGCCGGGCGCGGGGTGGCCTGCGCCAGCCAGTCGCGGACGGCGGGTACGGCGGTCAGGTCGTCGCCGCGCACCAGGGCGCCGACGGCGCCGCAGTGCGAGTGGCCGCAGACGACGATGTCGCGGACGCCGAGCACCTCCACCGCGTACTCGATGGTGGCGGCCTCGGCGGTGGGGTGCGGGGAGGCGTACGGCGGGACGATGTTGCCCGCGGTGCGCAGTTCGAACAGCTCGCCGGGGCGGGCGCCGGTGATCAGGGCGGGGACGACCCGGGAATCGGAGCAGGTGATGAAGAGGACCTGCGGGGACTGGCCTGCGGCCAGCCCGGCGAACTCCTCAGGGCGCTGTCCGAAGGTACGGGCGTTGTCGATGAGGGGCTGCATCTGTGGGGACTCCTCCTGGCGCGCGGCGGTGGCGCCTCGGACGGGCACGACGGATGTGGGGGAGAACGGGAGAGCCGGTGTCGCGGAACGTGTGCGAACCGTCGCGCGGGGGGTTCGAGGAGTGCTTGATTCCGGGCTGAGCCCTGGCCTCGGCTTGACGATTCGTATACGCGGACGCGAATTTTCCGCCGGGCGAGAAGAACGGCGGGGTGAGCGGCGTGGCGGTGAAGGGCGGCGGCGCGATCCAGGGGGTCCTGCCTCGGAACATGCGCCTCCCCTCCCCGACGTGCACCTCTAGTGCACACCAAGCCATGGTCAATGGATGGTCAAGGAATACGTTAGCCCCGCACCGCCCTTTGCAGGGTTAACTCCGTGTTTCGGGCGCGAGAGAGCGTGAAAAATGCCGCTGGCGTGGCGCGTTACGGCTCTTGACCGGCGCGGCTCGGCCGACTAGGGGGAGCGGGGGTGGTCAGCCGGTGGTCACGAGGCCCTTGGCGTCGCGGGCCAGCGCGGTGAGGCGGGAGATCGCGCGGAAGTACTTCTTGCGGTAGCCGCCGTTCAGCATCTCCTCGCTGAACAGCCGGTCGAACGGCAGCCCGGCCGCCAGCACCGGGATCTCCCGGTCGTAGAGCCGGTCGGCGAGCACCACGAGCCGCAGCGCCGTCGACTGGTCCGGCACCGGCCGGACGTCCGTGAGGCACACCGCCCGCACCCCGTCGGTCAGGGCGCCGTAGCGGCTGGGGTGCACCCTGGCCAGGTGGTCCAGCAGCCGCGGGAAGCCGTCCAGGGAGGCACCCGGGGTGGCGTGCGCCGCCTGGGTCACCTGCTCGTCGGTGAACGGCGCCGGGGCGTCGGGCAGGCCGCGGTGGCGGTAGTCCTCGCCGTCGATGCGCAGCGCCCGGAAGTGGGCGGACAGACCCTGGATCTCGCGCAGGAAGTCGGCGGCCGCGAACCGGCCCTCGCCCAGCTTCCCGGGCAGCGTGTTGGAGGTCGCGGCGAGCGCGACACCCGCCTCCACCAGCCTGCCCAGCAGCGTGGACACCAGCACGGTGTCGCCCGGGTCGTCCAGCTCGAACTCGTCGATGCACAGCAGGCGGTGCCCGGACAGCGTCTGCACCGTCTGCTGGAAGCCGAGGGCGCCGACCAGGTTGGTCAGCTCCACGAAGGTGCCGAACGCCTTGCGGGCGGGCTCCGCGGGGGTGGCGTGCCAGAGCGAGGCGAGCAGGTGGGTCTTGCCGACGCCGTAGCCGCCGTCGAGGTAGACACCGCGGGGGCCCGCCGGGACCTTCGGCGCCCTGGACCTGCCGAGGCCGAGGAAGCCGCGCCTGCCCGAGCCGGTGGCCGGCGCGCCGCCGAGCCCGGCCGCGAAGCCCTCGAGCACCCGGACGGCCTCGGTCTGGCTGGGCTGGTTCGGGTCCGGGAGGTACGTGGCGAAGCGGGCCGAGTCGAACCGCGGCGGCGGCACCATCTCGGCGACCAGCCGGTCCGCGGGGACGTGCGGCTCGCGGGCGCACAGGGACAACGGGGTCGCGTCGGCTATGGGGCTGAGGCCGGAGGCGGCGGTGGAGGACGACACGGTTACCCATGCTAAGCCGCGTGTCAGACTGCACGGATGCGACGCCTGTTCCCTGTGACCGAAGAAACAGCAGCCCAGGCCTCCGGCGGGGGCGCGGAGGGGGCCGGCGGAGCCCATGGGACGGGGGTGGCCGCCGGTGCCACGGGGGCCGGCGAGGGCGCCGGGCGCCGGTGGAGCCTGGCCGAGCTGGCCGCCGCCTACGCCTATCCGGACCCCGGGGCCGGCGGGCGGCGGCCGTGGCTGCGGGCCAACATGGTCTCCACCCTGGACGGCGCCGCCCAGCACGAGGGCCGCTCCCAGCCCATCTCCAGCGACACCGACATGCGGGTCTTCGGCACGCTGCGCGCGCTCGCCGACGTCATCGTGGTGGGCGCGCAGACGGTACGGCAGGAGGGGTACCGCCCGGCTCGCGCGCGGGCCGAGTTCGCCGCCGCCCGGCAGGCCGCGGGGCAGGGGCCCGCCCCGGCGATCGCGGTCGTCACCGCCGGGCTCGACCTCGACTTCTCGCTCCCGCTGTTCACCTCGCCCCTGGTGCCCACCCTCGTCCTGACCGGCGCGGCCGCCGCCGCGGACCGGATCGCCGCCGCCGAGCGGGCCGGTGCCCGGGTGCTCGTCGCCGGCGACGGCACCGGCGTCGATCCCGCCCGTGCCGTACGCGCCCTCGCCGCCGCAGGCCACACCCGGCTGCTCACCGAGGGCGGCCCCCGGCTGCTCGGCCAGCTGGTCGCCGCCGACGTGCTGGACGAGCTGTGCCTGACCGTCGCGCCGATGCTCACGGCGGGCGACGCGCAGCGGATCGCCGGGGGGCCGCCGGTCGCCGTCCCGAGCCGCTTCGCCCTCACGTCCCTGCTGGAGGAGGACGGCTTCCTCTTCACCCGGTACCGCCGCTCCTGACCTCGGCGGAACCAATCCGCGCGGTCGGCTTCCGACCGGCGCAACAAATACGGCAGTACCTGTGCGATCACGGGGCAGGATGGTTTCCGCAGGGTCCGCACGACGGCCCTGCGCAGGACTGAGGGCCGTCCGGCTCTCGAAGGAGAAGAGGCGCCTGGTGTTCACAAGCGTTCTGATGATCGAGAAGGCCCTGACCTCCGCCGACGTGGAGTTCGTCACCACCTTGCACGGGGACGAGCCGGTCTCCTTCCACGTGTTGCTCCAGCCGCGCGGCGACCAGGCGGACCGCCTGCTGCGGGCCATCGACGACATCGCGCTCGGCGAACTGGACGACGCGGTCCGCGAGGGGGAGACCCCTGAGGGGGACGAGGCCAGGAGCGTGGGGGAGCGGGCCCTCGCGGTGTCCTTGCAGGCGCTGCGGGGCGCGGGGAGTGAGGCGGGAGGGCGGCTGGTCGAGGACCATCCGCTGGAGGCGCTGAAGTCGCTGGTGGCCGAGGTGGGCGCCGACGAGGTGATCGTGCTGACCGATCCGCATTACGTGGAGGAGTTCTTCCACCGTGACTGGGCGTCCCGTGCGCGGCACAAGGTGGGGGTGCCGGTGCTGAAGCTGTTCTCGCACAGCAAGGCGTAGCGCTCCGCTTTTTGGCGGGGTGGTGGGGTGGGGTGCGGTTTCTTCGCCGGTGCGGGTGGGTGGGGGTGACTGTGCGCGGTTCCTCGCGCCCCTGGGGGGCGGGGCCTGCCCGGGGGGTGGGGTGGGAGCGCTTAGGGTAGGGCGGGTCTTGTTCGTACCGTCTTCTGGGAGAAACGCATGGCACCCGGCCTTCCTGTCGCCATGGACCGACCGCACTTCATCGGCATCGGCGGCGCCGGAATGTCGGGTATCGCCAAGATCCTCGCGCAGCGCGGCGCCGTGGTGGCCGGCAGCGACGCCAAGGAGTCGGCGACCGCCGAGGCGCTGCGCGCGCTGGGCGTCACCGTGCACATCGGCCACGCCGCCGGGCACCTCGCGGACGACGCCAGTTGCGTCGTCGTCTCCTCGGCCATCCGCCAGGACAACCCGGAGCTGGCCCGCGCCGCCGAGCTGGGCGTCCCGGTGGTGCACCGCTCCGACGCGCTGGCCGCGCTGATGGAGGGCCTGCGGCCGATCGCGGTCGCGGGCACCCACGGCAAGACCACCACCACCTCCATGCTCGCGGTCTCCCTGGGCGAACTGGGCCTGAACCCGTCGTACGCCATCGGCGGCGACCTGGACGCGCCCGGCTCCAACGCCCTGCACGGCACCGGCGAGATCTTCGTCGCCGAGGCCGACGAGTCGGACCGCAGCTTCCACACGTACGCGCCCGAGGTCGCCATCGTCCTCAACGTCGAGCTGGACCACCATGCCAACTACGCCTCGATGGACGAGATCTACGAGTCCTTCGAGATCTTCGCGGGCCGTATCGTGCCCGGCGGCACCCTCGTGATCTCCGCCGACCACGAGGGCGCCCGGGAGCTGACCCGGCGGCTGGCCGGCTCGGTGCGGACGGTGACGTACGGCGAGGCGGCGGACGCCGACGTCCGCGTGCTGTCGGTCGTCCCGCACGGACTCACCAGCGAGGTCACCGTCCTCCTCGACGGCCGGGAGCTGACCTTCACCGTCTCCGTGCCCGGCCGGCACTACGCCCACAACGCGGTCGCCGCGCTGGCCGCCGGCGCGGCCCTCGGCGTCCCGGCCGGCGAGCTGGCGCCCGCCCTCGCCGCCTACACCGGCGTGAAGCGGCGCCTGCAGCTGATGGGCGAGGCGGCCGGCGTCCAGGTGATCGACTCCTACGCCCACCACCCCACCGAGATGACCGCCGACCTGGAGGCGATGCGCGCGGCCGCCGGTGACGCCCGCATCCTGGTCGTCTTCCAGCCGCACCTGTTCTCCCGCACCCAGGAGCTGGGCAAGGAGATGGGCCAGTCCCTGGCCCTCGCGAACGCCTCGGTCGTCCTCGACATCTACCCGGCCCGCGAGGACCCGATCCCCGGGGTGACCAGCGACCTGATCATCGAGTCGGCGCGGGCCGCGGGCGCCGACGTCACCGCCGTGCACGACAAGGCCGAGATCCCCTCGGTGGTCGCGGGAATGGCGAAGCCCGGTGATCTCGTTCTCACCATGGGCGCGGGTGACGTGACCGACCTGGGCCCGCGCATCCTGGACCGCCTGGCCAAGTAAGGGGCTGAGACTCATGTCGTACGACGTCGAGAAGCCGGACGAGCAGTGGCGGGCGGAGCTGTCTCCGGCCGAGTACGCCGTGCTGCGCCAGGCAGCCACCGAGCCGGCCTTCACCGGTGAGTACACCGACACCAAGACCCGCGGCGTGTACTCGTGCCGCGCCTGCGGCGCCGAACTGTTCACCTCCGGCACCAAGTTCGAGTCCCACTGCGGCTGGCCGTCCTTCTACGACCCCAAGGACACCGACGCCGTGGAACTCGTCGAGGACCGCACCCACGGCATGCTGCGCACCGAGGTCCGCTGCGCCCGCTGCGGCTCCCACCTGGGGCACGTCTTCGAGGGCGAGGGCTATCCCACCCCGACCGACCAGCGGTACTGCATCAACAGCATCTCGCTGCGGCTGGAGCCGGGCGAGGCCTGAGCGCACCGGGCGCCCGGGACCCGATCGCGGGCCCGGGCGCCCGGCCATGTCCGGCGTGCCCGGCCACCCCGCCCCGAGAACCGGTTCACTCTCCCGCCGACGTGCCGAAACACTCGCCGTCTAGACTTTCCCGGCAACGGCCCGCGCCATGGCACCGTGGCCGAAACCGGGCGGACCTCCGCCAAACCCGAAGGGCATTCGGCGTTTTGATACGGATAGATGCAGTCACGAAGCGGTACCCGGACGGCACCGTCGCGGTCGACCGGCTGTCGCTGGACATACCGGACCGCTCGATCACGGTCCTCGTCGGCCCCTCCGGCTGCGGCAAGACCACGACCCTCAGGATGATCAACCGGATGGTGGACCCCAGCGAGGGCAGCATCCTCCTCGACGGCACCGACATCCGGCAGCAGCCGGTCAACACGCTGCGCCGGTCGATGGGTTACGTCATCCAGAACGCCGGTCTCTTCCAGCACCGCACCATCCTCGACAACATCGCGACCGTGCCCCGGCTGCTCGGCTGGGGCAAGGCCAAGGCCCGGGCGCGGGCGGCGGAGCTGATGGAACGGGTGGGCCTGGACGCCTCGTTGGCCAAGCGGTACCCCTACCAGCTCTCGGGCGGGCAGCAGCAGCGCGTCGGTGTGGCGCGGGCGCTCGCGGCGGACCCGCCGGTGCTGCTGATGGACGAGCCGTTCTCTGCCGTCGACCCGGTCGTCCGCAAGGGACTCCAGGACGAACTCCTGCGCATCCAGGACGAGCTGGGCAAGACCATCGTCTTCGTCACCCACGACATCGACGAGGCGATCAAGCTCGGCACGATGGTCGCCGTCATGCGCACCGGCGGCAGGCTCGCCCAGTTCGCGCCCCCGGCCGAGCTGCTGAGCGCACCGGCCGACGCCTTCGTCGAGGACTTCCTCGGCGCCGACCGCGGCATCCGCCGGCTGTCGTTCTTCCCGTCCGGCGAACTGCCGTTGCAGACCGCCCCGGTCGTCGCCATCGACGCGAGCGCGGAACAGCTCGCGGCGCGCGCCGCGGGCGAGACGCCCTACCTCCTCGTCACCGGCCTCGACGGCAGGCCCCTCGGCTGGGCCGAGCCGCGCTCCCTCACCGCCGGGCAGATCGACCCCGCGCGCCTGCTGCCGTACGGGCGGCCCTTCGTGCCCGGCCGGGACTCGCTGCGCACCGCGCTCGACGGGGCCGTGCTCTCGCCGACGGGCTGGGCCGTGGCCGTGGACGGGGAACAGCGCGCCGTCGGCGTCGTCTCCCAGCCCGCCATCGGCGAGGCGATCCGCGCCGCCCACAGCCGGGTGGCGGAGCGCGCCGGCGCGGACGCGGGGCCGGAGCACGCGGTGGAGCGGACCGACGTGCGGGCCGCCCGGTGAGCGGCTTCTTCGACATCCCCAGCGACCTCCAGCACAGCTACGCCGGACTGATCGGCCTGCACCTGCGCGAGGCCCTGCTGCCGGTGCTGGCCGGGCTGGTCGTCTCGCTGCCCGTCGCCCAGCTCTGCGTGCGGTTCCGCTGGCTGTACCCGCCGGTGCTCGGTGTGACGACGGTGCTGTACGCCGTGCCGTCGCTGGCCTTCTTCGTCGTCCTCATCGACTACACCGGCCAGACCGAGACCACGGTGATGATCCCGCTCGCGGTGTACAGCCTGGTGGTGCTGGTCCCGGCGATCGTGGACGGCGTCCGCTCGGTGCCCCAGGAGACCCTGGCCGCGGCCACCGCGATGGGACTGGGACCCGTCCGGCGCTACCTCCAGGTGCAGTTGCCGATCGCCGTGCCCGCGATCATCGCCGGGCTGCGGGTGGCGACGGTGTCCAGCATCTCGCTGGTCAGCGTCGGCATGCTCATCGGCAACCAGGGCGCCCTGGGCAACCTGCTCAACGACGCGAACATCTACCACCGGCCCGAACTCGCCGTGAACTCCGTCCTGACCACGGCGGTCCTGGCCGTCCTCGCCGACGCCGCCCTGGTCGTCGTACGCCTCCTGCTGACCCCCTGGATGCCGCGGAAGGGCGCCGCCCGGTGAACGTCCTCGATTTCGTCCGCGCCTTCTTCAGCGACGGCGCCCACTGGCACGGCTACGACGGGATCCCCACCCGGCTCGTGGAACACCTCGGGTACTCCGCGGAGGCGCTGGCCTACGCGGCCCTGATCGGGCTGCCGGTCGGCCTGCTCACGGGGCACTTCGGGCGCGGCGGCAACGTCCTCGCCCTGGTGGCCACCGCCGGGCGGGCGCTGCCCAGCTTCGGTCTGCTGGTGCTGATGGTGATCTGGCTGGGCTTCGGCATGCTGCCGGTGATGGTCCCGCTGATCGTCCTCGCCGTCCCGCCGATCCTGGTCACCACCTACGAGGCGGTCCGCTCGGTCGACCCCTCGCCGGTGGACGCCGCGCGGGGCATGGGCATGACCGAGTCACGCATCCTGTTCCAGGTGGAACTCCCGGTCGCCACGCCGCTGATCCTCAGCGGGCTGCGCTCGGCGGCCATCCAGATCGTCTCCACCGCCACCATCGCCGCCTACCTCGGCCTCGGCGGGCTCGGCCGGTTCATCATCGACGGGCTCTACCAGAAGAACTACGAGAAGGTCGTCGGCGGCGCGACCCTGGTCGCCGCGATGGCGCTGGCGACCCTGGGGCTGTTCTGGGCCGTGGGCCGCTTCACGGTCTCGCCCGGGGTACGCCGCAGCGGCTGACCCGGCACCGCTAGTGCCCGGTGCGGGCCAGCGCCAGCTCCAGTACGACGAGCAGCGCGTCCCGCACCGAGCCGCGGTCCCGGGCGTCGAACACCACGACCGGGACGCCGTCGGAGACGTCGAGCGCCCAGCGGACCTCGTCCAGGGCGTGTTCGACCTTCCCGTCGAAGGCGTTGACCGCCACCGCGAACGGGATCTCCTTGTGCTCGAAGTAGTCCACGGCCGCGTAGCAGTCGTCGAGCCGGCGGGTGTCGACGACGACCAGACCGCCGAGCGCGCCCTCCACGATGTCGTCCCACATGAAGCCGAACCGCTCCTGCCCGGGCGTGCCGAACAGGTACAGCTTGAGCGTCGGGTCGATGGTGAGGCAGCCGAAGTCCATCGCCACCGTGGTGGTCGTCTTGCGCGGGGTGTGCGTGAGGTCGTCCACGCCCGCCGCGACCTCGGTGATCGACGCCTCGGTGGTCAGCGGCTCGATCTCGGAGATCGCGCCCACGGCGGTGGTCTTGCCCACGCCGAAGCCGCCCGCGATGACCATCTTCACCGGCAGCGGCGGCCGTACGGCGGCCGGTGCGGCCCCGTTCCCGGTGAGCGGTTCAGTCGGTGTCACTCGGTACCCCTCGGGAGTCGGGGACGGCCCTGAGGCCGTCGATGAGCCTGCGCAGGACGGATGCGTCGTGGACGGCGCCGGGGTCGGGCACGTGCACCGTCAGGTGCCCGGCGTCGCGCAGGTCCTCGGCCAGCACCCGGACCACGTTGAGATGCAGCCGCAGCCGGGCCGCGAGTTCCGCGACCGACTGCGGCAGCCGGCAGGCGGCCACGATGTCGTGCCGCTCGAACGACAGCCGGCCGAGCGCGTCCAGCCCGGCGGTGGTGGCCACCACCTGCGTCTCGACGGGCAGCGCCCGGCCGGAGGCGGCGTCCGCCACCCGGCCTGCGGTGACCAGGAACGGCCGTACGGCGGGGGCGGGGCCGACCGGGTCCGGGTCCGCGGCCGGGGAGCCGTCCGCCATGGCTGTCTTCTCTTCCTCAGCGGGTCGGCGCGGCGCCGACGCTGTTCTTCAGTTCCAGCACGAGCTGCGGGCTGAGGGCGGCACCGGCGCGGTTGGCGAACAGCGTCATCTCGTAGGCGATGTTGCCGAGCTTCGCCTCCTTGCCGGTGACCACGCCGAGCACGGCGCCGCTGCCGATCGCGGAGACGATGACATGGCCGCCCTCCAGGTCGATGATGACCTTGTTGAGGCCGCCGAGGCCGTAGTTGCCGGAGGCGCCGGCGGCCAGGCTGGTGATGCCCGAGACGATCGCCGCGAGCCGCTCGGAGTGGGCGCGCTCGCGCAGCTCCGAGACGGCGATGAGCAGGCCGTCGGACGAGACGGCGATCGCGTCGACCACGCCCGCGGTCTCGGTCGCGAAACGGTTCAGCAGCCAGGTGAAGTCGGCCGCGGCTGCCCGCAGATCGGTCGGCGTGCTGCCGCCCGTCGGGGTGTCACCTGTCGACGTGCTCACTGCTCGGCTCCTTCCGGGAGGTGGTGCTGGTGGTGCGACGGGGTCGCCGGGTGGGGTACGGGAGCCGCGGCGGGACCCGCGGCCGCGGCGCCGCCGGTCTCGGTACCGCCGGTGTTTGTGCCGGTGCCGGTGTCCGTGCCGTCGCCGCTTTCGCGCCGGGCGCGTTCCACCGCGGCCTCGAACTCCTCCAGGGCGTCGCGCACGGCCGCCGCGTCCTGCGCGGGCGCCGTCCGCGGCACGGCCCGTGCCGCTCCGGCCGTCGCCCCGAGCGTGGCCCCGCGGACCCGGCGGCGCAGGGAGCGGCCGGCTCCGGGGGCGCCTTCGGCGGACGGGGCCTCGGGGCCGGCGGCGGTGCCGGCCGGCAGGGCGGCTTCCCGGCGCGGGGTGCGGCGGGGGAGCGGGACGGGCTGCCCGGGGGGTGCGGCGGGAGCGGTCCGGTCGGGTCCGGCGTCGGGGGCCGGGGGCGCGTGCCTGGTGGCGACGGGGTCCGGGGTCTCCTGCCTCGCCGGCGCGGGCGCCGGCCGCGCGGGCACCGGCCCGGCCGCGCTCTCCCGGGCCGTCGCCCTCGCGGCGGGAGCCGGGGCCGCGGGCGCCGCCGGGCCCGCCGGCAGCAGCAGCGCGACGGGCAGGGTCACCTCCGCCGTCACACCGCCGCCCGGGGTGCGGGTCAGCTCGACGCCGATCTCCCAGCGGCGGGCCAGGGCGCCCACCACGAACAGGCCCAGCACCTTGGTCGGCACCAGGTCGAGCCGCTCGCGCCGGACGAGGCGGGCGTTCTCCTCGGCCAGGCGCTCGGCGCTCATGCCGAGGCCGTGGTCGGTGACCACGACGTGCGTGCCGTCGGCGCCGGCGCGGACGGTGACCTCGACCGGGCTGCCCTCCGGGGAGAACGACGCGGCGTTCTCCAGGAGTTCGGCCAGCATCAGGGTCAGGTCGCCGACGACGTCCGGCTCGACCACGGCGTCCGAGGCCGCGTACAGCCGTACCCGCCGGTAGCCCTCGATCTGTCCGAGCGCGGCCCGCACGACCGTCGTCAGTGCCGTGGGGCCGGCGTCCGGCACCGTCTCGCGGATGCCGGCCAGCAGCATCAGGCTGTCGGCGTTGCGGCGCAGGCGGACGGCGATGTGGTCGATGGAGTACAGGCGTTCCAGCAGCGCGGGGTCGGTCTCGCCGCGCTCCACGGCGTCGATCAGCGCGAGCTGACGGGTCGACAGGTTGCTGACGCGGCGGCCGACGTTGCCGAACATCTCGGCGGTGTTGCGCCGGCTGAGCACCTGGCGTTCGAGGAGCGCGGCGGCCGTGGTCTGCACCCGGTTGAACGCGGTGGCCAGCTCACCGATCTCGTCCCGCGCGGTGACCGGCACGTCCCGCAGCCGGGGCGGGCCGTCGTCCTCGGCGTCGTCGTCGGCGACCCGGGCCAGCTCGCGTCCGGCCACGTCGGCGACCTCCGCGGCGACGCCCGTGAGGGCCTGCACCGGGCGGATCACCGAGCGGCGCACCAGCACGGCGAAGGCGATCCACAGGGCGAAGCCGAGCAGCGCGGCGGTCAGCAGCAGCCCCGCGTGCCAGCGCGCGGACCGTGCGGCGCCGTCGGCCCGGTCGGCGATCTGCCCGATCAGCGAGGTGGTGATCCGCAGCCGGGCGGCGGCCTGCCGGGGGTAGTCGGGATAGTCGCCGAGCGCGTCCGTCACCGCGGCGCGGATCTCGGACCGGCTGCCCGGCTCCAGCCGGCCGGTGTCGACGCGCAGTTCGGCGTACGACTCGGCGATCCTCAGCTGCGCCGGGCTGTGTTCGATCCCGGTGAGCTGCCCGGCCTGCCGCTCGGTGGCGAACCGGGTGAAACGGTCGGCCTGGTGCGTGTAGAGGTCGTGGGCGCCGACCGCGTTGGTGAACTCGATCAGGGCGTTGGTGTCACCGGTGGTGGCCGCGAACACGTTGGTCTCGAAGGCGCCGTGGGCGGCGTCGGCGCGCAGCAGGGAGTCCAGCAGGCTGCCGGTGAAGGTGGTGGCGAGGTCGGCGTTGCGGTCGAGGCCGAGGCCGTCGATCAGGCCGTCGGCGGCGCTGGCGTAGGCCGGGTCGATGTTGTCGGCCGGCAGGTAGGACTGCTCGACGGAGGCGCGCAGGCTGGACAGGCCCTCGATCTCCTTGAGCGCCCGTGCCTCACTGTCCGGCAGCCGGTCGCCGAAGGTCTCGCGGACCTCCGCCACCTGGGCGTCGACCGCCGCCCGGGCGGCCCGGTAGGGCGCGGTGGAGGGCCGCGCGTCGCCGGACTCGTAGCGCGCCGAGAGCAGGATGGCCTGCTGGTGCTCGGCCTCCACCCGGTCCACCAGCCGGGCCACCTGGCTGCTGTCGCGCACCAGCCGGGCCGCCGACGCGGCACTGCCGGACTGCCGCAGCAGGTCGGTGACCAGGTACGCCAGCAGGACGGTGACCACCACGAGCGGGATGCCGACCAGCAGGTTCAGCTTGCGCCGGAAGGGCCAGCGGTCCGCGAAACCCCGCACACCGCCTCGCTGCGGGGCGTGCCGGGCGGGCGCGTCCACCTGGTTCGTGGACACCGGGCCTCCTTCATGGGTGCCTTGCGTGTCGTACGTCACGGCACCGAAGCGGGCCCCGTACTCCGCTGTGACCGAGAGCAACTGCCGTGACCCTACAGGCGCCTGGAACGATCGAGCAGCCCGCCCTTTGTGAAGACTCCGTTACGAAACGACCGCGCCGCGCGCGCAACTGGACTGACATGGACGGGAATCGACGCCAATCGGTGACCAGGCGGCACTTGACTGACCGAGAACCCGCTGGATTGGATCAGCGGGTGACTTCGACAACCCACAGCAGCAGGCTCATCCGGCAGACCCGAGGCGTGGCGGCGGTCGCGCTCGCCGCGACGACGGTCCTGCTGGCGGGCTGCTCCTCCTCCGACTCCGACGACAACGGCGACAACCCCCTGGCCGAGGGCAAGGCGAGCGGCGACACGGTCGTCGTCGGGTCCAACAACTTCGCCGAGAGCATCCTGCTCGCCGACATCTACGGCGAGGCCCTGAAGGCCAAGGGCATCAAGGTCACCTACAAGCCGAACATCGGCAGCCGGGAGACCACCTACGGCCTGCTCAAGAACGGCACCATCTCGGTCCTGCCCGAGTACAACGGCGCCCTGCTGGCCTACCTCGACCCGAAGGCGGCCCCGAAGTCCGTGGGGGCGACCACCTCGGCCATCGAGGCCAAGCTGGACCCGAAGCTGACGCTGCTCGCCCCCTCGCCCGCCCAGGACAAGGACTCGGTCACCGTCAACGCGGCCACCGCCGCGAAGTACCACCTCACCGGCAAATCCTCCATCGCCGACCTCAAGGCCGCCGCCGGCGACCTGGCCATCGGCGCCTCGCCGGAGTTCCAGACCCGCCGCCAGGGCCTGGCCGGCCTGAAGGACGTCTACGGCCTGGAGTTCAAGTCGTTCAAGGCGCTGGACGCGGGCGGTCCGCTGACCCAGACCGCGCTGAAGAAGAACACCGTGCAGGCCGCGGACATCTTCACCACGGACCCGACCATCTCCAAGGAGAAGTTCGTCGTCCTTCAGGACCCGGAGAACCTCTTCGGCTTCGAGAACATCCAGCCGCTGGTGTACAAGAGCGCGCTGCCGAAGAAGGGCGCCGACGCGCTCGACGCCGTCTCCGCCAAGCTCGACACCCAGACCCTGCTGGACCTCGACACCCAGGTCCAGTCGCAGAACAAGGACCCGCTGGACGTCGCCAAGGCGTGGCTGGCCTCCGCCGGCCTCGGCTGACCACCGCCCTTGGACGCGACCGCCGACGGCTCGACGCGGGTGCCCCCGGACGCCGGGGCCACCCGCGTCGTGCTCGACGGTCGCGGTCTGGAACTGCCCGGGCTGGTGCGGCTCGCCGACGCCCGCGCCGAACCGGTGGTGGCGCCCGAGGCGCTCGACCGGGTGCACCGCGCCCGGGAGGCCGCCGACCGGCTCGCCGCCACCGGACGCTGGTACGGCCGCGGCACCGGTGTCGGCGCGCACCGCTCGGTGCCGGTCGCCGCGGCCGACGAGCGCGACCACGGGTTGCGGCTGCTGCGCAGCCACGCGGGCGGCGCCGGGCCGCTGGTCCCGGCCCGCCAGGTCCGTGCCATGCTCGCCGTCCGCGCCAACCAGCTGCTGGCCGGCGGCTCCGGCATCCACCCGGACTTCGTCACCGCCCTCACCGACGCCCTCCGCCTCGGCGTCCACCCCGCGGTCAGCACCTACGGCGGCGTGGGCACCGGCGACCTCACGGCCCTGGCGCAGACGGGCCTCACCCTCATCGGGGAGCGGCCGTGGCTGGGCCCCGAGGAGAGCGACAGCCGGGGCTACGACGCTCCGGGCCACGGCGGTCCGGGAGCCGACGGCTGCGGCAGCGGCAGAGGCCTCGCCACGGGCACCGGTACCGCCACCGGCCCGGGAACCAGCACCGCGGCGCTGCGGCCGGCCCGGCCCCCCGCGGTGCTGCCCGCGCCGGTCGAGCTGCGGGCGGGCGACGCGATGGCGCTGCTCAGCAGCAACGCCCTCGCCCTCGGCCAGGCCGCGCTCGCCGCGCACGAGGCCGAGGTGCTGCTGTGCGCCACGCACGCCGTGGCCGCCCTCTCCCTGGCCGCCGTCTCCGGGTCACCGGAGGCGTACGCCGCCCAGGTGCACGCCCTGCGCCCCTACCCCGGCCCGGCCCGCGCCGCCGCCGAGGTGCGCCGGCTGCTCGGCCTGCCCGACCGGCCGGTCACCACCGGGCACCGCATCCAGGACCCGTACGGCTTCCGCGCCTTCCCGCAGGTCCACGGCGCCGCCCTGGAGGCGTCCGGGCGGCTGCGCCGGGTCGTCGAGACCGAGATCAACTGCCCCACGGAGAACCCCGTCCTGGCCCCCGACGGCGACCTCTACCACCACGGCGGCTTCTTCGCCGCGCCCCTGGGGCTCGCCCTGGACGGCCTGAACCTGGCGCTGCTGCAGACCGCCCGGCTGTGCGCCGCGCGCCTGTCCGCGCTCGGCCGCGCCGACCTGACCGACCTGCCCGCCTTCCTCGCCGTGGGCCCGGCGGGCAGCTCGGGCACGATGATCCTGGAGTACACGGCCAACTCGGCCCTCGCCGAGCTGCGTTCCTGCGCCGCCCCCGCCTCCGCCGGCCACGCCGTCCTCTCGCACGGGCTGGAGGAGGCGGCCGCCTTCGCGGGGCAGGCGGCCCGGCAGGCGCAGCGGGCCGCCGACGCCTACACCACCGTGCTGGCCTGCGAACTCGTCGTCGCCGTGCGGGCGTTGCGACTGCGTCCGGCGCCTCCGCCGGTGGCCGCGTACACGCTCGCGGCGGCCGCGCTGCCGTCCGGCACCGAGGACCGCCCGCTGACCGCGGACGTCGCGGCGGCGGCCGGACTGCTGCCCGCGCTCGCCCGGCTGTGACGGACCGGGGCCACCCGCCGGGCTCGTGTCCCGCGGCTCAGGCCTGCCGCACCGGCCCCTGCCCGGGACGCGCGGCCCCGCCGCCCAAACGCTCCGCCGCCGCGGCACCGGCCGCGTCCGCCGGAGGTGCCGCGTCGCCGTCCGCCGCCGTGGCCCCGCACTCGCGTGCCGCCCGGGCCTGCCGGCGCCGCCGGCGCCGGCTCACCCGGGGTTCCTGGTCGGGCAGCCAGCCGAAGGTGAGGCAGCTGCCGACCGCGCCGAGGAGGAGGCCGACGAAGAAGCCGCCGAGGTTGGAGGTGAGCCAGGTGCCCAGGGACAGCAGGATGCCGGTGATCGAGTAGAACAGCCGCTGGGTGGGGTTGAAAAGGATCAGCAGTCCCAGGATCACCATCAGCGCCGGCAGCAGATAGCCCGCCAGGCCCTGCATGCCGATGTGCAGGACGACCTTCAGCGACGCCTTCTCGGTCAGCAGGATCTCGGCCCCGCCCAGGGCCAGCAGCAGCCCGCCCCAGAACGGCCGGCGGGCCCGCCACTGGTGGAAAGTCCCCCGCCGCTCTCCTCGTGGACGCCCCGGCACCGGACTCAGCAACCCGAGTCGCTGAAGCGCAGCCGCAGGCCGGGCAGTTTGAACACCCCTGCCGTGGTCGCGTAGTTGGTCTGCCGCAGGTTGCCGATGTGCACGGTGTCCGCCTGCTGGCTGAAGACGCCGATCGGTCCCTTGGCGTTGGCCTTGGTCAGGGTGCTGGCGTCGTTGCCGATCTCGATGTTGTCGAACGACGCGTCACCCGACAGCTCCGTGGAGTCGGTGGTGAGGTCGCTCGCGGAGACCTTCTGCGCGCCGCTGCCCGCCGTGATCAGCAGGTTGGTGCCGCCCAGGTCGACGCTCTGGCACAGCTTGGTCAGGGTGGCCTTCTTGATCGCGGAGGTGATGACGAGCACCTGGCCGCCGGTGTCGCCGGCGTTGGGGCTGTCCTCCGCCATGTTGTCGAGGGCGCCGAACTGCTCGAAGCCGGTGCCGTTGAGTTCCGTCGCGGTGACGGTGAACGGCATGCCGGAGATCGCGAACTGCACACCGAGCGCCCCCTGCGCGGTGAGCACCGCCAGCGCCGCGGCGACCAGGGTGGCGGGCACCGCCATCACCGCGGCCCGGCGCAGCCGGACCCGCCCGCGCCGCTCGCCGTCCCCGGCGGCAGGGGGCGCCGGTGGTGGCACCGGTCCGGAAGCCCCTGACGGGCTGGTGGAGTCGTGGTCGGCGGACGAGAAGTCCGGGGACGAGGCCATGTCTGCTCCCGTGGGCATAGGGAATGCGGGTTGGGCTTCAGTGGCGCGTTGTCCTGGCGCGGACGGGGACCGCGGCGCACGCTCCCGGCACTCCCGGCGGGTGCAAGGGCTTTCTCGTTACGCAGCAGTAGCCTTTGGGAAGTTACCGCCGGTTACTTTGAAGGGTCAAGAGACGTGTGAAAAAAGGGCGCCGGCCCGGTATCGACGGCGCGGCCAGGTGTTTTCCGGTCAGCGCCGGCGACCAGGCAACCCGCTTCGCGGGGCCGCGCGTCTCCCGGCCCGCCCGGCTGCCGGTCCCGCACAAGCGCTTGACGCTGACGGTTGTTCAGGTCTACAACTTCCCTGGTTTCCTCGGGTCCGTGGCGCCGGACCCGCCGAGCGGCCGCACGAGCCGCGTTCCCGGCCCCCGTGCACCTTCCGCTCCGCCTCGGCACGCCTCCGGCACGGCCGCTTTCCTCCCGGTCCGTGCACGGCCGCCCCACCTCACCCCGGCCCGGCCGGGGAAGCCCTTTCCGCGAGGCCCACGACCGCTGCCCGGTCGTCCGCCGTCGCCGGTCCGTGACGTACGGAGAAGGCGTCCCGGACCGGCGACGGCGGGCTCTCCCGGGCCGTTCCCACCGTTCGAGCCGTCTCCCCACTTCAGAGATGAGGCACCCGCATGCGTACTCGATCCTTACTCTCCCTGGCCGCCACCGTCGCCGCCGTGACGCTCTCGGCCGCCGTTCCCGCCTCCGCCTCCGCCGCCGCCTCCGCCGTGCTGACCACCGGCGGCCCGGGCGGCGCCGCCGTCCCCGTCGGGCACGTGCTCACCGCGCCGCTGGCCAGTGGCACCTCGGCCACGTTCTACTCCAGCGCGACCGGTACCAGCGGCGTCACCTGCACGTCCTCGCAGTTCACCGCCACCGTCACCGGCAACCCGACGGCGCCCGGCACGGCCACCGAGTCGGTCACCGCGCAGACGTTCAACAGCAGCAGCTGCACCAGCAACGTGACCGGAGTGCTCGGCGTCTCCGGCATCACCATCGACCACCTGCCCTTCAGCGCCACCGTCACCTCCGCCGGCGCCCTCAACGTCACCCCGCCGAGCGGCTCGACCATCCAGACCACGGTCAAGCTGCGCACCCTGCTGGGCACGGTCACCTGCGTCTACCAGGGGGCGAGCCTGACCGGCACGGCCAGCAACACGGGCAACACGATCGCCTTCGCCAACCAGCAGTTCGCGAAGGTCTCCGGCTCCTCCCTCTGCTTCGCCAACGGCTACTTCACCGCCAAGTACGGCCCGGTCACCGACGGAGGTGCCGCGGTCTACGTCAACTGAGCCGCGTCCGCCCGGCGGTCAGCGCCGGCGCAGACGCAGCGCGAGGGCGGCGCCCCCGGTGAGCAGCAGCACCGCGGCGGCGCCGCCCGCCAGCACGGGCGCCGAGGGGCCCGATGCCGCGCCGGTGGCCGAGACCGCCGGGGTGCCGCTCCGGCCGGCATCCCGGCGGACGCCACCGGCGCTCCCGGCGTTCCCGGCCGGTGCGGCGCGCTCGGACACGGCGGTGCCCGGGCCGCTCGCGGTGGCCGACGGGTGCCGGGCCGGCGCGCTCGCCGAGGACGGCACCGGCGCCGTCGTGGACGCGTGCGGGGGCGCCTGCGCCGACCGGGCGGCGCCGCTTCCGGCCGTTCGTGTCGCCGCGAACCGCACGTCGGAACACGAGTAATAGGTGTCCGGCGTGCTCGTGTTGCGCCAGACCGTGTACAGCACGTGCCGCCCCGTCCGGTCCGGCGGCAGCGTCACGGTGAAGTGGTACGCCCCGTCGCGCAGCGGCGGGTCGGTGACCTCGGCGAAGGGACGCGCGGGCAGGTCGGACCACGTCAGCGGCTTCGCCGGGTCGTAGCCGGGCCTGGTGAGGTACAGGGCGAAGCTGCCGGTGTGCGCGATCGTCGAGGCGTACGTCATCGTCATCCGGCCGCCCGGGGTCAGCCGCGTCGCCGGCCAGTCCGCCCGCGCGAGGTCCAGCCCGCGGTAGGCGGGCAGGTTGCCGCTGCACAGCCTGCCGTCCGGGATCACCTGCCGGTCCCGGCCGCCGACGCCGGCCACCCGCAGGTTGTCCCACGCGGTGAAGGGGGCGCCGTTCGCCGCGACGGCGGCCCGGCAGGCCGCCGACCCGGACGCGGCGCCGCCCTCGGGCGAACAGGCGTACACCCGGCTGACCGGATCGGTGGGCGCGCCATGGGCCTGGGCGGGCCCGGCCGTCCACGGCAGCAGCAGGAGCGGGGCCGCCGCTGCGGCCCCCAGGACGCCCAGGCGGGCGGTCGTCCGACTCATCCGGGACGTCTCCTCGGTGGGCGCGGGAAAAGACATGGCGGCGTCCAGTACGGCGCCCGCGGCCGCCGCGTTCAGCCGCCCGCGCGCGTGCCCGGCCCCCGCACGCCCGGCGCGGGGGCGCGTCTCGCAGAGCGAGATGCGCCGGACAGCCCCTGGAGAGGCCATTGAGAACCGACCGCCCGGCTCGTATCGTGGCGATCACGCAACGGCAAGCCACCGACCCCGCGCCGCACCGGAATTCCACTGCTCACCGAGAGGGGAACGTGCCCTGATCTCGCCCGATGCCGGACCAGGACGGGTCCGGGCGGCCGGAGACCGGAGTGATCCGGGTGCGGAACGGGCTCGGCACACCCGCGATGTCCTGTCGTACGGTGAGCTATCGTATGCGTGGGGTCAGAAACAAACCGCACGTCCCGTTCTTTTGAGCCGCGAGAAGAGAGAGTCCCGTCGATGGCCAGGCAGTTACGCGCCGAGCAGACCCGCGCAACGATCATCACGGCCGCCGCCGACCTGTTCGACCGGCACGGCTACGAATCCACCAGTCTGAGTGACATCGTGGACCACGCCCAGGTCACCAAGGGGGCGCTGTACTTCCACTTCGCGGCGAAGGAGGACCTCGCGCACGCGATCCTGGAGTTGCAGTCCGAGGCCGCCCGCCGGGTGGTGACGGAGGCGGAGCAGCGCGGCCAGTCCGCGCTCGACTCGCTGATGCGCGTCACGTTCGGGCTCGCCCGCCTCGCCGTGGCCGATCCGGTCCCGCGCGCCGGGCTCCGGCTCGCCACCGCGGACGTCGCCGTACGGCCGCCGCTGCGCCATCCCTTCACCGAGTGGCTGGAGTTCTCCACCCGCAAACTCACGGGCGCCGTCCGGGAGTCCGACATCCACCCCGACGTCGACGTCCACGCCGTCGCCCACTCACTGGTCTGCTTCTTCGTCGGCACCCGGATCGCGGGCCGCTCCCTCGAACCCGTCGGCCGGCTGCCGCGCCGGGTGGCCGAGATGTGGCACCTGTCGATCCGGGGCCTGGTCCCGGTGCACCGCCGGCCCCGCTATCTGGCGCTCGCCGCGCAGCTGGAGCGGGAGATCAGGAACGTATGACCGGAGCGGTAGCGTGGCGCCCATGCCCGACACCCCCAGCGCGCCCGTGCTCCTCGCCGACGAGACGGGCTCCTTCCCGCACAGCGTGTTGGCCGAACGGCACCCCGCCATCATCCGCCAGGTCCGGGACGCCTTCCCGTACGGCCCCGGGCAGCACCGCGCGCTCGACGAGCTGCTGGCCGGCTGCACGCGGGGCGTGATCGAGCCGCTCCCCGCCGACGCGCCCGACCGGGACCGCTGGCACGACTGGGGCCTGGCCGCGTACACCGGGCGGTCCTGGTTCGACGTGCCGTGGCTGTGGTCCGAGAGCTGGTTCTACCGCCGGCTCCTCGACGCCGTCGGCTACTTCCGCCCCGGACCCTGGCAGGGCATCGACCCCTTCCTCCCCTTCAAGCGCGCCGAACTCGACGCCCCGGAGACGGACGACGAACTGGCCGCGCTCGACCGCCTCCAGGACCGGCCGGAGCCCGAGCGGGCCCGGGCCCTGCTGCACGGCTCGCTCTGGGGCAACCGCGCCGACCTCGGCTTCCGCCTCTCCGCCGCGGGCGCCGAAGCCCGGCAGGCCGTGCCCGCCCTGGTCGCCGACGACAGCGACACCCTCTGGTCGCTGCTCACGCCCTCCGCCGCCGGCACCCTCTGCCTCGTCGCGGACAACGCGGGCCGCGAACTGATCCCCGACCTGCTGCTGATCGCCCACCTCCTCGCCGAGGGGCGCGCCGCACGCGCGGTGCTGCACGTCAAGCCCTACCCGTACTACGTCTCCGACGCCACCACCGCCGACGTCGTCGACGCGCTGCGCCGGCTCACCGCGGCGCCGGGCGCGGCCGCCGGGTACGGGCGCCTGCTGTGGGCGGCCATGGCCGACGGCCGCCTCACCGTGCGGGCCCACCCCTTCTCCTGCGCCCCGCTGCCCTACGCCGACGCGCCCGAGGACCTGCGCGCCGACTTCGCCGCCGCCTCCCTCACCGTCGTCAAGGGCGACCTCAACTACCGCCGCCTGGTGGGTGACCGGCGGTGGCCGCCGACCACGCCCTTCCACGAGGTCACCGCCCGCTTCCCCGGCCCGGTCGCCGCGCTGCGCACCCTGAAGTCCGAGGTGGTCACCGGCCTTGACGCCGCCACCGAGGCCGCGCTGGACGCGGCGGAGCCAGGGCGCTGGCGCACCGGCGGCACCCACGCGCTGATCCAGGTGAACCCGGCGCCCGGCAGCCGGCGGACGTGACCCGCGGGCGCCGTCGCCCGCGACCGCGAACAGGGGCGCCCGCGCCTGCCGTGCCCGCCATGGAGCCAACACCACATCCCGAGGCGTGAGTTCCGGGTTTGTCCGCGATTCACGCGATGGTGTGATCATGTGCCGCGCGGCGGATGGCGGTACCGGGCCGCGGGTAGGGCCCGGCCATGACGCAGCCGTTCACACTCCCGCACTTCTACATGCCGTATCCCGCGCGGCTCAACCCGCACCTGGACGAGGCACGCGCGCACTGCACCGCGTGGGCGCGCGAGATGGGCATGCTCGAGGGGTCCGGGATCTGGGAGCAGTCCGACCTGGAGGCGCACGACTACGGACTCCTGTGCGCCTACACCCACCCCGACTGCGACGGACCGGCGCTGTCGCTGATCACCGACTGGTACGTGTGGGTGTTCTTCTTCGACGACCACTTCCTCGACATGTTCAAGCGCACCCAGGACCGCGCCGCGGGCAAGGCCCACCTGGACCGCCTGCCGCTGTTCATGCCGCTGGACCCGGCCACGCCCGTGCCCGAGCCGCGCAACCCGGTGGAGGCGGGCCTCGCCGACCTCTGGGCGCGTACGGTGCCGGCGATGTCCGCCGGCTGGCGCCGCCGGTTCGCGGTCGCCACCGAGCACCTGCTCAACGAGTCCCTGTGGGAGCTGTCCAACATCAACGAGGGGCGGATCGCCAACCCCGTCGAGTACATCGAGATGCGCCGCAAGGTGGGCGGGGCGCCCTGGTCGGCGGGACTCGTGGAGTACGCCACCGCCGAGGTGCCCGCCGCGGTCGCCGGGACCAGGCCGCTGAGGGTGCTGATGGAGACGTTCTCCGACGCGGTCCACCTGCGCAACGACCTGTTCTCCTACCAGCGCGAGGTGGAGGACGAGGGGGAGAACAGCAACGGCGTTCTGGTCCTGGAAACCTTCTTCGGCTGCACCACCCAGGAGGCCGCCGACACCGTCAACGACGTCCTCACCTCACGCCTGCACCAGTTCGAGCACACCGCGCTGACCGAAGTGCCCGCCGTGGCCGCCGAGAAGGGCCTCACACCGGCCGAGGCCGCCGCCGTCGCCGCCTACACCAAGGGACTCCAGGACTGGCAGTCCGGCGGCCACGAATGGCACCTGCGCTCCAGCCGGTACATGAACGAGGGCGCCCGCGCCCACTCGCCCTGGCAGCTCCTCGCCCGTCCCGGCACCTCCGCCGCCGACGTCGGCGCCCTGCTCGCCGCCGCCGCGGCGGAGCGCCTGCGCGCCCACTCCCACGTGCCCCGGCAGAAGGTCGGCCCCTCCCTGCTGCCCGAGTTCTACATGCCCTACCCGCTCCGGCTCAGCCCGCACCTCGACGGCGCCCGGCAGCGCCTCACCGGCTGGACCCGGCGGATGGGCATGCTCCAGGAGGGCGTCTGGGACGAGGACAAGCTCGCCTCCTGCGACCTCCCGCTGTGCGCGGCCGGCCTCGACCCCGACGCCACCCCCGACGCCCTCGACCTCAGCTCCCAGTGGCTCGCCTGGGGCACCTACGGCGACGACTACTACCCCCTGGTCCACGGCCACCGGCGCGACCTGGCCGCCGCCCGGCTGACCACGGCGCGGCTGTCGGCGTGCATGCCCGTCGCGGGGGAGCCCGTGCCGGTGCCCGCGTCGGCCGTGGAGCGCGGGCTCGTCGACCTGTGGGCGCGCACGACGGCGGACATGACCCCCGACCAGCGGCGCACCCTCAAGGCGGCCGTCGACACGATGACCGAGAGCTGGGTGTGGGAGCTGTCCAACCAGGCGCAGAACCGCGTCCCCGACCCGGTCGACTACCTGGAGATGCGGCGCTCCACCTTCGGCTCCGACCTCACCCTGAGCCTGTGCCGGATGGGCCACGGGCCCGCGATCCCGGCCGAGGTCTACCGCAGCGGTCCCGTGCGGTCGCTGGAGAACGCCGCCATCGACTACGCCTGCCTCCTCAACGACATCTTCTCCTACCAGAAGGAGATCGAGTACGAGGGCGAGATCCACAACGCCGTCCTGGTCGTGCAGAACTTCTTCGGCATCGACTACCCGGCCGCCCTGCGCATCGTGCACGACCTGACGACCCAGCGCATGCAGCAGTTCGAGCACGTCCTGACCCATGAACTCCCCGTCGTCTGCGAGGACTTCCAGCTGTCCGCCCGGGCGCGGGGCGACCTCGCGGCCTATGTCACCGGCCTGCAGAACTGGATGGCCGGAATCCTCAACTGGCACCGGGAGGTGGACCGCTACAAGGCCTCCTACCTCGGCCGCCGCACCCACGGCTTCCTCCCGGACCGGCCGTCCGCCCCTGTCCCGCTGCTCAGCCCGGCCCGCTGAGGCACCCCGCGGCGGGTCCGTCCCGTCCGGCGGGCCGGTCTCACCCGTTCGTGGCTCGTCGCGGCCCGGTGCACCGGGTAGAGCACCAGCCGGAGGCGAACCATGGAACAGACTGCGTTGCGGCCCAAGCCGATGCCCGGACAGGACCGCCGCGGCGGCGCCGCGCCCGGCCCCGCCCGGCGCCCGCACGCCGCGCCACGCCGCGGCCGGAGACTGCGGACCCTGCTGTGCGGCCTGTCCGCCGGCGGCGTGCTGCTGCTGTGCGGGATCGGCATCGGGGTGGTCGGCGTCACGATGGCCGGTCCGGGCGGGCTCACCGCCGCGCACCGCCCGGCCCCGCCGGCCGCCTCCGCCCGCACCACCGCCCTCACCGCACCGGGCTTCGCCCCGGCGCGGCCCGCCGCCACCCTCGGCGTCGAGGCCATGGACGCCCGCACGCCGGGCGCGCTGGTCGTCGCCGTGCACGTGCCCGGCCCCGGCTACACGGCCGGTCTGGTGCGCGGCGACGTGGCTGTGCGGTTCGGCTCCAGCCGCGTGGACTCGGCCGCCGACCTGGTCGCAGCCGTCGCCCGCGCCCGTCCCGGCACCGCGGTGACGCTCACCGTGCGGCACGCCGGCGGCGGGTACCAGCAGCTGACCGTCGTCCCCGGCGTCGTCACCTGAGCGCCCCGGCCGCCCCCGCCCCGGGCGGCACCGCCGCCCCACCCCGCTGAAACCGGCTCGCGCGTCCCCGCCGGGGCGGGCAGGATGCCTCCCGAGACTCCTTGCCCCGCTTCCTCACCCGCCCGGAGGCCCGGATGACCGGCACCGCGCCCGCGCCCTTCACCGCCGACGACCACCGGGCCCGGATGGAGCGCGCCGTCCGCTCGGCCGCCGACGCCGGGCTGGCCGGGCTGCTCGTGGCGCCGGGCCCGGACATGGTGTGGCTCACCGGCTACACGCCCACCGCGGTCACCGAACGGCTCACCGCCCTCGTCCTGGTTCCCGGGCGCGCGCCCGTGCTCGTCGTGCCCACCCTGGAGGCCCCGGACGCCGAGCGGGCGGTCGCCGCGGAGGTCCTCACCCTGCGCGACTGGACCGACGGCACCGATCCCTACGCCGTCACCGCCGAGCTCCTCGGCACCCGCGGCCGCTTCGGCATCAGCGACAACACCTGGGCCATGCACCTGCTCGGCCTCCAGCGCGCCCTGCCCGGCACCTCCTACGCCGCCCTGACCGAGGCGCTGCCCATGCTCCGGGCCGTCAAGGACCCGGCCGAGCTGGAGCTGCTGGCCGCCGCCGCCGCGGCCGCCGACGCCACCTTCGAGGAGATCCGGGGCGTCGGCTTCGCCGGCCGCCGCGAGCGCGACGTCGGCCGCGACCTCGCCGACCTGCTGCGCCGCTTCGGTCACACCCAGGTCGACTTCACCATCGTCGGCTCCGGACCCAACGGCGCCAACCCGCACCACGAGGTCGGCGACCGCGTCATCCGGGACGGCGACATGGTCGTCCTCGACTTCGGCGGCCTCAAGGACGGCTACGGCTCCGACACCAGCCGGACGGTGCACGTCGGCGAGCCGACCGACGAGGAGCGCGAGGTGCACGACGTCGTGCGCGCCGCCCAGGAGGCGGGTTTCCGGGCGGTGCGGCCCGGCGTGCCCTGCCAGGAGGTCGACCGCGCCGCCCGCGCCGTGATCGCGGACGCCGGGTACGGCGCGTACTTCATCCACCGCACCGGCCACGGCATCGGCGTGACCACGCACGAGCCGCCGTACATGATCGAGGGGGAGGAGCAGCCGCTGGTGCCCGGCATGTGCTTCTCCGTGGAGCCCGGCATCTACCTGCCCGGCCGGTTCGGCGTCCGCATCGAGGACATCGTCACCGTCACCGGGGACGGCGGCCGCCGCCTCAACGACACCACCCGCGAGATGGTCATAGTGGAATAGGGGCACCAGGAGAGACATCCTCGACACCACCCCGGGAACGGCTACGGCGCGACCATGACCCAGGCACCGACACCCACCGCGGACACCGTCCGCCGGCTTGTCCGCACCCTCCTGAAGGAGGGCCGGGACGCGGCCGCGACGCCCGACGTCCGGCCCGTCGCACAGGTCCCCGGCGAGCACCGCACCTGGTGGGTGGGGACCCGCCACGTGCTGCGGCTCGCCCCCGACCGGGAGGCGGCCCTCCGCCGGCGCCGCGAACTGCGCCTGCGGGACCTGATCCGCCCCCACCTGCCCGTCACCGTGCCTGCGTGCGTGGCGCACGGCGAGTGGGCCCCGGGGCTGACCTACACGCTCGACGCCCGGGTGCCCGGCGGCACGGCCGAGGAGCACGACGTCTCCGCCGTCGGCGAGGCCGACCTGGCCGGGCTGCTCACCGGACTGCGGGCGGTGCCCGTACGGCAGGCCGAGACGCTCGGGGTGCCGCGTACCGCCCCGCGCTCGCTGGAGGCGCTGCGCCGGATGGCCGTGCACGCCGCCGAACGCCTCGCCGCGGCCGACGAGTTCGACGCCGTGCGCCTGAAGCAGCTCACGCCCCGGGTGGCCGTCCAGCTCGCCGCGCAGCCCGGCGGCGCCGTGCTCACCCACCACGCCCTGCGGGGCGAGCACCTGGTGGTCAGCGCCGACGGGCGGGTGCGCGGCGTCCTGGACTGGTCCGGCGCGGTCGTGGGCGACCCGGCGGAGGACATCGCCGGGCTCGCCCTGGCCGTGGGCTCCGGCGCGGCCGTCCGCGCCGCCACCCTCGCCGGGTACGGCGCCCGCCCCTGCCTGCGCGGCCTGTGGCTGGCCCGCTGCGACACGGTGGTCCGTCTCACCGACGCCCTCGACGGCCGCCCCGGCCCGCCCGAGGCCCTGCTGCGCACCCAGCTGGCGCGCGCCTGGGAGGCCATCCTGCTGGAACGCGTGACGGAGTTCCGCGAGGCCACCGACGACGCCGCCGCCGACGCCGCCCACGGCGCCGACGATCCGGTCGACGCCGACGCCGACGCCGACGGCCCGGGCGGCGGGCGGGGCGGGCCGGACGCGGCGCCCTGAGACCGCCCGGCGCCCCCGGCCGCTCGTCAGACCTGGGTCAGCACCACGCACGACTCCCCGGGCACCTGGAGCACCCCGTCCCCGTACGGCGCCTCCGGGGGGTCCCACGCGGCGAGGATCTCCACGTGCCCGGCGCCCAGCGGGATCGCCGCGGGTTCCTTGCCGAGGTTCACCGCGACCCGGACGTCCCCGCGCCGGAACGCGAGCCAGCGGGCCTGCTCGTCGTAGGCCACCTTGGTGTCGGCGAGGTCGGGGTCGGTGAGGTCGGGCTGCTCGCGGCGCAGGGCGATCAGCCGGCGGTACCACGCCAGCACGCGCGCGTGGGGATCGCGTCCGGGTTCCGACCAGTCGAGGCAGGAACGCTCCCGGGTCGCCGGGTCCTGCGGGTCGGGCACCTCCTCCTCCCGCCAGCCGTGCGCCGCGAACTCCCGCCGCCTGCCCCGCCGTACGGCCTCGGCGAGGTCGGGGTCGGTGTGGTCGGTGAAGAACTGCCAGGGAGTGCCCGCCGCCCACTCCTCGCCCATGAACAGCATCGGCGTGAACGGCGCGGTCAGCGTCAGCGCGGCCGCGCAGGCCTGGAGGCCGGGGGAGAGGGCGGCGGCGAGGCGGTCGCCCTGGGCGCGGTTGCCGACCTGGTCGTGGGTCTGGCTGTAGCCGAGCAGCCGGTGCGCGGCCACCCGCGCGCGGTCCAGCGGGCGGCCGTGGCGGCGGCCCCGGAACGTGGAGTACGTGCCGTCGTGGAAGTAGCCGCCGGTCAGCGTCTTGGCGACGGCGGCGAGCGGCGCCCGCGCGAAGTCGCCGTAGTAGCCCTGCGACTCACCGGTCAGCGCGGTGTGCAGGGCGTGGTGGAAGTCGTCGTTCCACTGCGCGTGCAGGCCGAGGCCGTTCTCCGCGCGCGGGGTGATGACCCGCGGGTCGTTGAGGTCGGACTCGGCGATCAGGAACAGCGGCCGGTCCAGCTCGGCGCCGAGCGCGTCCACGGCCCCCGACAGCTCCTCCAGGAAGTGGCACGCGCGGGTGTCCACCAGCGCGTGCACCGCGTCCAGGCGCAGCCCGTCGATGCGGTAGTCGCGCAGCCAGGCCAGCGCGCTGCCCAGCAGGTACGCGCGCACCTCGTCCGAGCCGGGCGCGTCCAGGTTCACCGCGGAGCCCCACGGCGTCTGGTGGGTGTCCGTGAAGTACGGCCCGAACGCGGGCAGGTAGTTGCCGGAGGGTCCCAGGTGGTTGTGGACGACGTCCAGGACGACGCCCAGGCCCAGTTCGTGCGCCCGGTCGACGAACCTCTTCAGCGCCTCGGGGCCGCCGTAGGGCTCGTGCACCGCCCACAGCGACACCCCCTCGTACCCCCAGCCGTGCCGGCCCGGGAAGGGGCACAGCGGCATCAACTGCACATGGGTGACGCCCAGTTCCACCAGGTGCTCCAGCCGGCCGGCGGCCGCGTCCAGGGTGCCCTCGCGGGTGTAGGTGCCCACGTGCAGCTCGTACAGCACCGCGCCCGGCAGCGGCCGCCCGGGCGCGGCGGCACGCCACGCGTACCGCCCGTGATCCACCACGGCGCTCAGTCCGTCCGGGCCGTCGGGCTGCCGGCGCGAACGCGGGTCCGGCAGCACGGGACCGTCGTCCAGCGCGAACCCGTAGCGCGTGCCGTCCCGCGCCTCCGCCTCCCCGGTCCACCAGCCATCCCGGCCCGGGTCGCGCGCCAACGCGCGCGTACCGCCGTCGCAATGGAGCGTCACACGCTCCGCCTCCGGTGCCCACACCTCGAACTGCACGGACGGTTCCCCTTCGTCTGCTCACCGGTATGTAGCTCGTCCATCGTGCCGTGAACGAGATCGTTCCGGCGCCCGATATCGTCTTTCCCCGCAGGTGTCGCGGGACGCACGCGCGCGTGGGCACGGTTTCCCCGTCTTCTGGACACCCCGCGGTCCGCTGACCGACAATCACCGACGTGACGTCGTCCTTCGAGTTCCCCACGTACCCCGCGCGGGTCTCCGACGCGGAGCGGGACAAGGCGCTGCGGGTGCTGCGTGACGGCGCCGCCCTGGGCCGCCTCTCCCACGACACCTTCGTGCGCCGCATGGAACTCGCGCTCGCCGCCCGCCGCGCCGAGGACCTCGCCGTCCTCACGGCCGACCTGCGCCAGGAGAACCGCTTCTCGCGCGCGCTGTTCGGCGGCGTCGAGGCCGTCTCGGGCTTCACGGTACGGCTGCGCCGGGCCTGGCGGGCCGAACGGCTGCCCAAGCTGCTGCTGCCGCACCCGGGCGCCGGCCACGCGCTGCGCATCGGCCGCGACCCCGCCAGCGGGCTGCGGCTGAACCACGAGACGGTCTCCCGGGTGCACGCCGAACTCGGCCGCCAGGGCGGCATGTGGGTGCTCAGGGACCTCGGCTCGACCAACGGCACCACGGTCAACGGCCGCCGGGTGACCGGCGCGGCCGTGGTCCGCGAGGGCGACCAGGTCTCCTTCGGACAGGTGGTCTTCCGGCTCGCGGAAAGCTGATGTGGTCGAAAAGGCGCTGTCAGAGGCGGTGTTGACGTACCCCACAAGTCGTGACTGACTGTGCGTACACCAGACACACCAGGTGAACCGACGGCGCCGCATCGTGGAGGTGTGCCCTGCCGCCACTCCCGCGCTACCCGTCCGTGGACGAACTGGGCACCCGGGCGGCCGCGCTGGTCGCCCGCCGTCCCCGCGACGCCCGGCTGCGCCGGGTCGGGACGTCCCGCGCGGGCACGCCCCTGTGGCTGCTCTCCGTCGGTCACGGCAGCCGCCACACGCTCGTCGTCGCCGGTCCGCACGCCAACGAGCCGGTCGGCGGCGCCACCGTGCTGCGGCTGGCCGAACGCGCCCTCGCCGACCCCCGGCTCACCGAGGGTGCCGACACCACCTGGAACCTGCTGCTGTGCCTCGACCCGGACGGCTCCCGGCGCAACGAGGAGTGGCTGGCCGGGCCGTACACTCTCGGCCACTACTTCCGGAACTTCTTCCGGCCCGGTTTCCTGGAGCAGCCCGAGTGGCTGCCCCAGGGCGCGGCGGCCGCCGCCCTGCCGGAGACCCGGGCCCTGCTCGACCTCCAGGACGAGCTGCGGCCGGTGCTGCAGTGCTCGCTGCACGGCGTCGACGTGGGCGGCGGCTTCGTCGAGCTGACCCGTGACCTGCCCGGCCTCGCCCGGCGCGTCGCGCACACCGCGGCCCGCCTCGGCATCCCCCGCGAACTCGGCGCCTACGACACCCTGTACTGGCCGGCGCTGCAGCCCGCCGTCTACCGCATCCCGCCGCCGCGCCGCGGCGACCTGGCCGCGGCCATCACCGAGGCGGCCGTCGAGTCCACCTGGTTCCACCCCTGCCGGCACGGCACCCTGACCGCCGTGGTGGAGGCGCCGATGTGGGGCGTGGCCGCCGTGGAGGACGGCTCACCGCCGGCCGACCCCGACGCGGTGCTGCGGGCCGTCAGCCGCGGGCTGCGCGCCGACACCCGGCTGCTGACCGGCGTCCTCGCCCGGGTCAGGCCCCGGCTGGCCGCCGTACCGGACGCGGCCGCGCTGCTCGCGCCGGTCGACGACTACCTGCTGGTCTGCCCCGGCCTCGCCGACGCCTGGGACCCCGACACCGACGACGGCCGGGGCCGCCCGCTGCCCGCGCTCACCACCGGCCATCTGGCCGCCCTGCGCATAGCCGGGCGCCGGCTGGCCCTGCGCACCGCCGGACTGCTGCACCGGCTGGTGCGCGGCGCCGGACCCGGCCCGGCGGGCGCCCTGCCCGACCTCGACCGGCTCATCGACACCTGGTGCGCGGACTACCGTGACGGCTTCGGCGCCCGCTGGATCCCGGTCGCCCGCCAGGCCGAGTACCAGGCGCGCGTCGTCCTGAGCGCCTTCGAGCTGGCGCAGCGGCACGCGCGCGTACGCTCCCGTTCGGGTGAGTCGGGCTGGAGCGCCGGGGCCGCCGTGCCGATGCACCGGGAATGACGCACCTCACCCGAGCGACAGCCGCGGCGGGCGCCCTGCTGGCGGCCGCCTCCCTCCTCACCGCCGGTTCCGCCCAGGCCGCATCCTCCCGGCCCGCCCACTCCGGAGACTGGCTCTACGTCACCGTCGCCCGCGGCGACACCCGTTCCAGCGACACCCGGGGCACCCTCCTGCTGTGCGACCCGCCCCTGGGCCACGCCCGCGCGGCCCAGGCGTGCAGTGAACTCGCCACCTCGGGCGGCGACATCGCCGGCATCCCGGTCCACCGCGACGCCGTCTGCCCGTCGATCTACGCGCCGGTGACCGCCCACGCGCGCGGGCGGTGGAACGGGCGTCCGGTCTCCTACACCGAGACGTTCTCCAGTGCGTGCGTGATGGAGGCCCGCACCGGTTCGGTGTTCGCCCTGGACGCCTGACACCCCGCGGACGGCGCCCGGGCGGCCCCGGGGCGGAGCACGGTCGCCGCTCCGGGGGCCGGCGCGGTCCTACGCCGCCCGGTCCCGGGCGTGCCGGGCGGTGGCGAGCACCGTGCGGCACTGGTGTTCCACCTGGTGCTCCAGGGGCACCCAGCGGGCCCCGAACCGCTCCGCGAAGGAGTCGCACCAGCAGGCGACGAGCCGTTCCAGGCGGGGAGCCGCCCGGTCGTCCGCCTCCCGCAGGACCCGCAGCAGCATCGCCGCCGCCCGCAGCGGCAGCCGCCGCCCGAAGGCGTCCACGCTGCCCACGTACGCCATCGTCGTGCCGGCCGGCCGGGTGCACGCCCAGTCCGCCGCCAGGCCCGGCATCAGCCCGAGCGCCCACCGGGCGGCCCGCAGCAACGGCCCCTCCGCCCCGTCCAGCCGGGGCAGCGCCTCGGCGAGCACCTGCTCGACCCGGCAGGCGTCGCGCAGCAGACGGCGCGCCAGGCCGCGCATCGCCGCCGCCGGTGCCGGATGCGGCGCGGGGTCGTCCACCAGGTCGCTGGCCCACATCGGGACCTCCACCACCGCGGTCAGCCCGCCGTAGCGGTGCGCGTGGTACCAGGTGCTGCGCCGGGCGTCGTCCGGCAGGCTCGGGTACGCCGCGTCCGACCCCGGCCCCGGCATGACGTGCACCCCGGGGCCCGAGGCCGGCCAGCCCGCGGCGTCCGAGGCGCCCGTCTCCACCGGGATGTGCAGCTCGGCGGCGGACTTCGCGAACGGCTCGGCGAGCCCCGGCACGTCCTTGGTCAGCTGCACCCAGCTGCCGCCCAGGTCGGTGCCGTGCAGCGTCACCTGGAGGTAGGGGCGCAGTTCGTCGATGACACCGGTCAGGGCGCGGGTCTCGGGCGGCAGGCGGTCCGGGGGCAGCACCGCGGGCGACCACTCCGGCTGCTCGGCGCCGGCCGGCCGGTAGAAGCCGAGGTGGTAGTCGAGGAGGCTGCGCGGCGCCGGGGTGACGTGCAGGCTGGCCCCGTCGGGGTCCGCGCACAGCAGGAAGTGCCAGGCGGTGTCCGCCCGCAGCTGCCCGCCGCCCAGCACGCGCTCGGCGAGCGAACGGAGGGCGGAGCCGCCGGCCGGCTCGTTGGCGTGGGCGCCGGCGACCACCAGCACCGCGCGCCGGGCGTGTCCCACGGACAGCAGGTGCAGCGGCCGCCCGGCCCGGGAGACGCCCACCTGCCGCAGCGTGCACAGTCCGGGTTCCCGGGCCGTCAGCGCCCGTGCGGACGCGACGAGTTCGGGCACGCTGGGATAACGCGACTCCGGCAACGGACTCACCCCCGTCATGTCCGCCTGGCTTCGCCCTCCCAGTCCCGCACGGCGTAGGTGAACTGTCAAGTACTCGGCACGTGAGAGACCCGGGGGTCCGGTGCCTGCCGCGTTAGTGGACCTCCCGCCCGCCACCTGGCCGGTGCCCGCGGCGGCCGCGTCACCCGTCCGGGCGTACGAGGACTGCGCCGCGCGTGCGGCGGTGGTCGGCTGGGGACAGCCACGCGCGCGGACGACGGGCCGCGCTCGCGCACGACCGTCCTGGAGCCCGCGGTGCTGTGTCTCACCGGTGTGCCGACCACGCGGACCGCGGGAGCGGTCGCGCCGCCACCCGTGCCGCCGCCCAGTCTCGCCGCCGCGGGCCCCGACCCCCACCCGCTCTACCGCGCCCTGCGCACCCACTTCCCGCTGGTCTACGACGAGCCGTTCGGCGCCTGGCTGGTCAGCCGGTACGCCGATGTCCGCGCCGCCCTCGCGGACCCCCGGCTGGTGCCCGTCACCGGGACCCCACCGGCGGCCCACGCGGCCCTGGACGCCCCCGTGCTCGCCGCGCTCACGGCCGCCGTGCGCCGCGCCGCCCACGTCCTGGCGCGCCGCCTGGCCGCCCGCGACGAGGCCGACCTGGTCACCGAGTTCTGCGACTGGCTGCCCGCCGCCACGGCCGCGGCCGCGCTCGGGCTGTCGTACGAGCACACCGCGCGCGTGCACCGCTGGTGCCGCGCCGGTCCCGGTGTCCCGGGTCACGGCGGGCACCCCGCAGGCCCGGCGCCGGACCTCGACGCGTTCCTGCGGCCCCTGGTGGCCCGCCGCCGTGCCCATCCCGGCAGCGACGTGCTGTCCGCGCTGTGCGCACGGCGGGCGGACGGCGCGCGGCCGTCCGACGAGAGCGTGACGGCGTCGGCCCGCGCCCTGCTCGGCGGTGCGGCGACCACGGCCGCGGCGCTCGCGTCCTTCCTCGCCAGCCTCGTCGCCCACCCCCGCCAGCTGGCCGCCGTCCGGGCCCGCCCGGAGCTGGCGGCCGGGGCGTGGGCGGAGTCGCTGCGCCGCGACCCGCCGCTGCACGTCGTGCTGCGCCGGGCCGCCCGCCCCGTGGGCCGCATACCCGCGGGCGCCACCGTGGCCTGCCTGCTCGGCGCCGCAGGCCGCGACCCGGCGCGGTACGCCGACCCCGACCGCTACGACGCCTTCCGCGCCGACCCGGCGCCCCTGGGGCCGCTCACCGCCGGGGAGCACGGCGAGGCGGGCCCGGCGGCCCTGACGGCCCGTCTGACCGCCGTGCACGGCCTGCACGCCCTGCTGGAGGCGGCGCCGGTGCTGCTCCCCGGGGCGGGCGCCCGGGCCGCCCGCGCGGAGCTGTCCGCCGGGGCGCCCCGGGCGCTGCCGGTGCGGCTGCGCTGAGCACCGCGCCCGCGGCCGGCCGCGTCAGGCGCCGTCGCCGACCCGCTCCAGCAGCGCCACGGGCAGCCGCTCGAAGAGGTCCGCCAGGCGCGCGTGCCCGGTGAACTCCCGCCCCGGCGCGAGGGCGTCGGCCCACCGGCCGGGCGGCAGCGGCAGCCGGGTGTCCCCCCAGCCGCCCGCCTCCGCGAGCCGCACCGACAGGCGGGTGACCGCCGTGACCGCCTCGCCCGAGCGCGCGAACGCCAGGCAGTGCCCGGCGGCCGGGCCCTCGGCGGCCAGCGGCGCGTACGTCGCCGCCGGGCCGAAGGCGGCGGGCCGCCGGGCGCGCAGCCGCAGGGCCGCCGCCGTCACCGCGTCCTTCTCGCCCGGCACCTCGGGCGGGAAGGACACCGGACGCCGGTTGTCCGGGTCCACCAGCGCCCGGTACTCGCCCTCGGTGCCCTGGTACACGTCGGGCACGCCGGGCATCGTCAGATGGACCAGCGCGGTGCCCAGGACGTTCGCCCGGACGTGCCCCTCCACCGACTTGCGGAAGGCGGCCACGCGCTCGCTCGAGGGCCCGCACGGCCCCGCCGCGACGAAGGCGGCCACCGCCTCCTCGTACGGCGGCTCCTGCTCCGTCCAGCTGGTGTACATGCCCGCCTCGCGCACGTGCTTGAGCAGCGCCTGCTGGACCCGCTCCTCCTCCGCCGGGCCCAGCCCGAACACCGTCTGCCAGGCGGCCCAGGCCAGCTGTCCGTCCGGCACGTCCGCCTCGTCGCGGGTCACCTCGGCGAGCAGCTCCGCCCAGCGCCCCGGGACCTGGGTCAGCACGGACAGCGCCGCCCGCACGTCGGCGCTGCGCTTGGTGTCGTGGGTGGAGACGACGGTGCCGGTGGCCGGCCAGTCGCGCTGCACGCGCGCGCAGTACGCGTGGAAGTCCTCGGGGGACACGGCCGGGCTGCCCGGCTCGCCGCCCACCTCGGTCGCCGACAGCAGCGGCACGTAGCGGTAGAACGCGGTGTCCTCCACCGACTTGGCGCGCAGCGCCGACGCCGTCTGCGCGAACCGCGCCCGCAGCTCGGCCCGCTCAGGCCCGTCCTCGGCGGACTCGTCCCCGGGCGTGCCGACCAGCAGGGCGCGCACCACGTCCACCGCGCCCGCCTCCTCGGGCACCAGGAAGGCCCGGCGGGCCTCCTCGGCGGCCTCCTCGGTGACGACGGCGGCCACGTCCCCCGAGGCGTAGGGCCGGTACACGCGCAGCCGCACCAGCAGCTCCTCCAGGGCCGTGCGCAGCGCCCAGGGGGCCCGGTCGCGCAGCGCCGGCTCCGGCGAGTGGGCGCACAGCCGGGCGGCCACCCGGGTCAGCCGCTCCACCTCCGCGTACAGCTCGTGGGTGAGCACCTTGTACGCCGCCCGCCGGGCCGTCGCCGCCCAGTCCCCGCCCCGGTCGGTCTGCGGGGCCGCGAACGCGCGGTAGTGCCCGAGCAGGTCCGCCGCGCCCGCGGAGTCGGCGAACACGCCGTCGACGTGCCGCAGGGCGTCGTAGCCGGTGGTGCCGGCGACCGGCCAGGAGGCCGGCAGGTGCTCGTGGTCGGCGAGGATCTTCTCCACGACCGTCCAGCGGCCGCCGGTCGCCGCGTGCAGCCGCCGCAGATAGCCCTCGGGGTCGGCGAGCCCGTCCGGGTGGTCGACGCGCAGCCCGTCCACCACGCCCTCGCGCAGCAGCTGGAGCACCTTGGCGTGGGTGGCCTCGAACACCTCCGGGTCCTCCACGCGTACGCCGATCAGCTCCGAGATGCTGAAGAAGCGCCGGTAGTTCAGCTCGGTGCGGGCCAGCCGCCACCACACCGGGCGGTACCACTGGGCGTCCAGCAGCCGGGGCAGCGGCAGGTCCTCGGTGCCCGCGCGCAGCGGGAAGGCGTGGTCGTGGTAGCGCAGGACGCCGCCGTCGACGCGCAGGTGCTCCAGTTCGGCGCCGACCGGACCGCCCAGCACCGGCAGCAGCAGCTGCCCGCCCTGTGCCTCCCAGTCGATGTCGAACCAGCGCGCGTACGGTGACGTGGGGCCCTCGCGCAGGACCTCCCACAGCACGGGGTTGTGGCGGGGCGCCATGGCCATGTGGTTGGGGACGATGTCCAGCACCAGTCCCAGGCCGTGCTCCCGCGCGGTGCGCGCCAGCGCGCGCAGCCCCTCCTCGCCGCCCAGCTCCTCGCGCACCCGGGTGGGGTCGACCACGTCGTAGCCGTGCACGGAGCCGGGCACGGACTCCAGCACGGGGGACAGGTGCACGTGCGAGACGCCGAGCGACGCCAGGTAGGGGACGGCCGCCGCGGCGGCGGAGAACGGGAACTGGGGCTGCAGCTGGAGCCGGTAGGTGGCCGTCGGCACCGCCGGGCCGGGTCGCTCAGTCGTCATGGGAACCTAGGTACCCACCCCGCCGGCTTTCGTGTCACCCGGGTCCGTACGGACGTGACCGGGTGCCCGGGACCGGCCGCCGGTCCCGGGGACCGAGCGGCCCGGCTCACCCGTCCGGCGTACCCGCCGAGGCCCGCCCGGCCGGCCGGCCGGGCGGGCCTCGGCGGCGGGCGCGGACCCGTCCGGCGCGGCGCGGCTCGCGCACCGCGCCGGACGAATCCCGTCACCGGCCCGGCCACCGGTCCGCTCCCGGCTCCTGTGGCCGGTCCTGCCGCCGGGGCCGGTGCCGCCTCAGACCGGCCGCTGGAGCACGGTGAGGCTGCGGTCCGGCAGGGTGAGGCGCTCGCCGGCCTGGACCTTGGGTCCCGTGCCGGGCGGCACGCCCTCCTCCCGGGCGGTGTCGACGACCACCTGCCACTGCCGGCCGTGGTCGACCGGCACCACGAACTCCAGCGGCTCGGGAGAGGCGTTGAACATCAGCAGGAACGAGTCGTCCCCGATGTGCTCCCCGCGCGGGCCGGGCTCCGAGATGGCGTTGCCGTTGAGGAACACCGTCAGCGCCGACGCCGAGTCCCAGTCCTGCTGGGTCATCTCCCCGCCCTCGGGGGTGAACCAGGCGATGTCCGACAGCTCGTCGTGGGCGCCCTCGACCAGGCGCCCGTGGAAGAAGCGGCGGCGGCGGAAGACCGGGTGGTCCCGGCGCAGCCACACCATCGCGCGCGTGAACTCCAGCAGGTCCTCGCCGACCCCGTCGGTGCCCGGCCAGGCCACCCAGGACAGCTCGTTGTCCTGGCAGTAGGCGTTGTTGTTGCCGCGCTGGGTGCGGGCGAACTCGTCGCCGTGGCTGATCATCGGCACGCCCTGGGACAGCATCAGCGTGGCGATGAAGTTGCGCATCTGCCGGGCGCGCAGCCGCCGTACCCCGGGGTCGTCGGTGTCGCCCTCCGCCCCGCAGTTCCAGGAGCGGTTGTGGCTCTCGCCGTCCCGGTTGTCCTCCCCGTTGGCGTCGTTGTGCTTGTCGTTGTAGGCCACCAGGTCGTGCAGGGTGAACCCGTCGTGGCAGGTGACGAAGTTGATCGAGGCCAGCGGGCGGCGCCCGTCGTCCTGGTAGAGGTCGGAGGAGCCGGTCAGCCGGGAGGCGAACTCCGCGAGCGCGCGCGGCTCGCCCCGCCACAGGTCGCGGACGGTGTCCCGGTACTTGCCGTTCCACTCCGTCCACAGCGGCGGGAAGTTGCCCACCTGGTAGCCGCCCTCGCCCACGTCCCACGGCTCGGCGATCAGCTTCACCTGGGAGACCACCGGGTCCTGCTGCACCAGGTCGAAGAACGACGACAGCCGGTCCACCTCGTGGAACTGCCGGGCCAGGGTCGCCGCGAGGTCGAAGCGGAAGCCGTCGACGTGCATCTCGGTGACCCAGTACCGCAGCGAGTCCATGATCAGCTGGAGGACGTGCGGGGACCGCATGAGCAGCGAGTTACCGGTGCCGGTGGTGTCCATGTAGTACCGCGGATCGTCCGTGAGCCGGTAGTACTGCGGGTTGTCGATGCCCTTGAAGGACAGCGTCGGGCCCAGGTGGTTGCCCTCGGCGGTGTGGTTGTAGACCACGTCCAGGATGACCTCGATCCCGGCCTCGTGCAGCGCCCGGACCGCCGACTTGAACTCCAGGACCTGCTGGCCGCGGTCGCCCCAGGAGGCGTACGCGTTGTGCGGGGCGAAGAAGCCGATGGTGTTGTAGCCCCAGTAGTTGTTCAGCCCCATGTCGACCAGCCGGTGGTCGTTGACGAACTGGTGTACGGGCATCAGCTCCAGGGCCGTGACGCCCAGCTCGGTCAGGTGCTCGATGATCGCCGGGTGGGCGAGCGCCGCGTAGGTGCCGCGCAGCTCCTCGGGCAGCCCCGGGTGGCGCATCGTCAGGCCCTTCACATGGGCCTCGTAGATCACGGTGCGGTGGTACTCGGTCCGCGGACGCCGGTCGTCCCCCCAGTCGAAGTAGGGGTTGATGACCACCGAGGTCATGGTGTGCGGCGCCGAGTCCAGGTCGTTGCGCTTGTCGGGCGCGCCGAAGTGGTAGCCGTACACCTCCTCGCCCCAGCGGATCGACCCGCTGACCGCCTTCGCGTACGGGTCGAGCAGCAGCTTCGACGAGTTGCAGCGCAGCCCGCGCGCGGGGTCGTAGGGTCCGTGTACCCGGAACCCGTACCGCTGTCCGGGCATCACGCCCGGCAGGTACGCGTGCCGGACGAACGCGTCGCTCTCGCGGAGTTCCACCGCCGTCTCCGAGCCGTCGTCGTGCAACAGACACAGCTCTACTCGGTCCGCGGCTTCGGTGAAGACCGCGAAGTTGGTTCCGGCGCCGTCGTACGTGGCACCGAGCGGATACGCCTCTCCAGGCCAGACCTGCATGGACACGACTCTTCCAGGTGTGACGCCCCGCTGGGGACGGCTTGGTCCCGAGTCTTCCGGAAAGTGAGGCAACCTCCTGTGAGGCGGGCCCCTCTTACCGGTCGACCAGTGCATACAGCGGAGCGTGTACCCGCTGTGCGCCGAACCAATGGGGCCGATCGCACTCCCGGGGAAGCGGGGGGAGCAGGGGGAATTCAGTGCGCGACACAGTGCACCGCCATCTGGGCAAGGTGGTGGCCGGCACCGCCATCGCGGTGGCCGCCACCGCCGTCATGGTGGGGATCACGCTGCCCGGCACGGCCGGGGCGGGAGAGACGGGCGGAAGCGGGACGGGGAGCGGCACCGCCGGGACCCGGGCCGCGCAGGGACAGGCGGGCCAGGGGCAGGACCCGGTCCGGCCGGGCGTCGTCGAGGGGGCGCCGGCCGAGGGAGCCGAGGGGACGGGCCGCGACCCGCTGACCGACGACGAGATCGACCGGGTCGGCAGGATCGCCCTGAATCGGCAGCTGCTCGCCTCCGGCGAGGGCGTCGACGGCGACCGCGGCCCGCAGCGGCTGAGCGTCGACCTCGCCGACCCGGAGCCGGGCGAGGTGGACGACCCGGACGCGCCGCGACGGGCGGACGTGACGTTCTACGACTACCACGGCGACCGGCTCATCACCCGGACGGTCGACCTCACCACCGGCAAGGTGGTCCGCACCGGCTACCAGCACGGCGTGCAGCCGCCGTTCAGCCGCGCCGAGAACGCCGAGGCGGCCCGGCTGCTGATCGCCGACCCGCTGGGCGCGGACCTCAAGGCCGACTACCGGGACGCCACCGGCAAGGAGCTGACCTCGCCGGACCAGCTGCTGCTCAACGGCGCGGTCTACCGGGCCGCCCCCGGCGCGCAGCCCGCCGTCCTCGACGCGTGCGGCGAACACCGGTGCGTGCGGCTGTTCCCGAAGATCAAGAACGGGCCCTGGATCGACGCCCGGTCGCTGATCGTCGACCTGAGCGCCCGCAAGGTCGCCCGGCTCGACCGCGGCTGAGCAGCCCGCCCGCCACCTTCCGAACCCGTACCTCCTGCAAGGGGAGTCACCTTTCCATGCGCGTGAAGTGCTCAACCAGCGACCTCCGGCCCCGCCGGGCCCGCTCGCGGGCGGCCGTCGGCGTCACCCTGGCCGCGCTCGCCGCCGGCGCCACCGCGGGCGCCGGACCGGCCGCCGCCCAGCCGCGGACCGCCACCGCGGCCGCCGCCGACTGCAGTGCCGCCTACCGCATCGAGCAGAAGCTCTCCAGCGGCACCACCTGGCGGATGTGCTGGCGCTACGACAGCAAGGCCGGACTGGTGCTGGAGAAGATCTCCTACCAGCCCAAGGGCGAGGCCCAGCCGATCAAGGTCCTCAACAGCGCCCGGCTCGCCCAGATCGACGTGCCCTACGACGACGGCAGCGTCGAGTACGACGACCTGACGGGCTTCGGCTTCGCCCAGGGCCTGGTCAACCTGGCGCCCGGCGAGTGCCCCGGCGGCACCATCAGGACCGTGCGCGTACCGGACGCCTGGGACCCGCAGCACCCGGACGTCAACGGCCTGTGCACCACCACCCGTTCCCGCGGCCACGCCTACCGCATGCAGGGCGACACCGCGAACAAGGTGTTCCAGGCCCAGGGCAAGGACCTGCTCGTCTACACCGTCAACCAGGTCGGCTGGTACGAGTACATGACCGAGTGGCGCTTCCAGGACGACGGCACGGTCACCATGAACGTCGGCGCCACCGGCAGCCTCTCCTACGACGACTACGACGCCGGCGACGGCCGCGGCTGGCCCATCGGCAAGGGCGCCAAGGCGTACGCCACCAGCCACAGCCACAACGTCTTCTGGCGGCTGGACTTCGGCCTGGACGGCTCCTCCAGGACGAAGGTCGAGCAGTACGACTCGGCCGTCACCGCGCCCGCCCGCGGCCAGGAGGCGCCCACCAACAGGACCACCCGCACCAAGGTCACCAAGGAACTCGCCGGCGACGCCAAGACCTACCGCTGGTGGCGGGTGGTCAGCGCCACCGGCAAGAACAAGGACGGGCACGCGCGTTCGTACGAGATCGTCCCCGGCCCCACCACCCGCTACCCGGGCCGCAGTTTCACCAAGCACGACGTGTACGTCACCGAGTACAACAAGTGCGAGCAGTTCGCCAGCAACAACCCCGGCGCCTGCCCGGCCGGGGCGGGCAAATCCGTGGACAAGTGGGTCGACGGGCAGACCCTCACCCACCCGGTGATCTGGATGAACGTGGGCTTCCACCACATCGCCCGCGACGAGGACCAGCAGCCCATGCCCGTGCACTGGCAGGGGTTCGCCATCGCCCCGCGCGACGTCACGGCTATGAATCCGCTCACTCCGGACGAGCTGTCGTCCCAGAACGGCCACTGGCGGCCGCGTAGTTGACGCGACGACCCTGTCCATCGGGCTGCACCGCCGACCGCTCCCGGAGTACCCTTCCTTGATCGTTGGGACGGGGATGACCCGGGGGAGCGGAAGGCGGTGCGCGGGTGGGCTCGGGAGGGCTGGAGCTGCCCCCTGGTGACGACGGTCACGAGGGGAACTCCACGGACGTCCCGCCCGGCGCGGTGTCCCTGGCGCGGCCGATGGACGCGGCGGGTTCCATCGGACCGGAACTGGACTGGGACACCGACGCCTGGCTCGAGGTGCGCACCCGCGCCCAGCGGGCCGGCCGGGCCTACATCTGGCTGAACCTCGTCGAACAGCGGCTGCGCACGGTCGTGGCCGCCGTCCTGCGGCCCGTCTACGAACCCGTGCACGGCGACGACTGGGTGGTCGCCGCGGCCGGGCCCGCCGGACAGGAGTGGGTGCAGCGCGCGGTCGCCGTGCGCGAGGTCAGCCGCCGCAAGGGCTACCTGCTGGACCCGGCCGACGACAACGTGCTCAGCTTCCTCACACTGCCGCAGCTGCGCGAGCTGATCGTGCAGCACTGGCCGTGCTTCGAGCCGTACCTCGACGAGCGCCGGGACCTCGAACTCGCCCTGGACGAGCTGGAGGTGACCCGCAACGTCGTCTCCCGCAACCGGGCGCTGTCCGAGGCCGTGCTGAACCAGGCCGAGCGGGCCTCGGCCCGGCTGCTGGAGATGCTGGGCGCCGGTGGTGACGTGCCCTCGCGCCGGCTGCCCGTCGACGCGGTCGAGGACCTGGTCGGCGACCGGTACGCGGACGTGGTCGCGGTGCACTCCGACCGGGTCAGGCTGCTGCGGCAGTTCCCGGCCGAGGACATCTTCGGCGGCGCCCGCCGCCTCGACGCGATCGGCATCGGCCTCACCCTGCTGGTGCAGAACTTCTCCGGCCGGCGCCTGGTCCGGCTCGCCGAGGGCGGCTGCCGGGTGCGGCTGCTCTTCCTCAACCCGGCCTCCAGCGCGGTCAAGCGCCGTGAGCGCGAGCTGGGCATGAAACGGGGCGAGCTGAGCCGCGCCGTGGAGATGAACATCCTGCACATGCGCCGGGTGCGCTCCCGGCTGCGCGACCCCGGCGCCTTCGAGATCCAGGTCTACGACGACACCCCCCGCTGCACCGCCTACCTGGTGGACGGGGACGGCGCCGACGGGGTGGGCGTCGTGCAGTCCTACCTGCGCGCGGCGCGCGGCATGGAGTCGCCGGTGCTGGTGCTGCGCGGCGGCAGCCGGCTGGTCAGGTCGGGCGACACCTCCGAAGCGGGCCTCTTCCCCACCTACCGCGAGGAGTTCGAGCAGGCCTGGGCGGATTCACGCCCGGTGTCCTGAAAGGCCCCTTCCCTGACGCTCTGACCGTCGTGCTCGCGATGTCGATCTGGTCCGGTCTGTCCCGAGAGCGGTCGGGCCGCGGACCCCGGATTGTCAGTGGCGCGTGCGAGGGTGGGACCACTTGAGATCACCGGGGGAACGCACCACCGAGAAGGGGGGCCGCCCATGGGCTGGCACCGGGAGCTGCTCGTCGGCTTCGACCTGGAGACCACGGGCACCGACCCGTTCGAGGCACGCATCGTCACGGGAGCCGTGATCGAGGTCCGGGCCGGGCAGCCGCTGGGCCGCAGGGAGTGGCTGGCCGACCCGGGCGTGCCGATCCCGGCCGAGGCGGTCGCCGTGCACGGCATCAGCAACGAACGCGCGGTGAGCGAGGGCCGGCCCGCCGACCAGGTCGCCGACGCCCTCGCCGACGTCCTGGCCGGCTACTGGCGCACGGGCGTCCCCGTCGTCGCCTACAACGCGGCCTTCGACCTCACCCTGCTCTCCGCCGAGCTGCGCCGCCACGGACTGCCGTCCCTCGCCGACCGCCTCGGCGGCCTCGCCCCCGCCCCGGTCGTCGACCCCTACACCATCGACCGCTGGGTGGACCGCCGCCGCCCGGGCAAACGCAACCTCGAAGCGGTCTGCGCCGAGTACGGTATCCGGCTCGACGCGGCCCACGACGCCGGCGCCGACGCCCTCGCCGCGGCCCGCCTGGCCGGTGCGATAGCCGACCGCCACCCGAAGGTCGCGGCCCTCGGCCCGGCGCTGCTGCACCGGCGCCAGATCGAGTGGTACGCGTCCTGGGCGGCGGACTTCCAGGACTTCCTGCGCCGCAAGGGCGACGCCACGGCGGCGGTGGACGGGCGGTGGCCGCTGCGGGAGCAGGCGGCCGACCGGGTCCGCTCCCCGCGCGGCTGACCGCGCCCCGCCCCGCCGGACCGGACCGCGGCGCGGCCCCGCCTCAGAAGGGGTACCAGCGCACCGTCTCGTCCCCGTCCCGCAGCGACGCCACCCGGCGGCGGAACTCGGCCAGTGCCTTCGGGTTGGCCGGGGCGTGCTGGGCCACCCAGGCGCAGCTGGCCGTCTCTCGGGCGCCGCGCAGCACCGGGGCGCCCTCCCACTCGCGCACGTCCCAGCCGTAGGCCGCGGTGAAGGAGTCGTAGGCCTCGGCGGACAGGCCGTAGCGGTCCCGGGACAGGGCCATGACCACCAGATCGTGCTCGCGCAGATCGGCGGAGACCGTCTCCAGGTCCACCAGGACCGGGCCGTCGGGGCCGACGTGCACATTGCGCGGCAGCGCGTCGCCGTGGATCGGGCCCGGCGTCAGACGGGGCGTCAGCGCGGCCGCGGCCGCCGCGAAGCCGTCCCGGCGCGCGCGCAGATAGGCGGCGTCCGCGGGATCGACGGCGTCGCCCGCGAGGCGCAGCCAGCGTTCCACACCGCCCAGCAGGTCGCGGGGCGGCAGGGCGAAGGGGGGCGCCTCCAGCGCGTGCACGGTCCGCAGCAGCGCGGCCAGGTCCCGGGGTTCGGCCGGCCGTACGGCGTCGGGCAGGCGGTGCCACACCGTCACCGGGTGCCCCTCGACCAGCAGCGCCTCCGCGCCGGCCGCCCGCACCGCCGGTACACCGGCCCCGGCCAGCCAGCCGGCGATCGCCAGCTCCCGCCGGGCCCGCTCCAGCAGCTCCGCGTCGCGGCCCACCTTGACGACCAGGTCACCGGCGGCGAACACCGCGTTCTCGCCCAGGGCGAGCAGCCGCGCGTCCCCGGCCGGGCCGGGCAGCACCCCGGCCGCCGCCAGTACGTCCCGCGCGCGTGCCTCGTCCATCCGTCCGCCTCCGTCGTCGACTCCCCGGTCGGCGCCGGGTTCGCGCCGCTCCCGCGGCCAGTCTCGCATCCGCACAGGTCGCCGCACCCGCGGGACCGCGGGACGCCTTGACGCGGCCCGCCGCCTTCACGACCATGACCAGGCCCACCCGGGCCACGCGACGGGGGAGGTTTCCATGGCACTGGCGACCCGCACCGCCCATCCGGGCCGGACGTCTCGCGGGCCGGGGCGCGCTCCCGCTCCCGGCGTCTGGTTCCTGGTGCTGCCCGCGCTGATCCCGATCCTGGTGCTGAGCGTCGGCCCCCTGCTGTACGGGATCTGGCTGGCGTTCACCGACGCCCAGTCGGGCCGCACCGCGCCCACCCGGTGGACCGGCGTCCTCAACTTCCGCGACCTGCTGCACGACACGCTGTTCTGGGAGTCCTTCCGGATCGGCCTGGCGTGGGCGGCCGGGGTGACCGTGCCCCAGTTCCTGCTGGCGCTGGGCCTGGCCCTGCTGCTCAACGAGGAGTTACGGCTGCGCGGGCTCGCCCGGGCCCTGGCGATCGTCCCGTGGGCGATGCCGGAGGTCGTCGTCGGCATCATGTGGCGGCTGATCTACCATCCGGACGCCGGTGTCCTGAACGAGACACTGCGCGACCTCGGCCTCGGCGGCGGCCGGGACTGGCTGAGCGACCTGGGCACCGCCCTGCCCGCCGTCCTCGTCGTCGGCGTCTGGGCCGGCCTGCCGCAGACCACGGTCACCCTGCTCGCCGGGCTGCAGAACACCCCGCGCGAACTGCACGAGGCGGCCGCGGTGGACGGCGCGGGCGCCTGGCGCCGCTTCCGCACGGTCACCTGGCCGGCGCTCAGACCGGTCGCCGTGGCCGTCACCGCCCTCAACCTCATCTGGAACCTCAACTCCTTCGCCCTGGTGTACGTGCTCACCGGCGGCGGACCCGGCGGCCGCACCCGGCTGCCCATGCTGTTCGCCTACGAAGAGGCCTTCCGCTACGGCCAGTTCGGCTACGCGGCGGCGATGGGATGCGTGCTGGTGGCGGTGATCTCGGTGCTTCTCGCCGTGTTCCTGGCCGGCCGGCTGCGAGGAGGCGACGCGGCATGAGGACCCGTACCGGCACCCGCGCCGCTCAGTACGCGGCGCTGCTCGCCTACCTGCTGTTCCTGGCCCTGCCGTTCCTGTGGCTGCTGTCCACCGCGTTCAAGTCACCGCGTGAGCTGGGCAGTCTGCACCCCACCTGGATCCCCGCGCACCCGACCCTGGACAACTTCCGGCAGGCCTTCGGCGAACAGCCGCTGGCCCGGGCAGCGCTCAACTCCCTGCTCGCCGCGCTCGGGGCCGCCGTCGTCGCCGTCACGGTCGCCACCCCCATGGCCTACGTGATGGCCCGGCGCCGCTCGCCGCTGACCCGGGCGGCCACCGGCTGGGTGCTCGTCAGCCAGGCCTTCCCGTTCGTGCTGGTGATCATCCCGTTGTTCCTGGTGCTCAAGCACCTCAGGCTGATCGACTCCCAGGCCGGCCTGGTGCTGGTGTACGTGGTGTGGGCGCTGCCGTTCGCCCTGTGGATGCTGGTCGGACACGTCCGCGCGGTGCCGGCCGAGCTGGAGGAGGCGGCGGCCGTCGACGGGGCCGGACGGCTGCGGACGCTGGTGTCGGTGACGGCGCCGCTGCTGGCACCCGGGATCACGGCGACGGCGCTGTTCGCGTTCGTCACCGCGTGGAACGAGTTCTTCTTCGCGCTGGTGCTGCTGAAGACACCGCGCAAACAGACCCTGCCGGTCGTCCTCACCCACTTCATCGGCGCGGAGGGCGCGGCCGACCTGGGCCCGCTGGCGGCGGCCGCGTCCCTGGCCACGCTGCCCTCCCTCGTCGTCTTCGCGCTCATCCAGCGGCGGATCACCGGCGGCCTGCTCACCGGGGCGGTGAAGAGCTGATGCGCACACCTTTGACGACGGCGCTCCTCGCGCTCCTGCTGCTCCTGGCGGGCTGCTCCCCGGGCGGCCGCGACGACGGCGGCCCGGTCACCCTGCGCTTCCAGTCCCTGGCCTGGCAGCGGGAGTCGGTCGCCGTCAACAAGGAGCTGGTGCGGGAGTGGAACGCCACGCACCGGGGCGTCCGGGTCGCGTACGTGCAGGGCAGCTGGGACAGCGTCCACGACCAGCTGCTGACCTCCTTCGAGGGCGGTGAGGCCCCGGACGTCATCCACGACGCCTCCGACGACCTCGCGGACTTCGCCTACGGCGGCTACCTCGCCGACCTGACCGGCCTGCTGTCCGGCCGCCTGCGCTCCGACATCCCGCGCCGCAGCTGGGAGACGACGACCTTCGGGCACGGCGTGTACGGCGTGCCGTTCCTCCAGGAACCCAGGGTGCTGATCGCCGACGCGGACCGGCTGCGCGCGTCCGGCGTGCGCATCCCCACCCCGCGGCGGCCGTGGAGCTGGGCCGAGTTCCGGCAGGTCACCCGCGAGCTCAGCGGCGCCGGCCGGTACGGCGTCGCCTGGCCGCTGAAGGAGCCCGTCTCCGCCACCTTGAACCTGTCGCTGTCGGCGGGCGGACGGCTGTTCCACCGCGGCGCGGACGGCAGGGTGAGCGTGCGCTTCGAGGCCGGCGACGAGATCGTGCCGCGCACCGTCCGCGACCAGGTCGGCACCGACCACAGCGCGCCCGCCGCCCTGCTCGGCAGCGGCGGCTCGGACACCCTGCCGGGCCTCTTCGCCGGGAAGTACGCGATGGTCCCGCTGGGCTTTTCCTACCGCCAGCAGATCGTCCAGCAGGCGCCGAAGGGCTTCCGCTGGCAGGTACTGCCCGCACCGGCGGGCGCCGGCGGCCTCGCCCAGGGAGTCAGCCCGCAGACGCTCTCCATCGCCGAGGACTGCCCCCACAAGAAGGAGGCCGCCGCGTTCGTCGACTTCCTGCTGCGGCCCCGCAACATGGTCCGCCTCGCACTGGGCGACTGGATGCTGCCCACCGCCACCAGCGCCCTGCGCGACCCGGCCCTGCACACCGCCGACAACGGCTGGGCCACCGGCACCGCGCTGGCGGCCCACCTGTACCCGGCGCCCGCCCAGTCCGTGCGCGGCTACCCCGAGTGGAAGGACAAGGTCGCCACACCCGCCCTCCAGGAGTACTACAGCGGGGCGATCGGCCTGAGCGGGCTGCGCCACCGCCTGGAACGGGACGGCAACCTGGTCCTGGCCCGCTACCAGCGCTGACCCGGGCGGCACACGACGCGGCGGGGCCCGTCGGTCCCCCTCGGACCGGCGGACCCCGCGTGCCGGGGCGGGCTCACACCCGCAGCGGCTCGCCCTCGTCCCGCACGGCCGGCGCGACGGCCTCGGGCGACTCGTCGTGCGTGAGGTCGGGCATCCGGTGCAGCCACTTCGGCAGGTACCAGTTGCGCTCCCCGAGCAGTGCCATCACGGCCGGCAGCAGCACACCGCGGATGACCGTCGCGTCGATGAGGACGGCGGCGGCCAGACCCACGCCCATCTGCTTCATGGACTGCATCGACAGCGTGCCGAAGATCCCGAACACGGCGACCATGATGACGGCGGCGCTGGTGACGACGCCCGCCGTGGTGACCACGCCGTGCTGGATCGCGTCCCGGGTACTGCGGCCGCGCAGCCGCGCCTCGCGGATGCGGGAGACCACGAACACGTGGTAGTCCATGGACAGTCCGAACAGGATCACGAAGAGGAACAGCGGCAGCCAGGTGACGATCGCGCCGACGCCCTGCGCGCCCACCAGCGAGGCACCCCAGCCGTGCTGGAAGACGGCGACGAGGATGCCGTAGGCCGCGCCCACCGACAGCAGGTTGAGGGCGATCGAGGTGATCGCCACCGTCAGCGAGCGGAACGACACCAGCATCAGCAGGAAAGCGAAGACGACCACGAACGCGAAGACCGGGACGACCGAGCCGAGCAACTGGTCGTTGAAGTCGTGGGAGCCGGCGACGTTCCCGGTGATCGGCGCCTGGACGCCGTCGACCTTGCCCAGCGTGGCGGGCCGCACCTCGTCGCGCAGCTTCAGCAGGCTGTCCGTAGCCCGGTCCATGTCCGAGCCGCCGACCAGCGGTACGGAGACCAGGGCGACGTTCTGCGCGTCGTGCAGCGTGATGGTGACCGGGCCGCGCGAGGCGCCCGAGGAGAGCGCCCGGTCCTTGAACGCGGCGAGGGCGTCGCGGACCTCGGGCGCGTCGATGTCCCTGGCCCGCACGACCACCTCGGCGGGCTCGGAGCCGCCGGGGAAGGCCTGGTTGAGGCGGTCGTAGGTCTGCACGATGGGCAGTGTGTCGCCGAACTCCTGGTCCAGGGTGAGCTGCGAGGTCTTCATGCCCAGCGCCGGGGCGGCGACCGCGAGCAGCGCGCCGACCGCGACCACGACCGAGAGGGCGGGCCTGGCCAGCACACCGCGCAGGACGGCCGTCCAGAACCGGCTCTCACCGCCGCCGTGCCGCCGCCGGCGGCGCAGGAACGGGATGCGGCCCTTCTCCACCCGCTCGCCCAGCAGCGACAGCAGCGCCGGCAGCACGGTCACCGACCCGACCATGGCGACCGCCACGACCATCAGCGAGGCCAGGCCCATCGCCTCGAACTCGGCGAGCCCGGTGAAGAGCATGCCGGCCATCGCCACGCACACCGTCACCCCGGAGACGACGATCGCGTGGCCACTGGTCGCGGCGGCGATCCGCAGCGCGGTCCGCGCGTCCCGGCCGGCCTTCCGCTCCTCGCGCTCCCGGCGCAGGTAGAACAGGCAGTAGTCGACGCCGACGGCCATGCCGACCAGCAGCATCACGGAGCTGGCGGTGTCGCTCATCGGCTGCGCGTGGCTGACGACGCCCATCAGGCCCATCGTCGCCATGATCGCGGTGACCGCGAGGCCCACCGGCAGCAGCGCCGCCACCAGCGCGCCGAAGGCGATGAGCAGAATGCCGAGCGCCACCGGCACCGCGGAGTACTCGGCCTTCCGGAAGTCGTCGCCGAAGGCGTCCGCGTACTGCTTGTTCATGCTGGCGCCGCCGATCTCCGCGATCGTCAGCGACCCGTGGTGGCGCTGCACCCCGGCGACGGCCTCCAGCACCGGCTCCACCCGGTCGGCGGCGGTCTCCGCGTCACCGCGCATGTCGAACTGCACGAGCGCGCTGCGCCCGTCGGCGGAGATGGTCCTCGTGTCGTACGGCGAGGTCACGGCCGTGACCGCACCGGTCCTGCCGACGGCCTTCATGACGTCCGCGACGGCCGCCCGGAACCCGGCGTCGGTGGCCCTGACGGTGCTGTCCTTCGACTGGATCAGTACGGTCTCACCGGCCGGCTCCTCGATCCCCGCGTCGTCGATGATCCGCGCGGCGGTGTGCGTCTCGCCCTTGAGCTGGTCGCCCTCGCTGACGTCCACCCGGCCCGCCGCCGAGCCGAGTCCCATCGCCAGGACGACGAACAGCACCCATATGCCGACCGCCGCCCAGCGGTGCCGGGCGCTCCAGCCTCCGGCCCGGGCGGCGAGGCCCCGCACCCGCGCCGGCGAATCTCCGTTACCCATGACGGGCCTGCCCCCTCGTGTGCGGTGACGGCCCCTGCCGCCACGCTCCGCTTCGTGACTTCGACGGTATGGGCCACGTGAGCACGTCACGTCGTGCTCCCCGGTGAACCGGGGCGACCCGGACTCCTCCCCCCGGACCCCCCGCCCTCACCACTGCGGAGGACGGCGGGCCCCTACATCCATGGGCCGGCGTCGGGGGCGGCGATCAGGGTTCGCGGCCGGTCCTAGGGTGTGGGCATGACGACCTATGCGGCGCTCTTGCGCGGAATCAACGTCGGCGGGCGCAAGAAGCTCCCGATGGCGGACCTGCGGCAGCTCATGGAGGGCCTCGGCCACACCGGTGTGCGCACCCATCTCCAGAGCGGCCAGGCCGTCTTCACCACCGGGCGCGGCGACGGCGAGTCACTGGGGGCCGAACTGGCGCAGGCGATCGAGGGGCGCTTCGGGTTCCCGGTGGACGTGATCGTGCGCGACCACACCTATCTGCGGGCGGTGGCCGACGCCTGCCCGTTCCCGGCGGCGGACCTGGAACCGAAGCAGCTGCACGTCACCTACTTCTCGGTCCCGGTCGGCCCGGAGCGCTTCGCGGACGTCGACCGGGACGCCCACCTCCCGGAGGAGTTCCGGCTCGGCGACCGCTGCCTCTACCTCTACGCCCCCGAGGGCCTCGGCCGCTCCCGGCTCGCCGAGGCGCTGGCGCGGCCCCGGATCACCAAGGGCACCGTCGCGACCAGCCGGAACTGGAACACCGTGCTGAAACTGGCCGAGCTGACCGCCGGGTGAGTCCGGTCAGGCCCCGACGGCCCACAGGGCGGGCACCCGGGCCGCGTCGTAGCGCTCCAGCAGCACCCGTGCCACCTCCGGCGCCGGGCCCAGGACGTCCGCGAGGACGTCCGCGCCCGCCGCGCCCCGCGCGATGCGGTCCGGCAGGAAGCCGGGGGCCAGGACGTACGGGGCGACGGCGACGCGGCGGCAGCCCAGCGCGCGCAGTTCCCGCACCGCGTCCTCCGTGCGCGGGAGCCCGCCCGGACCGGCGGCGGAGGCGACCGCGGGCCGCACCGCACGCCAGCCGGTGTGGAGCCACTCCCGTGCCACGTCCGCGATCACCGCGATCGCCTCCGGGTCGCTGGACCCCGCGGCGGCCAGGACGACCCCGGTCGAGGACCTGTCGGCGGACGTCAGCCCGGCCTCGCCCAGCCGCCGGTCCAGCGCCGACAGCAGCAGCGGGGACGGGCCGAGCACGTCCGCCTGCCGGACGCGCAGCCGCGCCGGCGCCTCCCGCAGTACGGCCGGGATGTCGGCCTTGGCGTGGAAGGCGCGGGTCAGCAGCAGCGGCAGGGCGACGACGTCCTGGACACCCTCCGCCGCCAGGGACTCCAGCACCGCGTGCACGGAGGGGACGTTGAAGTCCAGGAAACCGGTCTCCACCCGCAGCCCCGGCCGCAGCGACCGTACGCGCCGCACCAGGGCGTGCACGGTCGCGGCGTGCCGCGGGTCACGGCTGCCGTGGGCGACCACCACGAGGACCGGGCGCACGGGACGGGCGCGCCGGACGGGGCGGACGGGACGGACCGGGGGGCGCACCGGGGCTCAGCCCTTCACCAGCAGGCCGCGGCTGCGCAGCACCCACCGCTCCAGCGGACTGAAGATCAGCAGGTCGATGGCGATGCCGACGAACAGGATCAGGAAGATCGCCTCGAACACCATGGACATGGAGCTGGCGTTGCGGCCGTTCTCCAGCAGGGCGCCCAGACCGATGCCGAGGTCGGGGGAGGAGGCGATGATCTCGGCGGCCATCAGCGAGCGCCAGGAGAACGCCCAGCCCTGCTTGAGGCCCGCCAGGTAGCCCGGCAGCGCGGCCGGCAGCACGATGTGCCAGGCGCCCCGCACACCGGTGGCGCCCATGGTGCGGCCCGCCCGCAGGAACAGCGGCGGCACCTGGTCGATGCCGGAGACCAGGCCGTTGGCGATGGACGGCACGGCGCCGAGCAGGATCACCGCGTACATCATCGAGTTGTCCAGGCCCAGCCAGATCACCGCGGGCGGCACCCAGGCCACCGACGGCAGCGACTGCAGCCCGGACAGGACCGGGCCGATCGCCGCGCGCACGAACCTCACCCGGGCCACCAGCAGCCCCAGCGGCGTGCCGATGGCCAGCGCCAGCAGGAAGCCGAGCAGACCGCGCGAGACGCTGGTCCAGATGTAGCCGAGGAGCTTGCCCGCGAGCCAGGCGTCCTTGAACTCGTCGCCCACGGCCGCCGGCGAGGGCAGCTTCGACGGATCGTCCACGACGTGGAAGCTGATCAGCGCCTGCCAGATCACCAGGACCACGACGACCGCGGTGAGCGGCGGCACGATCTTGTCGAGGAAGGTCCGGCGGAAGGGGGTGCGGCCGGTGGCCGTGGTCTCCAGGGCGTCGAGGCCCGCCTCGACGCTCCCGGCGTCCCGGACCGGCGTCGTCTCAGTGCTGGCCATGGCGGCGGATCTCCCCACGCAGTACTTCGGTGATCTCCAGGGACAGTTCGGCCACCGGAGCGTCCTCGATGCGGCGCGGCTGCGGTATGTCCACGGTCCACTCGCGCGCCACCCGGCCGGGCCGGGAGGACAGCAGCACCACCCGCTGCGCCAGCCGCACCGCCTCGCGCACGTTGTGGGTCACGAACAGGACGGACAGTCCCGTCTCCGTCCAGATCCGGGTCAGTTCGTCGTGCAGCACGTCCCGGGTGATGGCGTCGAGCGCCGCGAACGGCTCGTCCATCAGCAGCAGCTGGCTGTCCTGCGCGAGCGCGCGGGCCATCGCCACGCGCTGGCGCATGCCGCCGGACAGTTCGTGCACCCGCTTGCCGTACGCGCCGGTCAGCCGGACCAGTTCGAGCAGTTCCTCGGCCCGGCCGCGCCGCTCGTTCTTCGGCACGCCCCGCAGCCGCAGGGCGAGTTCGATGTTCTTGCCCGCGGTCAGCCACGGGAACAGCGCGTGCTCCTGGAACATCAGGGCCGGCCGGCCGTGGGTGGTGATGGCGCCGGCGGACGGGTCGTCCAGTCCCGCCACCAGGTTGAGCAGGGTCGACTTGCCGCAGCCCGAGGCCCCCAGGAGGGTGACGAACTCGCCGGGCGCGACATCCAGCGTGATGTCGTCGAGGACGAGCTGCTGCCCGGTGGGCCCGGTGAAGGACTTCGAGACGTGCTCGATGCGGGCGGCGTACTCGACTGCCTCGGCCTCGTCGGCCTTGGCGAGGGCGGTTGCCATGGTCGTCACCTCCTGGGAACGCTCGGATCGGGGCTTACTTGACGCCGAGTCCGGCGTCGTCCACAGTGCTCTCACCCTCGGCCGTGAGGACCTTGTTCAGCAGGGTGAGGTCGTAGATGCCGTCCAGCTTGGGGTTCTCCAGCAGGCCCGCCTTCACGGCGTGCTTCGCCTCGGTGTCGAGGGTCGCCGCCAGCGGGTCGTCGGTGATCTGGATCGACTTCCACGCCGGGTCCAGGACGTCGGCCGGCAGCTCCTTGCCGGAGTCGATGCCCAGCCGCTTGTTGGCGGCGGCCTTCGCCTGGTCGGGGTTGGCGTTGATCCACTTGTTGGTCTCGACCGAGGCCCTCAGCACGGCCTCGACGGCCTTGGGGTGCGCCTTGAGGAACTTCTGCGACACGATGATGTTCGTGATCACGAACTTCTTGCCGGGCCACAGCGTCGACTCGTCCAGCAGCACCTTGCCGCCCTCGGCGACCAGCTTCGACGCCGTCGGCTCCGGCACCCAGGCGCCGTCGATGGAACCGCTCTTGTAGGCGTCCGGCGTCACCTTGTTGTCGGTGCGGACGACCGAGACGTCACCCTTGCCGCTCTCGGCGTCGACCTTCCAGCCCTGCTCGGCGGCCCAGTTGAGGAACGCCACGTCCTGGGTGTTGCCCAGCTGCGGGGTGGCTATCTTCTTGCCCTTGACGTCCTTCAGGGACTTGATCTTCTTGGGGTTCACCACGAGCTTGACCCCGCCGGACGCCGAACCGCCGATGATCCGCAGGTTCGTCCCGCCGGACTTGGTGTAGCCGTTGATCGACGGGGACGGGCCGATCCAGCCGATGTCGATGGACCCGGAGTTCAGCGCCTCGATCTCGGACGGACCGGCGTTGAAGATCTGGTACTTGGCCTCGGTGGCGCCCAGCTCCTTCTGGAAGAAGCCCTTCTGGGCGCCGACCAGCGCGGTGGCGTGGGTGAGGTTGCCGAAGTAGCCGATCTTCACGGAGTCGAGACCGTCGGTCTTCTCGGCGCCGGCGGCGACCTTGGTGGTGCCCTCGTCCTTGGCGTCCGAACCGTAGCCGCAGGCGGCCAGGGCGAGAAGCGGAAGTGCGGTGGCCACGGCGAGACCGCGGCGCAGGAGGGTGGAACGGTTGGCAGGCACGGGAGGCTTTCCTCTCGTTGGCCCGGCGGTCACGGTCTCAGGTCGTGGCCGGGAGTTCGGCAGAAGGTTTTCGTCGCTTCCGGGACGTCGGGTGGGGGGACAGGGCGCGCGAGCGGTGCGCGTACGTCAGCGCACACATCGCGCGACTCCGCCCTGCCCGCTGCCGAGGGCGCCGCTGCCGACGCGGCCGCCCTCCTTGGCGAACGTGGAGTAGTAGTCGGTCGTCTTCACGTTCAGAAGTCCCAGCCGTCGTGGTCGGTGTCGTCCTTGACGGGCTCGGGCGCCGCGAACGACTCGCCGACCATGCCCGCGGTGAGGGTGGTGCCGTCGCTGGGGTCGATCAGGATGAAGGAACCGGTCCGGCGGGAGTCCGCGTAGGAGTCCAGCGGCAGCGGTTCCGCGGTACGGATCTTCACCCGGCCGATGTCGTTGGCGACGAGCTGTCCCGGGTGCGGGTGCAGGGACAGGTCGTCGAGGGTGAGCCGGGACGGGATGTCCTTCACGATCGCCTTGACCGTGCGGGTGCCGTGCTTGAGCAGCACCCGGTGCCCGACGGACAGCGGCTGGTCGGCGACGTGGCAGACGGTCGCCTCGACGTCCTGGGTGGTCGCCGGCGCGTCCTTGGTGGGCACGATCAGGTCGCCGCGCGAGATGTCGATGTCGTCCGCGAGCAGCAGCGTCACCGACTGCGTCGTCCAGGCCGCGTCGACCGGCCGGCCCAGCAGGTCGATGCCGGAGATCGTCGTCGTCCGCCCGGACGGCAGGACCGTGACGGCCTCGCCGACGCGGAAGGTGCCGGCGGCGATCTGCCCGGCGTAGCCCCGGTAGTCGGGATGGTCGGCGCTCTGCGGCCGGATCACGTACTGCACGGGCAGCCGGGCGTGGCAGTGCGCAAGGTCGTGGCTGACCGGGACGGTCTCCAGGTGCTCCAGGACCGTCGGGCCGCCGTACCAGTCCATGGTCGCGGACGGCTCCACGACGTTGTCACCGGTGAGCGCGGAGATCGGGATCGCGGTGACCTCGGGCACGCCCAGCTCGGTCGCGTACGCCGTGAACTCCTCGGCGATCGCGGCGAACACCGGCTCCCGGTAGTCGACCAGGTCCATCTTGTTCACGGCCAGCACCACGTGCGGCACCCGCAGCAGCGCCGCGATCGCCGCGTGCCGGCGGGTCTGCTCGACGACGCCGTTGCGGGCGTCGACCAGGATCACGGTCAGCTCGGCGGTGGAGGCGCCGGTGACCATGTTGCGGGTGTACTGCACGTGGCCGGGGGTGTCGGCCAGGATGAAGCGGCGGCGGGGCGTGGCGAAGTAGCGGTAGGCCACGTCGATGGTGATGCCCTGCTCGCGCTCGGCGCGCAGTCCGTCGGTGAGCAGCGCGAGGTCCGGGCCCTCCTGGCCCCGGCTCGCCGAGACGCGCTCCACGGCCTCCAGCTGGTCGGTGAGGACCGACTTGGAGTCGTGCAGCAGCCGTCCGACGAGCGTCGACTTGCCGTCGTCGACGGACCCGGCGGTGGCGAACCGCAGCAGGGTGGTCTCCGGGAGCGCCTCGGTCGTGGTGGTGCTCATGTCTAGAAGTACCCCTCGCGCTTGCGGTCTTCCATCGCGGCCTCGGACATCTTGTCGTCGGCGCGGGTCGCGCCGCGTTCGGTCAGCCGGGAGGCGGCGATCTCGGCGATGACGTCGTCCAGCGTGGTCGCGTCGGAGTCGACCGCGCCGGTGCAGGACATGTCGCCGACCGTGCGGTAGCGCACCTGGCGCTTGACGACGGTCTCGGTCTCCTTGGGACCGCCCCACTCGCCCGGCGTCAGCCACATCCCGCCGCGCCGGAACACCTCGCGCTCGTGCGCGAAGTAGATCTGCGGCAGTTCGATGTCCTCGCGGGCGATGTACTGCCAGACGTCCAGCTCGGTCCAGTTGGACAGCGGGAAGACGCGGACGTGCTCGCCCGGGGCGTGGCGGCCGTTGTACAGGTTCCACAGCTCGGGGCGCTGGCGGCGGGGGTCCCACTGGGAGAACTCGTCGCGCAGCGAGAACACCCGCTCCTTGGCGCGGGCCTTCTCCTCGTCGCGGCGGCCGCCGCCGAAGACGGCGTCGAACTTCTCGCCCTGGATCTTCTCCGTCAGCGGGAGGGTCTGGAGCGGGTTGCGGGTGCCGTCGGGGCGCTCCTTGAGCACCCCGCGGTCGATGTAGTCCTGGACGGAGGCCACGTGCAGCCGCAGCCCGTGCTCCGCGACGGTCCGGTCGCGGTACTCCAGCACCTCGGGGAAGTTGTGCCCGGTGTCCACGTGCAGCAGCGAGAACGGCACGGCGGCCGGGGCGAACGCCTTCAGCGCCAGGTGCAGCATGACGATGGAGTCCTTGCCGCCGGAGAACAGGATCACCGGCCGCTCGAACTCACCCGCCACCTCGCGGAAGATGTGCACCGCCTCGGACTCCAGCGCGTCCAGGTGCGACAGGGCGTACGGGCTGGCCGTGCCCTCCTCGACTGCGGCGACGGCCGTCATGCCAGTCCCCTCTCGCTGAGCAGGGCGCGCACCGACGCCGCGGACTCCTGCACGGTCTGGTTGTGCGACTCGATCCGGAGATCGGGCACCTCGGGTGCCTCGTACGGGTCGTCGACCCCGGTGAGCCCGGTCAGCTCGCCCGCGGCCTGCTTGGCGTACAGGCCCTTCACGTCACGCACCGAGCACACCTCGACCGGGGTCGCCACGTGCACCTCCAGGTAGGGGGTGCCGGCCTCCTCGTGCCGCTTGCGCACCGCGTCCCGGCTGTCGGCGTAGGGCGCGATCACCGGGACGAGCACCGTGACGCCGTTGCGCGCGAGGAGTGCGGCGACGAAGCCGATGCGCTGCACGTTGGTGTGCCGGTCCTCGCGGCTGAAGCCGAGGCCCGCCGAGATGAACTCGCGGATCTCGTCGCCGTCGAGCACCTCCACCCGGTGCCCCCCGGCCCGCAGCAGGCCGGCCAGCTCGTACGCGATGGTGGTCTTGCCGGCGCTCGGCAGACCCGTGAGCCAGACGGTGGCTCCGGTCGTCACGTGGTTCTCCTGGTTCGTCGAAAGCGCGGTGGCCGTCATCCGTGCAGCCCGCACTCGGTCTTCGCCCGTCCCGCCCAGCGGCCGGCGCGCGCGTCCTCGCCCGGCAGCACCCGGCGGGTGCAGGGGGCGCAGCCGACGGAGGCGTAGCCGTCCATCAGCAGCGGGTTGGTCAGTACGCCGTGCTCGGCGACGTACGCGTCCACGTCGTCCTGGCTCCAGCGGGCGATGGGGGAGATCTTCACCTTCCGCCGCTTCTCGTCCCAGCCGACGACCGGGATGTTCGCCCGGGTCGGGGACTCGTCGCGGCGCAGGCCCGTCGCCCACGCCTGGTAGCCCGCGAGGCCCCGCTCCAGCGGCAGCACCTTGCGGAGCCGGCAGCACAGGTCGGGGTCGCGGTCGTGCAGGCGGGGGCCGTACTCGGCGTCCTGCTCGGCGACCGTCTGCCGCGGGGTGAGGGTGATGACGTTGACGTCCATCACGGCCTCGACCGCGTCACGGGTGCCGATGGTCTCCGGGAAGTGGTACCCGGTGTCGAGGAACACCACGTCCACCTTCGTGCCGGGCCGGGCGCGGGAGGCGAGGTGGGCGACCACCGCGTCCTCCATGGACGAGGTCACGCAGAAGCGCTCGCCGAAGGTGTCGACCGCCCACCGCAGGACCTCCAGCGCGGAGGCGTCCTCCAGGTCGCGGCCGGCCTGCTCGGCCAGTGCCCGCAACTCCTCGTCACCGCGCAGTTCCTGAGCCGTCGTCATATCCGCTCGTCCCCTCCGTGGTCGGCTCGCTGAACACCCCGGGCGAGGAGCCCGAGGAACTTCAGCTGGAATGCGCGGTTGCACGCCGCGCATTCCCAGGCGCCGTGGTTCTGCTCGTGGGGACGCAGGTCCTCGTCCCCGCAGTAGGGGCAGTAGAAGGGAGCCGCACGCTCACTCATGAGAGAGCCTCCTCGGAGGCCCGGGCGGCCCAGGTGGCGAAGCGCTCGCCGCTCTCGCGCTCCGACTCGTAGCGCTTCAGGACCCGCTCGATGTAGTCGGGCAGCTCGTCCGAGGTGACCTTCAGGCCGCGGACCTTGCGGCCGAAGCCCGCCTCCAGGCCGAGGGCGCCGCCCAGGTGCACCTGGTAGCCCTCGACCTGCTCGCCCCGCTCGTTCAGCACCAGCTGGCCCTTGAGACCGATGTCCGCCACCTGGATACGGGCGCAGGCGTTCGGGCAGCCGTTGAGGTTGATGGTGATCGGCTGGTCGAAGTCCGGCAGGCGGCGCTCCAGTTCGTCGATCAGCTGGGAGCCGCGCTGCTTGGTCTCGACGATGGCGAGCTTGCAGAACTCGATGCCGGTGCAGGCCATCGTCCCGCGCCGGAAGGAGGACGGGCGGGCGGTGAGGTCCAGCGCCGCCAGGCCCTCGACCAGCGAGTCGACCTGGCCCTCCTCGACGTCGAGGATGATCATCTTCTGTTCGACGGTGGTCCGCACCCGGCCCGAGCCGTGCGCCTCCGCGAGGTCGGCGACCTTCGTCAGGGTGGCGCCGTCGACCCGGCCGACGCGCGGGGCGAACCCGACGTAGAACCGGCCGTCCCGCTGCCGGTGCACGCCGATGTGGTCGCGCCACTGCTGCACCGGCTGCTCCGGGGCGGGGCCGTCGGTCAGCTTGCGTCCGAGGTAGTCGTCCTCGAGCACCTGCCGGAACTTCTCCGCGCCCCAGTCGGCGACCAGGAACTTCAGGCGGGCCCGGGTGCGCAGCCGGCGGTAGCCGTGGTCCCGGAAGATGGAGATGACGCCCTCGTAGACGTCCGGGACCTCGTCCAGGGAGACCCAGGTGCCCAGCCGCACGCCCAGCTTGGGGTTGGTGGACAGACCGCCGCCGACCCACACGTCGAAGCCCGGCCCGTGCTCGGGGTGGCGTACGCCGACGAACGCCACGTCGTTGATCTCGTGCACCACGTCCAGCAGCGGCGATCCCGAGATGGCCGTCTTGAACTTGCGGGGCAGGTTCGAGTACGCCGGGTTGTTCAGGACGCGGCGCTTCATCTCCTCCAGCGCGGGGGTGGCGTCGATGATCTCGTCCTCGGCGATGCCGGCGACCGGCGAGCCGATCATCACGCGCGGGGTGTCGCCGCACGCGGTGACGGTCGACAGGCCCACGCCCTCCAGCCGCTCCCAGATCGCCGGCACGTCCTCGATCCGGATCCAGTGGTACTGCACGTTCTGCCGGTCGGTGATGTCGGCCGTGCCGCGCGCGAACTCCTGCGAGACCTCGCCGATCACCCGCAGCTGCCGCGTGGTGAGCGCCCCGCCGTCGATCCGCACTCGCAGCATGAAGTACTCGTCGTCCAGCTCCTCCGGCTCCAGCACCGCGGTCTTGCCGCCGTCGATGCCGGGCTTGCGCTGGGTGTACAGCCCCCACCAGCGCATCCGGCCGCGCAGGTCGTTCGGGTCGATCGAGTCGAAGCCGCGCTTGGAGTAGATCGTCTCGATGCGTGTCCGCACATTGAGACCGTCGTCGTCCTTCTTGAACTGCTCGTTGCCGTTGAGCGGGGTGAAGTGCCCCGCGGCCCACTGACCCTCACCGCGGTGACGACTCACCTTGCGGCGGGGCGCTGAGGCGGCAGGGTTCTGCGGGGTGGCGGCCATGGCTGGTACGTCCTTCGGGACAGGCGGAAGCGGCTCGGACCCGTGCCCGGGCACGTCGGGGCAGACGTGCGCGGCCGTGCGCGGGCGGAGGCGGTTACGGGGAGTCGGCGGTGCTCAGCCGGTGGCCTGCGGCCACCAGGGCGAGATCAGCTCGCCGGACAGATGGCGCTGGACATGCGGCCGAGGTCGACGTGACGCCGACTCACCAAGGCAATTCCAGTTCCGGACATGACGGAAGCGTGTCACGGGGATCTCTGGGCAGTCCACCATCGTCCAACATGCGGACGAAAGTATTTTGAATGATGAGACGAGGTGGCCTGCGTCACTCCAGGCGCCTCGGTGACGGGGGCACCGCATCGCCCCTATTCTGCATGGGCTGGACAAAGGGGGCGCCGGTGTGGGGGCAGTTGTGGGTGTGGGCCTCGGCGGTCGGGGCGCTGGTGCTCGGCGTCCTGGCCACGGCGCTGAAGGACGTGCTCAAGCCGGCCGCCACCGGCCTGCTGACCCGCTCCGGCTCCCGGCTCGCCCGCCTCCTCGGCGCCGACCACCGGCTGCTGCGCCGCTACGCCGACGCGCTCTACGACCGCCACCGCGACTTCCCCGTCCCGTTCGCCGACCACCGCATCCAGCGGCTGTCCACCAGCTCCGCCTACGTTCCGCTGCGGGTCGTGGAGGGGCCGCGCGCCACCGCCGGGCCCGGCGACGAGGAGAGCGGGCACGACGCCTCGGAGACCCTGGAGCGGGTCCGCCGGGCTGTGGTGTGCGGCGACCCCGGGGCCGGCAAGAGCATGCTGCTGAAGCACACGGTGCTGCGGTGGGCGCTGCGGCGCCGGGAACCGGTCGCTCCCGCGGCCGCGCCGGCACCGGTGGCCCCGGCGGGACACGGAGGCGGCCGGGGCAGGGCATCGCCGCGGCTGCCGTGGCCGTCGCGGGGCCGCGGCGCGCGCGCCCGGCGGACGGCGGAGCCGGAACCGGTCCCCGTCCTCGTCGACCTGCACCTGCTGGACCTCACGCAGACCGACTTCACCGACCATCTCGTCCGGCACTTCGAGGAGCACGACTGCCCCGGCGTCCGGCCGGACTGGATCAGGGAACGCCTGCGCGAGGGCCGTATCGCCCTCTATCTGGACGGCCTCGACGAGGTGCCCGCGCAGCGCCGGCCCCAGACGGTCGAGAAGATCAGGGAGCTGGCCACCGTGAGCGGGAAGGTCCGCATCGTGGTCACCTGCCGGACCGCCGTCTACCCCGCGCACCGCGGCCGGCTGATCGAGGCCTTCGACCAGGTCCTCGCCGTGCAGGAGTTCAGCGACCACCTCATCCGGCGCTTCCTGGCGGACTGGCCCTGGCCGCGGGAGTTCGCCAAGGACTCCGTCGACCGGCTGCTGCGGGCCCTCCAGGACACCCCCCGGCTGATGTCCCTCGCCCGCAACCCCCTGCTGCTGACGATGATCGCCTACCTGTACACCCATGTGTACCCCGGCACCGGCAAGGCCCTGCCGCGCACCCGTGCCGAGTTCTACCAGCAGGTGACCAGCGTCTTCGTCGGCGACCGGGAGCGGCTCGGCAACCTGTTCCCGCCCGAGGTCAAGCGGGCGGTGCTGCGCCGGCTCGGGCTGCGGGCGCAGGACGCGCTCACCGGCGACGGGACGGGACGCGAGCTGAGCGTCGGCGCGGTGCGCGAGTGGACCGAGGAGGCGCTGGCGGCCGAGCGCGAACCCGTCGAGCAGGCCAAGGGGGTGCTGGTGGAGATCGTCGAGCGCAGTGGGCTGCTGATCCGGGTCGCCGGCGACGAGCGCTACCAGTTCGCCCACCTCACCCTCCAGGAGTACCTGGCCGCCACCGCACTCGCCGGCGACTGGCCCGGCCTGCTGGAGCGCCACCGCGCGGACCCGCAGCGCTGGCGGGAAACGGTGCGGCTGTGGTTCGGCAGCGCGGAGGGCGACTGCTCGCCGATGATCGAGGACGTGCGCCGCTACGACGCGCTGCTGGCTCTGGAGTGCCTGGCCGACGCCGGCCGGGTGGACGACGCGCTGGCGGACGCCGTCATCGCGGACGCCTGGGCCACGCTCCGGCAGGCCCGCGCGGACCTGGAGGTCACCTCGCCGGCGGCGGCGTTCGGGGCGCTCGCCCGCGACCCGCGGCCCCGGGGGAACGCCGTGTTCGAGGAGCTGCGGACGGCCGCGGCGGACCCGGTCCCGGGGCCGGTGCGGGCCGCGGCCGTGAGCGCGCTCGCCGCGACCGCGCTGCCCCGTGCCGCCGGGGAACTGGCGGCGCTGCTGCTCGACCCCGCCTCCGAGACGCCGGACCGGTTCACCGACCGCTCCGACCTGGCCGACGCGCTCGTGGGCATGGGCGACATCGCCGTCCCCGCGCTGCGCCGCGCGGTGGCGCCCGGCCGGTCCGAGGCCGTCCACATGCTGGGCCGGATCAGGACCCCGGTCGCGGCGCTCGCCCTGCTGGACGTGATGGCGCGGGAGGAGGACGCCGCCCTGCCGAGCGCCTGCTTCCTCGGTGACCTGGTGCGGCTGCCGGCGACGCGGGACGCCCTGCGGGACGGCTCGCCCGGCGAGTGGTCCGGGCCGCTGGCCGACGGCAGCCACGACTGGGTCTGGGCGCCGTACGCCCTGGGCCCCGGCGATCCGCTGGTGCGGGTGATGGGCTGCGCCGCCCGGCTGATCCGGCGGGCCTACGAGGAGGGAGGCGTGCCCAGCGAGGCCGTCCTGGACGAGCGGCTGCTGTCCGCGCTGGGCCTGGCCCGGCGCGGCGGCCGCACCGCCCGGCGCTGGGGCACGGAGGACACCGCCCCCGGCACCGGCGGCCGCTGAGCCGACGGGGCCCGGTGGGAGCCGGGCGCCCGGTGTCAGCCGGCCAGCGCTCCCGGCCAGGGGCCGGGCGGGACCACCTCGGGCTCCTCCTCGACCTTGGTGTCGAACAGCCGGAACCCGCGCCGCAGGTAGTTGTCCATGGCGAACTTCCCGTCCCTGCTGCACGTGTGCAGCCACACCCGCTCGGTCGGCCGGTGTCCGGGCCACCGGTCCGCGAGGTCCCAGGCGCGGGCCGTGCCGTGGGCGAGCAGGTGGCCGCCGATCCGGCGGCCGCGGAAGGCGGGGATCAGGCCGAAGTAGACGATCTCGACGGCGCCCTCCGCCTGCGGCTCCAGCTCGACGTAACCGGCCGGGGTGCCGCGGTCGTACGCCACCCAGGTCTCGACGCCCGGCCGGTTCAGGTACTCCTGCCACCGGTCGTACGTCCAGCCGAGCCGGTCGATCCAGCAGATGTCCCCGCCGACCGAGGCGTAGAGGAAGCGGCTGAACTCGGGGGAGGGCACCTCGGCGCGCTCGATGCGCAGGCCGCCTTCGGGGGCGGCGGCGGGCAGGAGGTCGGCCGGGGAGGTCTGCTCCAGGGACCAGGTGGTCAGGGCAACGCTGTTCATGCGGGCCAGGGAATCATCCGGGGCCGGGACCTGTCGATCGCGTCCGGCCCCCGGACGCCCTAGCCCAGCGAGTCGTCCACCGACGCCAGCGGCACCGAGAAGAGCATCCGGTCCGACACCGACCACACCGTGCCCGTTCCCTGCCAGTACGACAGCGATCCGGCGCCCTCCGCCCAGCAGCGGTGGCCGGAGTCGGAGCCGCAGCGGGCCGCCTCGGCCCCCGTGCCGTCCTGGCGCCACAGGCTGCCGCGGCCGTCGAAGGAGCCGAAGACGCGTCCGAGGTACCAGGAGGAGCCGGTGGCCCCGCGGGCACGGTGGGCGAGCACCCCGGTGATCCCGGCGGCCCGGGTCTCGTACGCCTCGCTCGCGTCCACCCGCCCGGCGGCGTCGGCGGCGAGCAGCCCGCCGCGTGCCGGGTCGCGGCTGAAGGGGTACCGCCACAGCCGGGCGTGCCGGTCGCTGCCCGGCGGGGTGGACTCGGCGAGGACCAGGCTGTCGGGCGCGGAGCCGCGGTCCAGGGCGAGCGCGCCGGGACAGGGGGCCGCCGTCGCGGCGCACCGGCCGGAGGCGAAGCGGTAGGCGGCGACGGCGGGCATCACGTACCGGTGACCGTCGGCGGCCCAGCCGCCCGGTACGCGGCCGATCGCCGGGGCGTCCACGGTGGTGCGCTGGATGCGGTTCAGGTCGTAGACGTACAGCGCCTCCCCGGCGCCCCGGCGGGCGGTGACCAGGAGTCTGTTCTGGTACCAGACCATGCCGGAGACCTGCGAGGTGAGGCCCCGGTAGTCACGGCCGCCGTCGACCGGCACCACCAGCAGCACCCAGCGGTAGTCCGGGCGGCCGGGGTCGTCGGCGTTCACGACCGCGACCCGGGCGAGGCCCCGCTCGGCGGCGGGGCCGGAGCCGGCGCCGTGGGTCCAGCCGGTGAGGATCACCCGGTGCGGGCCCCAGCGGCCGTCGTCGTCCGCGTCCCCGGACGTGGTCACCGAGGCGGGCCGCCAGCCGGCGGTGCCGGTGTCGGCCGGGTCCCAGCAGTAGGCGCGGCTCGCGGCGGGCGCGGAGGGCAGCGACGCGCGGTCGGCGGCGCCGCAGCCGGCTCCCTCGCGCAGGTGGCCGTCGGTGTCGCCGAGGACCGCGTCCACACCGACCGGGGCGCCCATCGCGGCGGCCAGCCGGTCCAGCGAACGCCCGGGCACCAGGTGCTCCTGGAGGCGCAGCTGCCGGGTGGCGGCCGGGGAGGTCAGCGGCTTCAGGGCGCCGGGGTCCTCGGCGACCGTGGCCTGCGACGTGCTGATCAGCGTGGCGGCCGCGGTCAGGGCCAGCGCGGTCCCGGCCAGGACGCCGCGCAGTGCCGCGCCCCGCCTGCGTCTGCGGTGTCTGCCGCGATACTTCATGTCTCCTCCCGAGCGGGCCAACTGCGCCTGATGGTCGGCATGTTGACCGAGGAGCAGGTGGGGAGGCCCACGAAGGATGCTACGGCAGTGCGGGCCGCGCGGGTCGAAGTCTGCGCAAATATGCGGAAGACACCTCCGGATTCGGGCATGTGGCCCCACGCGGTCCAGGTGGGGAGATGCCGGACCCGGGCCCCTCGGCCCCCGCCGGCCGCCTCAGCCCCCGCCGGCTGCCCCGCCCCGCCCGGCGGCCTCCGCCCGCGCCGCTGCATGCGCCGCCTCACGCGTCTCCACCCGCTCCGCGCCTGGTCCGGTCGGGCGGGAGGGCAGGCCGGTGGGGTCACCGGGTGGCAGCACCTCGACCTCCACGTCCTCGCAGAAACGATACGGCCGATGTTCCAGGAGCGCCCCGAGGTACCGCCGGACCCTGGACATCTCGGCCCGTACCGTCACCGTGCGGGACCGGTCGCCGAAGAGGGCCCCGGCCAGGTCCGCCGCGCTGCGGCCGGCCCGGTGCACGGCCAGCAGCTGAAGCAACTCCGCGTGCCGCGGACTCAGTTCACAGGACCAGGAACCCGCGGCGCCGGACACCGTCACCGACCGGCGGTGCGGCCTGCCCAGGTCCAGCACGACCCGGGTGGCGGTGGCCGGCGGCTCGTCGGCCGCCCGCAGCAGCCAGCCCCCGGCCAGGGGCTCCACCGAGCACGGCCCGAGCGACGGCAGCCACCGGCGCCCCGGGGCCAGGGACGCGGGCAGCGCCACCCGCCGGGGGTACGGCATCCCGGTCACCGCGGCCGTCCAGCCGTCGGCGTCCACCACCAGCGCCCGTCCCCGCAGCCCGGCCAGCACCGGCGCCGCGGTCGCGCGCAGCCGTTCCAGGGCGGCCAGGTGCCGCTCCCGCAGGCGGGCCTCGGCGAGCTTGGCCACCGAGTCGACCCAGGCCAGGGTCGCCGGATGCATCGTCTCCAGCGGGCCGCTGACGTCCACCACGCCCAGCAGCCGGCCGTCCCGCGGGTCGGTGACCGGGGCGCCCGAGCAGGTCCAGGAGGTGTGCGAGCGGACGAAGTGCTCGGCGGCGAACACCTGCACGGGCCGCCGCTCCACCGCCGGGGTGCCCAGGCCGTTGGTGCCGACGACGTCCTCGCGCCAGTCGGCGCCGAGTTCGAAGCCGAGGCCGTCGGCCTTGCGCAGCACCGGCGCCGACCCCTCGCGCCACAGCACGCGGCCGTCCGCGTCGGCGACCACCATGATGTGCTGGGCCACGTCCGCGACCGAGAGCAGCCCCTCGCGCAGCACCGGCAGGATGTGCCGCAGCGGTGACTCCTCGCGCCGGCGCCGCAGTTCGTCCGGGGACAGCAGCCCCGACCGGAAGTCGTGGTCGGGGTCGACGCCGCCGCGCAGCATCCGTCCCCAGGACTGCTCGATCACCGGCCGGGGCGCGAACCGCGTCCGTCCACCGGCGAGCGTGGCCTCGCGGACCTCGTTCAGCACCCGCGCCGCCCGCGCCGCGTCCACGGCGGCCAGTCGGGCCACGTCGATCGGCGGGTCCACCACTTGGGTTCCTCCCCGGGAAGGCATCGCACACGGCTGTCGGGCGCCGGACGGCGCTCTGCGGTCCGGCGTCGTGGTCCCATGGTGCCGCCCGGGGGTGCCGGTGGCACACCGGCGCGGCACAGTTGTCGCGGGGTTGCAACCCCTTGCAACCCTGGTGAACCGCCGCACCGTGGCCGAGACTTGTCCACGGCGCCGCCTCCGGGCGGTGTTCGCGGCCTCGAACAGGCCCGTGCCACGGGGGTGGTGCCGTGTCGGCGCAGCACCACCCCCGCGGCTGCCGCGACGGGCCGCCGCGGCCGGGGGCGAGCCGGTGAACCGGCGGGCGCCGCCCGCTCAGCCGACCGCGCGTGCCCGGTCCACCACCGCCGCGAGGTCCAGGCCGCTCGGCAGCGTGCCGAACGCCGCGCCCCGGTCGCCGCCCAGCCGGGACGCGCAGAACGCGTCGGCCACCTCCGGCGGCGCGTAGCGCACCAGCAGGCTTCCCTGGAGCGCCAGCGCCAGCCGCTCCACGAGCCGCCGGGCGCGCTCCTCGATGCCGTCCAGGTCGGCGAGTTCGGCGAACAGGTCCTTCACCGCCCGGTCGAGGCGGTGGTCGGCGCCGTGTGCCCGCCCTATCTCCTGGAGGCAGGCGTCCAGCGCGCCGGGCTCCCGCTGCAGCGCCCGCAGGACGTCCAGCGCCTGCACGTTCCCGGCGCCCTCCCAGACGGAGTTCAGCGGTGACTCGCGCACCAGCCGGGGCAGCCCCGACTCCTCGACGTAGCCGTTGCCGCCCAGGCACTCCGCGGCCTCCACCGCGACCGGCGTACAGCGTTTGGTCACCCAGTACTTGGCGGTCGGCACCGCCAGCCTGAGGAAGGCGCGTTCCGTCTCGCCGCCGTCGTCGTAGGCCGCCGCGAGCCGCAGGGCCAGCGCCGTCGCGGCCTCCGACTCCAGTGCCAGGTCGGCCAGTACGTTGCGCATGAGCGGCTTGTCGACGAGCGTGCCGCCGAACGCCCGGCGGTGCGTGCAGTGGTGGACGGCCTGCGCCACCGCCTGCCGCATCAGCCCGGCGGAGCCCAGCGCGCAGTCCAGCCGGGTCGCGGCGACCATCCCGATGATGGTGCGCACCCCGCGCCCCTCCTCGCCGACCCGGCGCGCCCAGGTGCCGTCGAACTCGACCTCGGCGGAGGCGTTGGAGCGGTTGCCCAGCTTGTCCTTGAGGCGCTGGAGGAGGAAGACGTTGCGGGTGCCGTCCGGCAGGACGCGCGGGACGAGGAAGCAGGTGGGCCCGCCCGGGGCCTGCGCGAGCACCAGGAACGCGTCGGACATCGGGGCCGAGCAGAACCACTTGTGCCCGGTCAGCAGATAGGTGCCGGCCTCGGCCAGCGGCACCGCGGCGGTGGTGTTGGCGCGGACGTCGCTGCCGCCCTGCTTCTCCGTCATGCCCATGCCGAACAGGGCGCCGGGCTTCTCGTGGGCGGGGCGCAGCTCGCGGTCGTAGATCACCGAGGTCAGCCGCGGTTCCCACGCGGCGGCCAGCTCCGGGTCGGTGCGCAGCGCCGGCACCGCCGCGTGGGTCATCGACAGCGGGCAGCCGTTGCCGGCCTCGACCTGGGACCAGATCAGGAATCCCGCCGCCCGCCGCACATGCCCGGCCGGGCGCGTCCAGGCGCCGGTCAGCCCGGCCGAGACGCCCTTGCCGAGCAGCCGGTGCCAGGCCGGGTGGAAGTCGACCTCGTCGATCCGGTTGCCGTAGCGGTCGTGGGTGCGCAGCCGGGGCGGGTTCTCGTTCGCCTGCGCCCCCCACTCCTGCACCTGCGCGGAGCCCGAGGTGCGGCCGAGCCCGGACAGCTCCGCGCGCACCTCCTCGAGCAGCGACGGATCGGTGTGGCGCTCGACCGCCTCGACGAGGGCGCGGTCGGTGGTGAAGAGGTCGTACCCGACCAGCGGGGGCGGCTGGTTCGTCACGGTGTGGGTGGTGTTGCCTGCCATGTCAGCGAACCTACTCAAGGGCGACGGCGGTGGTCACCAGGGTGGCACACGGGCCCGTCCCCGCGCTGCCACCCCGCACCGGCGGGACCGGACGGCCCCGCTCCCCGCCCCGTGAGGTGAGAAGGTCCCGCCGCGGCGGATACCGTTGGACCGTGCAGCCAGCAAGTGAATCCCCCGAGCGGCCCGGCGGCCGGCTCCACCGGGCCAGAGCCCTGTACCGGAACGTCTCCAAGCGCAGGACCGGCTGGCTGTTGCTCAAGGACACCGTCAACTCCTGCATGGAGTACCGCATCCTCGGCCTGGCGGCGGAGGCGGCGTTCTTCACGCTGCTGTCCGTGCCGCCGCTGCTGCTGAGCCTGATCGGCCTGCTCGGCTACGTCGACGACTGGACCGGCGCCGACACCATCGCCAGCCTGGAGAGCAACCTGCTGGACGCCTCCCGCACCGTCCTGTCGGACAAGGGCGTGAAGGAGATCGCCGAGCCGATCCTGAACGACGTGATGAAGGGCGGCCGCCCCGACATCATCTCCATCGGCTTCCTCTTCGCCCTGTGGTCGGGCTCCCGCGCGGTGAACGTCTTCATCGACACCATCACCGTGATGTACGGCCTCGACGGCGTCCGCGGCATCGTGCGGACCCGGATCATGGCCTTCCTGCTGTTCATCGTGGCCCTGCTGATCGGCTCGGTCGCGCTGCCGCTGATGGTGGCGGGGCCGGACGCGGTGGTCCGGGTGGTGCCGTGGTCGGAGACGGTGGTGCAGGTCCTGTACTGGCCGGTGGTGATCGTGCTGTCCATCGCCTTCCTGACGACGCTGTACCACGTCTCGGTGCCGGTCCGCTCGCCCTGGATCGAGGACGTGCCCGGCGCCCTGGTCGCCCTGGCGATGTGGGTCCTGGGCAGCTTCCTGCTGCGCATCTACCTCACCCACACCATCGAGGGCGCCACGATCTACGGCTCCCTCGCGGCCGCCGTCGCCGTCCTGCTGTGGATCGGTGTGTCCGCGTTCGCCGTGCTCGTCGGCGCCGCCGTCAACGCCGCGATCGACCGCGTCTGGCCGGCCGCCGCCACGGCCGCGGCCCGTGCCGCGCAGGAGCGGCTGCGGGAGGCGCAGGTCGCCGAGTACGTCGCCCGCGCCGCCGCCGGCCTGGAGACCGACCCCGACGACCCGGACATGCCCTCCGAGTTCCCCGAGCGCTGGTCCCGCTTCCTGCCCCCCGAGGACGTCACCTCACGCCTGCGCACCCACCTGAAGCACACCCACCACGGGCCCAGGAGCAACGGCCACACCCCGCCGTCCGACCAGTAGGCCCGGCCGGGCAGGGCCGGGCGGCGTAGCCTGGCGCCCATGTACCGGGAACGGCCCGCGCGGCTGGCCGGCGCGGTGGTCTGGCGGCGCACGGCCGAGGACTCCGCCGCCCGGCCCGTGCTGCCCGACGGCTGCATGGACCTGCTGTGGAGCGAGGGCCGGCTGCTGGTCGCGGGCCCGGACACCCGCGCGTACGTCCCCGGCGGCCCGCCGCGCTCCTGGGCGGGCGTCCGCTTCTTCCCCGGCACCGGCCCCGCCCTGCTGGGCGTACCGGCCCACGAGGTGCGCGACCGGCGGGTGGACCTGGCCGACCTGTGGCCCGCCGCCGAGGTGCGCCGGCTGCGGGCCCGTGTCGAGGCGGCGACCGGCCCGGCGGCCGGCCTGGAGGAGGCCGCCCTGGAGCGGGCGGCCCTGCCGCAGCCGCCCGACCCGCTGCTCGGACGGCTGGTCGCGGCGCTGGACGCGGGCCGCCCGGTGGCCGCCACCGCCGACGGACTCGGCATCGGCGCCCGCCAGTTGCACCGCCGCTGCCTGACCGCGTTCGGCTACGGCCCGAAGACCCTCGCCCGCGTCCTGCGGCTGCAACGGGCCCTGGCCCTCGCCCGCTCCGGGCTGCCCTACGCCGAGACCGCGGTCCGCGCCGGGTACGCCGACCAGCCGCACCTCGCCCGGGACGTACGGGACCTCGCCGGTATGACGCTGGGCGAGCTACTCGCCGCCGGGTAGCGGCGCGAACAGGTCGACGCCGTTGCCGTCCGGGTCGTGCACGGTGGCGTACCGCTGGCCCCAGAAGGCGTCGAACGGCTTCAGCCCGCTGTCGTACCCGGCGCCCACCAGGTCCTCGTGGACGGCGTCCACCCCGGCGGGCGAGCCGCAGTGGAAGGCGAGCGAGATCCGCCCGCCCCCGGCCGGCGGGCGCCAGCCGGGGTGGAAGGAGCGGACGGTGTCCTCGGTGTCCAGGGCGAGCGTCAGCCCGCCGGGCAGCCGGGCCTCCACATGCGGCTGCTCCTCGGCGCCCGCGGGGAAGTCCAGCCCGAGGCGGCGGTAGAAGGCGAGCGAAGCGGCCAGGTCGGAGACCACCACGCCGATCACGGCGCACTGCGCAGTCGTAGGAGTCATGCGGCCACCGTAGGCGGCGGCCCGCCACCCGGTCTTGAACGAATCGGACAGGACCGCACAGCCGCGGGACCCGCACAGCCGCGGGACCCGCACGGCGGCGCCGGTCCGCCCGGGCGGCAGGATGGGACGCCATGACGCACCGACTGCTGATCTTCACCCGCACCACCGACTACCGGCACGAGTCGATCCCGGACGCCGTGGACGCCGTGCGCGGCCTCGGGGAGTTCGAGGCGGAGCACACCGAGGACCCCGCGGACCTGGAGCGGCCGCTCGACCGGTTCGCGGCCGTCGTCTTCCTCTCCACCAGCGGCGACGTGCTGACCCCCGCCGGCCGCGACCGGCTGGCCGCGTACGTCGGCTCGGGCGGCGGGTTCGCCGGGGTGCACGCGGCGGCCTGCACCGAGTACGGGTGGCCGTCCTACGGCACGCTGCTCGGCGCCCGCTTCGCGCGGCACCCGGAGTACCAGCCGGGCCGGGTCGTGACCGAGGACCGCACCCACCCCGCCACCCGGCACCTGCCGGCCGCCTGGCACCTCACCGACGAGTGGTACGACTTCCGCGACAACCCGCGCGACCGGGTGCGCGTCCTGCTGTGCGCCGACGAGTCCTCGTACGAGGGCGGCGGCATGGGCGCCGACCACCCGCTGGCCTGGTGCCGCGCACAGGGCGACGGGCGGGTGTTCTACACCGCGCTCGGGCACGCGCGCGAGCTCTACCGGGACCCGGACTTCCTCGCCCACCTGCGCGGGGGCATCGGCTGGGCGGCCGGTGTCCTCGCGTGACGTTTCTCCGGTGAACCGCTTGCGCCATCGGGGTGAGTAAAGCCTGTCCTGCGAGAAGGTCACGTAAAGACCCAGAGATGCTCTTGTCCTGGTAAAGGACTGTCGAGGCGCGGGGACCGCGAGGACCCGCGCCACCCCCACAGGAGGAGCCGGACTGTGTCGTACGGGAAGAAGCTGCGCGAGCGGATCGCCGGGCCGGGGACCACACCGCTGATCGGCGTCTACGACATGTACTCGGCGTCGATCGCGGCGAAGCACTACGACGGGATGTTCGTCTCCGGCTTCGGGTTCGCGGCGTCGTACTACGGACTGCCGGACATCGGCTTCATCGCCTGGCCGGACATGGTGGCCTTCGTCCAGCGGCTGCGGGGCGCGTTCCCGCACCACCACCTGCTGGTCGACATCGACGACGGGTACGTCGACCCGGAGGTCGCCTGCCACGTCGTCGAGGGCCTCGAGCGCATCGGCGCCTCCGGCGTGATCCTCGAGGACCAGAAGCGGCCGCGCCGCTGCGGACACGCCGACGGCAAGCAGGTGCTGCCGCTGGAGGAGTACCTGGAGAAGCTGGAGAAGGTGCTCGCCACCCGCGGGGACCTGGTGGTCGTGGCCCGCACGGACGCCACCGACGAGCACGACATCCTGCACCGCGCCGCGCGGCTGGCCGCCACGGACGCCGACGTCGTCCTGGTCGACGGGGTGCGCAGCGTGGAGTGGATCCACCGGATCAGGGAGGTCGTGGGCGACAAGCCGCTGCTGTTCAACCAGATCGCCGGCGGCAAGTCGCCCCGGCTCTCGCTCGGCGAGCTGTCCGCGCTCGGCGTCGACGTAGCGATCTACAGCACGCCGTGCCTGTTCGCCGCGCACGAGGCGGTGGACTCCGCGCTGGCCGGGCTGAAGGCGGCGGACGGCCGGCTGCCGGAGGTGGACGCGTCGAGGGGGATCGGCGTCCAGGCGGCCACCAGGCTGCTGGAGCGCAACATCGCCCGGGACCGGTCGGTGCCCGAGGGCGTGGGCGTGTGACCGGTACCGCCCCCCGGCCGGCGGCCGCCGCGCTGATCGCGGCGGCGTTCCTGTGCGCCGCCGCCGGGCCCGCGGCCGCCACCGGGAGCCTGGTCACCGTCATCGACAACTCGCGGGCCGACTCGATCCTGGAGGTGGACCGCGCGGGCAACGTGGAGATCGGCGACGGCACCGCGGGCAGCGACCACGACGGCAGCGCCGTCGACGTGGTGGAGGCGCTCGTCACCGCTGACCACCCCGGCCCGGACGCCCGCCCGGACCCCGGCGCGGACCCGGACCGGGAGGACTGAGGCCGGGGCGCCGGGACTCGCGGCGGCCGGGCCCCCCTGCGGGAGGTGCCCGGCCGCTCAGTGCCCGGCGGGAGCGGGCCGGGCGGGCCCGTCCGCCCGGACGCCGGGGGTGGCGACGGCGACGCGGTGCGGTCCCGGGGCGAGGGTCCGGGTGGCGGCCCCAGCCGTGCCGAAGGCGGTGACCAGGGCCACCGCGGCGAGCGCGAACGAGGCTGCGGTGCGCGTGCTGAGGTTCATGCCGGGGCAACGATCATGGCCGTACACGGTCACCGCGGCACGTCCGAACGGGCGGCGCCGGGCACCGGGAGGGCGCCGGTTCAGGCGGAGCGCAGCGTGCGCGCGACCGAGGCGATGGCCTGCGGTCCGACCCGGCAGCAGCCGCCGATCAGCCGTGCCCCGGCGGCGCGCCAGACGGCCACCTGCTCCGGGCCGAACGTGCCGCTCCCGGTCCAGGCGCGCGCCCGGGCGTCCCAGGTCTCGCCGCTGTTGGGGTAGACGACGACCGGCTTGCCGGTCACCCGGGCCGCGACCCGCGCGGCGTGCTCCGCGTCGCCGGGCGCGCAGCAGTTGACGCCGACCGCGATCACCTCGTCCGCGTCGGCGGCCGGGGCGAACGCCTCCTCCAGCGGCTGACCGGCGCGGGTGCGGTCACCGTCCACGGTGTACGACAGCCAGGCCGGCACCCCGAGCCCGCGCACCGCCCGCAGCAGCGCGGCCGCCTCATCGGCGTCCGGGACCGTCTCCAGGGCGAGGACGTCGGGCGCGGCCGCGGCCAGCACCTCCAGGCGCGGCCGGTGGAAGCGCTCCAGCTCGCCGGTGCTCAGCCCGTACCGGCCGCGGTACTCGGAGCCGTCCGCGAGCATCGCCCCGTAGGGCCCGGCCGACGCCGCGACCCACAGCGGGCGGGTGATCCCCTCGGCGCGGGCCCGTCCGGCCGCCCGGCGGGCCAGCTCCACGCTCAGCGCGAGCAGCCGGGCCGCTTCCGCGCGATCGATCCCGCGCCTGCCGAACCCCTCGAAGGTGGCCTGGTAGCTGGCGGTGATCGCCACGTCGGCGCCCGCCCGGAAGTAGGCCAGGTGCGCCTCGGTGACCGCCTCGGGCCGCTCGGCGAGCAGCCGCGCCGACCACAGCTCGTCGCTCAGGTCGTGTCCGGCCGCGGCGAGCTGGTTGGACATGCCGCCGTCCAGGACGAGGGTTTCGGCGGCGAGCGCCGCGGCGAGGCCGGGGGTGGTGTCGCTGGTCATGACCCGACGCTAGTCCACCCGGGCTCCGGCCAGGGCGGACGTCCGGCCACCGGGACATACGTCCCGCCCCGCGGGGGTGCGGGCGCACCGGGAGGCCGGAACGTGCTCTAGAAAGCGCTTGCGGAAGGGGGTAGGGTCCACCGGCCGGGGCACCCCGCCACGGGTCCGGGTGCCGGGTCGCCCCGACCGGAACCGGGGCGGCCCGGGCCCCGCCGCCCGAGCACCCGCCCGGAAGGACGACCCGCGTTGCCGCACCTGCCCGCCGACGACCGCGCCCTCAGCCCCCGCACCGGCTACACCCGGGCGCACTGGGAGGCCGCGGCGGACGGCCTGCTCGCCGCCGTGGCGCCGTACGCCACCGCCGACCGCGCCCTCTACCACCTGCCCGGCGGCCGCGAGAGCCGGTCGGGCCGCCTCTCCGACGGCCTGGAGGGGTACGCCCGCACCTTCCTGCTCGCCGCCCTGCGCCGGGACGAGACCGTCCTCGGCCGGTACGCCGAGGGCCTGGCCGCGGGCACCGCGGGCGTCTGGCCGAGGGTCGAGGACCGCGGCCAGCCCCTGGTCGAGGCCGCCTCCGTCGCCCTGGCGCTGCGGCTGACGCGCCCCCTGCTGTGGGACCGCCTGGACGACGCGGTGCGGCAGCGGGCGGCGGCCTGGCTGGCCGACGCGCTGACGGCCGAACCCTGGCCCTGCAACTGGGAGTTGTTCCCGGTCACCGTCGGCGGCTTCCTCGCCGGGACCGGTCACGCGGCCGAGGCCGCCCGCAAGGCCGTCGACCGCGGCCTGGAACGCATCGAGCGGTGGTACGTCGGCGACGGCTGGTACACCGACGGCGACGGCCGCACGTTCGACTACTACAACGGCTGGGCGATGCACCTCTACCCGGTGCTGCACGCCTGGCTCGCCGGCGACCCGGCCCTGCTGGAGCTGTACGGCGGCCGCCTGGAGGCCCACCTCGCCGGCTACGCCCGGCTGTTCGGCGGCGACGGCGCCCCGGTGCGCCAGGGCCGCTCCCTGACCTACCGCTTCGCCACCGCCGCCCCGCTCTGGCTGGGCGCGCTGACCGGCCGTACGCCGCTGGCGCCGGGGGAGACCCGCAGGCTCGCCTCGGGCGCGCTGCGGTACTTCCTGGAGCGGGGCGCGACCGACGACCGGGGCGTGCTGACCCTCGGCTGGCACGGCCCCGACGAGACGGTCCTGCAGCCCTACTCGGGGCCGGGGTCGCCGTACTGGGCGAGCAAGGGCTTCCTCGGCCTGCTGCTGCCGCCCGAACACCCGGTGTGGACGGCGCCCGAGGAGCCGGGCCCGGCGGAGCGCGCGGACGCGGTGACCCCGCTCGCCGCCCCCAACTGGCTGGTGCAGTCCACCCGTGCGGACGGGCTGGTGCGCCTGCACAACCACGGCAGCGAGGACGTCCGCTACGACCCGTACTACACCCGGCTGGCCTACTCGACGGTCACGGCGCCCGCCGGCACCTACGACAACAGCGTGATCGTCGGCGGCGATCCGAGCCGTACGGACATCGTGCCGCTGGGCACCGGCGACGGCTGGGCGGCCTCCCGGCACACGGTCCGGGACGGCGTCACGGTCACCAGCCTGGTGGTGGCCGAGGGTGCGGTGGAGGTGCGGGCCCACCTGGTGGCCGGCGCGGCTCCCGGCACCCCGGTAAGGGTGACGGGCTGGACTGCGGCGCCGGGGACCCGGACCGAACTGGCGCCCGCCGCGGGCCTGTCGGCGGACCTGGAGGGCGTCATGGGCGAGCGGCCCACCCTCTTCGTCGCCCTCGCCCGCCTCACCGCCGAACCGGACCCCCCGCCCCTGGCCGGGACCGTGACCGTGGAGACGCGCGGGCACGACGAACTGCGCGTCCGCTGGGCGGCGGGCGGGTCCTCGGTCTTCCGCTTCACGGCGACCCGGCCGCCCGGACCGTCCGCGGGGGCGCCGGAGTGGTCGGTGACGCCCGGGTGAGCGAGCGATCGCTCCTTCCCGGCCCGCGACCTCACCGCCCGAGCCCCACCGCCTGCGTCCTCACCGCTCGCTCTCGCGCGGCCAGTTGACGAGGGTGACGTGCAGGGCGTCGATCGCCCGCTCCCAGGAGGTCCGCACATCGCGGGAGGCGCCGAACCCGCCGGCCGACTCCAGGGCGCAGTAGCCGTGGAAGGTGCTGCGCAGCAGGCGTACGGCGTCGGTGAGGTCGGGCTCGTCGAGGCCGTAGGCGCGCAGCATGCCGTAGGTGACGTCGGCGGTGCGGCGCAGGGCGGGGGAGTCGGCGATCAGCGCCTGGTCGAGGCGGATCTGGGTGGCCGCGTACCGGCCCGGCCGCTCCAGGGCGTACTCCCGGTACGCCCCGGCGAAGGCGGCCAGCGCGTCCTTCCCGGCCCGCCCGGCCACGGCCGCCGCGATCCGGTCCACCAGCTCGGCGCCCGCGAACAGCGCGAGCCGGGTCCGCAGGTCCTGGGCGTTCCTGACGTGCGAGTAGAGGCTGGCGTCCTTCACGCCGAACCGGCGGGCCAGCGCCGACAGCGTGACGTTCTCGAACCCCACCTCGTCGGCGAGGTCGGCGGCGGCCCTGACCACCCGGTCGGTCGTGAGCCCGGCCCTGCCCATGACGGACCCCCTGCCCTTGCTGGTGTCTGTGCAGACGCGCCCGAGGTTACTAGGAAGCCGAGCGGTGGCCCCCGGCGCGCTGCCCGACCGAGCGCAGCGCGCCCTCCAGCGCGAAGGTCGCCGCGCCCAGGGACACCGGGTCGGTGGGGATCGGGGACAGCACGATCTCGGTGGCGGCCAGCGGGCGCCGCAGCGCGTACCGGGCGACGGCCGCGCGCACCTCCGCCAGCAGCGGCTCGCCGAGCCGGGCGGCGACCCAGCTGCTGAGCACCACCACCTCGGGGTTGAGCAGGTTGACCAGGTCGGAGATGCCCGCGCCGAGGTAACGGGCGGTCTCCCGGACGACCTCGACGGCCACCGGGTCGCCCGCGGCGACCCCGCGGGCCAGCGCGTCCACCGTGGCCGTCTGGTCCTCCGGGTGCAGCAGCGGGGTTCCCGGGCTGAGTTCACTCAGGTTGCGCATGATGCCGGGGGCGCCGACGTACGTCTCCACGCACCCGTGGTTGCCGCAGTGGCACGGCCGCCCGTCCAGGACGAGCGTGGTGTGGCCCCACTCGCCGGCGCTGTTGCTGACGCCCCGGTGCAGCCCGCCGCCGAGCGCCAGACCGGCGCCCACCCCGGTGCCCAGGTTCACCACCACCGCGTCCCCGCGGCCCCGGGCGGCCCCGAACCACAGCTCGGCCACCGTGCAGGCGCGCAACGGGTTGTCCAGGTACAGCGGATGACCGAGGTGCCCGGCGAGCAGGTCGCGCAGCGGCACGTCGTGCCAGTCCCAGTTGGGCGCGTACTGCGCCCTGCCGGTGTTCCGGTCCACCTGTCCCGGCACGCTCACCCCCACCCCCAGCACCCGAGCCGCCGCCGCCCCGGCCCGCGCGACCACGCGGTCGACGGCGGCGGCGACCCGGGCGGCCACCTGCTCGGGGCGGCTCTCGCCGGGGCGCATGCCGGCGTCGGCGCGGGCGAGCGGGGTCAGCGCCAGGTCGAACAGCTCGACATGGACGTAGGTCTCCGCGATGTCCACCCCGATGAGCGCGCCGCCGGAGGCGTTGACGGCGACGAGGCCGCGCGGGCGGCCGCCGGCCGAGTCCTCGAAGCCGACCTCGGTGATCATCCGCAGGTCCAGCAGCTCACCGACCAGCGTGGCGACCGTCGCCAGGCTCAGTCCGGTGGCGGCCGCCAACTCCTGCCGGGAGGTGGGGGACTCCGCGATGATCTGGCGCAGCACCTCGTACCGGTTCGCGGTACGGATGTCGCGTGACGTGCGCTTCACGGAACGCTGCCCCTCCCCCTGCCGCCGGGCGCCCGGGCCGGGGCAACGGCGCCGGCGCCGGCGCGGCGCCAGGCTATGGGCTGCCGTCCGCGTTCGACAAGGAGTGAGGGAAGGGGGTCGACGAAGCCGGGCGCGCGGGCGTGCGGGTGCCCGGACGCCCGTCGCGGCGCCCGTGGCCGCCGGCGGTCCGCAGGTGCGTGCGCCGGGCGCGGAGCCGTCCATCACCGGTACGGGTGGGCGCCGTTGACCCCCTCGTCCGCCGCGACCTACCGTAGACACCGGTTTCTGCCCGCACCGCGCGGAGGCCGTCCGTCACCGAGCCGGAAGGCCCTTCCTTGCCCGACCGCCCGCAGGCGCTGTTCGCGATGACGGCCGAGAACGTGCCGCACGTCTTCCCGCCGGCGGTGCTCGCCCGGCTGCGCGCGTGCCTGGACATCGACCCGGACCTGGTGGCGCACGACCTCCACGACCCCGGGCTGCGCGCCACCCTCGCCCGCACCGAGGTCCTCGTCACCGGCTGGGGCTGCCCCCGCCTGGACGCGGCCGCCCTGGACGCGGCGCCCGCGCTGCGCGCCGTGCTGCACTCGGCCGGCTCGGTCAAGGGCTTCACCACCTCCGAGGTCTGGCGGCGGGGCATCACCGTCTCCTCGGCCGCCGCCGCCAACGCCCGGCCCGTGGCCGAGTACACGCTGGCGATGATCCTGCTCACCGGCAAGGACGTCTTCGCCCTCCGCGACCTGCTGCGCGCCCGGCGCTCCTTCCCCTACGGCGACGTCCTGCCCGGCATCGGCAACCACGGCCGCCGCGTCGGTGTCGTCGGCGCCTCCCAGGTCGGCCGCCGGCTGCTCGAACTGCTGCGCCCCCACGACCTGAGGGTCACCCTCGCCGACCCGTACGTCGACGAGGCGGAGGCCGCCCGGCTCGGCGTGCCCGTGCGGCCGCTGGACGAGGTGCTGCGCACCAGCGACGTCGTCACCCTGCACGCCCCGCTGACCCCGGCGACCCGCCACCTGCTGGGCGCCCGCGAACTCGCCCTGATGCCCACCGGCTCGGTCCTGATCAACACCGCCCGGGGCGCGCTGGTCGACCACGACGCCCTGACGGCCGAACTGCGCACCGGGCGGCTCACCGCCGTCCTCGACGTCACCGACCCCGAGCCGCTGCCCGCCGGGTCACCCCTGTTCGAGCTGTCCAACGCCTTCGTCACCCCGCACCTCGCCGGCTCCCAGGGCAACGAGGTGGCACGGCTCGGGGCGGCGGTGGCGGAGGAGGCCGAGCGGCTGGTGGCGGGCGACGCGCTGCACCACCGGATCGACGAGAGCGCCCTGGAGCACACGGCCTGACCGGCACCCGCACCGGCCGGCCCGGGTGGTGCGAATACCGTTGCCAACCTGCTCTGGAGCGCCGATATCGGCAATGTCATGGTGCCGAGCTTGCGATATCAGTAGTCTGCGCGCTCATGACCACGACGCCTCAGCCACCCCTGCCGCCCGAGCTGCCCCGCACCGGCCTCACCCGTCACCGCCGCCTGGGCGAGCAGGGCAGCCTGGAACGGGCCGACCTGGACGCGATCCTGGACGCCGGGTTCCTCTGTCACCTCGGGGTGGTCGTCGAGGGCCGGCCGCTGGTCGTGCCGACGGTGTACGGGCGGGACGAGCGGCAGCTGTACCTCCACGGCTCCGTGGCCAGCCGCAGCCTGGCCGGCGGGGTGCCGGTGTGCGTCACCGTCACCCACGTCGACGGCCTGGTCCTGGCCCGCTCGGTGTTCGAGCACGGGGTGAACTACCGCAGTGCCGTCATCCACGGCGAGGCCCGCCGGGTCACCGACCCCGGGGAGAAGCTGGCGGGTCTGCGCAGGCTCACCGAGCACGTCACGCCCGGCCAGTGGTCGTACGCCCGGTCGCCGAGCCGCAAGGAACTCGCCGCCACCACCCTGCTCGCCCTCTCCCTCGAAGAGGCCTCCGTCAAGATCCGCACCGGCGCGCCCGACGACGGCGACGGACCCGACGCCGCGCTGGGGCTGTGGGCCGGTGTGCTGCCGCTGGTCAGCACCTGGGGCGCCCCCGAGGCCGACCCGCTGCTGCCCGCGGGCACGCCCGTACCGGCGCACATCGCCCGCCGAGAGGGGACCCGGCACGGTCGGCGGACGGGCGGGGGCATACCGTGAGGAGTCGAACGCCTGAGCCGGGAGGAGATTACGGATGGGCAGCCGCACCGCGCTGGTCGAGGATCTGATGGAGCGGTTCCCGCACGTTCCGCGGGAAGCCGTTTTCAAGGAGGACCTGCTCAGGGGCGGTGTCGCCTTCGACAAGTCCGCCCTGAGCGACAACGAGGGCGGGGACGTCAAGCCGAAGTCGTACTTCATCTTCTCCTTCGACCACGGCACCCTGCCGGAGCTGGGCGAGGCCGCGCTGCGGCGCCCGCCCGAGGAGATCGTCCTCACCGGCGGCCCCCACGACCTGCGGCGGACCGTCGTCTCCGTCCGGGTGAACCCGGCCTCGCCCTACCGGGTGGCCGCGGACGAGGACGGGATGCTCGGCCTCTACCTCGACGGCCGGCGCATCGCCGACGTCGGTGTGCCGCCGATGCCCGAGTACTACCGGCACACCCTCTCCAACGGGAAGTCCGTGATGGAGGTGGCCCCCACCATCCAGTGGGGCTACCTGATCTACCTGACCGTCTTCCGGGTCTGCCAGTACTTCGGCGCCAAGGAGGAGTGCCAGTACTGCGACATCAACCACAACTGGCGCCAGCACAAGGCGGCCGGGCGGCCGTACACCGGGGTCAAGGACGTCGAGGAGGTCCTCGAGGCCCTGGAGATCATCGACCGGTACGACACCGCCAGGGCGTCCACCGCCTACACGCTCACCGGCGGCGCGATCACCAGGACGGTCGCCGGGCGGGACGAGGCCGATTTCTACGGCCACTACGCCAAGGCCATCGAGGAGCGCTTCCCGGGCCGCTGGATCGGCAAGGTCGTCGCCCAGGCGCTGCCCAAGGACGACGTCCAGCGCTTCAAGGACTACGGGGTGCAGATCTACCACCCCAACTTCGAGGTGTGGGACCGGCGCCTGTTCGAGCTGTACTGCCCCGGCAAGGAGCGTTACGTCGGCCGCGACGAGTGGCACAAGCGGATCCTCGACTCGGCGGAGATCTTCGGCGCCCGCAACGTGATCCCGAACTTCGTGGCGGGTGTGGAGATGGCCGAGCCGTTCGGCTTCACCACGGTCGACGAGGCCATCGCCTCCACCACCGAGGGCCTGCGCTTCTTCATGTCGCACGGCATCACGCCCCGCTTCACCACCTGGTGCCCGGAGCCCACGACCCCGCTGGGCAAGGTCAACCCGCAGGGCGCCCCGCTGGAGTACCACATCCGGCTCCTGGAGGCCTACCGCGCGACGATGGACGACTTCGGGCTCTCCTCGCCGCCCGGCTACGGCCCGCCCGGCCCCGGCCGCGCGGTCTTCTCCGTCAGCTCCTTCATGGACAGCCTCGCGGAGCAGGAGCAGGCACCGGAACAGGAGCAGGCACCGGCGCAGGCGTGACCCCTGCCGTCACGGCCGCGCCACGCTCGGTAAGCGGAATCGAGTGAGGCGCTTGTCAGTTGTGTCGGCGACGTGAAAGGCTCGGGCCCTGCCGCGATGGTTCCGCCCAACTCCCCTTTTCCTGTGGTGAGTTGACCTCGCTCGTGGATGCAGGAGTCCCATGCCCGACCTGCCGACCCCTCAGGACGCCGCCGAGGCAGCGCTGTTCTCCGAGTGCTGGGACGCGGTGCTCTCCTACGCCGACCTGTGCACCTCCGGCTCCCTGACGGCCCATCAGCTCGCCTCGGACGCGTTCGCCCTCGGCATGCGCGAGGTCCGCGCCGCCCAGGCGCCCGTGCGCGGCACCGGACGCCGCGCCGCCCGGCTGCCGGTGATCCCCCTGCTGCTCACCGCCGTCCGCACCACGGCCGCCGGCTGGGAGGCCGACGGCCGGGGCCACCGCCTCGACCCCGACCTCCGGCTCTGGCTCAACTCCGGCAGCGCCGCCCGCTACACCGGCCCGCCCCTGCAACGCCCGGTCGCGCTGCGCGGACTGCGGGACATGCAGGAATCCGACGCCTCGCTGCTGTGGCTGGCCGAGGTGGAGGCGCTCCCGCTGCCCGTCGTGGCCCGCCGCCTGGGCCTCGACCCGGCCACCGCCGCCGCCGAACTCGACCAGGTACGCGGCCTGTTCCGGGACCGCTGCCACCGCGCCCACCTGGACTCCCCGATGGACGCGCAGTGCCGCAGCTACGCGCGCCTGCTGGACGCCGTCACCCGCTCGCCCGCCGCCGACACCCCGGCCGACCTCTCCCGGCACCTCGCCACCTGTGTGGGGTGCGCCGAGGCGGCCGCCTGTCTGCGGCTGCACGGCGGCGGCCTGCCCGCGGCGCTGGCCGGCGGGGTGATCGGCTGGGGCGGCCTCGCCTACCTGGAACGCCGCCGCCGCGCCGCCGAGGTGCGCCTCGGCGCCGGCCGCCCGCCCGGCGCGGAGCCCGACGGCGGCGAACCGAAGGACGGCGCGCCGAGGAACACCGTGCTGCGCAACGGCCTGCTGGCCGCCGCCGTGCTGCTGTCGGCGCTGGCGCTCGGCGTGTCGATGATGCCGTTCGGCGGCTCCGACGACGACGCGGCCGCCCCCGACGACCGCCGGCCCGTCGCCGGCCGCGGCCCCTCGCTGCCCCCGTCGGCCGACCGCCTCCCCTCCGCTTCCGCCTCCGCTTCCGCCTCCGCGTCCGCCTCCGCGTCCGCCTCGCCCTCCGCGCCCGCCTCCCCGTCCACCGCCAGGACCACCGCCGCCGGCACGCGTCCGGCCACCACGCCCGCCCGGCAGGCCCCCGACCCCGAACCCCAGGGCACCACCTCCGCCACGGCCCGCGCCGCCGGCTGCCGGGTCGCCTACGACCTCGTCAACCAGTGGCCCGACGGCTTCCAGGCCACCGTCACCGTCACCACCGCCCGGGCCCTGAGCGGCTGGCGGGTCGCCTGGTCCTTCCGCGACGGCCAGCGGGTCAGCCAGATGTGGGACGCGACGGTCGGCCAGCACGGCTCACGGGTCACCGCCGACGCCGCCGACTACAACCGGTCCGTCGCCGCCCACACCACCCTGACCTTCGGCTTCCTCGCGTCCTGGACCGGCCGCAACTCCGCGCCCGGCGCCTTCACGCTCAACGGCGAGACCTGCGTGACGGGCTGACGCGGGACCCGCGGAAAAGGCGTTGACGGGCCGTGGGGCGGCCCGGCTAGAGTTCTCCCGAACGGCCGGGGACCGCGGTCGTGCGGTACGAGTGTGCTGAAGGAGGTGTGACCGATGGCTGTCACTGTGCTGGGCGCTGCCCGAATCCAGGAACTCATCAAGTCCACCTCCGTGACCGCCGGCTGACACATCCAGCGATCGCGCCGCACCGGCGCGTCCTGCCGGGGTCACCCTGTGAAGGGTCTCCCTTGACTTCCAGCTCCGCTTCACCGCTCCCCTCCACCTCGCCGTCCGCCTCCACCTCCCCGTCCCAGGCTCCGTCCGCCGTCGCCGCGGCGCTCGCTCCCTACGGCTGGGACGCGGCCTGGGCCGAGGCGTTCGCCCCGTACGACACCCAGGGCCTGCTGCCCGGCCGCGTGGTCCGGGTGGACCGCGGCCAGTGCGACGTCGTCACCGCGGGCGGCGTCCTGCGGGCCGACACCGCCTTCGTCACCCCGCACGACCCGATGCGGGTGGTGTGCACCGGTGACTGGGTCGCCGTCGAACCCGGCGGCAACCCCCGCTACGTGCGCGCCTGCCTGCCGCGCCGCACCGCCTTCGTGCGGTCCACCTCCTCCAAGCGGTCCGAGGGACAGATCCTCGCCGCCAACGTCGACCACGCGGTCGTCGCCGTCTCCCTCGCCGTCGAACTCGACCTCGGCCGCGTCGAGCGGTTCCTGGCCCTGGCCTGGGAGTCCGGGGCCCAGCCCGTGGTCGTGCTCACCAAGGCCGACCTCGTCCCCGACCCCGTGACGCTGTCCCACCTCGTCCAGGACGTCGAGACGGCGGCGCCCGGGGTGCCGGTGCTCACCGTCAGCGCCCTGCGCGACGAGGGACTCGACGTGCTCGTGGCTCTGGTCGGCTCGGGCACCTCCGTGCTGCTCGGGCAGTCCGGCGCGGGCAAGTCCACGCTGGCGAACGCGCTGCTCGGCGAAGACGTCATGGACGTCCGCGCCGCCCGGGACGTCGACGGCAAGGGCCGGCACACCACGACCACCCGCAACCTGCTCGCGCTGCCCTGCGGCGGCGTGCTCATCGACACCCCCGGGCTGCGCGGCGTCGGCCTCTGGGACGCCGAGAGCGGGGTCGGGCAGGTCTTCGCCGAGATCGAGGAGCTGGCCGCGCGCTGCCGGTTCCACGACTGCGCCCACGACAGCGAGCCCGGCTGCGCCGTGCTGGCCGCCGTGGACGCCGGCGAGCTGCCGGCCCGGCGCCTGGAGAGCTACCGCAAGCTGATGCGCGAGAACCAGTGGATCGTGGCCAAGACCGACGCGCGGCTGCGGGCCGAGATCAAGCGGGACTGGAAGCGCCGGGGAGCGGAGGGACGGGCGGCGATGGAGGCGAAACGGGGCCGCACCCGCTGACGGACCCCGTGCGGGGGGCGCGCGCCGGCCGCGGGGACGGCCCCGGGTCCCGGTGACCGGTGCCGCGTCCGATTTCCGCCAGCCGCGCGTCCCGCCGTCGCCCACACTGGAGGGCGTGATGGACGACGACAGCAGGTACGAGGCCGTGCGCAGCCGGGACGCGCGGTTCGACGGGGCGTTCTTCTTCGCGGTCGAGACCACCGGGATCTACTGCCGGCCCAGCTGCCCGGCGGTCACCCCGAAACGGCGCAACGTGCGCTTCTTCGCGACCGCCGCCGCCGCGCAGGGCTCGGGCTTCCGGGCCTGCCGGCGGTGCCGGCCGGACGCGGTGCCGGGCTCGGCGGAGTGGAACGTCCGCGCGGACGTCGTCGGCCGCGCCATGCGGCTGATCGGCGACGGCGTGGTCGACCGCGAGGGCGTCGCCGGACTCGCCGCGCGGCTCGGCTACAGCGCCCGGCAGGTGCAGCGGCAGCTCACCGCCGAACTGGGCGCCGGACCGGTGGCGCTCGCCCGGGCCCAGCGGGCGCACACCGCGCGGGTGCTGCTCCAGACCACCGACCTGCCGGTCACGGAGATCGCGTTCGCGGCCGGGTTCGCCAGCGTCCGCCAGTTCAACGACACGATCCGGGCGGTGTACGCCGCCACGCCCACCGCGCTGCGGGCCGCCGCGCCCCGGGGCCGGGACGCCCGCCGGGCCACCCCCGGCGCCGGCATCCCGCTGCGGCTCGCCCACCGCGGGCCCTACCAGGCGGCGGTCGTCTTCGACCTGCTCCGGCGCGAGGCGGTGCCGGGCGTCGAGGAGGTGTCCGGCGCCCCCGGTGTCCGCACCTACCGGCGCACCCTGCGGCTGCCCTACGGCACCGGCCTCGTCGCCGTCGAGGAGCGCACCCGCACCCCCCGCCCGGCCGGCGGCGCCCACCCGGGCGGCTGGCTGGACGCGCGGCTGCACCTGACCGACCCGCGCGACCTGACCACCGCCGTGCAGCGGCTGCGGCGCCTGTTCGACCTGGACGCCGACCCGTACGCGATCGACGAGCGGCTCGGCGCCCACCCGAGGCTCGCCCCGCTGGTCGCCGCCCGCCCCGGGCTGCGCTCGCCCGGCGCCGCCGACCCGCTGGAACCCGCCGTACGGGCGCTGGCCGGCCCGCAGGGTGCGGCGGAGCTGGTGCGCCGCTACGGCAAGGCCCTCGACGCGCCCCGCGGCAGCCTCACCCACCTCTTCCCGGAACCCGCCGTCCTCGCCGAGGCGGAACCGCACGGCCCGCTGGGCGCGCTCGCGGCCGCGCTCGCCGACGGCACCGTGCGCCTGGACCCCGGCGCCGACCGGGACGACGCCCAGCAGGCCCTGCTGGCGCTGCCCGGCCTGGACCCGGCCGTCGTCGCCACCGTCCGGGCCCGCGCCCTCGGCGACCCCGACGTGGCCCCGCCCGGTGCCCGGCTGCCCGACGCCTGGCGGCCCTGGCGGTCGTACGCCGTACGGCACCTGGACGCGGCGGGGGAGGCGGCCGCCTGATGGACGTCACGTACTGGACCGAGGTGGCCGGACCCGTCGGGCCGATGCTGCTCACCGCCGACGCCGACGGCGCGCTGACCTCGCTCTCCGTGCCCGGCCAGAAGGGCGGGCGGACCGTGCGCGAGGACTGGGTGCACGACCCCGGGCCCTTCCGGGCCGCCGAGGAGCAGCTGGCCGCCTACTTCGCCGGTGACCTGAAGGAGTTCCGGCTGCTGTCGCGCACCCGCGGCACCGCGTTCCGCGAGCGCGTCTGGGCCGCGCTCGACGCCCTCCCGTACGGCGCGACCACCACCTACGGGGCGATCGCCGCGCGCGTCGGCGCGCCCCGGGCGGCCGTCAGGGCCGTCGGCGGCGCCATCGGCGCCAATCCGCTGTTGATCGTGCGCCCCTGCCACCGGGTCATCGGCGCCGACGGTTCGCTCACCGGCTACGCGGGCGGCCTGGAGCGGAAGATCCGCCTGCTGACCCTGGAGGGCGTCCTGCCCGCCGGCCCGCTTCCCGGACAGGCTCCTTAGAGGTATCGCCGGCATCCTGCCCCCGTGCCCCGGGCCGGTTCCCCGCTGGGCCGAGCGGGTGTCGTGCCCGGTGATTCGCCCCGGCGCGCCCGGCCGGTGTGGCACCTTCACCTCCGGCGGAACACCGCGGCGGCGGACCCTCGGAAGGGCGGGCACACATGGCCAGGGGCGGACGGGTCCTCACGGCACTCGTGCTGGCGCTGACGGGGACGCTGCTGCCGGCCGCCGCCGATCCCGCCGCGGCCGGACCCGCCCGGGCCCGCCCCGCCGGACCCGCCCGGGCCCGCCCCGCCGGGCCGGCCGGGCACGCGGCGCCCGCGCCGGGCGCCCGGCGCGCGTGGACCGGCAGCCGGGAGACCGCGCCCTCCGGCACCGCGGCCGCACTGCCCGGCACCGCCGTCCGCAACGTCGTGCGGCTCAGCGTGGGCGGCACCGCCGTACGGGTCCGGCTCGGCAACCGGCTCGGCGGCGCGCCCCTGACGCTCGCCGCGGTCACGGTCGCGCTGCGGCGGGCGGCAGGCCCGGACGCCGTGCCCGGCAGCATGCGCCACGTCACCTTCCGCGGCGCCCGCACCGCCGTCGTCCCGGCCGGGCGGGACCTGCTGTCCGACCCGGTCCCGCTGGTGGTGCCGGACGCCGCCGAGCTGCTCGTCACCGTGCTCGCCCCGGCCGGTTCCGGCCGCGTCACCTACCACCGCACCGCCCTGCGGACCAGCTACCTGGCCCGCGAGGGCACCGGGCGGGCCGCCGACGAGGACGGCTCCGCGTACACGGCGACCACCGCCCACTGGTACTACGTCACCGGCGTCGACGTCCGAGGCCGCGCCGCAGGCAGCGTCGTCGCGCTCGGCGACTCCCTCACCGACGGCACCGGCTCCACCCCGGACACCGACCACCGCCGGCCCGACCGGCTCGCCGAGCGGCTGCGCCCCCGCCGCCTCGGCGTCCTCAACGCCGGCGTCGCGGGCAACCGGCTGCTGCGCGACGGCACCGGCCCGGCCGCCCTGACCCGGCTGGACGCCGACGCCCTGGACCGGGCCCGGGTGCGCACGCTGATCGTCTGGGAGGGCGTCAACGACATCAACGGCACCCCGGCGTCCGACGACCCCGGCGCCTTCGAGGCCGCCTACCGCTCGCTCGTCGCCCGTGCGCACGCCCGGGGCATCCGGGTCGTCGGCGCCACGACCACGCCGTACGCCGGCCACCGCGCCTGGACCAGGGCCCGCGAGGCGGTACGGCAGCGGGTCAACGCGTTCGTCCGGACCGGCGGCGCCTTCGACGCCGTCGCCGACTTCGACGCGGCCGTCCGCGACCCGTCCCGGCCGCAGCGCGTCCTGCCCGCCTACGACCCCGGCGACCACCTGCACTTCAACGACGCCGGGATGCGCGGGCTCGCCGACGCCGTCGACCTCGCCGCCCTGAGCTGAGCCTCAGCCCCGCACCACCGCGGCCACCCACGCGCCCACGACCAGCAGACAGGCCAACAGCTCGGCCAGCACACCCCAGCCGCCGGAGCGCAGCACCGTGCGCGTCGCGGCCGTCGCGGCGCCGTGGCCGCCCAGCCGCAGCCGCTCGTGCAGGTAGATCCCGGCGAGGAAGCCGGGGACCGCGCCGAGCACCGGCAGCAGGACGAACCCGACGACGGCGCCCGCGCCGGCGCACCCGGCCAGACCCGGCCCGGCGGCGCCGCGCCGCAGCCGCCGGTGCGGCAGCGCCCAGCGCACCCCCTGCGCGACCAGCAGCACCGCGGTGGCGCCCACCAGCACGCCCCACGCCACCGGCCCGCGGTCCGCCAGCGCCCACCACAGCACCGCGGCCCACACCAGCCACGACCCGGGCACCCCGGGCACCAGCACCCCGCACAGGCCGAGCACGAGCACCACCGCGACTGGCAGGAGTTCCCACGCTCCCATCTGCCCAGCCTGACGGAGGACGGCCACGGGCGCAGACCGGCGCCGGGCGGCGCACCGCCTCACCGGTCCTCGCGGGCCACCCACGCCTTCTCGTAGGCGTGCCAGCCGAGCTGGAGCCGGGTGGTCGCCCCGGTCAGCTCCATCAGCCGCTTCACCCGCCGCTGCACGGTCCGCAGCCCCAGGTCGAGCTGCTTGCCCACGCTGGCGTCCGTCAGCCCGGCCAGCAGCAGGGAGAGGATCTCCAGGTCGGTGGCGTCGGGTCCGTCGGGGCGCTGCTCGGCGACCCCGGCCGGGCCCAGCCGCAGCGGCAGCGCCTGCCGCCACACCGACTCGAACAGCCCCGACAGCAGCTCCAGCAGCCCGCTGGCGTGCACCACCAGCGCGGCCGGACCGGTGGCCGTCGAGGCCAGCGGGACCATCGCCAGGGCGCGGTCGGCCACCACCAGCTTGGTCGGCACCCGGTCCACCACCCGCACCCGCTCGCCCCGGCCCAGCGCCGCCGTCAGCTCGGTGAGGCCGTCCGGCAGGTCCAGCACCGACCGCTCCACCACCACCCGGTAGCGCACCCCGCGTCCGGCCGCCTGCTCCTCCGCGTCGTTGTCCGTGCCGGAGACGACGACCGGGTCGCCGGTGACCAGCGCGCAGACCTCGTCCGCCGCGCCGAGCTGGAGCTGGAGGAAGCGCTGGCTGACCGCCGGGGCACCGGTCACCACCTCGACCAGGTCGTGGACGGCGGGCTCGGCGGCCACCGACCGGTACTCCTCGGCCAGCAGCGCCGCCGCCAGCTCCGCCTTCTCCAGTTCGTGCCGCTGCTGGGTGAGCAGCGCGCCGAGCGCCACGCCCGGCGGCGCCGCCACCCAGCGGCCCGGGCGGGCCGAGGACTGGGCCGCCAGGCCGTGCCGCTCCAGTCGGCGCAGGGCGCGCTCGGTGTCGTGCTCGGGCAGCGTCAGACGCCGCGCCAGGTCGGGCACGTCGGCGGCGCCCAGGGACACCAGCGCCCGGTACGCCGACTCGTGCGTCTCGTCCAGCCCTATCGCTGCCAGCATCGGCCTTCGTTCCTCCCCTGGGCGGGCCACCGCCGGCCCGCCACCGCGGCGGCCCGCCGTGGCGGGAACCGGCCACGGCGTAAACCCGCCGCGGGACATCATCGCCGTACCGGTGGTCACTCTGCCAAGGTGGCGTCACCGCAGCGGTGATCACCGTGCGCGCGGGCCACCGCTCGCCCGCCGCACGACCGCCGTCCAGGACGGCGGGCCGCACGGCGACCGACCCGGCCGGTGCCCCAGGGCCCGGTCGCGCGGACAGTGACCCGGGACCGCACGCGCGCACACGCGTGGAACGGGGATCCGGGGCCGGGTCACTCGGGTGTCGCCGGACGGTTCTCCCGTGGGGGGTGGAACCGTCCGGCGGCCTCATCTCTCCCGCCTCGGACGCCGGTTCACCCCGCCACCTGACACGCCGTCCGGTGAGGGCCGACCCGCGGGATTTTCCCGATGCCCCGTTTTCATCCGGCCCCGGCGGTGGACAATCAGGAACATGGACCAGCAGGGGGGTAGGCCCGCCCGTCGCGAGGACGACTGGTGGGGACAGCTCTACGACCAGACCACCGAGGACACCGGCGCCACGACCGCGCCCGACTCGCTGGACGACCGCTTCGCCTCGGCGCGGAACGCGGTGACGGGGCGGCAGGCCGCGGCGCGGGACCCGGGGCCGGGGGAGCGCACGACGCCCCGGCGGGCGGTGAGTTCCGCCCCGCAGCCGCAGCCGCAGCCGCAGCCGCAGCCGCCGCCGGCGCCGTCGGAGCCCGCGGTGCCCGCGGTTCCCGCCCAGCGCGGCGCCCCGGCCCCGGGCGACCCACCGGCCCGCCGGGAGACCCCCTGGGAGCCCCCACCACCCCCCCAACCCCCGACTTCCGGACCTCCGACTTCCGAACCCGCGACTTCCGGCCCCCCGACTTCCGAAGCCCCGGCCTTCGAAGCCCCGGCTCCCGGACCCCCGGTTCCCGGGTCCTCCCCGCCGCCGGACCGCGCGGCGCCCGCCGGGCGGCGGGAGGACACCGGGTCCGACCCGACGGGCTGGCCGTGGGACACCGAGCCCGCCGAACCCGCCCCGGAGCCCCCGGCGCCGCCCCCCGCGGCCCCGGCACCGGCACCGGAGCCCGCCGCCCCGCCCGCGGCGCAGCCGGACCCCAGGGCGTCCGGCGCCGTCCCACCGCTCCCGCCCGGCCCTCCGATGCCCGCCGCGCCCCCGGTGAGCGCGCCGGGCGCCGCCACCGCCCCGCCGGAACCGCCGCAGCCGGCCCGGCCGCCGCAACAGGCCCCGGCGCCCGCGTCCCCGGCACCGGAGCCCCGCGACGACGCCGCCCGGCCGCGCCGGCACCGCGGAGCGCCCGCCCCGGACTCCGCCCCACCGCCGCCGCCCGCGTCCTCCGTCGCCTACCTCGGCTCCGGGCCGCCCACCTACGACGCCGAGCCCACCGCGCTCCCGGCCGCCGACCCGGACGCGCTGGGAGAACTGGTCGCCGACACCGTCCTGGACGGCGCCCGGTACGGCGCGAGCACGCTGCGGGCGGTGTCGCTGCGCGGCGATTCGGCGCGCTACCGGGGCGAGCCGCGCCGCGACGCGCTGCTGACCGCGCGGTTCGGCACCGGGGACCAGGCGCTGCTGCTGGTCGCGATGGCGACCGGGGCTCGGGCCACGCCGGACGCCCACCTGGCGGCGGCCGAGGTGTGCCGGTGGATCGGGCGGGCGGTGGGCCGCAGCCACCGGCGGCTCGCCGAGGACATCCGGGCGGCCCGGCGCGGCGACCTGAAGTCGGGGCTGCACCGGCTGACCGACCGCAGCCTCGGCAGGCTCCGGGCCGGCGCCGCCGAACGGGGTATCGACCCCGCGGACTACGCGGCCGGGCTGCGCTGCCTGCTGCTGCCCGCCCACCCGGACTGCCGTACGCGGGTGTTCTTCGGCGTCGGGGACGGAGGGCTGTTCCGGCTCAGGGACGGCGCCTGGCAGGACATAGAGCCGCAGGTCAGCAGCGCCGGCACCACCGGCGAACCGGTCGTCGGCTTCGGTTCGCCGCCGGCCGAGACCCCCGAGGGCGACCGGCTCACCATGGACTTCGGCATCCCCACCCCGCCGAGCCCCTACGAGCCCGCACCGCAGCCGCCCCGCGACCCCTTCCGCTTCCGCGCCTCGGTAGCCCGCCCGGGTGATGTCCTGGTGATGTGTTCCAGCGGCCTGGCCGATCCGCTGCGCGGCGAGCCCGCCCTCTGCGCCTACCTGGCCCGGCGCTGGTCCGACGGCGCTCCGCCGGGCCTCGCCGAGTTCCTGGCGGACACCCAGGTGCGGGTCAAGGGCTACTCCGACGACCGTACGGCGGCCGCCGTCTGGGAGGCGTGAGCGCGCGCCCTGTGGATGGATGGGAGGCGACGGCACAGGGACGGAGCAGGGGGGCCGCGCGGACCGAAGGGGCCCACGATCACCATGGCCAAGCAGAACGTCGCCGAGCAGTTCGTCGACCTCCTCGTCCGCGCCGGTGTCCGCCGCCTGTACGGCGTGGTCGGGGACAGCCTCAACCCGGTCGTCGACGCGGTGCGGCGCACCTCCGGCATCGACTGGGTCCACGTCCGGCACGAGGAGAGCGCCGCCTTCGCGGCCGGCGCCGAGGCGCAGGTCACCGGGCGGCTGGCGGCCTGCGCCGGCTCCTGCGGCCCCGGCAACCTGCACCTGATCAACGGGCTGTACGACGCCCACCGCTCCATGGCCCCGGTGCTCGCCCTCGCCTCGCACATCCCCTCCGGCGAGATCGGCCTCGGCTACTTCCAGGAGACCCACCCCGACCGGCTGTTCCAGGAGTGCAGCCACTACTGCGAGCTGATCTCCAGCCCCCGGCAGATGCCCCGGCTGCTGCAGACGGCCATCCAGCACGCGGTCGGCCGGCGCGGGGTGAGCGTGGTGTCCCTGCCCGGTGACATCGCCGGGGAGCCCGCCCCGGCCGGCGTCCCGCACAGCGCCCTGGTCACCTCCCGGCCCACCGTCCGGCCCGGCGACGCCGAGATCGACCGGCTCGTCGAGATGATCGACGCGGCCGGCACGGTGACCCTGTTCTGCGGCAGCGGCACGGCCGGCGCGCACGCCGAGGTGATGGAGTTCGCCGGGCGGATCAAATCCCCGGTGGCGCACGCCCTGCGCGGCAAGGAGCACATTCAGTACGACAATCCCTATGACGTCGGGATGAGCGGCCTGCTCGGTTACGGCGCCGCCTACGAGGCCACCCACGAGTGCGACCTGCTGATCCTGCTCGGCACCGACTTCCCGTACAACGCCTTCCTCCCGGACGACGTGCGGATCGCCCAGGTCGACATCCGGCCCGAGGTGCTCGGCCGGCGCTCCCGGCTCGACCTCGCGGTGTGGGGCGACGTCCGCGAGACGCTGCGCTGCCTGATCCCGCGAGTGCGGGAGAAGACCGGCCGGCGCTTCCTCGACAGGATGCTGAAGAAGCACGCCGACGCGCTGGAGGGCGTGGTCAAGGCGTACACCCGCAAGGTCGACAAGCACGTTCCGATCCACCCCGAGTACGTCGCGGCCGTGCTGGACGAGATGGCCGACGACGACGCGGTGTTCACCGTCGACACCGGCATGTGCAACGTGTGGGCGGCCCGCTACCTCACGCCCAACGGCCGCCGCCGGGTGATCGGCTCCTTCTCGCACGGCTCGATGGCCAACGCCCTGCCCATGGCGATCGGCGCCCAGTTCACCGACCGGCGCCGCCAGGTGGTGTCGATGTCCGGGGACGGCGGATTCTCCATGCTGATGGGCGACTTCCTCACCCTCGTGCAGTACGACCTGCCCGTGAAGGTGGTCGTGTTCAACAACTCCTCCCTCGGCATGGTCGAGCTGGAGATGCTCGTCGCGGGCCTGCCCTCGTACGGCACCGACGCCACCAACCCCGACTTCGCCGCCGTCGCCCGCGCCTGCGGCGCCCACGGGGTGCGGGTGGAGAAGCCCAAGCAGCTCGCCGGCGCGCTGAAGGACGCCTTCCGGCACAAGGGGCCCGCGCTGGTCGACGTCGTCACCGATCCCAACGCGCTGTCCATCCCGCCGAAGATCAGCAGGGAGATGGTCACCGGGTTCGCGCTGTCCGCGTCGAAGATCGTGCTGGAGGGCGGCGTCGGCCGCATGCTCCAGATGGCCAGATCCAACCTGCGCAACGTCCCCCGGCCCTGAGCCGGGTCCGGCGCGGCAACGGCGTCTTCCGGCCACTTTCACCCCCGGTGGCGGCACGACGACCGTACGTGGCGGAGGCGTCCGCCCCGCCCGCCGCGGGCCGCCGGTGACGTCGTACGGCACTGACGGCGGCCGTGTGACGGGCGAGGCGGTACCGGGACCCCCGTGCGGGGCGGACACCGCCGCGGTGCGGTCCCGGTGGGTCCGTGGCCGAAGAACCGGCCGTCGCCGGGACGGCATGCGTGCCCCGGGACACATTGGGCATGGATCCCCGTGAACGTGTTCGAGCAGAAGGGACAGCGGCCGATATCGTGCGGGCGGGGGTCATGAAGAGGCAGGCGCGAGGAGGCGGTCCCGCGGCCATCGGGGCCTTCTCGGCGAAGGCGACGGGGGAAGAGGACACCGGCGACGGCACGGGACGGGCGCAGCCGCCCCGGCTCAGGCGCAGGCTCGGGCGCGCGGACCTCAGGGCGGTGCCCGAGGCGCGCCGGGAACTGCGCCGGCTGCTGCGGCACTGGGGCAAGCCCGGCCGCTCGGAGATAGCCGAACTGCTCACCAGCGAACTGGTCACCAACGCGCTCGTCCACACCGACCGCGAGGCCGTGCTCACGGCCGTCGTCGGACCGGCCGGACTGCGCGTGGAGGTACGGGACTTCGTGGCCCGCAGACCGCGCCCCTGCCCGCCCGGCACGGGCGACGGCACGCACGGCCGGGGCCTGGTGCTGGTGCAGTCCCTGGCGGACGCCTGGGGCATCGACGCGCACGGGGTCGGCAAGTCGGTGTGGTTCGAACTCGACGCCGAGACCGGGCGGCAGCAGACGGGGAACAACGGGACGGGGGCGTGACCCGCGCGGTCACGCCCCCGTCCCGTAACACCCGCCTGTTCGGGGGAGGGTGAGCGGCGGTCAGCCGAACTGCTGCTCCAGGTCCTTGAGCTTGCGCTCCAGGGAGTCCAGGCGCGGCAGGGCCATCGTGTCGTCCTCCGCGGTCAGGTCGACCGCCAGCGGGTCAGACCCTTTGCGGACCGGCTGGAGGGAGGGACGGGACCGCACGGGCAGTTGTTCCGGCGCGGATATGGCAGGCTCCGCGGTGGCCTGGCCGGAGCCGCGCTCCACCGCCTGCACCTCGACCTGCCGGCCCAGGCCGCGGCCGGGGAGGCCGCGCTGGCCGCGGCTGATGGCCTTCAGCCGGGCACGCTCCACGCGCTGCTGGTCGCGCCGGCGCAGTCGCGTCTCCTCCTTCTGCCGCTTGTCCTCGCGGACCTCCTCGACCGCCTCGTCCAGGCTGCGCACGCCCTCCAGGAGCATCAGCGACCACGCGCTGTACGTCTCGCGCGGGGCGCGCAGCCAGCGCACTATCCGGATCTGCGGCAGCGGACGCGGCACCAGGCCCTGCTCGCGCAGCGCGGCCCGGCGGGTCTGCTTCAGCGCGCGGTCGAACAGCACGGCCGCCGACAGCGACATGCCGGAGAAGAACTGCGGCGCGCCGTCGTGCCCGGCGCCCCGCGGCGCGTGCACCCAGTTGAACCAGGCCGCCGCGCCCGCGAACGTCCACACGAGTATCCGGGAGCCGAGCGCCGCGTCACCGTGGCTGGCCTCGCGCACCGCGAGCACGGAGCAGAACATCGCCGCACCGTCCAGCCCGAACGGCACCAGGTACTCCCAGCCGCCGCTCAGGCCGAGGTTCTGCTGCCCGAAGCCGACGAGGCCGTGGAAGGAGAGGGCGGCCGCGACCGCCGCACAGCAGAACAGAAGGACGTAGGAGGCCGTGCCGTAGATCGCCTCCTTGCGTCGGCGGCGCTCCTCGCTGCGCTCCCACGAGTCGTCCGCACTCGTGTTCTCCCCCGAGGAGCGCTTGCCGCGCGCGAGCACCGCCACCGCCGCCAGCATGCCCAGGAGCAGCACGGCGCCCGGAAGCAGCCAGTTCAGCGATATGTCGGTCAATCTCATCTGGGGTCCCTTGCATTGGGATAGGGCGTAACGCCCGCCATAGTGGCCCAATCCCACCGGCCCTCAGGGGGTTTCGGGGCAAGAGGCCGCCAAGGAGGTGCAAGGGGATGCCCAGGGCGGCGATCTGCTCGAACTGCCGCGTGAGGGGCGAGAGTTGAGTTCGAATAAGACTACCCGTACGGATGGTTCCGCGGAAAGTTCCCGTGGCATGTGAGGAACTTGTGATGTGCCGGTCCGGACAGGGGGTCATCCTCCGGATGATCTTAGTGGACGCCGGGGGCCGGGAAGGCCGGGGGCCGGTCCGCGCCTGAGCCGGCGTCAGGCGGCCGCGTCCGCCGTCCGGTCGGCCGCGTCCGCCGTCCGTCCGGTCGCGCGTCCGGTGTCGCGGGTGCGCGGGCAGGTGGCGCAGGTGTCCTCGGGCCGCACGGTGTAGAACATGCAGCAGCTCACCCGGTCGCGGGTGGCCGGCGGCCCGCCGTCCGGCCCGGCAGGCGCCCGGAAGCCCGCCGAGCCGGCGTACGGCCGGGTGGCGCCGGGCAGCAGCAGCTCCAGCTCACGCACGGCCCGCGCCTCCTCCGCCCGGCCCAGCAGGTGGGCGACGTACCACAGCCCCTCCACGACCTCGTCGGTCGCCAGGCCCCACAGCGCGCGCCCGCGCCGCCGGGCGCGGGGGCCGAACGCGTCGAGGACCGGCCCGAGGTGTTCGGCGACCGCGGCGCGCACCTCGGCCCGCAGCTCCTCCTCGCCGGTCACGACGGTGGCGCCGGGCAGGGCGGCGGCCGGGTCGCCCGGAAGGCAGGCGAAGGAGGTCACGCGGACGGCCATGCGGCCGGCGGCGCGGTCGTGGTGAACGTGGGTCACGGGCAGCCGCGGGACGCGGCGGTGCAGGAACCACGGGACGGTGATCAGCAGGCAGGCGGGCCAGGCGTAGCGGTGCAGCCCGAAGCTCGCCACGACGTCCGGGCGGGCCCGCCGGCCGTGGTCGCGCAGCACCTGGGCGTCGTCCCAGGCCAGGAACGCGTCCAGCTCGGCGCCGCCCCGCGCGAGCCCGGCGGCGCCGACCCAGCCCGCGCCCCGGGGCGCCGGATCGCCCGGGCCCAGTTCGGTGACGCTCAGCCCGGGGAACGCCGCGGTGAGGCGGGCGTACGCGGAGGCGAAGGGGGAGTCCGCAGCGGGCACGTCGGGATCACCGGTCCTGGGTCGCGGTCGGATGGGCGGGCCGAGAGGTAAGGCTAACCTTACTCGTCGCTCAGGGAGTTTGAACCGCCGACCGGTGCGCCTAAGGTGCTTGACGGACAAGTGACAACAAGCCGTTAATGACCCGAGTGCCGACGAGCCCCAGGAGGAACCCGTGCAGCGAGGTGCGCAGGGTGCGCGGAGCGCGCGGGGCCTCACCGGTACGCGGACGCCCCCGCACCGGGTGCCCGACCAGCCCGGCGCGCCGGACGCGACCCGGGAGCCCGGCACGGGCACGCCCGGCGCACGCGGTGAGCACCCGCACGGCGAGCGGGCGCGCGCCGGCGTGCGGCGGTCCTCCGTACGCGGGCAGGTCCTGGACGCGCTGCGCACGGCGCTGATGGCGGGGGAGCTGACGCCCGGCGAGGTCTACTCCGCGCCCGTGCTGGGCGAGCGGTTCGGGGTCTCCGCGACGCCCGTGCGCGAGGCGATGCAGCAGCTGGCGCTGGAGGGCGCCGTCGAGGTCGTGCCCAACCGCGGGTTCCGGGTGGTCGAGCGCGGCGCGCGGGAGCTGGCCGAGCTGGCCGAGGTGCGGGCCCTGATCGAGGTGCCGGTACTGCTGCGGCTCGCCGGCACCGTACCGGCCGACCGGTGGGCCGAGCTGTGGCCGCTGGCGGAGGAGACGGCACGGGCCGCGGCCACCGGCTGCCCGGCGGCGTACGCGGACAGCGACCGGGCCTTCCACCGGGCCGTGCTGTCCCTGTCCGGCAACGAGCAGCTCGTCCGGATCGCCGGGGACCTGCACCGGCGGGCGCAGTGGCCCCCGGCCGGAGCAGCCGCCCGCCCCGGCCGCGCCGACCTCGCGGCCGACGCCGCCGGGCACCCGGCCCTGCTGCGGGCGCTGATCGCGCGGGACCTGGACGCGGTCCGGCACCTGGCGACGTCCCACCTCACCGGCGCCTGACCCGTCACCGGCGCCTGCTGACCCGTCACCGGCGCCTGCTGACCCCGCCGGCGCGCCGCGCTCAAGCGGGGCGCTGCGCTCAAGCGGGGCGCTGCGCTCAGGCGGTCGCGGCTCCCGGGGCCGGGGGCGTCAGCTGGTGGGCCAGCCAGGTCGGCACGCCGCCCAGCAGCCGGAACAGCCGCCGCGCCTCCTCCCGCAGCCGGGACGCCTCCGGTTCGCACTCCGCGTCCGCCAGCGAGGCCAGGGCCGGCGCCGTACCGACCAGGTAGCCCAGCTCCTCCCGGATGCGCAGGGACTCGGCGAAGCCGTGGCGGGCCTCGGCGACGTCGCCGTCGCGCAGGGCGAGTCCGGCGAGGTGCCGCCAGGTGAAGGACAGCAGCAGCGGGTCGGTGTGGGCCGCCGCGGCCGCGTGGGCGCGGCGGTACGCCGCCCGGGCCGCCTGCGGGGAGCGGGTCAGGTTCTCGGCCAGCAGGCCCCGGCGGAAGTCCAGCAGGGCCCGGCCCCGCGCCCCCGGCGGGATCAGGGCCGCCGCCCGGCCCAGCGCGGCCCGCGCCTCGTCCGCCCGGTCCCGCACCCCGTGCAGGGTCGCCGCGTAGGCGAGCTGCCCGCGCTCGCAGGCGGCCGCGCCGCGCTCCTCGTCGGTGTGGGCCAGCGCCTCGGCGGTGCGCAGCGCGTCCTCCGCCTCCTGCCAGCCGCCCTCGGTGTACAGGCACCGCTCCACCAGCAGCGCGGCCCGCTGGAGCGACGCGGGCGGGGTGTCGGGCGGGAGCAGGGCGGCCGCGTCGGCCCAGCAGGCCCGCGAGCGCAGCCGCCACACCGCGGTCTGGAGAGGATCGTCACCGGGGGTCGTTCCGTTACCAGACATGGCGGTGTGCGCCACGTTGCCCTCCCCTAGCACGCCGTCGAGCTGTTGAGTGGTGGCCGCATTCCAGCACCGATCGGCGGGCGGGGCCAAGGGGGCGGGTGAAGGATTTCACAAAGTCGTGGGACGCGGACGGCGGCGGGCGCGGCTCCCGGCGCGGCCCGGCGGCCTCAGCTCATGCGCAGCGCCAGGAAGAAGTCCAGCTTGTCCTCCAGCCGCGACAGGTCCCGGCCCGTCAACTGCTCGATGCGGCCCACTCGGTAGCGCAGTGTGTTGACGTGCAGGTGGAGCCGGGTGGCGCAGCGGGTCCAGGAGCCGTCGCAGTCCAGGAACGCCTCCAGGGTCGGGATCAGCTCGGCGCGGTGCCGGCGGTCGTAGTCGCGCAGCGGGTCGAGCAGGCGCGCGGTGAAGGCGCGGCGGACGTCGTCGGGGACGAACGGCAGCAGCAGGACGTGCGAGGCCAGCTCCTGGTGGCCGGCGGCGCAGACCCGGCCCGGGCGGGCCGCGGCCACCCGGCGGGCGTGCCGGGCCTCCTCCAGCGCGCCGCGCAGCCCCTCCGCCGAGTGCACGGCCGCGCTGACGCCGAGGGTGAGCCGCCCGTTGTCGTCCAGGCCCCCCGACAGGGGTTCCCGCACGGACTGCAGCAGCGTGTCGGCGAGGATGCCGGCCTCCGAGCCGTCGTGCTCGGCGGAGACCGCCGGCAGCGGCACCAGCGCGATGGCCTCGCCGCCGGTCTGCGCGACGGCGATGCGGTCCAGCGGCTCAGGCCCGGTCGCCAGGGGGTCGACCAGGATCTCCTCCAGCAGCGACTGGGCGACCGGTCCGCCGTCCGCCGTGCCGTCGTCCCACTCCACCCGGGCGACCACCACCTGCCAGTGCGGGGCCGCCCCGAGGCCGGGCAGCAGCACCGGCGCCGCCACCCGCAGCCGGGCGGCTATCTCGGCGGGCGCGGCGCCCGTCTGCACCAGCTCCAGCACCTCCTGGGCCAGCCGCCGGCGCACCGTGCGGGCCGCGTCCCGGCGGTCGCGTTCCACGGCGATCAGCTGGGTGACGCCCTGCAGCAGGTCCAGGCGCTCCTCGGGCCAGTCCCCGGCGTCCGCCTCGACGGCCAGCAGCCAGTCCGACAGCACGCTCGCGCGCGCCTCCCGGGCGCCCGGCGCGGACCGGCCGGAGCCGCGGACCGGGAACAGCGAGTAGGTGGTCCCGGCCAGCGCCACCCGGTGCGGTCCGCGCCGGCCGGTGCGGGCGGCGGCCAGGTGCTCGCCGGCCAGCCGGGCGCAGGTGGCGGCGGGCAGCGCCGGGTCCCCGGCCTTGGAGCCGGCGATCAGCCGGCCGGTGGGGGAGAGCACCCAGGCGCGCAGGTCCAGGTCGGTGCCGAGCAGGTCCAGCACCACGTCCGGGCCGCCGCCCGCGGGCCCCGAGGTCATCATGCGCCGGTGGCGGTCCACCACGGCCGCCAGGTCGCCCGCGCGCTCGCCGGAGACCTGCCGTACGACGTGCTCGGTGATCGTGGCGAACGCCACCGACTCGTGCACCGCGAACAGCGGCAGCCGGTGCCGGGCGCAGGCCAGCACCAGGTCCTCCGGCACGTCCCCCAGCTCCGCCTCGCCGGCGGCCAGGGCGGCGACCTGGGCCTGCGCCAGTATGCGCACGAAGGGCTCGGAGTCCGCGGCGTCGCGGCGCCAGGCCAGGCCGGTCAGCACCAGCTCGCCGCCGGAGAGGTAGCGGCTGGGGTCGCGCAGGTCGGTGGTCATGACCCCGCGGACCGAGCGGTCCAGTTCGTCCTCGCCGCCGAGCAGCCGCAGGCCCAGCGCGTCGGTGTCCAGCAGTGCGCGCAGCCGCATCTCGTCGCCGCCGTTCTTTGTCTCGAAATCTACGATGGATCACGCGGAGGTGCCGCGGAGGGCCCGGGCGGGTGCGGGCCGGTGCGCACACGGGCCGCACCGCCGGGTCGCCGGGCCGTTTTCCGCGTTTCCCCAGGAAAACGGAGAGGTTACTGATGACCTCCGTTCATACGAATCTACAAGATGCCCGCTGTGGCCAGCCAACTCCTTCATGGTTTCGGTGACTGACCCCGCCGGAGTACGCGGCGGTGTACTGGGACCACTGCGCGTGAACAGCACATGAACGAGCCGCCACCGCCGCACCCGGATTGGCTCAATCTGTAGGACACACAAGACGAAGAAGAGAGCCGGTCATGGACTTCCTTCGCCCCGCCAGCTGGGAGGAGGCGCTCGCCGCCAAGGCCGAGCACCCCACCGCTGTGCCGATTGCGGGTGGCACCGACGTGATGGTCGAGATCAACTTCGACCACCGCCGGCCCGAGTACCTCCTCGACCTCAACCGCATCGGCGACCTCTACGAATGGGAGGTCGGTGAGGACGCCGTGCGGCTCGGCGCCTCCGTGCCGTACGCCCGGATCATGGAGCACCTGCGTCCCGAGCTGCCGGGCCTCGCGCTCGCCTCGCACACGGTCGCCTCCCCGCAGATCCGCAACCGCGGCGGTGTCGGCGGCAACCTCGGCACCGCATCGCCCGCCGGTGACGCCCACCCCGCCCTGCTCGCGGCCGGCGCCGAGGTCGAGGTGGAGTCGGCCGCCCGCGGCACCCGCCTGATCCCGATCGACGCCTTCTACACCGGGGTGAAGCGCAACGCGCTCCAGTCCGACGAGCTGATCCGCGCCGTGCACGTCGCCCGGGCCGACGGCCCGCAGCAGTACTCCAAGGTCGGCACCCGCAACGCCATGGTGATCGCCGTGTGCGCCTTCGGCATCGCCCTGCACCCGGGGACCCGGACCGTGCGCACCGGCATCGGCTCGGCCGCCCCGACCCCGGTCCGCGCCAAGGCCGCCGAGGAGTTCCTGAACGCGGCCCTGGAGGAGGGCGGCTTCTGGGACAACGGCAAGATCATCACCCCGTCGGTCGCCAAGCAGTTCGCGGACCTGTGCGCCGGCGCCTGCAACCCGATCGACGACGTCCGGGGCACCGCGAGCTACCGCCGCCACGCGGTCGGCGTCATGGCCCGCCGGACGCTGACCTGGACCTGGGAGTCGTACCGCGGCGCCCGCCGCACCACGGAGGGAGCTGCGTAATGCGAGTCAACTTCACCGTCAACGGACGCCCGCAGGAGGCCGACGACGTCTGGGAGGGCGAGTCCCTGCTGTACGTGCTGCGCGAGCGCCTGGGCCTGCCCGGCTCCAAGAACGCCTGCGAGCAGGGCGAGTGCGGCTCCTGCACGGTCCGCCTGGACGGCGTACCGGTGTGCTCGTGCCTGGTCGCGGCCGGCCAGGTCGAGGGCCGCGAGGTCGTCACCGTCGAGGGCCTGGCGGAATTCGCCAGGCAGCGCGCGGCGGGGGGCTGCGCGAGCGGCGCCTGCGGCACCTCCCCGGACGAGGCCGGGAGCCGGCAGGCCAAGGGAGACTCGCAGGCCGGCGAGGGCGCCGCGCTCTCCCCGGTGCAGCAGGCGTTCATCGACGCCGGCGCCGTCCAGTGCGGCTTCTGCACCCCAGGGCTGCTGGTCGCCGCCGACGAGATGCTGGAGAACAACCCGAACCCGACCGACGCGGACATCCGTGAGGCGCTGTCGGGCAACCTGTGCCGCTGCACGGGCTACGAGAAGATCATGGACGCGGTCCGCCTGGCGGCCGCCCGCCAGTCCGAGGGGGTCTGACATGCCGGCCAACGGCGCTCCTACGAAGATCACGCAGGGCACCCCGACCAAGGGCGGCATCGGCGAGTCCACGCTCCGCCCGGACGGCACCCTCAAGGTCACCGGCGAGTTCGCGTACTCGTCCGACATGTGGCACGAGGACATGCTCTGGGGCCAGATCCTGCGCTCCACGGTCGCCCACGCCGAGATCGTCTCCATCGACACCAGCGAGGCGCTCGCCACGGCCGGCGTCTACGCCGTCATGACCTACGACGACCTGCCCACCGAGGTGAAGAACTACGGCCTGGAGATCCAGGACACCCCGGTCCTCGCGCACGGCAAGGTACGCCACCACGGCGAGCCGGTCGCCATCGTCGCCGCCGACCACCCGGAGACCGCCCGCCGCGCGGCCGCCAAGATCAAGGTGGAGTACCGGGAGCTGCCCGTCATCACCGACGAGGCCTCCGCGACCGCGCCGGACGCCATCCTGGTCCACGAGGACCGCGACGACCACCACATCGGGCACGTCCCGCACCCCAACATCGTGCACCGCCAGCCGATCGTCCGCGGCGACGCCGCGGCGGCCGCGGCGCGGGCCGACGTCGTCGTGCGCGGCGAGTACTACTTCGGCATGCAGGACCAGGCCTTCCTCGGTCCCGAGTCCGGCCTCGCCGTGCCGGAGGAGGACGGCGGCGTCCACCTCTACATCGCCACCCAGTGGCTCCACTCCGACCTGCGCCAGATCGCGCCCGTCCTCGGCCTGCCCGAGGAGAAGGTGCGCATGACGCTGGCCGGCGTCGGCGGCGCGTTCGGCGGCCGTGAGGACCTGTCGATGCAGATCCACGCCTGCCTGCTGGCGCTGCGCACCGGCAAGCCGGTCAAGATCGTCTACAACCGCTTCGAGTCCTTCTTCGGGCACGTCCACCGCCACCCGGCCCGCCTGTACTACGAGCACGGCGCGACCAGGGACGGCAAGCTCACCCACATCAAGTGCCGGATCGTGCTGGACGGCGGCGCCTACGCCTCCGCCTCCCCGGCCGTCGTCGGCAACGCCTCCTCCCTCGCCGTCGGCCCGTACGTCGTCGACGACGTCGACATCGAGGCCGTCGCCCTCTACACCAACAACCCGCCCTGCGGCGCCATGCGCGGCTTCGGCGCGGTCCAGGCGTGCTTCGCCTACGAGGCGCAGATGGACAAGCTGGCCGCGCGGCTCGGCCTGGACCCGGTGAGGTTCCGGCAGCTCAACGCCATGGAGCAGGGCACCCTCATGCCGACCGGGCAGCCGGTCGACTCCCCGGCGCCGGTCGCCGAACTGCTGCGCCGCGTCAGCGCGATGCCGATGCCGCCGGAGCGCCAGTGGGAGTCCAGCGAGGGCGCGGACGTACGGCAGCTGCCGGGCGGCCTGTCCAACACCACGCACGGCGAGGGCGTCGTACGCGGGGTGGGCTACGCGGTCGGCATCAAGAACGTCGGCTTCTCCGAGGGCTTCGACGACTACTCCACCGCCAAGGTCCGCATGGAGGTGGTGGGCGGTGAGCCCGTCGCCACCGTGCACACCGCGATGGCGGAGGTCGGCCAGGGCGGCGTCACCGTCCACGCGCAGATCGCCCGCACCGAGCTGGGCGTCGCCCAGGTGACCATCCACCCGGCCGACACCCAGGTGGGCAGCGCCGGCTCCACCTCCGCCTCCCGGCAGACGTACGTCACCGGCGGCGCCGTGAAGAACTCCTGCGAACTGGTCCGGGAGAGGGTCCTCGCCCTCGGGCGCCGCAAGTTCGGCTCCTACCACCCGGCCTGGGCGACGGCGGAGCTGCTGCTGGAGGGCGGCAAGGTCGTCACCGACGGCGGCGAGGTCCTCGCCGACCTGGTGGACGTGCTGGAGGGCGAGGCCGTCGAGGTCGAGGCGGAGTGGCGGCACCGGCCGACCGAAGCCTTCGACCTGCGCACCGGCCAGGGCAACGGCCATGTGCAGTACTCCTTCGCCGCCCACCGCGCGGTCGTCGAGGTCGACACCGAACTCGGCCTGGTCAAGGTGATCGAGCTGGCCTGCGCCCAGGACGTCGGCAAGGCGCTCAACCCGCTGTCCGTCATCGGCCAGATCCAGGGCGGCACCACGCAGGGCCTGGGTGTGGCGGTGATGGAGGAGATCATCGTCGACCCCAAGACGGCGAAGGTCAGGAACCCCTCCTTCACCGACTACCTGATCCCCACCATCCTCGACACGCCGACCATCCCGGTCGACGTCCTCGAACTCGCCGACGACCACGCCCCGTACGGGCTGCGCGGCATCGGCGAGGCCCCGACCCTGTCGTCCACCCCGGCCGTCCTCGCGGCGATCCGGAACGCGACCGGGCTGGAGCTGAACCGGACCCCGGTGCGCCCCGAGCACCTGACCGGCACCGCGTAGGACTCTCCGGGCGGCGCACGGAACGTCACACACTCCGCGCCGCCCGGAGCCCGGGCACCGCACCGCTCGCGGTGCCCGGACCCCCCACCCCACCTCGTTCGCTCCGGGCCGTCCCCCGGGTCGTGCGGCCACAGCACCTTCCCAAATCCCGCCACACCGCCGAAGGCGACCAGACGCGCGGGTGCCCCTTTGAACCTTGGGAGTAGGCCCACATGACCCAGCAGTCACTGGAGCCGGAGACCGTCGCGGCGGACGCGGGCACGGGCACCCGTGTCCCCGCCGGACGGTCCTGGCTCGACCGGTACTTCCACATATCCAGGCGCCAGTCCACGATCGCGCGTGAGGTGCGCGGCGGCATCACCACCTTCATGGCGATGGCGTACATCCTGCTGCTCAACCCCCTGATCCTGTCCGGAAAGGACGCGGCGGGGGACACGCTCGGCCAGAAGGCGCTCATCACCGCGACGGCGTTCGCGGCGGCCTTCACCACGCTGCTGATGGGCTTCGTCGGCAAGGTGCCGCTGGCGCTCGCCGCCGGCCTGTCCGTCTCCGGCGTGCTGTCCTCGCAGGTCGCGCCGGAGATGACCTGGCCGCAGGCGATGGGCATGTGCGTGCTGTACGGCGTCGTGATCATGCTGCTGGTCGTCACCGGCCTGCGCGAGATGATCATGAACGCGATCCCGCTCGCGCTCAAGCACGGCATCACCATGGGCATCGGCCTGTTCATCGCCCTCATCGGCTTCTACAAGTCCGGCTTCGTGCACCAGGGCGCGGCCACCCCCGTCACGCTCGGCCCGGCGGGCGAACTGGCCGGCTGGCCCGTGCTGCTCTTCGCCGGCACCCTGCTGCTGATCTTCATGCTGCAGGCCCGCAACGTGCCCGGCGCCATCCTCATCGGCATCGTCAGCGGCACCGTGGTCGCCGCCGTCCTGAACGGGCTCGACGTCATCGACCCCAAGGCCTGGGCCGGCGGGGCACCCGAACTGCACGGCAGCGCGGTGTCGATGCCCGACTTCTCGCTGTTCGGGCACGTCGAGTTCGGCGGCTGGGGCGAGGTCGGCGCGATGACGGTCGGCATGATCGTCTTCACCCTCGTGCTCGCCGGGTTCTTCGACGCCATGGCCACCATCATCGGCGTCGGCACCGAGGCCGGGCTCGCCGACGACAAGGGCCGGATGCCGGGCCTGTCCAAGGCGCTGTTCATCGACGGCGCCGGCGGCGCGGTCGGCGGGGTGGCGGGCGGCTCCGGCCAGACCGTGTTCATCGAGTCGGCGACGGGCGTCGGCGAGGGCGCCCGCACCGGGCTGGCCTCGGTCGTCACCGGCCTGTTCTTCGCGGCCTGCCTGTTCTTCACCCCGCTCACCGCGATCGTGCCGCAGGAGGTGGCCTCCGCCGCCCTGGTCGTCATCGGCGCCATGATGCTGATGAACGCCCGGCACGTGGACTGGGCGGACCGGGCCACGGCGATCCCGGTCTTCCTGACGGTCGTGCTGATGCCGTTCACCTACACCATCACCTCCGGTGTCGCGGCCGGTGTCATCTCGTACGTGGCCATCAAGACCGCACAGGGCAAGGCGCGGGAGATCGGCGCCTTCATGTGGGGCCTGACCGTGATCTTCCTGGTCTACTTCGCCCTCCACCCCATCGAGGGCTGGCTGGGCGTGCACTAGCCGCTCGTGGAAACCCCCTCTACGCACCCGTTGTGAAGGAGACCGAGAGATGCTGGACATCGCCGACGAGCTGGACCGGTGGGTCGAGCAAGGGCGTGACTTCGCCGTGGCCACCGTGGTGGCGGTCGGCGGCAGCGCCCCGCGTCAGCCCGGCGCCGCCCTCGCGGTGGACGCCGACGGCACGGCCGTCGGCTCGGTCTCCGGCGGGTGCGTGGAGGGGGCGGTGTACGAGCTGTGCCGGCAGGCGCTCCAGGACGGCGAAACCGTCCTGGAACGCTTCGGCTACAGCGACGAGGACGCCTTCGCCGTCGGCCTGACCTGCGGCGGCGTCATCGACATCCTGGTCACCCCGGTACGGGCGGCCGACCCCGCCCGGCCGGTGCTGGCCGCCGCGCTGCGCACCGCCGCGCGCGGGGAGGCGGCGGCGCTGGCCCGGATCGTCTCCGGCCCCGCCGAGCTGACCGGCCGCGCCCTGCTGGTGCGGTCCGACGGCTCCAGCGACGGCGGCTTCGGCGCCCACCCCGGGCTGGACCGCACCGTCGCCGCCGAGGCCGGCGCCCTCCTGGACGCGGGCCGCACCGGCACCCTGGAGATCGGTGAGCAGGGCTCACGCTGCGGAGCACCGCTCACCGTCCTGGTGGAGTCCTCCGTCCCGCCGCCCCGCATGATCGTCTTCGGCGCGATCGACTTCGCCTCCGCGCTGGTCCGCGTCGGCGCCTTCCTGGGCTACCGCGTCACCGTGTGCGACGCCCGCCCCGTCTTCGCCACCCGGGCCCGCTTCCCCGAGGCCGACGAGATCGTCGTCGAGTGGCCCCACACCTACCTGGAGCGCACGGACGTCGACAGCCGTACCGTCCTGTGCGTCCTCACCCACGACGCCAAGTTCGACGTACCGCTGCTGAAGCTGGCGCTGCGGCTGCCGGTCGCCTACGTCGGCGCGATGGGCTCCCGCCGCACCCACCTGGACCGCAACGAGCGGCTGCGCGAGGTCGGCGTCACCGACCTGGAACTGGCCCGCCTGCGCTCCCCGATCGGCCTCGACCTCGGCGCCCGCACCCCCGAGGAGACGGCGCTGTCCATCGCCGCGGAGATCGTCGCGGCCCGGCGCGGCGGCAGCGGTGCCTCGCTGACCGGCGCCCACACGCCCATCCACCACGACACCGCCTCCCGCCCCGCGCGCCGGATCGGCTCGGTGGCCTGACCCGGCCCCGGCGGCGCGAGGGGCACCGCTGTCAGGCAGGCATCCCGAAAAGGGCTTGCCGTGCCGCACCTCCGTTGGCTTGCATGGCCGCATGGTGTCCACCGACCGGCTGCTCGCCTTCGCCGCCCTGTCCCTGCTGCTGATCCTGATACCCGGCCCCAGCGTGCTGTTCGTGATCGGCCGGGCGCTGGCGCAGGGCCGCCGGGCCGCCCTGACCACGGTCGTCGGCAACACCGCCGGCTCCTACGTCCTCGTCCTGGCCGTCGCCCTCGGCGTCGGGTCGGTCGTCGCGCGCTCGCTGCTCGTCTTCACGGCGCTGAAGCTCGCGGGCGCCGCCTACCTCGTGTACCTCGGCGTCCGGGCCTGGCGGCGGCGCGGGTCGCTGCGGGCCGCGTTCGAGGAGACCGCAGGACCCGGGCGCGGCAGCCTGCGCACACTGTGGGAGGGGTTCGCGGTCGGCGTGGCCAACCCCAAGACCATGGTCTTCTTCGCCGCCGTACTGCCCCAGTTCGTGGACCGCGGGCAGGGCGGCGTGCCCGTCCAGATGCTGCTGCTCGGCCTGGTCTTCAACGTCATCGCGCTGGCCTGCGACAGCCTCTGGGGCCTGGTGGCCGCGGGCGCGCGCGACTGGTTCGCCCGCTCACCGCGCCGCCTGTCCGCGGTGGGCGGGGCCGGCGGGCTGACCATGATCGGCCTGGGCGTGACGGTCGCCGTCACCGGCCGCAAGGACTGAAGCCGCAAGGTCTGAAGCCGAACGCACGCCGGTGCGCCGCGGGCTCACGGGCGTCCGAGGAGCCCGTCGACGGCCCGCCCGAAGACCACACCGCCCGCCCGGCGCAGCAGGCCGTCCGCGGCGGACGGCAGGAACCGCAGCCGGATGTCCTCGCGCCACAGCACGCGGCTGCGGCCGCCCGGTTCCGGCCGGACCTCGATCTCGGCCCAGCCCAGCACCACCCGGCCGCGCTTCTCCAGCCGGCACCGGCCGGGCCCGCCGTCGGCGGGCGGCTGCCAGAGCGTGACCTCCATGGGATCGTCGAAGGAGAGCGGCCCCCCGCCGGTGCGGGCCACGAAGCGGGTGCCCTCCCGGGTGGGGCCGGGCGTGGCGACGGTGATCCGGGTCAGCGGGACCACGTCGGCGTGGCGGGGCCACCGCGTGAGGCGGCGCCACGCCTCGTCCGGCGGGAGCGGCGCGGTGCGTTCGAGCGAGAAGATGACCACGGCACGATCGTAGGGAACGGCCGGCCCCCGCCGGCGCCGGCGCCGCCGACCGGCGGGGCGCGCCGGGGTCGTCGGGGCGGACGCCGCCCCCGGACCGGGCCCCGCGCCCACCCGGACGACGCCCTCCCGCGGCCGGTGGTCACGACTGTGTGCACATCGGTGGTGGCGCACCGGCACCCGGAGTAACCTCTCGTGACATGACGCGCACGGGGGAGCGAGTCGTCACCTCGTGGTGGCACACACCGCGCTGGGTCGCCCGCATTCAACGGCCGGACGGCACGATCCTGGGCGCCGGGGTGCTGCTCGCACCCGACCTGGTGCTGACCGCCGCCCACCTCGTCGGCCCCGGCACCCGTTACCTCGCCCACTTCGTCGGCGTGCCCGGGGCGCCCGGCGTCCTGGCCACCGTGGAGGACGGCGCCTACGTCCCCGTGCAGGAGGACTCGTTCGGCGACCGCAGCGGCGACCTCGCACTGCTCCGGCTGGCCGCGCCCCGGCCCGCCCAGGACACCACCCGGCTGCGCCGGCTCGCCGCCCCGCACCGCCGCGTCGCCATGTACGGCTTCCCGGAGGGCCACGACGGCGGCCGCTGGCACGGCGCCACCCTGGTCGGCGGCCGGGGCGCGGACAACCAGGTGCAGCTGCGCCCGGAGACGCCCGGCGAGCTGGCCGGGCCGGGCTTCAGCGGCGGGGGAGTGGTCGACCACGCGACCGACGGGGTCATCGGCATCGTGCTCAGCGTGGACGAGGGCCCGCGCCCCGCGTTCAGCTACATGAGCCCCACCGAGACCATCCTCAGCCACCTCCCGCGGGCCGCCGCCTGGACCGACGGCGCCGAGGCCGTCGACCGCACCCTGCGCCCCGGCACCCGCGGGCCCACCGGCGAACTCGACGTGCCCTTCGCCCGGGAGCTGGCCGCCTGGCTGCGCGGCGAGGGCTGGCCGGTGTTCGTCACCGTCGTCCCCGCCCGCGGCAGCCGCGCCTGGACGCTCAAGCGGGCGATCGCCCTCGCCGACCGGGAGTTACGCACCCGGCAGCACACCGGCGCCTTCGCCGGCGACCCTCCCGAGACCGTCCCGCCCGCCGGCGGCCACGACCTCGCCCTGGACGTGAAGGACCTCACCGTCACCCAGGTCATGGACCGCGTCGCCGACCGCCTGGGGCTGCACGACGACCCCCTCGACCCGCTGCCCGAGCGGATCGGCGCCCTGCGCGCCCCGCTCACCGCCGTCCTCGTCGGCGTCGACGAGGCGGCGGAACCGGACGCGCTGCTCGCCACCTTGGACCGGCTCGCCCAGCACGGAGCGCGTCTGCTGCTGGTGTTCCGCCGCCGCGGCGGCCGCGCCGCACACGCCGCCGAGTCCCTCGTCCACCGCCCGCTGCGGGAGCGCTGGGACCGGCTGCACGGTGAACTCGACCGCATCCTCGACGAGTTGGGTCCCACCCTGGAACGGCACCGGGACCGGGTGACCGGCGGCCCGCAGCCGCGCGCCGCCCGCCTGCTCGCCAAGGCGCACGAGGGCGTCACCCGCACCCGGCTGCTGCGCGAGGGAGTGGCCCACACCCCCGAGCGCGAACAGGAGCCCCGCTGGGTCGACCTGCTGTTCACCTTCGAGGACGCCGCCGAACGCCGGCGGCAGCGCCTGGAGGAGGCGATCGGGCTGCTCGCCCCCCGCGTCCACCGCGTCGAGGAACTCCTCGGCCTCGTCACCGCCGAGTGGCGGCTGTGCCGGACCCGGCTGGCCGCGGACCACGACCGCCTGCTGGAGGCCTACCGGCTCTACGAGAGGGCCCTCACCCTGCTCCAGCGGTCCCCCTGCGACCTGGAGGAGGCGGAGACGGCCGTGGAACGCTTCGTCGGCCACTGCTCCTGCGGCCCGGCCACCGCCGCGACCGGCACACCGTCCGGCACACCGCCCCGCGCGCCGTCCGGTGAAGGGGGACCGTCGTGACGTCGTGCGTCCGCCCCGGCTGCGCGGGCCTCATCATGGGCACCGGCTACTGCGACACCTGCGGCCACCGGCACACGGCCGCCCGGACCGAGCCGGCCGCCCCGCCCCCGGCCGGCCCCGGCGGCGGACGGACCGGCCCCGGCCCGGAAGCCGGCGAACCGCCGGCCCCCGGGCCCCTGCACGCCGTCGCGGGCGTCGGCGACCTCGACCAGCACGGGCTGGTCCGGCTGCCCGAGGTCGCCCCGCCGGCCGCCGAGGCGCTCGTCGAGGACCCCCGGCCGCCCACCGGCGGCCGCCGCTGCGGGGCGAACGGCTGCACGATGACGATCGGCGTCGGCTACGGCGGCGCGCCCGCCCGCCCCACCGGCCACTGCCCGCGCTGCGGCACGCCCTACTCGTTCCTGCCCCAGCTGGAGCCGGGCGACGTGGTAGCGGACCACTACCGCGTCCTGGGCTGCCTCGCCCGCGGCGGCCTCGGCTGGATACACCTCGCCGAGGACGTCCGCGCCGACGGCTACCGGGTCGTCCTCAAGGGACTGATCAACGTCCACGACGCGCTCGCCCGCCGCAACGCCGTCGAGGAGCGCCGCTCACTGACCGACCTGCACCACCCCGACATCGTCCGCATCATCACCTACGCCGAACACCGCGTCCCCGGCCGCTCGCCCACCGGCTACCTCGTCATGGACTACATCGGCGGCCGGTCCCTGCAGCAGCTCTTCGACGCCGACGACGCCGACCGCGTCTTCCAGGGCCGCCCCCGCCTGGACCACGTGCTCACCTACGGTTGCAAGATCCTCGGGGCACTTCAGTACATGCACGAACGGGGGCTGCTGTACTGCGACATGAAGCCGGCCAACGTCATCCACTTCGGCCGGGCCGTCAAGGTCATCGACCTCGGCGCGGTCCGCGCGATCGGCGACCGTGCCTCCGCCTACGTCTACACGCCCTCCTTCGCCCCGCCGAAGGAGGAGATCGACGCCCGCGGCTGGCACGTCGACAGCGACCTGTACACCGTCGGCATGACCCTGCAGGCCCTGGCCCGGCGCGCCGACCAGGGCCGCGGACTCGCCCCCGAGTCCTTCCGCCGCCTCGTCGACCGCGCCACCCACGCCGACCCCGGCGCCCGGTTCCGCTCGGCGGCCGAGATGTCCCGCCAGCTGTGGGAGGTCCTGCGGGAGTTCCGCTCCCTGCGCTTCGGGGAGCAACTGCCGGAGAGCTCCACCCGGTTCCGCGTCACGGGCGCGGGCCTCGACGGCGGCCTCGGCGCGATCCCGTCCCTGGGCCGCTTCACCGACCGGCCCGGCGGCCGCCCCCGCGCCCTGGACATCTCCCCGCCCCCGGCCGCCGAGGTCGCCGCCGCCCTCCCGCAGCCCGTGCCCGACCCCGACGACGGCGCCGCGCTGCTGCTGGACACCTTTCCGCCCGACGCCCCCGACCGGGTCGCCGGGCAGTGGCGCCGCGAGTCCCGGCTCGGCACCCCCGAGACCGCGCTGTGGCTGTGCCGCGCCTATCTGCGCGGCGGCCGCCAGGAGGAGGCGGCCAGCTGGCTCACCGAGGCCGAGACACAGCTCGGCGAGCCCGCCGCCCGCCACGACTGGCGCATCGCCTGGCACCGCGGCGTGCTGCACCTGAGCAGGGGCGACGTGCGGTCGGCCGGCACCTGCTTCGAGGCGGTGTACCGGGCCCTGCCCGGCGAGTCGGCACCCAAGCTGGCCCTCGGCTACTGCGCCGAACAGGGCGGCAGAGCACCGGCGCCGGGGGCCATGCGCTGCTACGAGGCGGTGTGGCAGCGGGACTTCGCCCACGCGGCCGCCGCCTTCGGACTGGCCCGCGGGCACCTCCGGGCCGGGGACCGCGACGCGGCCGTACGCGTCCTGGACGACGTCCCCTCCACCTCCCGGCACCACGACGCCGCCCGGATCGCCGCGGTGCGGGTCCGCGCGGGCGTCCTGCACGGCCGGCCGCCCTCGGAGTCCGACCTGCGCGACGCCGCCCGGCGCCTGCCCGAGCTGCGCCTGGACGGCGGCACCGCCCACGGCGAGTCCAGGGCCCGGCTGGTGGCCGAGGTGCGGGACACCGTCCTGCACCACGGCGGTGAGGGGCCGGGCGGGGCAGCGGGGTTCCCGGCCGGCGAGCTGTTCGGCCCCGGCACGCGGGACGGGCTGCGCCAGCTGCTGGAGCGGTCCTTCCGGCAGCTGGCCGCCCAGGCCCGCACGGCCGACCAGCACGGCCGGCTGCTCGACCTGGCCCACGCGGTCCGGCCGATGACCACCTTCTGAAGAGGAAACCCATGACGAGCCGTCCCAAAGGACACCAGCGATGAGCGCGACCGGTGGCATCGAGGTGACCCTGGCCGTCGGCCAGAACAAGTTCCTGTCCGCCGAGCGGACCGCCACCGGCCCACCGCGGGAGAGCGAGATGCACGCCGTCCTGGAGATCGGCGTCCACGACACCGGAGTCCGTGACACGGGCGGCGACGGCGGTAGCGGAGACGGCGCGGGTGAAGGGCGCCCCGGCGGCACGCCGCCCCGCACCTCCTCCGGTCTCGCCGAGGTGCTGGTCATCGACACCTCCCGGTCGATGCTCCACCCCGAGTCCAAGCTGCACGCGGCCAAGGACGCCACCGTCGCGGCCCTCAGGCTGCTGCCCGACGGCACCGCCTTCGCCGTGCTGTCGGGGCGCTTCGAGGCGACCCTCGTCCACCCCGGCACCGGCAGCGCCGCGATGGCCGTCGCCGGGCCGGAGCAGCGGGAGGCCGCCGAGTACGCCGTACGCATCCTGGACGCGGACGGCGGCACCGCGATCGGCAACTGGCTCGACCTCGCCCGGCGGCTGCTGACCGAGCAGCGCGCACCCGTCAGACACGTCCTGCTGCTCACCGACGGCCGCAACGAGCACGACGACCGGGCCGCGATGCGGCTGGAGAGCGCCCTCGAAGCCTGCGAGGGACGGTTCGTGTGCGACGCCTGGGGCATCGGCGACGACTGGGACGCCGAGCTGCTGCTGCGCATCACCCGGCGGCTGCACGGCCGGGCGGGCGCGGTCCGCCACGAGTCCGAACTGCCCGCCGCCTACGAGGAACTGGTGCACGCCCTGCTCGGCACCGCGCTGCCCGAGCTGCGCATCCGGCTCACCCCCACCGCCGGCACGGTGATCCGCCAGGTCAGGCAGGTGGTGCCGACCGAGCAGGAACTCCTGGCGACCGCCCCCGAGACCGGCGAACGCGGCGTGGAGTACGTCACCCGGGCCTGGGGCGAGGAGGTCCGGCACTACCAGGTCGTGCTGGCCGCCGACCCCGCCGGCCACGAGATCGGCGAGGACCTGCAACTCGCCGCCGTCGAGGTGGTCGTACCCGACCACGGGCGGACCGTGCGGCTGCCCGCCCCGCAACCGGTCCTGGTCCACTGGACCGACAACCCCGCCGACGTCTCCCGGCAGCACCCCGCGCTGCGCCGCCACGAGCTGTACCAGGAGGCCAGCGCGGCCGTGGCGCGGGCCTACCGGGCATGGCTGCGCGGCGACGACGGCAGCGCGGCGGCGGACCGCGCGCTGGCCCGGGCCCTGGCGCTGGCCGGGCAGCTCGACGACGCCCAACTGCTCGGCGCGCTGCGGCGGATCGAGGAGGGACCCGGCACGGGCCGGGTCCGCGAGGGGCTGAAGGACGTCGACTGGCAGCACCTGATCCTCTCCAGCGCGATGACCACCCCGCCGGAGCGGGCGGCCGCCGCGCCGCGCCCGCCGGACCGCCCGCGGGCCGAGCCGCCCGCCACCCCGGCGGAAAGCGGCGACGGCCTCGTCGAGTGCCCGCACTGCCACTGGCGCGGCCCGGCCGACGCCGTCTACTGCGGCGGCGACTGCGGGCAGCGCCTGGGCGGCCCGGCATGAGCGGACCCAGCGACGCCCGTACCGGCCGCACCGCGGGCCCCGTCGGCCTGCCCCGCCCCCTGCTGCGGCTCCTCGGCGCCGGGCACCACGTCCCGGACGGCGGCAGTACGACCGCCCGCGACCTGTCCGTGCGCCGCCGGCTGCTGCTCGCCCTGAGCGCCCTGCTGACGCTGAGCCTCTTCGTCTCCTACCAGGGCGTGCACGGCGCCGCCCGCCCGCTGCGCACCTCCACCGCACCGGCCGTCCTCGCCATCGACACCGCGCTGTACGCGCTGGGCCTGGCGCAGGCGGAGACCACGGTCGGCACCCCGGCGACCAGCGAGTTCCGGAAGCAGATCTCGGTCGCCGCGCACAGCCTGGCCGTCGCCGCCTCCGAGGACGTCGGCGGCCAGGCCGCCCGGCAGGCCCTGCAGAACGTCGCCGGGCTGATCACGGAGTACACCGGCATGGTGCAGACGGCCCAGCTGTACCCCGCGGGCGACGTCCTGCGGGACGCGTACCTCAGCTACGCGAAAGGCATCATGACAGCGGACGGCTCCGGCATCCTGGCGCGCCTGGGCGAACTCCAGCGCCAGCAGCGGGCGGTCGTCCGCCACCAGACGTCCTTCGGCGTGCTGCTGTGGCTCGCCTGGAGCGTCACCGCGCTGCTCGTCCTGGCGCTGGCGGCGGCCCTGCTGGAGACCCAGCGCTTCCTGCGCCACCGCTTCCGGCGCCGCTACAACCGGCCGCTGCTGGCCGCCGCGGCCCTGCTGGCGGGCGGGTTCACGGTCCTGGTGCTGTTCACCGCGCAGACCCACGAGGGCATGGCCGAAACCCGCGCACTGCTGTCCGGCCCGCTGTCCGGGCCCGCCATCCCCGGGGCCGGGCAGGACACCGCCGCGCACCTGGCGCACACCGGCTACCGGGCGGCCGCCGCCACCTGGATCGTGATCGGAGGGGGCCTGCTCATGGCGCTGGCCGAGACGGGGCTGCGGCCGCACATCGACGACTACCGGTTCGGTGCCCGGTGAACGCGCCCGGCACCGGCCCCGCGCCGGCCGCCAACGGCACCCGGCGCCGCCTGACGCGCACCCTGACCGTCGTCGCGAGCTGCCTGGTGCTGCTGGCGGCGGCGGTCGTGGCGGGCGTGCGCGTCTACGGCCGGGAGCCGACCGTCAGCCTGCTCGCCAACTGGACGGACACCGACGAGAAGAACTTCCGCACGGCGGTCCTCGAACCCTTCGAGCGCGCTCACCACATCCACGTCGCCTACGAGGGCAGCTCCGCCGAGAGCCAGGTGCTCAGCGCCGACGTGGAGGCGGGCACCCCGCCCGACGTGGTGGTGCTGACCGGTCCCGGCGAACTCGCCGCCTACGCCGCCGACCGGCAGCTCCAGCCGGTCGAACAGCTGCTCGGCACGGGGGACTTCAACGAGTCCTGGGCGACGCACATCGGCGGGCACGTCTACTGGTTCCCGCTCAAGGCGGACCTCAAGAGCATCGTCTGGCATCCCGGGGACACCGGCGCGCGGCAGGTCAGGGCGGCCGCGAAGCAGCCGGGCCAGTGGTGCCTGGGCATGGGGTCCGGCGCCACCAGCGGCTGGCCGGGCACCGACTGGATCGAGGACATCCTGCTCCAGCGCTCGGGCCGCGACACCTACGAGAAGTGGGCGAGCGGCCGGCTCGCCTGGGACTCCGCCCCGGTCCGGGACGCCTGGACGACCTGGGGCAGGCTGGTCGGGGCCGGCGACGAGAACCTGGCGCGACGCGCGCTCGTCACCGACTACCGCAGCGCCTCCGCCCTGCTCGCGCGCAGCCCCCGGCAGTGCACCCTGGAGCACCAGGCGTCCTTCATCCGCGACCGGCGGCCGTGGCGCCAGGCCCAGGGGGAGTACGTGCCCTCCGCCCAACTGATCCCGGGCGCCACCGCCTCCGGCTCCTGGGAGGTCTCCGGCGACCTGGTGGCGCTGCTGCACGCCACCCCGGAGGCGCGGGAGCTGATCCGCTACCTCGCCGACGCGCGGACCCAGCGGGCCTGGAGCCGCGCGGGCTCCGGCTTCTCCGTCCACACCGGGCTGCCACCGGACACCTCCGGGGGCGCCGGCGGCTGGCACCGCTCGCTGGCCGCCACCCTGCTCGACCCGCGGGCGGTCCACTGCTTCGACGCCTCCGACGCCATGCCCCCGGCCGTACGCGACGCCTTCGCCCAGGCCACCATCGGCTACCTCGCCCATCCGGCGGACCTCGGCCACCTCCTCGCCACCCTGGACACCCTGAGCGCCGACGACGGCCTGACCTGGCTGCCGTCGGTGTGCGACCGCGCCCCCTGACGCCCCGCCCCCGCACCGCACCCGGCGGCCGTCGCGGACACGCCCTGTCCGCGGGGGCCGCTAGCGTGCGGCCATGACGAAACGGAGCACCGCCGCGACAGCCCCCCTCCTCGACGCCCGCGCCCTCAACCGCGCCACCCTCGCCCGGCAGTTGCTCCTGCACCGCTCCCCGATGTCCGCGCGGGACGCGGTGGCACACCTGGTGGGCCTTCAGGCGCAGGCGGTCAAGCCGCCCTACTACGCCCTCGCCGCCCGCCTCGACGGCTTCACCCCCGGGCAGCTGTCCGGGCTGCTCGCCGACCGCGAGATCGTCCGCATCGTCACCCTGCGCTCCACCATCCACGCCCACACCGCCGAGGACTGCCTGACCCTGCGCCCGCTCGTGCAGCCCGCCCGGGAGCGCGAACTCAACGGCTTCCGGCGCGGACTGGCCGGCGTCGACCTGGACCGGCTGGCCGCGTTCACCCGGACGCTGGTGGAGGCCGAGCCGCGGACCATGGCGCAGTTGCGCGAGGCCCTGCACGAACGGTGGCCGGGCGCCGATCCGCAGGCGCTCGGCGTCGCCGCCCGCTGCTCGCTGCCCCTGGTCCAGGTCACCCCGCGCGGACTGTGGGGCCGCAGCGGCCAGGTCGCCCTCACCACGGCCGAGCACTGGCTCGGCCGCGCCGCCGGACCGGCCCCCGCACCCGACGCCGCGGTGCTGCGCTACCTCGCCGCCTTCGGGCCGGCGTCCGTGCGGGACATGCAGACCTGGGCCGGACTCACCCGGCTCCGCGATGCCTTCGAACGGCTGCGTCCGCGCCTGGTCACCTTCCGCGACGCCGCCGGCACCGAGCTGTTCGACCTCCCCGACGCCCCCCGCCCCGACCCGGACACCCCGGCGCCGCCCCGCTTCCTGCCCGAGTTCGACAACCTGCTCCTCTCCCACGCCGAGCGCGGCCGCGTCGTACCGCCCGAACACCACGGCCGCACCTGGCAGGGCAACCAGGCCCACCGCACGCTGCTGCTCGACGGCTTCGTGGCCGGCCTGTGGAAGTTGGCCGGCGACGGCTTGGTCGTCGAACCCTTCGCCGCCCTCACCACGGCCCAGAGGCGCGAGGTCACCACCGAGGCCGAACGCATGCTCACCACCCTGCACCCGGACACGCCGCACACCATCCGCTTCGGCCCGATCACCCCGCCCCCGCCGCCGTGAGCGCCCGTCGCCCGGTGCGGCGCCCCCGGGTACCGCACCTCTACAGTCGGGGCCATGGAACTGCGGCAGTTCAGCTATTTCGTCGCCGTCGCCGAGGAGCTGCACTTCGGGCGGGCCGCGGCGCGGCTGCACATCGTGCAGTCGGCGGTCAGCCAGCAGATACAGCGGCTGGAGCGCGAGCTGGGCGCCGAGCTGTTCGACCGCTCGCCGCGCCGGGTCAGACTGACCGCGGCGGGGGAGCGGCTGCTGCCCGAGGCCCGGGCCGTGCTGACGGCGGCCGACCGGGCGCGGGCCGCCGTGACCGCCCCCGCGGGGCTGCGGATCGGCACCAGCACCGGGCTCGGCGCCCATCTCGACCGGGTGCTCGCCGCGTTCGCGCGCCGGGCGCCCGGCGCGCCCGTGGAACTCGTGTCGCTGCCGGCCGCGGAGCGTCTCACCCGGGTGGCGGGCGGGCAGCTGGACGCGGCGTTCGTCCGGGCCGTGGAGCCGGTGCCGGGCGTACGGGTGGTGCCGCTGTGGTCGGACCCGCTGGTGGCCGCGCTCCCCGCGAGCCATCCGCTGGCCGCCCGCGCCGAGACGAGCGTCCGGGAACTGGCCGCGCTGCCGCTGAGCCTCGTCGAACGCCGCGTCAACCCCGCCCTGGTGGACCTGGTCGTCGGTGCCTGCCACGAGGCCGGGTTCGAGCCGCTGCCCGGACCGGTGAGCGGTTCGTTGCAGGACACGCTGGCCACCATCGGCACCCGGCCGCTGTGGACGGTCGTGTACGCCTCCCACGCGCGCGTGCTGCACACCCCGCGCGTGGCGTTCGTACCGTTCCGCGCGCCGGGTCTCGCCCTGTCGACCGGGCTCGCCGTACCCGCCGGACGGACCGCGGAGCACCTGGACACCCTGCTGCTGGCCTGCGGCGATCACGAGAACTGATCGCGGCGGTCGCGAACTGCCCCTTGGTCGCGGCGGCCTGCCGCGATGGACTGGTCCCGCACCGAACACCGCGAACGCCGCGGTGGGATCCGGCCGAAGGAGCCAGTCATGCCGATCGTCACCATCCAGCAGGGCCCGCGCGACACCGAACTCAAGCGGGACCTCGTCAAGCGGGTCACCGACGCCTTCGTCGACGCGCTGCGCGTCCCGGCGGAGAGCGTGCAGGTGTGGATCCACGAGGTCCCGGCGGACAGCTGGGGCGTGGCCGGCAAGCTCACCGCCGACAAGTAGCCCGGCGGCCCCGGGACCGGGCGTCCGGGGGCCGCGGAAACGCTGGCCGAACGGTGGGTAGGGGGGCGCTGCGGGCCGCTCGTGGTGGCTCGCAACGCCCCCCTGGCAGTTACCCGAGGGGTGCTCGGGAAGTCCTCCGGGTCACGAGTTGACCTGTGCGGTCACCAGGTTCGAGAAGGTGGCCAGCCGGGTGTACACACCCGGGTAGCCCGCCTCCGCGCACCCCTCGCCCCAGGAAGTGATCCCTGCCAGGACGCCCCCGATGAGCAGGGGACCGCCGCTGTCGCCCTGGCAGGTGTCGACGCCGCCGGACGGGTATCCGGCGCAGACCATGTCGGTCGGGACGTAGTCCGAACCGTAGGAACTCTTGCAGCTGGAGTCGGAGACGACCGGGACGGTCGCGGTCCGCAGCTGGTTGGAGGAGCTCCCGCTCTCCGAGGTGGTGCCCCAGCCCAGGACGCGGGCGGTGGTGCCCGCCGCGTACACGCCGGTCTGGGACGAGGAGACGTACGACGCCGGGGTGTACGACATCGACGTCGACAAGGTCAGGACGGCCACGTCGTCGCCGTTGGTGGCGTCCGTGTAGTCCGGGTTCACCCAGATCCTGCTCACCTTGCTGACCGTGCCGTTCGTGCCGCTGAGGTAGGTGCGGCCGCCGACCACGCGGACGCTGCCGGTGCTCTCGCCGACCATGCAGTGCGCCGCCGTCACGACCTTCCGCGCCGCCACCAGGGTGCCGCCGCAGAACTGGTTACCGGATGGGTCCGTGATCTGCATCATGAACGGGTAGGCGGTCGTGGTGGTCGTCGTACCGCCGACGATGGGCTGCGGGGCGGCGGTCGCGGTGGGGGCGGCGATCAGCGCGCCGGCGGCGGCAGCGGCGGTGGCCACCAGGGTGGCCGCGGTCCTTCTGGCACGAGTGAACCCGGACATGAGTCTCCTCGGTGGGGTTGCCGGTGGGGGGTCGCACGGGCGTGGGGGGTGGTGCACGGGGGCGGGACCCCCCGCTCGAGTGAACGTCGAGTGCGGGGGAGGGACCGACCCCGTGTGCCCGGGCGAGCGGCACGCCCTTTACGCTAGGACCCGGAACCCTCGGCTCCCAATGAGGGAACCCCCTAAGGGAGTAGGGGAGGGAAAACCCTCGGTCCGGCTCAGTTAACCGGCAGCGCCCTCACTTCGCGCGCCGGCCCGCCGCCAAACGGACGATGTCGACGCGGGAGCGGATGCCCAGCTTCCGGTAGACCCGGGTCAAGGTCGCCTCGACCGTCTTGACGCTGACGAACAGCCGCGCGGCGATCTCCCGGTTGGTGGCGCCCTCCATCACCAGCGCCGCGACCTGACGCTCCATCGAGGCCAGCCCCGCCAGCGCGTCCAGGGTGTCCGGCACCGCCGCGGCCGGCCGCTCCGGCGCGGCGGCGGCCTCCTCCACCTGGCGCAGCCACGGCAGCGCACGGCAGCGCCGGAACAGCCGGGCGGCCTCGTCGTACGACACCGGTCCGGGCCGTCGGCCGCGCAGCCGGGCCAGGGCGAACGCGGCCCGCGCCGCCTCCAGGCCGTAGCCGAGCGCGGTGAGCCGGTCCTGAGCGGACGTCAGCTGGGAGACGGCCGCCTCCTGGTCGCCCCGGGCGGCCCGCACCAGCGCCTCCGCCCGGTCCAGGACCGCCAGCACGCTCGCCCGGCCGAGCCGCAGCGCATGGCCGCGGCTGGTGTCGATGACGTCCTGCGCCTCGGCTGCCTCACCGATGCGGACCAGTGCCTCGGCCAGGTCGCCGTGCCAGCGGCCGCGCGCCGGGTCGGTGATGCCCAGACCCGCCTCCAGCTCGCGCACCCGGCGCAGCGAGCGGACGGCGCCCGCCGGGTCACCGGCCACCAACTGGGCGTATCCGAGGGCGCCCAGGGCGCGCGACAGATACATCTGGTCGCCGTCTTCCTCGGCGTGCCGCACCGCCTCCCGGGCCAGCGCCAGCGCCCGGTCCACATCGCCGCCCGAGGCCTCGGCGAGTGCGGTGAGCATCGCCGACGCCGTCTCGCCGATCCCGCAGTCCTGCGCCAGCCGCAGCCCCTCCCGGGCCAGGTCCAGGGCCTGGCCGCAGTGCCCGGCCCGCAGCTCGGTCTCGGCGAGCCCGCGCAGGAAGTGCACCTCGCTCTCCACCGACCCGCGCCGGCGCACCTCGCGCAGCAGCGCGGTGACGGTCGCCCGGGCCTCGGCCAGCTGGTCGCCCATCACCAGCCAGCGGAACCGGGCGCTGCCCGCCCCGTTGTGATGGCCCGCCACCCGGGGGTCCTGCGGCTCCTTCAGCGCCCGTTTGATGGTCTCCGGCGCGGCCGGATGGCCCATCAGCGTCTCGATCTGGGCCTGCAGCGCCAGCGCCAGCAGCTCGGTGCGCCGGTCGGCGCCGCGCGCGGCCAGCCCGGCGGCGTGCGCGGCGCCCTCGCGGGCCTCGGTGAAGTCGCCCTGCACGATCAGCGCCCGCCAGGCCAGCTGGTAGTGCACCAGCGCCAGCAGCCGGGGGTCGTCGCCCGCGTCGGCCAGGGCCTGCGGGAAGGCCGCGTCGACCTCGGACATGGTGTGGCCCGCCGTGTCGATCACGATGATCCAGGCCCGCACCCGGTCCGCCGGCCCGGTGGCCCGGGTCAGCACCTCGCGGGCGATGTCCCGGGCGAGGTCGACCTCGCCCGCGGTGATGGCGTCCTCCGCGGCCTGCAACCGCCGCTCGTCCGGGCCGGGCAGGGACCCGGCGGGCGTGTGCCGGGCGGCGAGCAGCCCCAGCTGCGCGGCCACCGACGGCGCCCCGCGGTCCCGGGCCAGTGCGGCGGCCTCGGCGAGCCGGGCGGCCGCCTCCGGGTCGGTGCCGGTGGTGGCCAGGGCCAGGTGCCGGGCCCGCTCGATCGGGTCGGAGGCCGCGGTCGACAGAGCGGCGTGCGCGGCCCGCCGCTCCTGCGCCGGTGCCTCCGCGTACAGCGCGGCCGAGATCAGCGGGTGCGCGAACCGTACGGCCGGGCCCTCCGGGTCGGTGGCCAGCAGCCCCAGTTCGGCGGCCTGGGCGCACTCCGCCTCGGCGTTGGTGCGCCCGGCCGCGTGCAGCAGCGCCGGGGTGGGGCGGGCGCCGGCGCTGGCCACCAGCAGGGTGCGGCGGGCCTCGACCGACAGCATGTCCAGGCGGCTGAGCACCAGGGCGCGCAGTGAGGTCGGCACCGGCAGCGGCTCACCCGGCCGGGGCGGGGTGGGGCTCTCGGCGAGGGCGCGGCCGAGTTCCAGGGCGAACAGCGGATTGCCGCCGCTGGTGCGGTGGATGTCGCGGACGGTGGAGCGGGGCAGGCCGGTGTGGCCGCGGTGCTCGAGCAGCCGGGAGACCTGGGCGCGGGTCAGCGGGCCCAGCCGGACGGCCAGGGTGTCCGGCGGGGACGCGCGCAGCTGGCGGTCGTACGCCTCCTGGCCCTCGGTGCGGACCGCGCACAGCATCCGCACCGGCGTGCCGCCCAGCCGGCGGGCGGCGAAGCCGAGGAGTTCGGCGCTGGCCGGGTCCAGCCACTGAAGGTCGTCGGCGACGACGAGGACGGGGCCGTCGTCGGCCAGCGCGCGCAGCGCCGACAGCACCGCCAGGCGCAGCGCCAGGCCGTCGCGCTGGAGGCTGGACTCGCCGCGCCCGGTGAGCGCCGACTCCAGGGCGGTGCGCTGGGCGGCCGGGATGCGGGCGGCGACCTCCTCGAGGACCAGGCCGAGCAGGTCGGCGAGGGCCAGGAAGGGAAGGTGGGATTCGGACTCGGTGGCCGAGCAGCGAAGGACCGTACGGGCGGTGGCGCCGTATTCCTCGGCCAATGCCCGCAGGACGGTCGATTTCCCTATTCCGGCGGGGCCGTGCAGCAGGACACTGCCGCCCGAGGCGAGCTGTTCCCGCGCGGCCGCGAACAGCTCCTCCCGGCCGATGACCAGGTCGGGGCGGCATCCCGCAGGCTCCTGGAAGTCCCGTCGCACGGTGCCGCTCCCCTCGATGTCGTGTCCGGGCCAAATTCTAGGCAACGATCCTTGAAATTCGGACGGAAGCCGTGGTGAGGGAAATAACAGGAGGGGGCCGGGCCCGGCCGAATTCCCGGCGGACCGGCACTGACGGACACGCTTCCTTACGACCACCCGGCCGGCGCGGGTGAGGCTGCTCGCGCCGCCGCCCTTCTGTCAGGGGAGCATCCCGGCCCGACGCGCCATGGCCACCGCCTCCCCCCGGGTGTGAGCGCCCAGCTTCCGCATCGCCGAACGCAGATAGCCCTTGACCGTCTCCGGGCGCACGCCCAGCTGCTCCGCCGCGGCCGCGTTGGTCGCGCCCGCCGCCACACAGGTCAGCACGTCCAGCTCGCGCGGCGCCAGGCCCACCGCCGCCACCCCGCCCGGCGCGGTCAGCAGCCCGCACGCCGCCAGCAGGTCGGCGCGCAGCACGGGGTCGTCGATGCGCGGCGCCAGCGCGCGCAGCGCCGCGTGCGCCTCACGTACCTGCTCCCACGCGGCGGCCGCCCCCGCCTCCACCGCGGCAGGCGCCGGCCGCAGCGCCGCCAGCAGCCCCCGCGCCTCGTCCCGGACCACCAGCGCCTGCTCCACGTCCCGCGCCGCCGCCACCGCCGCGCCCAGCGCCCGGTCACCCAGCGGCTGGGCGGTGCGCAGCGCGCCGTAGAGCACGCCGCGCACCCGGCGCCGCACCACCACCGGCACGGCCAGCACCGAGCGCAGCCCCTCGGTGGCCACCGGGGCGTCGTACTCGTGGCTGATCTGCCGGGAGACGGAGTAGTCGGTGACGGCGCACGGGCGGGCCAGCGCCACCGCCTTGCCGCCCAGGCCGTTGCCGGAGGTCACCGCGAGCGAGCGCAGGGCCGGGGTGGCCGTACCGCTCAGCTCGCTGATGCGGATGCGGGGCCGCCCGGAGTCGACCAGCCCGCCGAAGGCGACCGGCAGGCCCGTGGCGTACCGCAGCCGGGCCAGCGCGCTGCGTATGTCCACCGCCCCAGCGGCATCTGCTGCCACCTGTTCGCCCCTTCGTCGCGGCTCGGGTGAGGCCCACACCCCCGTTCGGGGGTAGTGAGACCTGCGTCACGGATTACACGATGCCAGAGAGCCGCCCGGCAATGGTCCGGCAGCACGGGAGTGAACCGCGGGGGGCCGTGTCCCCGGGGCGAGCGACCGAGGAAGCGAGGAGGGCATATGACGACGGCGACGGAACTCTTCCGCAGCGCCAGGGATTTCCTGCTGGAACACCGCGAGGACTACGCCACCGCGTACGCCGGGTTCGAGTGGCCGCGCCCGGACCGGTTCAACTGGGCCCTGGACTGGTTCGACGTCATCGCCCGGGGCAACGGCCGCACCGCCCTGCACATCGTGGAGGAGGACGGCCCGGACACCCGGCTGTCCTTCGCCGAGCTGGCCGAGCGCTCCGACCGGGTGGCGAACTGGCTGCGCGCCCGGGGCGTCGCCGCCGAGGACCGCGTCCTCGTCATGCTCGGCAACCAGGCCGAGCTGTGGGAGACGGCCCTGGCGGCGATGAAGCTGCGCGCGGTCGTCATCCCGGCCACCCCCCTGCTCGGCCCCGCCGACCTGCGCGACCGGGTGGCACGGGGCCGGGTGAAGCACGTCATCACCCGCGCCGCGGACACCGCCACGTTCGACGACGTGCCCGGCGCCTACACGCGGATCTCGGTCGGCGGCCTGCCGACCGAGGGCTGGGAGCCGTACGAGGACGCGTACGCGGCGCCCGCCGAGTTCCTCCCGGACGGTCCGACCCTCGCCGACGACCCGCTGATGCTGTACTTCACCTCGGGCACCACCGCCCACCCCAAGCTGGTCGAGCACACCCACACCTCGTACCCGATCGGGCACCTGGCCACCATGTACTGGATCGGCCTGCGACCCGGCGACGTGCACCTGAACATCTCCTCCCCGGGCTGGGCCAAGCACGCCTGGTCCAACCTGTTCGCCCCGTGGAACGCGGAGGCGACCGTGTTCATCCACAACTACACCCGGTTCGACGCGGGCCGGCTGATGGCCGAGATGGACCGGGCGGGCGTGACGACGTTCTGCGCCCCGCCGACGGTGTGGCGGATGCTGATCCAGGCCGACCTGGACCGGCTGCGGACCCCGCCCCGCGAGGTGGTCGCCGCCGGGGAGCCGCTCAACCCCGAGGTCATCGAACGGGTCCGGGCCGCCTGGGGGGTGACGGTGCGCGACGGCTTCGGGCAGACCGAGACGGCCGTGCAGGTCTCCAACAGCCCCGGCCAGCCGCTAAAACCCGGCTCGATGGGCCGGCCCAGCCCCGGCTACCGCGTCGAGCTGCTCGACCCGGTCTCCGGCGCCCCCGGCGCCACCGAGGGCGAGATCGCGCTCGACCTGTCGGCCCGGCCGGTGGGCCTGATGGCGGGCTACCACGGCGACCCGGACCGCACGGCGGAGGCGATGGCGGGCGGCTACTACCGCACCGGTGACGTCGCCGCACGGGACGCGGACGGCCACCTCACCTACATCGGCCGCTCCGACGACGTCTTCAAGGCCTCCGACTACAAGATCTCCCCCTTCGAGCTGGAGAGCGCCCTGCTGGAGCACGAGGCGGTCGCCGAGGCGGCGGTCGTACCCGCGCCGGACGACCTGCGCCTGGCGGTGCCCAAGGCCTACGTGGTCCTCGCCGAGGGCTGGCAGCCGGACGCGGACACGGCGAAGGCGCTGTTCGAGCACTCCCGCGAGGTCCTGGCGCCGTACAAGCGCATCCGGCGGCTGGAGTTCGCCCCGCTGCCCAAGACGGTCTCCGGCAAGATCCGCCGGATCGAGCTGCGCGAGGCCACGGCCGCGGGCTCGGCCCACGAGTACCGCGAGGAGGACGTGCGGTGAGCGGCCTCTCGTACGCGCACGGCACCGGTACGACACCGCTGCTCGGCGACACCATCGGCGTCAACCTGGACCGCGCGGCGGCCGCCTGGCCGGACCGCGAGGCGCTGGTCGACGTGCCCTCCGGCCGGCGCTGGACCTACGCCGCGTTCGCCGCCGACGTCGAGCGGCTGGCCTGCGCGCTGCTGGCCGGCGGCATCGCCAAGGGCGACCGGGTGGGCATCTGGGCGGTCAACTGCCCCGAATGGGTGCTGGTGCAGTACGCCACCGCCCGCGTCGGCGCCGTCCTGGTCAACATCAACCCCGCGTACCGCACGCACGAGGTCGAGTACGTCCTGCGGCAGGCCGGCGTCCGGCTGCTGTTCGCCTCCGTCCGCCACCGCACCAGCGACTACCGGGCGATGGTGGAGGAGGTCCGCGGGCGCTGTCCGGGGCTGCGGGAGACCGTCCACCTCGGCGACCCCGGCTGGGACGACTTCACCGCCCGCGCGACGCCCGGGCACCGCGGCGACCTCGCCGCCCGCGAGGCGGAGCTGTCCTGCGACGACCCGGTCAACATCCAGTACACCTCGGGCACCACCGGTTTCCCGAAGGGCGCCACCCTCTCGCACCACAACATCCTCAACAACGGCTACTTCGTGGGCGAGTCCGTCGCCTACACCGAGCAGGACCGCATCTGTGTCCCCGTGCCCTTCTACCACTGCTTCGGCATGGTCATGGGCAACCTCGCGGCCACCTCGCACGGCGCCTGCATCGTCATCCCCGCGCCCTCCTTCGAGCCGGCGGCGACGCTGGCGGCGGTGCAGCGGGAGCGCTGCACGTCCCTGTACGGCGTGCCGACCATGTTCATCGCCGAGCTGAACCTGCCGGACTTCGCCGCCTACGACCTCTCGTCGCTGCGCACCGGCATCATGGCGGGCTCGCCGTGCCCGGTGGAGGTGATGAAACGGGTGATCAGCGAGATGCACATGGCGGAGGTCGCCATCTGCTACGGCATGACGGAGACCTCCCCGGTCTCCCTCCAGACCCGCGTCGACGACGACCTGGAGCACCGCACCGCCACCGTCGGCCGGGTGCTGCCCCACCTGGAGGTCAAGGTCGTCGACCCGGCGACCGGGGTGACCCGGCCGCGCGGCGAGGCGGGCGAGCTGTGCACCCGCGGCTACAGCGTCATGCTCGGCTACTGGGACGAACCCGGGAAGACCGCGGAGGCGATCGACGCCGGGCGCTGGATGCACACCGGCGACCTGGCGGTGATGCGCGAGGACGGGTACGTCGAGATCGTCGGCCGCATCAAGGACATGATCATCCGGGGCGGCGAGAACGTCTACCCGCGCGAGATCGAGGAGTTCCTCTACGCCCACCCCGGTATCCGGGACGTCCAGGTCGTCGGGGTGCCGCACGAGACGTACGGCGAGGAGGTCCTCGCCTGTGTCGTCCCCCGGGACCCGGCCGACCCGCTCACCCTGGAGGACCTGCGGTCCTTCTGCCGGGGACGCCTCGCGCACTACAAGATCCCGAGCAGGCTCCAGATCCTCGACGCCTTCCCGATGACGGTGTCGGGAAAGGTGCGCAAGGTCGAACTGCGCCGGCGCTACGCCACCGGAACGGACCCGGAGCAGGCGTGACGCGGTGGGGTGGAGCGGGTGTGACGGCCGTGGGGTGAGCGGGCGCCCGGGCCGGCCGGGGTCCGCTCGTCCCGGCCGGTTCAGGTGCTCGCCGCGTCCAGGTCGGCGGCGGGGCCGTTCACCGGTTGCGGGGCGCCGGTGAGGTCCAGCACGAACAGCGGTACGCCGAGCGCGTCGGCGCCGCGGCGGGCGTCGCCGGCGTACCCGGCGAGCGAGAAGTAGGCGCAGGCCACCGACTCCGACATGGCCGTCAGCCACAGGCACTCCACGTCCCGCGTCGAGGCCGGGCGGACCGTCGGGTCCACGTGGGCCAGCAGCCCGGGCGCGGCGAGGCCGACGCCGGAGGGCGGGCGCCGCTCGGCGCGGCGGACGTCCCGGTAGCCCAGCCAGCGCAGATACAGCGCGGTGGCGGTGACCGCGTCGCGGGCGGTGCGGATCGTGACGGGCCGGAAGGCGGGCCGGGGCCCGGCCGCGGGCGGCCCGGAGCCCGGCGCGGCGGCGGCCCCGGCCGGCTCCCCGGTGACCGGGATGCGCAGCACCGTGCCGCAGGGGCAGCCCAGTTCCGGCTGCGGCCACTGGTCCCGGCGCCCGCAGGAGCCGCAGCACACGGTGACCCAGTCCTCGTCCCAGGCGCGGTGCGCCACCACGGCCGGCCGGGCCGCGTCGTCCAGCGACGGGGCGACCGGGGCGCCGCAGGCGCACGGGTAGGACGGCGCGGTGTAGCGGTGCTCGCGCCGGCAGGCCGGACAGCGCACCGGCACGGTTCTCTCCATGGCCCCCACCGAAGGACGTCGCGTCGGACAGCGCCTCCCATCGTGCTCCCGCCGTGCCCCGCTTGTCCCGCTCTTGACGGCGTTCGCCCCCACCCCTACATTGCTTCCAGATAGTAGAAGTTAATTTCCGCAATGTGGAAACATGCGGAGTTGGACATCTGGAGACCAGGCTCACCGCGGGGCGCGACGGGAGCAGGCATCCGACAGCCGAAGCAGGAGTACTCGATGGCTCGTATGACCGCTGCCCGAGCGGCAGTTGAGATCCTCAAGCTCGAGGGCGTCGCGGACGCCTTCGGTGTGCCGGGCGCGGCGATCAACCCCTTCTACGCGGCGCTGAAGGCCTCCGGCGGGATCAACCACACCCTCGCCCGGCACGTCGAGGGCGCCTCGCACATGGCCGAGGGCTACACCCGCACCCGCCCCGGCGCCATCGGCGTGTGCATCGGCACCTCGGGACCGGCGGGCACCGACATGATCACCGGCCTGTACTCGGCGATCGGTGACTCGATCCCGATCCTGTGCATCACCGGCCAGGCCCCGACCGCGGTGATCCACAAGGAGGACTTCCAGGCCGTCGACATCGCCTCGATCGCCAAGCCGGTCACCAAGATGGCGGTCACCGTCCTGGAGGCCGCCCAGGTACCCGGCGTCTTCCAGCAGGCCTTCCACCTGATGCGTTCCGGCCGCCCCGGCCCGGTGCTGATCGACCTGCCGATCGACGTGCAGCTCACCGAGATCGAGTTCGACCCGGAGACCTACCAGCCGCTGCCCGTCTACCGGCCGGTCGCCGGCCGCGCGCAGGTCGAGAAGGCGATCGGCCTGCTGAACTCCGCCGAGCGGCCGCTGATCGTGGCCGGCGGCGGGGTCATCACCGCCGACGCCGCCGCCCTCCTCGTGGAGTTCGCCGAACTGACCGGCACCCCCGTGATCCCGACCCTGATGGGCTGGGGCGTCATCCCGGACGACCACGAGCTGAACGCCGGCATGGTCGGCCTGCAGACCTCGCACCGCTACGGCAACGCGACCTTCCTGGAGTCCGACTTCGTCCTCGGCATCGGCAACCGCTGGGCCAACCGCCACACCGGCAAGCTGGACGTCTACACCGCCGGCCGCACGTTCGTCCACGTCGACGTCGAGCCCACCCAGATCGGCAAGATCTTCGCCCCGGACTACGGCATCGCCTCCGACGCGAAGGTGGCGCTGGAGCTGTTCGTGCAGGTCGCCAAGGAGCTGAAGGCCGCCGGCCGGCTGCCCGACCGCTCCGCGTGGGCGGCCTCCGCACAGGAGCGCAAGGCCACCCTCCAGCGCCGTACGCACTTCGACGACATCCCGATCAAACCGCAGCGCGTCTACGAGGAGATGAACAAGGCCTTCGGCCCCGAGACCCGGTACGTCTCCACCATCGGCCTCTCCCAGATCGCCGGCGCCCAGCTGCTGCACGTCTTCCGGCCGCGGCACTGGATCAACTGCGGCCAGGCGGGCCCGCTGGGCTGGACGGTCCCGGCCGCGCTCGGTGTCGCCAAGGCCGACCCGGAGGCCCAGGTCGTCGCCCTCTCCGGGGACTACGACTTCCAGTTCATGATGGAGGAACTGGCCGTCGGCGCCCAGCACAAGATCCCTTACGTCCACGTCCTGGTCAACAACTCCTACCTGGGCCTGATCCGCCAGGCGCAGCTGGCCTTCGACATCGACTTCCAGGTCAAGCTGGAGTTCGAGAACATCAACTCGCCCGAGCTGGGCGTCTACGGCGTCGACCACGTCAAGGTCGTCGAGGGGCTGGGCTGCAAGGCCATCCGGGTGACGGACCCCGGCGAGCTGGGCGCCGCCCTGGAGCAGGCGAAGAAGCTCGCCGCCCAGTTCCAGGTCCCGGTGGTCGTCGAGGCGATCCTGGAGCGGGTCACCAACATCGCCATGTCGAAGACCAACGACATCGGCAACGTCGTCGAGTTCGAGGAGATCGCGACCGAGCCGGGGCACGCCCCGACCTCGATCCGCCCGCTGAAGGTCTGACCGCGCACGTCGGACGGACCCGGCGCAGCACAGCACGACCCGGCACAGCACGACCCGGCACAGCACGACCCGGCACAGCACGACCCGGCCCAGCACCCTGAGGGGGCGGCCGTCCGCACCGGACGGCCGCCCCCTCGGCCGTGCCCGCCCGGGGCGCCGGCCGCCGCTACAGCTCGTGTTCCGACAGGCCCGGCCAGTCCTCCGGTCCGCCGCCCTGCCACTCGATGAGGTCGCTCTCCTCGACCTCGACGCGGTCCAGGTCGGCCATGCGCAGGATCTCGACCACGTCGTCCAGATGGGAGGCGATCCCGAGCGTCGTTCTGCCCTCGGTGACCCGCCGCGAGCCGTCCAGGGCCGGGCTGTGCACCACGATGTGCGGAAACTCCGTCGGTGGATACGTCATGCCTTCAGAGTCCTGCGAGCCGGAGCCGCCCGCACCTCCGGCGGCGCACACCGCAGGCCGGCACGGGTGCCGGGGAACGCGGAAAAGAGCGCCGGGTGCGGGACCGTCCGCACCCGGCGCTCTCCCGTACCGCGCGGTGCGCGGTGGCCGGTGAGGCCGGTTCCTGCTGTTGCCGTCCGACGGCGCGAGGCTGGGCGCGACAGGACGTTCGCGCCGCCGGACGGAGCCGGGGCCCCTGGCGGGGCGGGTGATGGCTGGGACCGCGGCGGCTGCGACGGAGCCGGGAGTCCTTCCCTCTGGTCGAGAAGGAGATCCGGCACCTTCACCACCGCACTGGCTCGCACGCCGCCGCGGTCCTCGCCCTGCCCGCCGTCCGTTCGGCCACCCCTCATCCGGGCCGTTCGGCGGCGGGCTGCGCGTCCGGGGTCATGACCTCCCGTCAGTCTCCCGTGCGCGGTCTGTGTCCGGCCGCTCAGTCCTCGCGCAGGGCGCGGACCGCCTCCTCCACCCGCTTGCCGTAGTCGGGGTCGGCGGCGTGGAAGTGGGCCAGGTTCTTCTCGATCACGTCGTCGCGGGAGACCTGCGAGAGGCCGCCGGCGATGTTCGCGACGAGGCGCGACCGCTCCTCCTCCGACAGCAGCCGGTACAGCTCGCCCGCCTGGAAGAAGTCGTCGTCCTTGGTGTGCGGCGGGGCCTCGTGGGTGCCGGTGTGGCCGGCGACCGCGAGGGGGGCCGAGAGCGGGCGGCCGGTCTCCACCGGGCCGCCGTAGGAGTTCGGCTCGTAGTTCTTGGCGTGGCGGCCCTGGGCGTTGGCCGCCATGAGACCGTCCCGGCCGTAGTTCTGCGCGGTCGTCGCCCGCGGGGCGTTGACGGCCAGCAGGGTGTGGTTGACGCCCAGGCGGTAGCGGTGCGCGTCCGCGTAGGCGAACAGGCGGCCCTGGAGCATCTTGTCCGGGGAGGGGCCGATGCCGGGGACGAAGTTGTTCGGGGAGAACGCGGCCTGCTCGACCTCGGCGAACACGTTGTCCGGGTTGCGGTCGAGGACCAGGCGGCCCACCCGTCGGAGCGGGTAGTCCCGGTGTGACCAGACCTTGGTCAGGTCGAAGGGGTTGAAGCGGTAGTCCGCCGCCTCGGCCGCCGGCATCAGCTGCACGTACAGCGTCCAGGACGGGTGCACGCCCCGCTCGATGGCCTGGAGCAGGTCCGTCTGGTGGGAGTTGGGGTCCTGGCCGGCGATCTCGGCGGCCTGCTCGCTGCTCAGGCAGCGGATGCCCTGGTTGGTCTTGAAGTGGTACTTGACGAAGAAGGCCTCGCCCGCCTCGTTGGTCCACTGGTAGGTGTGCGAGCCGTACCCGTTCATGTGCCGGTAGGACGCCGGGATGCCGCGGTCGCCCATGAGCCAGGTCACCTGGTGCGTGGCCTCGGGGGAGTGCGCCCAGAAGTCCCAGACGTTGTCGGGCTCCTGCCGCCCGGTGAACGGGTCGCGCTTCTGCGAGTGGATGAAGTCCGGGAACTTGATCGGGTCCTTGATGAAGAACACCGGGGTGTTGTTCCCGACGAGGTCGTAGTTGCCCTCACCGGTGTAGAACTTCACCGCGAAGCCGCGCGGGTCGCGCACCGCGTCCGCGCCGCCCAGGGAGTCCGCCACGGTCGAGAAGCGCACGAACACCTCGGTGCGCTTGCCGACGGTGTCCAGGAAGTCGGCGTGGGTGAAGCCGGTGACGTCGTCGGTCACCTCGAAGTGGCCGTACGCGCCGGAGCCACGGGCGTGCACCACGCGCTCCGGGATGCGCTCGCGGTTGAAGCGGGCCAGCTTCTCCAGCAGGTGCTGGTCCTGGAGCAGGAGCGGGCCGCCGACGCCGGCGGTGGCGGAGTTCTGGTTGTCGGCGACCGGGGCGCCGGACTCTGTCGTGAGCACGCGCTTCGACATCGTGCACCTTCCGTGCGAGGGGCAGCGGAAACCTGCTTCCGCTTCGTGGAGCCTAGATTTCGGGCGATCTGAACGTCAACACTTTGTTGAAGATGATTCCGGACGGCGCCGCCGCCTGGGCGCGACAGGACAGGTGTCGGCGGCGGCGCCGCCCGGAAGTCTGTGGGTGGGCCTGCGGGCCTGTGGGCCCGCGGGTCAGACCTGGGCGCCGGAGAGGCGCTCCACGGCCCGCAGCAGGGCCGAGTGGTCCAGGCCGCCGTCGTCCTGGGCGCGCAGCGAGGCGACCAGCTGGGCCACCACGGCGCCGACCGGCAGCGCGGCGCCGACGGTGCGGGCGGCGTCGGTGACGATGCCCATGTCCTTGTGGTGCAGGTCGATGCGGAAGCCGGGCCGGAAGTCGCGGTTCAGGAAGTTGTCCTTCTTGCGCGTCAGCACGGTCGAGCCGGCCAGGCCGCCGTTGAGGACGTCCAGGGCCGCCTTCAGGTCCACGCCGGACTTCTCCAGGAAGACCACCGCCTCGGCGCACGCCTGGATGTTGACGGCGACGATGAGCTGGTTGGCGGCCTTCACGGTCTGCCCCGAGCCGTGCGGGCCGCACAGCACGATGGTCCTGCCCAGCGCCTCGAAGATGGGCTTCGCCTCGGCGAAGTCGGCCTGCTCGCCGCCGACCATGATCGACAGTACGGCCTCCACGGCACCGGCCTCGCCGCCGGAGACGGGGGCGTCGAGGACCCGGATGCCCTTGTCCCGGGCGGCCTTGGCCAGGTCCACGGAGGTCTGCGGGGTGATCGAGGACATGTCGATCAGCAGCGCGCCGGACCGCGCGTTCTCCAGGATGCCGTCGGGGCCGTAGGCGATGGCCTCGACGTGCGGCGAGGCGGGCACCATGGTGATGACCACGTCGGCGTCCCGGACGGCCTCGGCGACGGAGGCGGCCACGGCGCCGCCGGCGGCGGCCAGGCGGTCCAGCTTGTCCTGCTCCAGCGTGTAGCCGGTGACGGGGTATCCGGCCTTGACCAGGTTCTCGGACATGGGGGAGCCCATGATGCCGAGGCCGATCCACGCGATCTTGGGAAGGGTGCTCATACGGGGGTGCCTCTCTTGCTGCTGTGCGGAAGTCGGGGGTCCGGCGCGTGCGGGGCCTTCGGCGCCCTCGGTGCGTGCGGTGCCGTCAGCGCGCTGGGCGCGCTTCGCGCGGGAGCCACTCGAAGGCCTCGGCGCTCGGGCGGTCGCCGGGCTTGTACTCCAGGCCGACCCAGCCGTCGTAACCCGCCTTGGCCAGCTGGTCGAGCAGTTCCTCCAGCGGGAGCGAACCGGTGCCCGGGGCGCCGCGGCCGGGGTTGTCGGCGATCTGCACGTGGCCGGTCGTGGCGGCGTACCGCTCGATCACCGACGGCAGGTCCTCGCCGTTCATCGACAGGTGGTACAGGTCCATCAGGAACCGCGCGTTGCCGAGGCCCGTCGCCGCGTTGACCCGCTCGACGACGTCGACCGCCGCCGGGGCCGACACCAGCGGGTACAGCGGCGACTCGGGCCGGTTGAGCGCCTCGATCAGGAGCACCGCGCCGATGTCGTGGGCGGCCCGGGCCGCCAGGGCGAGGTTCTCCAGGGCGAGGGCGTCCTGCTCGGCGGGGTCGACGCCGTCCACGCGGTTGCCGTACAGCGCGTTCAGCGCCGTGCAGCCGAGGGAGCGGGCGAAGCCGGCCGCCACGGCGATGTTGGCGCGGAAGCGCTCGGACTCCGCGCCCGGCACCGACAGGGCGCCGCGGTCGGGGCCGGGCAGCCGGCCGGCGTAGAAGTTCAGGCCGGTCAGCCGGACCCCGGCGTCCTCGACGGCCCCGCGCAGGGCGTCCAGTTCGGACTGCTCGGGGGTGGGGGTGTCGATCCAGGGCCACCACAGCTCGACCGCGGAGAAGCCCGCCGCGGCGGCGGCCGCGGGACGCTCCGGGAGCGGGAGTTCCGTGAAGAGGATCGACAGGTTGACGTTGAAGCGCTGGTCTGCGAATCCCATTCGGGCCGCGCTCCCTTCCGTGGGGTCTAAATTCCGTATTACGGAAGTTCGTTTCTGCTTAATGGAAGATTGCCGCCGCATGTCGCCGCTTGTCAAGGGGCGCCGCCCGGGCTGCCGCCTGTCCGCCGGCCCACCCGGGGGCCCTGTGGCCGCGCCGGGGACCGCTCCCGGCTCCGGCGGCCCTGCCCGCGCGGCCCGGTGGCGGGTTAGGTTGTGCGCGTGCGATTGCGAGTGGAGTTCACTACCGAACCGTTCGACCTGGACGAGGCGCCCGCGCATGCGCTGGTGGCGCGGGAGGTCGTCGAGGCGGCCGAGCTGGATGCCGTGGACGTGGGGCCGTTCGGCAACACGGCCGAAGGGGGCGCCGACGCCGTGCTGACGGCCGTGGACGTCCTGCTGCGCAGGAGCCTGGAGGCGGGGGCCACCCGGATCTCGCTCCAGGTCAACGTGGTCGGGGAGGGTGAGGGGTGAGCGGCGACGAGCCCTTCATCACGGCGGTGAAGCCGCTGGTGGACGCCATGGGCGGGGAACTGCTGCCGCCCGACGAGGCCGGTCCGGAGGACGTGGTGCTGGCCTGGGAGGGCGTCGACGTCGTCGCCGTACGGCTGCCGCAGCTCGCCGACTCCCTGGACCACATCCTCGCCGCCATGGAGCGCCGGCGGGGCAGGCCGCTGGCCGACCTGGACCGCAAGGGCAAGCAGGAGGTCGTGCGCATACTGGAGGCGCGGGGCGCCTTCTCCGTGCGGCACGGCGTGGAGACCGTCGCGGGCGCGCTCGGGGTCAGCCGCTTCACGGTCTACAACTACCTCAACCGCGAGAAGCAGGGCTGAGCCCCCGCCGTTCCGGGCCCGCCGTCCCGGCCCCCGTGGAGCGGGCCCCCGCGGGGGCGCCCCGCTTGTTACGCGGAATTTTCAACAAAGTGTTGACGTGGTGTTTCCGAGGGCGTTAGCTATCGGCAGCCCGTTCAGCACGAAGGCCCACCGCGGCCACGGAGGCTCCCGTGATGTCGACTTCCACGCCCCCGGGCCTGGCCCGGTTCAACGTCCTGGAGGAGCAGGCGGCCCTCGCCGCCCTCCACGAGGCGTGCGCCTCCACGACGTGGGCGAAGCGGCTGCTGGCCGCCCGCCCGTACGCCACCGCCGACGGCCTCTTCGCCGCCAGCGACGCCGCCACGGCGGAGCTGAGCGCCGAGGACCTCGCGGAGGCGATGGCCGGGCACCCGCCGATCGGCCGCCCCAAGCCCGGCGACCCGGCCTCCGCCCGGGAACAGAGCGGTATGGCCGGCGCGTCCGCGGACCTGAGGGCGGAGATGCTCGAACTGAACCTGGCCTACCAGGAGAGGTTCGGTCACGTCTTCCTCATCTGCGCCACCGGCCGGACCGGCGAGCAGATGCGGGACGCGGTCCGGGCGCGGATCGGCAACACACCGGAGCGGGAGCGGGAGATCGTCCGCGCCGAGCTGGGCAAGATCAACCGCATCCGACTGGCCCGACTCGTCGAAGAGGACGCCTGACACCATGAGCACCAGCACCACCGCCTCCGTGTCCACCCACATCCTGGACACCAGCATCGGCCGGCCGGCCGAGGACGTCGCCGTCCGGCTGCTGGCCCGCACCGGGCCGGACGCGGACTGGCGGGCGCTCGGCGGTTCGGCGACCGACGCCGACGGCCGGTGCAAGGACCTCCCTGACCTGCCGGAGGGCACGACCCACGTACGGCTCGACTTCGCGGTGGAGCCGTACTTCGAGACATCCGCGAAGAAGCGAGCCGATGCGCAGCAGGACGCCCCCGCGAATCGGGACAGCGGTGCCGTGTTCTTCCCCGAGGTGGCGATCACCTTCGCCGTGCGCCCCGGGGAGCACTACCACGTGCCGTTGCTGCTCAACCCGTTCGGCTACTCCGTTTACCGAGGGAGCTAGCAGACCATGACCGACTTTTCCCGCCCTGCCCGCCCTGTGATCCTGGGACAGAACCAGTACGGCAAGGCGGAGAACCGTGTCGTCAAGATCACGCGGGACGGCGCCACCCACCACATCAAGGACCTCAACGTCTCCGTCGCGCTGAGCGGTGACATGGAGGAGGTCCACTACTCCGGCTCGAACGCCAACGTGCTGCCGACCGACACCACCAAGAACACGGTGTACGCGTTCGCCAAGGAGCACGGCATCGAGTCCGCCGAGCAGTTCGGCATCCACCTCGCCCGTCACTTCGTCACCTCGCAGGAACCGATCCACCAGGCCCGCATCCGCATCGAGGAGTACGGCTGGGAGCGGATCGAGGCCTCCGACGCCGGCAGCAGGTTCATCGGCGCCGACGAGGTCAAGCACTCCTTCGTCCGCAAGGGCCAGGAGACCCGGCTGACCCAGATCACCTACGACGGCGAGCGCTGGGAGGTCGTCTCCGGACTGAAGGACCTGGTCGTGATGAACTCGACCAACTCCGAGTTCTGGGGCTACGTCAAGGACAAGTACACGACGCTGCCCGAGGCCTACGACCGCATCCTGGCCACCCAGGTCTCCGCCCGCTGGCGGTTCAACTGGAGCGACGACGAGCAGCGGATGCCCCACTGGGAGAAGTCCTACGAGCAGACGCGGGCGCACATGCTCCAGGCCTTCGCGGAGACCTACTCCCTGTCGCTCCAGCAGACCCTGTACCAGATGGGTTCGCGCATCATCAACAACCGCAGCGAGATCGACGAGGTCCGCTTCTCGCTGCCGAACAAGCACCACTTCCTCGTCGACCTCGAGCCCTTCGGGCTGAAGAACGACAACGAGGTCTACTTCGCCGCCGACCGGCCCTACGGCCTGATCGAGGCGACCGTCATCCGGGACGGCTGCGAGCCGAGGATCCCGGTGGACCTCACCAACCTCTGATCCACCCCCTCTCTCGGCACCCGCGGCCGGCGGGCCCGTCCCCCGGCCGCGGCACTCAAAACTCCCAGGGTCCTGCCGTGCCCTCTCTCACGAGTCCACTGAGTGAAAAGGACGAAGTCATGGCAGCAGCCCGGCGCATCGTCATCGAGAACTGTTCGATCGCGACGGTCGACGCGGACGACACCGAGTACGCCGGCGGACACGTCGTCATCGCCGGCAACCGCATCGAGGCGGTCGGCGCCGGCAAGGCCCCCGAGGGCCTGGAGAACGTCGTACGCCGCATCGACGCCACCGGTCACCTGGTGACCCCGGGTCTGGTCAACACCCACCACCACTTCTACCAGTGGATCACCCGGGGCCTGGCCACCGACCACAACCTCTTCGACTGGCTGGTCGCGCTGTACCCGACGTGGGCCCGCATCGACGAGCGGATGGTGCACGCGGCGGCCCAGGGCTCGCTGGCCATGATGGCCCGCGGCGGCGTCACCACCGCCATGGACCACCACTACGTCTTCCCGCAGGGCTCCGGCGACCTCTCCGGCGCGATCATCGGCGCCGCCCGCGACATGGGCGTCCGCTTCACCCTCGCCCGCGGCTCGATGGACCGCAGCGAGAAGGACGGCGGCCTGCCGCCGGACTTCGCCGTCGAGACCCTCGAGGGCGCGCTGGCCGCCACCGAGCGCACCGTCCGCGAGCACCACGACTCCTCCTTCGACGCGATGACCCAGGTCGCCGTCGCCCCTTGCTCCCCGTTCTCCGTCTCGACCGAGCTGATGAAGCAGGGCGCCGACCTGGCCCGCCGCCTCGGCGTACGGCTGCACACCCACGGCTCGGAGACGGTGGAGGAGGAGAAGTTCTGCCACGAGCTGTTCGGCATGGGCCCGACCGACTACTTCGAGTCCACCGGCTGGCTCGGCGAGGACGTGTGGATGGCCCACTGCGTCCACATGAACGACTCCGACATCGCCGCCTTCGCCCGCACCCGCACCGGCGTGGCCCACTGCCCCTCCTCGAACGCCCGGCTCGCGGCCGGCATCGCCCGCGTGCCCGACATGCTGAGGGCCGGCGTCCCCGTGGGCCTCGGCGTGGACGGCACCGCCTCCAACGAGTCCGGTGAACTCCACACCGAACTGCGCAACGCCCTCCTCGTCAACCGCCTCGGCGCCCACCGCGAGGCCGCCCTCACCGCCCGGCAGGCGCTGCGCCTGGGCACCTTCGGCGGCGCCCAGGTCCTCGGCCGCGCCGCCGAGACCGGCTCGCTGGAGCCGGGCAAGCTCGCCGACCTCGTGCTGTGGAAGCTGGACACGCTCGCCCACGCCTCCATCGCCGACCCGGTCACCGCCCTGGTGTTCGGTGCCGCGGCCCCGGTCACCGCCTCCTTCGTCGACGGACGCCAGATCGTCGAGGACGGCCGCCTGCTGACCGCCGACGAGGACGCCATCGCCCGCTCCACGCGGGAAGAGGCCCAGCGCCTGGCGCGGATCGCCGCCCAGGACTGAGCACCGCCGGACTCCGGCCGGGAGGGACGGCTCCTGGCCGGCAGCCGTGGACCCGAGCGGGGTTCATGGCGGCCGCCTCCGGGACGCGCGTGACACGCGCGTCCCGGACCGGTCACCGTCGCGCCACCGGGGCCCTCCCGCCCCGGTGCGCCCACCCGTCCCCGGTCCCGCACGACCACACGCACCACCTCCATGACACCCACGTCAGAGCCGACGTGTTAACCGCCCGGAGGAGCCGCCGTGTCCGCCACCCATCCGCTCGACGGGACCCATCCCGTCGACGAGAAACTCCCCGCCCTGAAGATGGCGACCAGCGGTCTGCAGCACGTGGCCGCCATGTACGCGGGAGTCGTCGCCCCACCCCTGATCGTCGGCGCGGCCATCGGCCTGTCCGGCACCGAACTGACCTTCCTCACCGGGGCCTGCCTCTTCACCGCGGGCCTCGCCACGTTCCTGCAGACCCTGGGCATCTGGAAGATCGGAGCCCGGCTGCCCTTCGTCAACGGTGTCACCTTCGCCGGCGTCGCCCCCATGACGGCGGTCGTCGCCTCCACCAAGGACAAGTCCGACGCCCTGCCGGTCATCTTCGGCGCCGTCGTCGTCGCGGGCCTCCTCGGCTTCCTGGCGGCCCCCGTCTTCTGCAAGGCCGTCCGCTTCTTCCCGCCCGTGGTCACCGGCACGGTCATCACACTGATCGGCGTCTCGCTGCTGCCCGTCGCCTTCGGCTGGGCCCAGGGCCCGAACCCGGCGGCCGACGACTACGGTTCGACGACCTACCTCACCCTGGCCGGGGTCACCCTGCTGATCGTGCTGCTGCTGCGCCGCTTCACCCGGGGCTTCGTCAAACAGATCGCCGTGCTGCTCGGCCTGGTGGCGGGCACGCTGATCGCCGTTCCGTTCGGCGTCACGGACTTCGGCCCGGTCGCGGACGCGGACGTGGTCGGCTTCCCCACCCCGTTCCACTTCGGCGCCCCGCAGTTCCACATCGCCGCGATCCTGTCCATGTGCGTGGTGATGGTGGTCTCGATGACCGAGTCCACCGCCGACATGCTGGCCCTCGGCGAGATCGTCGAGCGCCCCGCCGACGAACGGACCATCGCGGCCGGGCTGCGCGCCGACACCCTCGGCTCCGCCCTCAGCCCGCTGTTCAACGGCTTCATGTGCAGCGCCTTCGCCCAGAACATCGGGCTGGTCGCCATGACCCGCATCCGCAGCCGCTTCGTCGTCGCCACCGGTGGCGGCTTCCTGGTCCTGATGGGCCTGTGCCCGATGGCCGCGTCACTCATCGCCGTCGTACCCCGCCCGGTGCTCGGCGGCGCCGGCGTGGTGCTGTTCGGCTCGGTCGCCGCCAGCGGTATCCAGACCCTGGTCCGGGCCGGCCTGGAGAAGGACAACAACGTGCTGATCGTGGCGGTGTCCCTGGCCGTCGGGATCATCCCCATCACGGCGCCCGGGTTCTACCACGCCTTCCCGGAGACGGCGAGGATCGTCCTCGACTCCGGCATCTCCACCGGCTGCGTCACCGCGGTCGTCCTCAACCTGGTCTTCAACCACCTCGGCAGGAACAACGAGGCGCGGGACGTCACGCACCCGATGGAGGCGGGGGAGGAGATCGCGGTGGCCCACTGACCGGCCCGCACCGACCGCCCGAGGGGTACGGCCGCGCGCCGCACCCCTCGCGGCGCGCCTCACCGGCGCCGCGGCCGCAGCACGACCGCCGCCAGGGCCGGCGCCGCCGGCGCGGTCCCGGCCGCCACCCGTGCGCAACCTCGAACGCGACGGCCTGGTGACGCGCACCGTCCATCCGACGGCGCCGTTGCCTACGACGCCGAGCACCGGCCGGGGCTGCTGGACGCCCGGTGAGGTGACCGGGCCGGGCGGCTACAGGCCGAACAGGCCCGGTTCGGCGGCCAGTTCCTTGAAGATCTCCCTCGGGTCGGCGATCAGCTTGCGCTCCCGCAGGTCGAGCAGCCCGCCCACCGCGGTGATCTCGGCCGCCACCGTGCCGTCGGCCTTGGTGACGGTCTGCCGGATGCGGAACGTCTTGCCCTCGCCCCACTCGAACGCGCAGCTCACGTCGGCCTCGTCGCCCGCGAGCAGCTCCCGCCGGTAGCGGATCGTCGTCTCCAGCGCCACCGGGCCCACGCCCCGCCCGGTCAGGCCCGTCTGGCTGATCCCGGCCGCCTGGAGCAGCGACCAGCGGGCATGCTCGGCGTAGTTGAGGTACACGGCCTGGTTGAGGTGGCCCTGCGTATCGGTCTCGTACCCGCGGACGGTCACCCGGACGGAAAACGGCTCGCTCACGGCTTCCCCTTCTCGTACACCGCACTGTTGCCCTGCCGATCCTGGCACGCGCCGCCTGCCCCACGCCGCCCGCCCGGTCTCCGGCGCCCCGCGCCTCACGCCCCGCGCCTCACGCCCTGCGCGGGGAGGCCAGCAGGTAGCGCACGCGCGTCCGCGGCTCGGTGTACTCCCCGGCCTGCCAGCCCACCGCCTCCAGGGTCGCCGCGCAGGCCCGCAGCGCCGCGCCGTCCGGCGCGTACACCGCGACGGCCTCCGGCTGCGGGGTGACGCGCACCCGGTAGCCGTCGTCCGCCGGCCCGGCGGGGCGGTGTCCGGCCGCCTCCAGGGCCAGCGCCGCGGCCCGCACCAGGTGCGCGCGCTCCCATCCGCACAGGCGGTCGGTGGCGCCGTCGGGACGGGTCATCCGGCGCAGCTCCAGCAGCCCCTCCCAGGCGCCGCGCACCTCCCGCAGCCGGGCCGGGCCGCTGTCCGCGGCCTCCGGCTCACCGCCGACGCGCGCGGCGAACGTCCCCGCGGGCGCCGCCCGCGGCACCGGCTCGGCGGCCTCGGGCGGGGCCTCCCGCACGCGGTGCCCGGCCGGGGTCAGGAAGTGGTCGTGCGGCGGCCGCGGATGCCGGAAGGCGAGGCCCTGGCGCACCAGCGCGGCCAGCTGCGCCGGGGTGCCCCGCAGCCGCCCGGTGTCCGGATCGGCGGCGTCGATCACCCGCCGCTGCGCGGCGGTCGGCGGTCGTGTCACGGCGTACTCCTCCCCGGCGCCTGCCACCCGGCGCGGCGAACACCCGCCGCCCGCGCGCGTCGAGCGCCCGGCGAACGGCCCGGGGGAAGCCTACGACCGGGGTACGACAGCCGGCCGCGCCCCTCAGCCCGGTGGCCGGATGTTCCAGCCCGCGATCACCGGACGCCCGTGTTCCGTGCTCAGCCGGCCCAGCGTCCCGGTCGCCAGCTGGAACAGGGCGCCGTCCGACGGCGGCAGGCCCAGCCGGCGGGCGGTCAGCACCCGCAGGAAGTGGCCGTGGGCGACGAGCAGGACGACGCCCTCGGTGTTGGCGAGCGCGGCGTCCACCTTGGCCAGCACCCGGTCGGCGCGTTCCCCGACCTGCTCGGGGGTCTCTCCGGGACGCTCCGGCGGTCCCGGGGCGACGCCGTCGGTGAACAGGAACCAGCCGGGCCGCTCGCGCTGGATCTCCACGGTGGTCACGCCCTCGTACCCGCCGTAGTCCCACTCGCGCAGGTCGGTGTCGACGCGCGCGTCGTGCACCCCGATGAGCTGGGCGGTCTCCCGGGCGCGCTGGAGCGGGCTGACCAGGGCGGCCCCGATGCGGTGCGAGCGGATCAGCGGCATCAGCCGGCGTGCCTCCTCGCGCCCGTGCTCGGTGAGGGGCACGTCCGTCCGGCCGGTGTGCCGTCCGGAACGCGACCACTCGGTCTCACCGTGCCGGACCAGAAAGAGATCACCCATGGTCCCAGGCTAGATCCTTCCGGGCCGCTGCATCCGTCCGCCCGGGCCCGCTACTGCCGGTAGCCGCTGAGGAACCGGCCGATCCGGCCGATCGCCGCCTCCAGGTCCTCCGCGTGCGGGAGGGTCAGGATGCGGAAGTGGTCGGGTGCGGGCCAGTTGAAGCCGGTGCCCTGGACGACCTGGATCTTCTCCTGGAGCAGCAGGTCCAGGACGAACTTCTCGTCGTCGTGGATGCGGTGGACCTTGGGGTCCAGGCGCGGGAAGGCGTACAGCGCGCCCTTGGGCCGGACGCAGGAGACCCCCGGGATCTCGTTGAGCCGCTCCCAGGCCACGTCGCGCTGCTCGCGCAGCCGCCCGCCCGGGGCGGTGAGTTCGCGGATGGACTGGCGGCCGCCGAGCGCCGCCTGGATGGCGTACTGGGCGGGCGCGTTGGGGCACAGGCGCATGGAGGCCAGCATGGTCAGGCCCTCCAGGTAGTCGCGCGCGTGCTGCCTGGGGCCGGTGACGACCAGCCAGCCGGAGCGGAAGCCCGCCACCCGGTAGGTCTTGGACAGGCCGCAGAAGGTGAGCACCACCAGGTCGGGGGCGAGGGCGGCGGCCGAGTGGTGGACCGCGTCGTCGTACAGGATCTGGTCGTAGATCTCGTCCGCGAAGACCATCAGGCCGTGCCGGCGGGCGAGGTCGAGCATGCCCTCGACGATCTCCTTCGGGTAGACGGCGCCGGTGGGGTTGTTCGGGTTGATGATCACCATGGCCTTGGTGCGGTCCGTGATCTTCGCGGCCATGTCGGCGAGGTCCGGGTACCACTCGGCCCGCTCGTCGCAGAGGTAGTGCACCGCGGTGCCGCCGGCGAGCGTGGTGACGGCCGTCCACAGGGGGAAGTCGGGGGCCGGGACGAGGATCTCGTCGCCGTCCTCCACCAGTGCCTGCACGGCCATCGACACCAGCTCGGAGACGCCGTTGCCGAGGAAGACGTCGTCGACGCCGACCTCGAGGCCGAGCGTCTGGTAGCGCTGGGCTACCGCCCGGCGGGCGGAGAGGACGCCGCGCGAGTCCGTGTAGCCGTGGGCCCGCGGCAGCATCCGGATCATGTCCTGGAGGATCTCCTCCGGCGCCTCGAAGCCGAAGAGCGCGGGGTTGCCCGTGTTCAGGCGCAGCACGCTGTGGCCCGCCTTCTCCAGCGCGTCGGCGTGCTCGATCACCGGGCCGCGGATCTCGTAGCAGACCTCGCTGAGCTTGTTCGACTGCCGGAACTCCATGCGCGCTCGCCCCTCCGGTTGATGTGTTGCTTGGTTTTACCAAGTTCGAGCTTGGAAAGTCCAACAACATGTCTAGACTGCGTCGCATGTCACCGCGCCGAAGCTACGACCAGTACTGTTCCGCCGCCCGCGCCCTCGATCTCGTCGGCGACCGCTGGACCCTGCTGATCGTCAGGGAGCTGCTGGGCGGCCCCCGCCGCTACACGGACCTGCACGCGGACCTGCCCGGCGTGAGCACCGACGTCCTCGCCTCGCGGCTGAAGGACACCGAGCGGGACGGACTGACCACCCGGCGGCGGCTGCCGCCCCCGGGAGCCGCCTACGTCTACGAACTCACCCCGCGCGGAGCCGCGTTGCTGCCCGTGCTGCAGGCCCTCGGCGCATGGGGGCAGGCCGAGCTGGGGGAGCGCCGGCCCACCGACGCGGTGCGCGCCCACTGGTTCGCGCTGCCGCTGCTGCGCGGCATCGAGGGCACCGGTCTGGTCGAAGTGTCCTTGGAGGAGGGCGAGTTCCACCTGTACGCCGGCGCGGAGTCCGGACCCGTGTACGGCGAGGGGCGGGCCCCCGGTGAACCGGACGCCCGGCTGGTCATGGATTCCGCCACCTGCGCCGCGGTCGCCCGGGGCGAGTCGAGCCTGCGGGAGGCGGTCCGCGACGGGCGGATCGAGGTGTCCGGGGACGGCGCCGTCGCCAAGGCCCTGCGGGAGTCCCGGGACCGCTGAGGCGACCGGCTGAGAGGCGACCCGGCGGCGCGGGACACGCGCCGCCCGGGAAACGAGAAGGCCCGCCGCGGGGGCGGGCCTTCCGGTGCCGTGACGGGGGTGAGGGAGAGGGGTCAGGCGCCCGGCGGCACCCGGGACGGCCGTCCGGCGCCGCGGGTCAGCGCGTAGCCGCCGATGCCCGCCAGCGCGGCCAGCACACCGCCGACGGCCGTCCACACCCACCGGCCGGTCCACCAGCCGGAGGACCAGCCGTCGTCGGGGTCGACGGCCGACAGCACGGCCTGCGAACCGGACTCGTCCTCGTCGTCGGCGGACTTCACCGCGATCCCCGGGACCAGGGGCTTCGCCAGCGAGCCGTCCACGGCCGCCGCGCCCCCGACGTCCTTGGAGTCGACGCGGACCTCGGCGTTCACCGGCTGGCCCAGGTCGCCCTGTCCGAGGTTCACCACGGTCAGCCGGAGGTAGTACGTGCCGGGCAGCGGGTCGTCGGCCCACGGCTCCGACCAGGCGCGCACCGTGCGCAGCACGCAGGCGAGGTCCACCGAGGCGGTGCCCTCGGCGGCGGTGCGGGTCTGGGCGCCGTACTGGCAGGCCTGGCGGCGCCGCAGACCGTCGTACACGTCGATCTGCCAGGTCTGGGCGGCGTGCCTGCCGGGCAGCCGGACCGTCGCCTTCACGGTCGGGCGCTGACCCGTGTCGGCCGGGAACGACCAGTACAGGTAGTCGCCGGCCGAGCCGGACGCGGTGGCCCGCTGCCCCTGGTCGATCTCGGCCGCGGTGCGGAACGAGGTGCCCGCCTGGGTGGGGGCGGCGGCGTCGTCCGAGGCGCCGGGCGAGGGCGAGGAGTCGGCCGCGGCCGCCCCGGCGGTCAGGCCGGCGGCCAGCGGGAGGGTCAGCAGGAGGGTGCTCAGCACCCGGGTGATACGCATCAGTTGGTCCTCCAGACCGCGACCCGCCAGCGTGACAGCCAGCCCCACAGCAGACCCGCGACGAAGCCGGTCAGTACCAGCGCGCCCAGCAGCCACCAGCCGCGCCCGAGACCGAAGGCGGCCACGTCGTGCGCCGGGGACGGTCCGTCCACGACGTCCACCGTCAGCTCCAGCGGCAGGCCCGGGGTCGTCTTCACGCCCGCGGCCGCCGAGAAGGAGTGGGTGACCTGGAGGCAGACGGCTTCGGCGGTCGCCGTGTCGTCGTCGCTCTCCGGCCGCGGATAGCGCAGCCCCGCCGAGATCACGTCCGTACGGCCGGTGCCCGCCGACTCGCCCCGCACGATCTCCCGGCCGTGCTCCGTGACGGCCCGCAGCAGCACCCCGTAGTGGGGGTTCACGGCCCGGTCCGCCGCCACGCTCACCGAGGCCCGCAGCTCCTGGCCGGGGTCGAGGTCGACCCGGTACCAGCGCTGCTGCCCGAACTCCTCGCGGTCGCTGTACAGACCGGACTTCAGGGCGGGCGCCTTCGCGCACTCGCCGGCGCCCTCGGCGGCCACCGGCGTCACCACCGGATCGGCGGCCCGGTCCACCAGCTGGCCGACCCGGTCGCTGAGTTCCTCCTTGTGCTGCACGGAGGTGTAGGTGCCGCCGGTCGCGTCCGCGATGCAGCTGAGCTGGTCGCGGGTCTTGGCGTCCGGCACCAGGCCGAGGGTGTCGATGGTCAGCCCGATGCCCTTGGCGGCTATCTCGCGGGCCACCTCGCACGGGTCGAGCGGCTGGCAGGTGTCCTCGCCGTCGCTGATCAGCACGATCCGGCGGGTGCCGTCCCCGCCGTCGAGGTCGGTGGCCGCCTTGCGCAGCGCGGGACCGATGGGGGTCCAGCCGGTCGGTGACAGCGTGGCCACCGCCGTCTTCGCCTCGGTGCGGTCCAGCGGGCCGACCGGGTAGAGCTGTGCGGTGTCCTGGCAGCCCGTTCTGCGGTCGTCGCCGCGGTAGTTCGCGCCGAGTGTGCGGATGCCGAGCCGGACCTCCTCCGGGGTGGCGTCGAGCACCTCGTTGAACGCCTGCTTCGCGGCGGCCATCCGCGTCCCGCCGTCGATGTCCCGCGTGCGCATGGACCCGCTGACGTCCAGCACCAGTTCCACCTTGGGGGCGGCCTGGTCCGTCTCGCCGGCGGCCGCCGGGAGCGGGAACGCGATCCCGGCCGTCAGGACGGCGAGGAGGGCACCGACTCCCGCCGCCAGCCGTTGTCTTGTGATCATCGGCGGATCTTATTGACCGGATGCGCCGTGCTCCAAAACGGCCCGTCCCGGGCCGCTCAGCACAGCGGGTTCGGCAAGGCGGTCCACAGGTCGCCCGGGCTCTCGGGGGACAGCCGCATCAGCGTCAGCGCCTTGGCCGGAAGCGGCTGTTCGCACAGCGCCGTCAGGTCGGGCGTGGACGGCAGCCCGGGTACGGCCGCCCGCAGCGCCGCGCCCAGCGCCGCTTGGGAGCCCGCCGTCGCGGCCAGCGCCCCGGCCACCAGGGAGCCGAACAGCTTGCGGCGCAGCGCGGCTTGGTCGTCGGTGACCAGACGGCCCGTCAGGGGTGGTGGTGCGATGCCGTGCCGGGTGAGGCGGGCGGGGCTGATCCGGACGTCGGCGAGGTCGCGGTAGACAAGCCGCAGCGGGGTGCCGGACGCGGACAGGACGACCAGGAGGTTCTGGCCGTGCGCCTCCAGCGCCACCCCGAGGTCCAGCAGGCGTAGCCCGACGGTCAGGGCGAGCCGGGTGAACGCGGCCTGCCAGCCGGGGGACGCGGGCAGTCCGGTGGCCGGGAGCGCGGCCACCGGCAGCACGTGCTCGCCCGGCGCCGCGTACCGCAGCGGCGACTCGCGCAGCATCGCCGCCAGGTCGGGGGAGCCGGCCGTCACCGCGCCCAGCGTGCGGGTGACGTGCAGCAGCCCGTCGGTGCGGGCCGCCAGGCCGGCCGCGAACGACGACAGGGCCGCCGCCGCGCCGACCGAGTACCGGGAGATGTCCCGCACCGACGAGGTCAGCCGGGCGCTCAGCGCGGTCTTCACCTGCGGCCCGCCGGCCAGGGCCAGTGTGCGCAGCGACATCAGCGGATGCGCCGGCCGCCAGCGGTCGCAGTCGCGCTTGAGCACGTGGGCCGCCTGCCACGGGTGCACCGGGATCAACAGCCGCTCGCGGTCGCGCAGTTCGTCCGGCCACGACCCCGACACCAGGCACTGCGCCGCCGCGACCGGCACCGTCCCCAGCTCCACCACCGGCCGGTGCTCCGGCCCGTAGGCCAGCTCGTCCGCCACCGTGAACCCCGGCCGGGAACGGCAGCCCGGGTGGAACGGATGCCCGTCCACCACCCGCTGCTCCCACTCCCAGTCCGCCGCCGGCCACTCCTTCGGGTGATCCTCCCGGTTGGCCCGGGACAGCGCCAACGAAGCGACGCTGTGCGCGAGTTCGGCCGCGAAGGACGTTCCGTGCGGTACCGCCAGGTCCGCCATCAGACGCGCCGGATCGTCGTGGCGCACCCCCGCCGCCCGGACCTCGGTGACGTACGCGCCGGTCGCGTACGGGTCGGCGGGCGGGCCGTCCAGGGTCCGCCCGTCCGCGAGCCGCAGGGCCAGGCCCCCGGCCCCGGCCGACCGGCCGGTGATCCAGGGCAGCGGCTCATGGGCCAGGGCCCGCCACAGCCGGGTCAGCACGGCGGCACGCGCTCCGGGCAGCTCGGCCGCGTAACGGGCCACCAGGGCGGGGCGCACCGCGGCGAGTTCCTCGGCGACCTCGGTCTCGGCGGCGGGGGGACGGTACACGGAGGGCTCCTCATGTCGGCCGGACAGCACGGAAGCGGACAGCACAGAAGACATACTGATCGCGATCGGACCCGGACGTCAGAAAAGTGGATCCGCGTGGACCCCATGCCCCCCAGCGACCCCGACGCGGAGCGCGCCGACGCCTACGCGGCCGCCCCGCTGCTCAACTGCCTGCTGCGCGAGGTGGCCCAGCCGGTCCCGGCCGCCGCCGGGGACGGTCCGGTCCACCGGCTGCCGGGCAGCGGCCGGCTGCTGCGGGTGCGCCCCGGCCGCCGGCCCACCGCCCCCGAGGTGCGCGCGCGGGGCGCCTGGCACCGCCTGGACCACACGGAACTGGTCAAACTGGTGGCCGAGGAGCTGCGCCGGCACACCGGGGTCCCCAACGACGACCTGCCCACCGAGATGATCGACAGCTGGGAGGCGGTCGCCGCGCTGCTCGCCGCCCGCGCCCGGGCCACCCCGCCCGCCGACCGCTATCTGTGCTCGGAGCAGTCCCTGATCACCGGCCACCCCTACCACCCCGCCCCCAAGGCCCGCGGCGGCGGCCCGGTCACCGCCTGGCTGCCGTACGCCCCCGAGGCGCACGCCCGCTTCCCGCTGGCGCTGCTGGGCGTGCGCGAGGACCAGGTGGCCGAGGAGGGCGACACCGGCGCGCTGGACGCCCTGGGCAGCGCCCCGCCCGGCTACCGGCTGCTGCCCGCCCACCCCTGGCAGCTCGACCTCGTCGCCCCCGTGCTCGCCCCGGCCCTCGCCGACGGCCGGCTGCTCCGGCTGGGCACCACCTCCTTCGAGGTCTGGCCGACGGCGGCCGTGCGCACCGTGTACGAGCCCGGCCGCGACCTGTTCCTGAAGTTCAGCCTCGACGTCCGCATCACCAACGACATCCGCCGCCTGTGGCGCCACGACCTGCGCCGGCTGGGCCGCGCCGACCGGGCCGCCCGGCTCGCCCTCGCGGCGGACGGCTCCCCGGCGGCCTGGCTCGCCGACCGCGGCTACCGCACCGCCCGCTTCGCCTTCGAGGAACTCGCCGTCCTGGTCCGCGACGGGCTGCGCGGCCACCTGCCGCCCGGCGCGACCCCGCTGCTGGCCGCCGCCCTCGCGGAGGGCTTCGACGGCGACCCGCTCACCGCCGCCCCCGATCCGGCCGCCTGGTGGGAGGCGTACCTGCGCCAGGTCGTGCCGCCCGCGCTGACCGCCTTCGCCGACCACGGCGTCGTCCTGGAGGCGCACCTGCAGAACTGCCTGATCGCCGTGGACGCGGCCGGTCTGCCCGTGCGGGCGCTGTTCCGGGACGCCGAGGGCGTCAAGCTGTTGCCGGAGGTCACCCGGGCCGAGGGGTGGGAGCGGCTGGTGTACTGCCTGGTCGTCAACCACCTCACCGAGATCGCCGCCGCCCTGGCCGAGCGGCACCCCGGGTTCGACCCCTGGCCCGCCGCCCGCCGCGAACTCGCCCGGCACCCCCTGCCGGAGATCCCGGCGCTGCTGGCCGCCCCCACCCTGCCCGGCAAGACCAACCTGCTGCTGCGCTGGACCGGCGCGGACGGCGCCGACGCCCGCTACCTGCCGCTGCCCAATCCGCTGTCCGGGTGAGCGCTGACTTACCCTTGCGGGTGTGCTGCGCGACGTGACTGCCCTGCGATACGTGACCCCGCTGCGGTCCGGCGGCTCCGTCCCCGCGGTCGTGGAGGCCGACGACCTCGGCACCTACGTCGTGAAGTTCACCGGTTCGGCGCAGGGGCGCAAGGCGCTGGTCGCCGAGGTGATCGTGGGCGAGCTGGCGCGGGCGCTCGGACTGCGCTTCCCGGAGCTGGTGCTGGCGCACTTCGACCCGGCCATCGCGGCGGACGAGCCCCTCCAGGAGGTGCGGGAGCTGCACGGCGCCAGCGCGGGCGTCAACCTGGGCATGGACTGGCTGCCGGGCGCCCGGGACTTCACCCCCGAGGTCGCGGAGGTCTTCGACGTCGACCCGCTGGAGGCGGGCCGGATCGTCTGGCTGGACGCCCTCACCGTCAACGTCGACCGCACGGTCCACAGCTCGAACCTGATGGTCTGGCCCACGCTCGGCGTCGCGCCGCCGCGGCTGTGGCTGATCGACCACGGCGCCGCCCTCGTCTTCCACCACCGCTGGGACACCTCGGAACCGCGGAAGGCGTACGACTTCCGGCACCACGCCCTCGGGCGGTACGGGCCCGACGTCCGCGCCGCCGACGCCGCGCTCGCCCCCCGGGTGACCGAGGAGCTGCTGCGCGCGGTCGTCGCCGAGGTGCCCGACGCCTGGCTGACCGACTTCGCCACCCCGGAGCGGATGCGGGAGGCGTACGTCGCCTACCTGCTCGCGCGGGTGCGGGCGTCGGCCGACTGGCTGCCGACCGACTTCCCCGGCCGCGAGGAGCTGGCGGACGAGGACGCCCGGCGCGCCGCGCGGAGCCGGCGGGCCCGCCCCGACTGGCTCCGGCACGTCCCCGACCTGCATGGGAAGCCCGCCGCCCGGCAGGACTGGTCGGCGCACCTGGGATGAGCCGGGCGGCCGCCCGTCAGCCCTTGAGCCGCTCGTAGGCCGGCAGGGTGAGGAAGTCGGCGTAGTCCTCGTCGAGGGAGACCTGGAGCAGCAGGTCGTGGGCCTGCTGCCAGTGCCCGGCCGCGAAGGCCTCCTCGCCCAGCTCCTCGCGGATGCGGGCCAGCTCCTGGGCCGCGACCTCGCGGGCCAGCTCGGGCGTCGCCTTCTCGCCGTTCTCGAACTCGACGCCGGCGTTGATCCACTGCCAGATCTGCGAGCGGGAGATCTCGGCGGTGGCCGCGTCCTCCATCAGGTTGAAGATGGCGACCGCGCCGAGGCCGCGCAGCCAGGCCTCGATGTAGCGGATGCCGACCTGGACGGCGTTGACCAGGCCCGGGTACGTCGGCCGGGCGTCGAGGGAGTCGACGGCGATCAGGTCGGCCGCCTCGACGTGGACGTCCTCGCGCAGCCGGTCCTTCTGGTTCGGCCGGTCGCCGAGGACCTTGTCGAAGGACTCCATGGCGATCGGGACCAGGTCGGGGTGGGCGACCCAGGAGCCGTCGAAGCCGTCGCCGGCCTCGCGGTCCTTGTCGGCGCGGACCTTCTCGAACGCCACCTTGTTGACCTCGGCGTCGCGCCGGGACGGGATGAAGGCCGCCATGCCGCCGATGGCGTGCGCGCCGCGCTTGTGGCAGGTGCGCACCAGCAGTTCGGTGTACGCCCGCATGAACGGGGCGGTCATCGTCACCGCGTTGCGGTCCGGCAGCACGAACTTCTCCCCGCCGTCACGGAAGTTCTTGACGATGGAGAACAGGTAGTCCCAGCGGCCGGCGTTCAGCCCGGAGGCGTGCTCGCGCAGTTCGTAGAGGATCTCCTCCATCTCGTACGCGGCCGTGATCGTCTCGATCAGCACGGTGGCGCGGACGGTGCCCTGCGGGATGCCGACGTAGTCCTGGGCGAAGACGAACACGTCGTTCCACAGGCGGGCCTCGAGGTGCGACTCGGTCTTCGGCAGGTAGAAGTAGGGGCCCTTGCCGAGGTCCAGCAGGCGCTGGGCGTTGTGGAAGAAGTACAGCCCGAAGTCGACCAGGGCGCCGGGCACCGGACGGCCGCCGGCGTCGGTGAGGTGCCGTTCGGTGAGGTGCCAGCCGCGCGGGCGCATCACGACCGTCGCCAGCTCCTCCTGCGGGCGCAGGGCGTAGGACTTGCCCGAGCGCGGGTCGGTGAAGTCGATGCGGCGGGTGTAGGCGTCGATCAGGTTCAGCTGGCCGAGGACCACGTTCTCCCAGGTGGGCGCGGAGGCGTCCTCGAAGTCGGCGAGCCAGACGCGCGCACCCGAGTTGAGGGCGTTGACGGTCATCTTGCGGTCGGTGGGGCCGGTGATCTCCACCCGGCGGTCGTTCAGCGCGGCCGGGGCGGGGGCGACCCGCCAGGAGTCGTCCGCGCGGATCGCGGCGGTCTCCGGCAGGAAGTCGAGCGTGGAGGTGCGGGCGATCTCGGCGCGGCGCTCCGCGCGGCGGGCGAGGAGTTCGTCACGGCGCGGCGTGAACCGCCGGTGCAGCTCGGCCACGAAGGCGAGCGCCGCGTCGGTGAGGACCTCGTCCTGCCGGGGCAGGGGCTCGGCGTCGACGATGGCCAGCGGGGACGGCGCTGGTGCGGACATGAGCGGTCACTTCCTTCGAGCGAGCTGTTTCAGCGAACCATGGGCAACGCCACCATGCCCTGGCACTGGGTGCCAAGGGGCAGGAACAGGGGCATAAGGCGCCCGCGGAGCGGCCAGGCGCTTCTGAACAGTGGATAATAGTTTCCTCATGGTGGAAGTTCAATGGTTTGTTGATATCGAGATTCTCCGGGTCGAGGCAAGGTGGCGCTCGGTGCCACCCCGCTCACCGGAGGTTCACTCCAGGCGCGCCAGATCCTCGGCGGTGTCGATGTCGTACGGCTCGGCCACGTCGCCGCACTCCACGAGCCGGATCTGCCGCTCCCGCGCCGCGAGGTAGGCGCGCGCGCCGCGATCCCCCGTGGCGGCCTCGGCGACACCGGCCCAGTGGGCGGAGCCGAACAGCACCGGATGGCCGCGCACCCCGTCGTAGGCGGCGCACACCAGGGACGTCTCGTCCCCGGCCGCGGCCAGCACCCGGGCCACCGCCCGCGCCCCGATGCCCGGCTGGTCCACCAGGCTGACCACGGCCGCCGGCACGCCGGTGCCGGCCAGCGAGGCGAGTCCGGCACGCAGCGAGGAGCCCATGCCCCCGGCCCAGCCGGGGTTGTCCACCAGCACGCAGCCGGTGAGGTCGGCCCGTTCGCGCACCTCCTCCGCCCGGGCGCCGAGGACGACGTGGACGCGGGCGCAGCCGGCCGCGCGCAGCACCCCGACCGCGTGCTCCACCAGCGGGCGGCCCCGGTGTTCGAGCAGTGCCTTGGGCCGTCCGCCGAGCCGTCTGCCGCCGCCGGCGGCGAGCAGCAGCCCGGCCACCTCGGGGGCGCGCTGGTCCTGGTTGTCCGTCATCCGTCCTGCATACCCGACGCCGGGACGGGCGGCCGGTCGCGGGGGGCTGAATTTCGGTCCGCGCTGTGGCGCGTGCGGCGCCGGGTGGCGTTTACTGACCCGCGTCCCCGGCGCCTGACCGACGCCACCGGGGCGACGGGGGGATCGCGGGGTGCGGGCGCGGGCGAGGCGTGAGGGGGCGGACTGTGTTGCACGACGTGGAGCAGAGGCCGGTGACCGGCGGCGACGAGGACGTGCGGGTGGCGCGGCTGCGGACGGCGGTGTCGCGGCTGCGCCGCGGACTCGCCGCGCTCCCCGCGGGGTTCCCCGACCGGGCCGTCGCCGAGGACGAACTGGCGGCGCTGGCCGCGACGGCCGCCGGGGGCGTGCCGGAGATCCGGCGCCTGCGCCGCTCCCTGTTACTGGTCGCGGGCGCGGTCGGCTCGGTCAGCGCGCTGGCGCGGGACCTGTCGGAGGTACGCGCCGCCGTGGACCTCTTCGGCGAGCCGCCGCGGCGGTAGGAACCGCGGGAGCGCGAACCGGGCCGGAGTGGCCCCGCGGACCTGGTGGCGGGTGTGCCCCGCCCGGGCGTCCGGGCGGACGGGCCCTGGGCTCAGCCCTGTCCCTGGCTGACCAGTGCGGCGGACAGCTCGTCGGCGACCTGCTGGAGCACCGGGATGATCCGGCCGGTGGCCGATTCGGTGACGCGGCCGGCCGGGCCGGAGATCGAGATGGCGGCCGCGGTGGGGGAGTCGGGGACCGACACCGCCAGGCAGCGCACGCCCACCTCCTGCTCGCTGTCGTCGACGGCGTACCCCTGGCTGCGCACGTCCTGGAGGGCGGCGAGGAAGCCGTCCGGTGTGGTGATGGTCCGGTCCGTCGCGGCCGGCATGCCCGTCCGGGCGAGCAGGGCGCGCACCTCGTCGTCCGGCACCCCGGCCAGCAGGGCCTTGCCCACGCCCGTGGAGTGCGGCAGCACCCGGCGCCCGACCTCGGTGAACATGCGCATCGAGTGCTTCGACGGCACCTGGGCCACGTACACGATCTCGTCGCCGTCCAGCAGCGCCATGTTCGCCGTCTCGCCGGTCTCCTCCACCAGTCGCGCCAGGTAGGGCCGTGCCCAGGTGCCCAGCAGCCGGGACGCGGACTCGCCGAGGCGGATCAGGCGCGGGCCGAGGGCGTAGCGGCGGTTCGGCTGCTGGCGTACGTATCCGCAGGCGACGAGCGTGCGCATCAGCCGGTGGATGGTCGGCAGGGGCAGCCCGCTGGTCGCGGACAGCTCGCTGAGGCCGACCTCGCCGCCCGCGTCCGCCATCCGCTCGAGCAGATCGAAGGCGCGCTCGAGGGACTGGACCCCGCCGCCGTTGGCGGACCGGGCGGAGTCGGTGGTGCTGGCGCTGGACGTCGGCACGGCACGTTCCTTTCGAACTGGCGGAAGGGCAGAAGCCTACCCGGCGGCCGGTTGACTCCCCGCTTGGACGTAGCTACGTTCTGTCTATCGGAATTGTAATTCCGCTTTGTGGAAACGTCCAGAGTGGGCACTCGGGGTCCGCCGTCCAGAAGTGTGCCTCTTGACGGCGCCCGAGCGGGAGTGAAGACTTCTTCAACAGTTCGTTGAATTTCATGCTCCGTAGAGAGGGGTACGGGTGTCCGACGCCGAACTGGTGCTGCGCTCGACGCGCGTCATCACCCCGGAAGGGACGCGGCCGGCCACGGTCGCCGTCTCCGCCGGCACGATCACCGCCGTCCTGCCGTACGACGCCGGGGTGCCGGCCGGCGCCCGGCTGACGGACCTCGGCGACGACGTCCTGCTGCCCGGCCTGGTCGACACCCACGTCCACGTCAACGATCCCGGCCGCACCGAGTGGGAGGGCTTCTGGACCGCCACCCGCGCCGCGGCGGCCGGCGGCATCACCACCCTGATCGACATGCCGCTCAACTCCCTCCCGCCGACCACCACCGTCCCCCACCTGCGCACCAAGCAGGACGTGGCCCGGGACAAGGCGCACGTCGACGTCGGCTTCTGGGGCGGCGCGCTGCCCGGCAACGTCAAGGACCTGCGCCCGCTGCACGACGCCGGGGTGTTCGGCTTCAAGGCCTTCCTGTCGCCCTCCGGCGTGGACGAGTTCCCCCACCTCGACCAGGACGGGCTGGCCCGGTCCATGGCCGAGATCGCCGGCTTCGACGGCCTGCTGATCGTGCACGCCGAGGACCCGCACCACCTGGCCGCCGCCCCGCAGCGCCCCGGCCCCAAGTACGCCGACTTCCTCGCCTCCCGCCCGCACGACGCCGAGGACACGGCCATCGCCGGCCTCATCGACCGGGCCAGGCGCCTCGACGCGCGCGTGCACGTCCTGCACCTGTCCTCCGCCGACGCGCTGCCGCTGATCGCCGCCGCCCGCGCCGAGGGCGTGCGGGTCACCGTGGAGACCTGCCCGCACTACCTCACCCTGACCGCCGAGGAGGTCCCCGACGGCGCCAGCGAGTTCAAGTGCTGCCCGCCCATCCGCGAGGCCGCCAACCAGGACCTGCTGTGGCAGGCGCTCGCGGACGGCACGATCGACTGCGTCGTCACCGACCACTCGCCCTCCACCGCCGACCTCAAGACGGACGACTTCGCCACCGCCTGGGGCGGCATCTCCGGGCTCCAGCTCAGCCTGCCGGCCGTCTGGACGGCCGCCCGCGAACGCGGACACGGCCTGGAGGACGTGGTCCGCTGGATGTCCACGCGCACGGCGGAACTCGCCGGCCTGGACCGCAAGGGCGCCATCGCGGTGGGCCGCGACGCCGACTTCGCCGTCCTCGCCCCCGACGAGACCTTCACCGTCGACCCGGCCGGCCTCCAGCACCGCAACCGCGTCACCGCCTACGCGGGCAGAACGCTGTCCGGCGTGGTGAGGTCGACCTGGCTGCGCGGCGAACCCGTCCTCGCGGACGGCCGCTTCACCGCGCCGAAGGGCCGGCTGCTCACCCGCCCGCACTGACCCCGGCCACCTCTTCCCGACCTCCGCGACCGCAGCGGCCGACTCCCGAAAGGATCCCCTGATCACCGTGACGGCGATACCGAGCTTCACCGGCGACGCGAACCCCTACGGAGGCGGCGACCCCTACGCTGACTACCGCACCGCCGACTTCCCCTTCACCCGGTACGCCGACCTCGCCGACCGGCGGCTCGGTGCCGGTGTCATCGCCGCCAACGACGAGTTCTTCGCCCAGCGCGAGAACCTGCTGGTGCCCGGGCGGGCCGAGTTCGACCCCGAGCACTTCGGGCACAAGGGCAAGATCATGGACGGCTGGGAGACCCGCCGCCGCCGCGGCACCGGCGCCGAGGACCCCTGGCCCACCGCCGAGGACCACGACTGGGCACTGGTACGCCTGGGCGCCCCTGGCGTGATCCGCGGCATCGTCGTCGACACCGCCCACTTCCGCGGCAACCACCCGCAGGCCGTGTCGGTCGAGGGCGCCTCGGTGCCCGGCTCGCCGTCGCCGCGGGAGCTGCTGTCCGGCGACGTCAAGTGGACGACGCTCGTACCGCGCACGGCCGTCGGCGGCCATGCGGCGAACGGGTTCGCCGTCCGTGCCGAGCAGCGCTTCACCCACCTGCGCGTCAACCAGCACCCCGACGGCGGCATCGCCCGGCTGCGGGTGTACGGCGAGGTCGTCCCCGACCCGGCGTGGCTGGCCGTCCTGGGCACCTTCGACGTGGTCGCCCTGGAGAACGGCGGCCAGGTCGAGGACGCCTCCGACCGCTTCTACTCCCCGGCCACCAACACCATCCAGCCGGGCCGCTCCCGCAAGATGGACGACGGCTGGGAGACCCGCCGCCGCCGCGACCGGGGCAACGACTGGATCCGCTACCGGCTGGCCGCGCAGTCCCGGATCCGCGCCGTCGAGATCGACACCGCCTACCTCAAGGGCAACAGCGCGGGCTGGGCCGCCGTGTCGGTGCGCGACGGCGAGGACGGCGCCTGGCGGGAGATCCTGCCGCGCACCCGCCTCCAGCCCGACACCAACCACCGCTTCGTCCTCCCGGAGCCGGCCGTCGGCACGCACGCGCGCGTGGACATCTTCCCCGACGGCGGCATCTCCCGGCTGCGCCTGTTCGGCTCGCCGACCGAGGACGGCGCGGCCGGGCTGGCCGCCCGCCACCAGGAACTGGGCGGCTGACACCCCCCGCACGCGCGCGCGTGGGCGCACCGGCTCGACAGCACCGGTGCGCCCCACGCGTCGCCCGCAGCCGGCGGCGGCGCCGGGACAGGCGTCCCGGGCGGGCCGGAACTTCTGACTCCGTCCGCGGCGTTCCCCTCCCGTGACTCTTCAGCAAGACATCGTCGGTACCGCCATGCAGATGGCGGTCGTCAACCTGCACCCCGGGCAGACCGTGTACTGCGAGGCGGGGAAGTTCCTGTTCAAGACGGTGAACGTGACCATGGAGACGCGGCTGTCCGGGCCGTCCGGCGGCCGGCAGCCCGACGGCGCGGGCGGCAGCGGCGGCATGGGCGGCATGCTGCGCCAGGCCATGGGCACTGCCATGCAGGCGGGCCAGCGGATGCTGGCCGGCGAGTCGCTGGCGTTCCAGTACTTCACCGCCCAGGGCGGCCAGGGCACCGTCGGCTTCGCGGGCGTGCTGCCCGGGGAGATGCGCGCCCTGGAGCTGGACGGCACACGCGCCTGGTTCGCCGAGAAGGACGCCTTCGTGGCCGCCGAGTCCACCGTCGACTTCGGCATCGCCTTCCGGGGCGGACGCACCGGCACCAGCGGCGGTGAGGGCTTCGTCCTGGAGAAGTTCACCGGCCGGGGCACCGTGATCATCGCGGGCGCCGGCAACTTCATCGACCTGAACCCGGCCGACTTCGGCGGCCGCATCGAGGTCGACACCGGCTGCGTGGTCGCCTTCGAGGAGGGCATCCAGTACGGCGTCCAGCGCATCGGCGGCCTCGACCGGCAGGGCATCATGAACGCGGTGTTCGGCGGCGAGGGCCTGTCCCTGGCCACCCTGGAGGGCCACGGCCGGGTCATTTTGCAGTCCCTGACCATCGAGAGCCTGGCCAACGCCCTGAGGAAGGCCCAGGGCGGCGACAAGCAGGGCCCGACCGGCGGACTGTTCTCCACCCACACCGGGTGACCCGGACGGTGAAAGTCCCTGGCCGGAGATCATCGCGCCCGGTACGGTGAGCGCTTCCGCGTGCGAGCCGCCGACGTCTCCACCCCGCCCCTCGGAGACCGGGAGAGCCGCCCCCATGTCGTCGATCGCCGTCCCGGGCGCCGCCCTGGCGCCCCGCCGTGCCTGGCACACCGACCTGCCCGTCCTGCTCGTCGCGGTGTTCTGGGGCGCCAGCTACCTCACCGCGAAGGACATCACCACCGCGCGCACCGTGCTCGCCGTCCTGGTGCTGCGGTTCGCCGTCGTGCTGCCCGTGCTGGCCGTCGCCGGACGGCGGTCCCTGCGTGCCCTCACGGGCGTCCAGTGGCGGGGCGCGGCCCTGCTCGGGCTCGTCCTCAGCGGTGTCTTCCTGCTGGAGACCTACGGCGTCGTGCACACCTCGGCGACCAACGCCGGCCTCATCATCAGCCTGACCATGGTCTTCACTCCGCTCGCCGAGGCCGCCGTCACCCGCACCCGGCCCCCGCGGGCCTTCCTGGGCGCGGCGGCCCTCTCCGTGCTCGGCGTCGCCCTGCTCACCCAGGCCGGCGGCTTCACCCGGCCCTCCGCGGGCGACCTCCTCATGCTGCTCGCCGCGCTCGTCCGCACGCTGCACGTGCTCGCCATGTCCCGAGCCCGGGCCGTCCGGGGCGCCGACGCGCTGTCCCTCACGACGGTCCAGCTGGGCACCGCCGTCGCCGTCTTCGCCGCCTTGTCGGCGGGCGGCGGACCGGCGCCCTGGACCGTGGCCGCCGGCTTCGGGCCCCGCGCGTGGGCCGGCCTGCTGTTCCTGTCCGCGCTGTGCACCCTGTTCGCGTTCTTCGTGCAGATGTGGGCCGTGCGCCGCACCTCACCCTCCCGGGTCAGCCTGCTGCTGGGCACCGAGCCGCTGTGGGCCGCGGCGGCCGGGATCGCGCTCGGCGGGGAGCGGCTCGGGCTCCTGGGCCTCGCGGGCGGGGCGCTGGTCCTGCTGGGGACGGCGTGGGGGCGCCGGGCGGCGGGCTGACACCCCGCGGGACCCACCGGACGCGACGGCCGGCCACCCCTAAGGGGCGCCCCCGCCGGACCCGGCCGCCCCCTAATGCCCGCCCCTGCCGGTGTACGACGCGCGCCCTGCGAGCAGGAACACGAAGGGCAGGGCGCCGGCCGCCCGCCGCGGGAAGCCGGGCACCCGCCGTGCCGCTCGTGCGTTGACCGTGCACGGGCCACGCCGGGGCCGCCGGTACGCCCGGGAGCGACGATGGGGGAGCGATGGAGCACGTGATCGACCTGGGCCAGTTCGGGGACCGGTTCCGCACCGACCCGCACGCCGTGTACGCGCGGCTGCGCGAGCGCGGTCCCGTGCACCGGGTCCGGGTACCGGCCCCCGACCAGTACCAGGAGGCCTGGCTGGTGGTCGGGTACGAGGAGGCGCGCGCCGCGCTCGCCGACCCCCGGCTGGCCAAGGACGCCACCACCCTCGGGGTCCGGTTCCAGGAGGAGGAGCTGATCGGCAAGCACCTGCTGTTCGCCGACCCGCCCCAGCACACCCGCCTGCGCGGTCTCATCGCGCGTGCCTTCACCATGCGCCGGGTGGAGCGGCTGCGGCCCAGGGTCCAGGAGATCACCGACCGGCTGCTGGACGAGATGCTGCCGCACGGCCGGGCCGACCTCATCGACGCCCTCGCCTACCCGCTGCCGATCACGGTGATCTGCGAGCTGCTCGGCGTCCCCGAGATGGACCGCGCCGCGTTCCGCAAGCTGTCGACGGAGGCCGTCGCCCCCACCGGCGCGGACAGCGAGTACGGCGCCTTCGTGGCCCTCGGCGAGTACCTGACCGAGCTGATCGCCGACAAGCAGCGCGCCGAGCCGAGCGACGACCTGCTCAGCGACCTGATCCGGACCACCGCCGAGGACGGCGACCGCCTCTCCCCGGACGAACTGCGCGGCATGGCCTTCCTGCTGCTCATCGCCGGTCACGAGACCACGGTCAACCTCATCGGCAACGGCGTCCTCGCCCTGTTCACCCACCCCGACCAGCTGGCCGACCTGCGCTCCGACCCGAGCCTCCTCGACAACGCGGTCGAGGAGATGCTGCGCTACGACGGGCCGGTGGAGAACGCCACCTACCGGTTCGCCGCCGAGCCCCTGGAGATCGCCGGCCGCAGCATCGCCCAGGGTGAGCCCGTGATGATCGGACTCGCCGCCGCCCACCGCGACGGCGCCCGCTACGCCGGGCCGGACCGCTTCGACATCCGCCGCGACACCCGCGGCCACCTCGCCTTCGGCCACGGCATCCACTACTGCCTCGGCGCGCCGCTGGCCCGGCTGGAGGGGCGCATCGCGATCGGCTCTCTGCTGGCCCGCGCCCCCGGCCTGGCCCTGGACGGCCCGGCCGACGACTGGCTCCCGGGCACGCTGATGCGCGGGGTGCGCAGCCTGCCGGTGCGCTGGTAGCCGGGCGCGGGCGTCGGCGTCGTACGCCGCGAAGGGCTGCCCCGGCGGTCCCGGTGGTCAGCCGGTCGCCGGTGCCGGCCGGTCCGGGATCTCCGCGAGCGCCACCGGTCTGCGCTCGCGCCGGGAGATCTCGCAGGCCTCCGCGACGCGCAGCGCCTGGAGCGCCTCGCGGCCGTCGCAGGGGTTCGCGCGCTCACCGCGCACCACCTCGACGAAGGCGCACAGCTCGGCCTCGTAGGCGGGCCCGAACCGCTCCAGGAATCCGGGCCACGGCTTGTCGGCGGCCGGTGGTCCGGTCGGCTCGGTGGAGGCGACCGGTGTCCGGTCGTCCAGGCCGACGACGACCGTGTCCCGCTCCCCGGCCAGTTCCATCCGCACGTCGTAGCCGGCGCCGTTGAGCCGGGTCGCCGTGACCGAGGCCAGCGTGCCGTCGTCCAGCGTGAGCACGGCCGCGCCCGTGTCGACGTCGCCCGCCTCCCGGAACATGGCGGGCCCGGCGTCCGACCCGGTCGCCTGCACGTCGACGACCTCCCGGCCGGTCACCCAGCGCAGCGCGTCGAAGTCGTGGATCAGCGCGTCGCGGAACAGCCCGCCCGACAGCGGCAGCCACTCCGGCGGGGGCGGGGACTGGTCGCAGGTCATCGCCCGCACGGTGTGCAGCCGGCCCAGCCGCCCGGAGCGCACCGCTTCCCGGGCTCCTGCGTAGCCGGCGTCGAAGCGCCGCTGGAAACCCATCTGCAGCACGGTGCCGGCCGCCTCCACCTCCGCCAGCGCCTGCAAGGAGCCCGGCAGGTCCACGGCGATGGGCTTCTCGCAGAACACCGGCAGTCCCGAACGCGCCGCCCGGCCGATCAGTTCCGCGTGCGCCGCGGTGGCCGTGGTGATCACGACCGCGTCGACGCCCCAGGTGAAGATCTCGTCCACTCCCGGCGCCGCCGTCTCCCCGAGGCGGTGCGCCAGCTCCTGGGCCCGCGCCGGGTCGGCATCCGTCAGGATCAGCGATCCGACCTCGCGGTGGCGGCTGAGCGTGTTCGCGTGCACGGTGCCGATACGGCCCGTACCGATGACCCCGATGCGCATGAGACCAAAGTGAGGGCCCACCCCGCGCCCTGTCAATGCGTATGTCCTGACAATCGGACTACACGACTTCCCGTCAACCGGGTGCACGGCTACGCTCGGGCCCGTGCCGAAACCAGATGCGGGCCCCACCGCGGCGCTCGACCTCCGTGTGGACCGCGGCTCACCCGTGCCGCTCTACTTCCAGCTCTCCCAGCAGCTGGAGGCCGCGATCGAGCACGGCGGCCTCACCCCCGGCAGCCTGCTCGGCAACGAGATCGAGCTGGCCGCCCGGCTCGGCCTGTCCCGGCCCACCGTCCGCCAGGCCATCCAGTCCCTGGTCGACAAGGGCCTGCTGGTCCGCCGCCGCGGCGTCGGCACCCAGGTCGTGCACAGCCAGGTCCGGCGCCCCCTGGAGCTGAGCAGCCTCTACGACGACCTGGAGGCGGCCGGCCGGCGCCCCGCCACCACGGTGCTCGTCAACACCCTCGTCCCGGCCTCCGCCGAGGTGGCCGCCGCGCTCGGCGTCCCCGAGGGCGGCGAGGTCCACCGGGTGGAGCGGCTCCGGCTGGCCCACGGCGAACCGATGGCCTACCTGACCAACCACCTCCCGTCCGGCCTGCTCGACCTGGACACCGGCCGGCTCGAGGCGACCGGCCTGTACCGGATGATGCGCGCCGCCGGGATCACCCTGCACAGCGCCCGCCAGTCCATCGGCGCCCGCGCCGCCACCGCGGCCGAGGCCGAGCGCCTCGCCGAGGCCGAGGGCGCCCCGCTGCTCACCATGCGGCGCACCACCTTCGACGACACCGGCCGCGCGGTGGAGCTGGGTGACCACCTGTACCGGCCGGCCCGCTACTCCTTCGAGTTCCAGCTCCTCGTGCGCCCCTGAATCCGCTTCCGTCTCCAGCTCCTCGTGCGCCCTTGAGCCTGCTCCGGTCGCAGCTCCTTCGTCTCAATGTCCGGACATCACGACGTCCTCACCCGGTGAAAGCGGGACGTGCCCGGGGGTGGGAAGCGGACGGGCCGTGGTCGATACTGGAGCGTTTGGGGCCGCCGCGACGATCCGCGCCGGCCCCGCGCGTACGAACGGACACAGCAAGGAGGGCACGGCCTCGTGACACGGTTTCGGACCTGGGTGGGCATAGCGACGACGGGGGTGCTGACCCTGGCCTGCCTGTCGCTGGCCGGGTGCAGCAGCACCGGCGGCAAACGGGCCGAGGACGCCCGCGAGGCCGCGGCGGCACAGGGCAGGGCGGCGGTGAGCACACCCCGCTGGACCTTCGCCATGATCACCCACTCGGGAGACGGCGACACCTTCTGGGACATCGTGCAGAGCGGCGCCAAGCAGGCCGCCGTCAAGGACAACATCAAGTTCCTGTACTCGCACAACGCCGAGGGCCAGCAGCAGGCCCAGCTGGTCGACGCGGCGGTCGACAAGAAGGTCGACGGCATCATCGTCAGCCTCGCCAAGCCAGACGCCCTGAAGGCCGCCGTGGCCCGCGCCGAGAAGGCCGGCATCCCGGTGATCACCGTGAACTCCGGGTCCGCCGAGTCCAAGGCGTTCGGCGCCCTCACCCACATCGGCCAGGACGAGACCATCGCCGGTGAGGCCGTCGGCGACGAGCTGAACAAGCGCGGCAGGAAGAAGGCCCTGTGCGTGCTGCACGAACAGGGCAACGTCGGCCACGAGCAGCGCTGCGCCGGTGTCGCCAAGACCTTCCACGGCATGGTGCAGAACCTCTACGTCAACGGCACCGACATGCCCGACGTGCAGTCCGGCATCGAGGCCAAGCTCCAGGCCGACAAGGGCATCGACACCGTCGTCACGCTCGGCGCGCCCTACGCCGACACCGCCGTCCGGGCCCGGACCGACGCGGGCAGCAAGGCCGAGGTCGACACCTTCGACCTCAACGCCAAGGTCGCCGCCGGACTCCAGGACGGCACGCTGGGCTTCGCCGTCGACCAGCAGCCCTATCTCCAGGGCTACCAGGCCGTCGACCTGCTGTGGCTGTACAAGTACAACGACGACGTCCTCGGCGGTGGCCGGCCGGTGCTCACCGGCCCGCAGATCATCACCAAGGACCAGGCCGCCGCGCTGGCGAAGTACACCCAGCGGGGCACCCGATGAGCGCCCTCGTCTCCACCGACGAGCGCCTGCTGAAGACCTCGCCGCTGCGCGGCCTGCTGGCGCGCCCGGAGCTGGGGTCGGTCGTCGGCGCCGTCGCCGTCTTCGTCTTCTTCGCCTGCGCGGCCGACGGCTTCCTGCGCGCCTCCAGCCTCAGCACGGTCCTGTACGCCTCGTCCACCATCGGCATCATGGCCGTACCGGTCGCGCTGCTGATGATCGGCGGCGAGTTCGACCTGTCGGCCGGTGTGATGGTGACCTCGTCGGCGCTGATCTCCTCGATCTTCAGCTACCAGATGACCGCCAACACCTGGGTCGGCGTGGGCGTCTCCCTGCTGGTGACCCTGGCCGTCGGCGCCTTCAACGGCTTCGTGCTGACCCGCACCCGGCTGCCCAGCTTCATCGTCACGCTGGGCACCTTCCTGATGCTGACCGGCATGAACCTCGGCCTCACCAAGCTCATCGACGGCACCGTCTCCACCAAGACGATCGCCGACATGGAGGGCTTCACCAGCGCCCACGACGTCTTCGCCTCGACCCTCACCGTCGGCGGCGTCGACTTCAAGGTCACCATCCTGTGGTGGCTCGTCCTGGTCGCCGCCGGCTCCTGGGTCCTGCTGCGCACCCGCGTCGGCAACTGGATCTTCGCGGTCGGCGGCAACCAGGACGCGGCCCGCGCGGTCGGCGTCCCGGTCGAGAAGACCAAGATCGGCCTCTACATGGGCGTGGCCTTCGGCGCCTGGATCTCCGGCCAGCACCTGCTGTTCAGCTACGAGGTCGTCCAGTCCGGCGAGGGCGTCGGCAACGAGCTGATCTACATCATCGCGGCCGTCATCGGCGGCTGCCTGATCACCGGCGGCTACGGCAGCGCGGTCGGCTCGGCCGTCGGCGCGCTGCTGTTCGGCATGACCAGCAAGGGCATCGTCTTCGCCGAGTGGAACCCCGACTGGTTCAAGTTCTTCCTCGGGGCGATGCTGCTCCTCGCGACCCTGCTCAACGCCTGGGTCCGCAAGCGCGCGGAGGCGACGAAGTGACCATCACCGCGGAACGCACGGCGCTCGTGGAGCTGTCCGGCGTCGACAAGCGCTACGGCAGCGTCCGGGCCCTGGAGGACGTCAGCCTGGAGGTCCACCCCGGGGAGATCACCTGCGTCCTCGGGGACAACGGCGCGGGCAAGTCCACCCTGATCAAGATCATCTCAGGGCTGCACCAGCACGACGGCGGTGTCCTGCGCATCGACGGCGAGGAGACCCGCCTGTCCTCCCCGCGCGAGGCACTGGACCGCGGTATCGCCACGGTCTACCAGGACCTGGCGGTCGTACCGCTGATGCCGGTGTGGCGGAACTTCTTCCTCGGCTCCGAGCCCCGCAAGGGCGCGGGCCCCTTCAAGCGCCTCGACGTCGACCTCATGCGCCGCACCACCCACGCCGAACTGCTGCGCATGGGCATCGACCTGCGGGACGTGGACCAGCCGATCGGCACGCTGTCCGGCGGCGAACGCCAGTGCGTGGCGATCGCGCGCGCGGTGTACTTCGGCGCCAAGGTGCTGATCCTCGACGAGCCGACGGCGGCACTGGGGGTCAAGCAGTCCGGTGTGGTCCTCAAATATGTGGCGGCGGCACGCGACCAGGGCCTGGGCGTCGTACTGATCACCCACAACCCGCACCACGCCTACCTCGTCGGCAACCACTTCGTGCTGCTCAAGCGGGGAACCATGGTCGGCAGCCACACCCGCGACGAGATCACACTGGACGAACTGACCCAGCAGATGGCGGGCGGCTCGGAACTGGACGCCCTGCGGCACGAGCTGGAACGCGACTGACGCGGACGCGAGCCGGTGCACCGTCGCCGGCCGTCGAGCCGCGGCCCGCGCCCTGCCCGGCCGCGGCCGGGTCCCGTCACCCGCGGGCACCGGCCGCGGCCCGGCACGGCGCCCGGCGGGGGCTTGAGGCAGAATCGACCAACGATGAGCACCTACCGCGACCTCACCGCCCCCATCGGGTCCCGCCGGGCCACCGTGCTGCGCACCACGGGCACCCGGGAACGCCGGTCACACCTGACCGCCCCCCGCGTCCCCACCGTCGGCATCGACATCGGCGGCACCAAGGTGATGGCGGGCGTCGTGGACGCCGACGGCAACATCCTGGAGAAGCTCCGCGCGGAGACCCCGGACAAGTCCAAGAGCCCCAAGGTCGTCGAGGACACCATCGTCGAACTGGTGCTGGACCTCTCCGACCGGCACGACGTGCACGCGGTCGGCATCGGCGCGGCCGGCTGGGTCGACGCCGACCGCAACCGCGTCCTGTTCGCCCCGCACCTGTCCTGGCGCAACGAGCCGCTCCGCGACCGCCTCTCCGGCCGCCTCTCCGTCCCCGTGCTCGTGGACAACGACGCCAACACCGCCGCCTGGGCCGAGTGGCGCTTCGGCGCCGGCCGCGGCGAGGACCACCTCGTCATGATCACGCTCGGCACCGGCATCGGCGGCGCGATCCTGGAGGACGGCCAGGTCAAGCGCGGCAAGTACGGCGTCGCCGGCGAGTTCGGCCACATGCAGGTCGTCCCCGGCGGCCACCGCTGCCCCTGCGGCAACCGCGGCTGCTGGGAGCAGTACAGCTCCGGCAACGCGCTGGTGCGCGAGGCCCGCGAGATGGCCGCCGCGGACTCCCCGGTGGCTTACGGGATCATCGAGCACGTCAAGGGCAGCATCGCCGACATCAGCGGCCCGATGATCACCGAGCTGGCCCGCGAGGGCGACGCCATGTGCGTGGAACTGCTCCAGGACATCGGCCAGTGGCTCGGCGTCGGCATCGCCAACCTGGCCGCCGCCCTAGACCCGTCCTGCTTCGTCATCGGCGGCGGTGTCTCGGCCGCCGACGACCTCCTCATCGGCCCCGCCCGGGACGCCTTCAAACGCCACCTCACCGGCCGCGGCTACCGCCCCGAGGCCCGCATCACCCGCGCCCAGCTCGGCCCCGAGGCGGGCATGGTCGGCGCCGCCGACCTCGCCCGGCTGGTCGCCCGCCGGTTCCGGCGGGCCAAACGGCGCCGGGTGGAGCGCTACGAGCGCTACGAGCGCTACACCCAGGACCGCCGCATCCAGGACACCATGTGACCGCCGCCCTGCCCCGCCAGGCGACGCCCCCCGACGAGCCGGCCCGGCCGCCCGAGGACCCGCGCCACCGGACCCGCCGCCGCGCGCTCACCCTGCTCATCATCGGGCTGCTCATCGGCGTGCCCGCGGGCTACCTGGTGATCTCCGCCGCGCAGAGCCGCGACAGCGGCAAGGACAAGCAGGCCAAGTACTCGGCGACCGGCCTCACCGCGGGCTGGCCCTCGAAGGTGCAGCGCCGCCTCTACCAGGTCAACGTGCCGCACCCGGCCGACTACATCGCCTACTACGAGACCAACAACTGGAAGACCAGCCGCCTCTACGTCCAGTTCCGCACCAACAGCGCGGGCCTGGACAGCTTCCTGGAGGCCACCGGCGTGACCCGGGACGACCTGAAGAAGGACCACATCACCATCGGGGCCCGCGACCGCAAGGTCAGCGGCTGGCACTTCACCGGCCCCGGCCCCTGGGCGGGCCTCACCCACACCCAGCGCAACCCGGCGCCCACCCAGGACGTGGTCGTGAACACGTCCGACCCGAACTTCCCCATGGTCTACGTCGTCTCGCGCACCGTCCCCTGACCCGCGCCCCGGCCGGCCGCCGGGACCGATTGTCAGAGCCCGCCCGTAGAGTCGAAGACGACCGGTCCCCCGTCGGGCCGGGTCGTGGACGGGCGGGAGGTGGCAGGACGATGAGTGGTGGCACCCTCGCGGTGACCGAGCGCGCGGGAGGCTCCCCGGAGACCGGGCGGCCGGTCCCGCCGCGCCTCGCGGCCGTCTTCCTGCCCGCGCCCCTGCCGCGCGAGGGCCGCGTCGCCTTCTGGGACCCCGACGGAGCGCCGCTGCCCGCCGCCGACGGCGACCTGACCGTCGTACGACCGCACGGCGCGGGCGTGCGCCGCCGGCAGGTGCCCGCGCTGACCCTGCCGCTCGGCGACGCCCTCCCGCTGCTGGTGCGCGCCCGGCACGACCCGGCCGCCCACCCGGCGACCGCCTGCTGGGGCGCCGCCGCCCTGCATGCCCTGCGGCTCGTCGCCCGCGGCCGCCTGCTGCCCGGCCTGACCCCCTGCGGGCACGACGCGTGGCGGGCCGGCCCGCTGGAGCCCGCCGACATCGCCCACCTGCGCGCGGTGGCGGCCGCCCTGCCCCCGGACGGCCACGCGGTCCCCCTGCCGGGCCCCGGACCGCTGGAGCTGCCCGAGCCGGAGGCGCTGGTCCGCTGCTTCCTGGACGCGGTCGCCGACACCCTGCCCCGCACCCCGGCCGCCCCCCACACCTCGGGCCGGCCCTTCGCCGCCCGCGAACCGCAGGCCCTGCCCGGAGCCCAGGACTGGGCCGCGGAGGTCGCCGCCGGCATGGACGCGGGCGTCCGCGTCTCCCTGCGCCTGGACCTGTCCGCCCACGACCTGTTCGACGCCGCGCCCGGCGGTGAGGACGCGCGCGGGGCGGGCGCGGCGGTCCTCCAGGTGCACAGCCTGGCCGACCCCACCCTGGTGGCCGACGCGGCCGCCCTCTGGGCCGGGGAGGCGGACGCCGCGTTCGGGCCACGCGCGCGCGTGGACGCCGCCCTGGCCGTGCGGCGCGCCGCACGCGTGTGGCCCCCGCTGGACCGGCTCGCCGAACAGGACGTCCCCGACGTCCTCGCCCTCTCCGAGCACGAACTGGGCGAACTGCTCGGCGTGGCCGCCTCCCGGCTCGCGGCCGCCGGAGTCGCCGTGCACTGGCCCAGGGACCTCGCGCAGGACCTCACCGCCGCCGCCGTCGTACGGCCCGCCCCCGGCTCGGCGACCGACGGCAGCGGCTTCTTCGAGAGCGAGGAACTGCTCGAGTTCCGCTGGCAGCTGGCGCTCGCCGGCGACCCGCTGAGCGACGCGGAGATGGACGCCCTCGCGGAGGCCCACCGCCCGGTCGTCCGGCTGCGGGACCGCTGGGTGCTGGTCGACCCCGCCCTGGTCCGCAAGGCCCGCAAACGCGAGCTGGGCCTGCTCGACCCGGTCGACGCGCTGTCCGTCGCGCTCACCGGCACGGCGGAGGTCGACGGTGAGAGCGTCGAGGCGGTCCCGGTCGGCGCGCTCGCCGCCCTGCGCGACCGCCTCACCGCCGGTCCGCACCCCGCCGCACCGCCCCCCGGCCTGCACGCCACCCTCCGCGACTACCAGCTGCGCGGCCTGGCCTGGCTGGACCTCATGACCTCCCTCGGCCTCGGCGGCTGCCTCGCCGACGACATGGGCCTCGGCAAGACGATCACGCTCATCGCCCTGCACCTGAAGCGGGCGCGCACCGAGCCGACGCTGGTCGTCTGCCCGGCCTCGCTGCTCGGCAACTGGCAGCGCGAGATCACCCGCTTCGCCCCCGGAGTCCCCGTGCGCCGCTTCCACGGCCCCGACCGCACCCTGGACGGCCTCGACGGGGGCTTCGTCCTGACGACCTACGGCACCATGCGCTCCACCGCGCCACGGCTCGCCGAGCGGAGCTGGGGCATGGTCGTCGCCGACGAGGCACAGCACGTCAAGAACCCCTACTCCGTCACCGCCAAGGCACTGCGCACCATCCCGTCCCCCGCGCGCGTGGCCCTCACCGGCACCCCGGTGGAGAACAACCTCTCCGAGCTGTGGGCCCTGCTCGACTGGACCACCCCCGGCCTCCTCGGCCCGCTGAAGTCCTTCCGAGCCCGGCACGCCCGCGCCGTGGAGAACGGCGAGGACCCGGAGGCCGTGGAGCGCCTGGCCCGCCTGGTCCGGCCCTTCCTGCTGCGCCGCAAGAAGTCCGACCCCGGCATCGTGCCCGAGCTGCCGCCGAAGACGGAGACGGACCACCCGGTGCCGCTCACCCGCGAACAGGCCGCGCTGTACGAGGCGGTGGTCCGGGAGTCGCTGCTGGCCATCGAGACCTCCAAGGGCATCGCCCGCCGGGGCCTGGTGCTCAAACTGCTCGGCGCGCTCAAGCAGATCTGCGACCACCCCGCGCTGTACCTCAAGGAGACGGCGTACGACGACCGGCTGGCCGCCCGCTCCGGCAAGACGGCCCTCCTCGACGAACTGCTGGACACCCTGCTCGCCGAGGACGGCTCGGCGCTCGTCTTCACGCAGTACGTCGGGATGGCCCGCCTGATCACCGCCCACCTGACCGCCCGCGCGGTCCCCGTCGACCTGCTGCACGGCGGCACCCCGGTCCTGGAGCGGGAACGGATGGTGGACCGCTTCCAGAGCGGCGCGACACCCGTCCTGGTGCTGTCCCTGAAGGCCGCGGGCACCGGCCTCAACCTCACCCGCGCGGGCCACGTCATCCACTTCGACCGCTGGTGGAACCCGGCCGTGGAGGAGCAGGCCACCGACCGCGCCTACCGCATCGGCCAGACCCAGCCCGTCCAGGTGCACCGCCTGGTCACCGAGGGCACGGTCGAGGACCGCATCGCCGAGATGCTCCAGGCCAAGCGCGCCCTCGCCGACGCCGTGCTCGGCTCCGGCGAGTCGGCCCTCACGGAACTGACGGACCGCGAACTGGCCGACCTCGTCTCCCTGCGCAGGACGTCATGACGCCCGGCGGGGAGCGTCCCGCGGACGCCGTCCGCCGCGCCCTGCGAGCGGCACGGGAACGGTCCGGTGAACGGTCCGCGGCGGACGCGGAGGCCGGGGCGGCGGAGCAGGACCTGCGGGATGCGGGGCCCGGGGGAGCGGCCGACGGGGAGGCAGCGGAGGCCGCCGCACCGGTGGGCCGGGCTGCGGAGGAAGAGGCGGCGCCGGGGGCCGGGGACGCGGAGCAAGCGGCGGCGCCGAAGGCGGTGGCGGGGTCCACCGCGCCCGCGGCGGACCCCGGCGCCACGGATGCCCCGCACCGGTCGTCGGCCGGCGACGGCCCGAGGCCGGCCGACGCGGCCCGGGCCGCGCTCCGCTCGGCCCTCTCCGCACGGCGCGCCCCCCAGGACGAGGCGAACGCCGAGAACGCCCCGTCCCGGGAGGACATGGACAAGGACGAGGACGCACGGGACCAGCAGCGGACCGAGCCGAGCGACCCGGACGGGCGGGGCGGGCCGGACGAGGGCGGCGGCGAGGCGGAGGCGGGCGTCGGCCGGCGCCCGCCCGGGCTCACAGCGGCGGACCCTTCCCCCGAAGCGGGGAGGGCAGGCACGCGCCCCGGTGACACGGCCCGGGAGGCGCTGCACGCCGCCCGCCGCAGGGCAGCGGCGTCACGTGCCGGGGCGGGCGCCTCGTCCGGGACGTCCCGCTCCGCCGCCGCATCCTCCCGGCCGACCGGTGCCACCGGCCGCGCCACCCGTGACCTGCCCGACCGAGCCCGGCCGGCCCGTGAGCTGAGGCACTTCCTCGCCGACGCCTTCCGCATGCCCCCGGCCGACGACCCACCGGAGCCGACGGACGCGCCCGGGGCCCCCGCCCCGGCTGCCCCCGCACCCCCGGCGCCCTCCGGCCCCGAGCCCTCCGTTCCCCCCGCCCTCGCGCCTGCGGCCCAGGAGCCCGCACCGCCCGGCGCCCCGGCGGCCGCCGTGCCCGCGCACCCCCAGGTCCCCCGGAGCATGGCCACCCCGCACCGCGACACCGACCTCCGCCGGACCTTCCCGGCCTTCCCCGCCGTCCCGTCCCGGACGGCCGCGGCCGGAGACCCCGGGTTCGCCGACACCTGGTGGGGCAACGCCTGGGTCGGGGCGCTGGAACAGGGCGCCCTGGACGCCAAGCGGCTGGCACGCGGACGCGGATACGCCGAGCAGGGACACGTGGACGCGATCACCGTGACGCCGGGGACCGTGCTGGCGTACGTGCGCGGGAGCCGGCCGCGGCCGTACCGCGTGCAGGTGCGGCTGCGCACCCTGGACGAGGACGACTGGGAGCGGTTCCTGGACGCCGCCGCCGACCGGCCCGGACACATCGCCGCGCTGCTCGACAAGGAGCTGCCGCACTCCCTCGCCGACTGCGGGGTGCCGCTGCTGCCCGGCCCCGGCGACCTCGCCCCCCGGTGCAGCTGCCCCGACTCCGGCCACCCCTGCAAGCACGCCGCCGCCCTCTGCTACCAGACGGCACGGCTGCTGGACGCCGACCCGTTCGTCCTGCTCCTGCTGCGCGGGCGCGGCGAGCGGGAGCTGCTGGACGCGCTCTCCCGCCGCAGCGCCGCCCGAGCGGCCCGTACCGCCCGGGAGCGCTCGCCCCGGTCCCTGCCCGGGGTGCGTGCCACCGACGCGCTCGCCCCGCGCCGGCTGCCCCCGCTGCCGCCGCCGTCACCGGCCCCGGCCCACCCCGGGCAGCCACCGGCGTACCCGGCCTCGCCCGGCGGACCGGACCCCTTCGCGCTGGACCAGCTGGCCACGGACGCCGCCGCCCGCGCCCACGCCCTGCTGACCACCGGTCGCGACCCGGTCGGCGCGCTGACCCTGTGGCAGGACGCGGTGCGCCTGGCCGCCGCGCGCCCCGGCTCGGGACTGACCGCAGCCACCCGCGCGCTCTACGCCACGCTCGCCTCCGCGACCGGGCGCACCCCGGCCGACCTCGCGCGCGCGGTCGCCGCCTGGCGTCAGGGCGGGCTGGAAGGGCTGGCCGTCCTGGAGGAGGCCTGGGACCCGCCGGCGGGCCGCTTCGACCGCGCGCGCCCGCTGCTGCTGGCCGCCGACCTCCCCGCCTTCCGCCCCTGGCGCAACCGCCTCACCCACCCGGGCGGCCACGTCCAGCTCCGCCTCGGCCGCGACGGCCTGTGGTACGCCTACGAGTCCGAGCCGGGCCACGACGACTGGTGGCCCCGCGGCACCCCCGACCTGGACCCGGTGGGCGCGCTCACCGGCCTGGGCGTCCCCACGGACCTGTGAGCCGGCACCGCGCGACTACGCGCCGCCCGGTGAGTCCCGCAGGATGTCCGTGGTGATCTCCGCCAGGGACCTGCCGGTGCGGAAGGCCTCGGCGCGCATGAGGGCCAGCGCGTCCTCGCGCGTGAGCCCTCGGCGGGCCACCAGCGCACCCACCGCCCGCGCGGTGTCGAACCAGTGGGCGCGGACGACCTCCTCGGGCTCCCAGGAGGGCCCCTCGGCGCCGGTGATGATCATCTCGCGGGTCGGCAGCAGGGCGGCCGAGACGGCGTCGGCCACGTCGGCGGCCTGCTCCAGGGTCTCCTTGCTGAGGGCGTACGGCCGGTAGGCCAGCAGGTCGACGGTGCCGAGGACGTAGTCGCCGAAGAAGACGGGCAGCGCGTACACCGACGCGACCTGCGGCAGCCGCTCCCGCATGGTCGCCCCGAACAGGGGCCAGGGCGTCAGCTCGTTCGGCAGGTCGTCGACCGCCTCGGGACCGCCGGTGTGCGCCGCGCTGATGCACGGCCCCTCCAGCACGGTGAACTGGATCTCCTCCAGCAGCAGCGCCGCGTCGTCGGAGGCGGCGAGCAGCTGCCGGGAGGGGGTGTCGGTGAGCAGCGCGAGCGTGGCGCCGTCCATGCCGAGCCCGTCGCGCACGGCCTCGCAGACCCGCCGGGGGACGTCCCGGACGGGTGCGTCGGCCGCCGCCCGCGTCACGAGCCGGGCGGCCTTCGTGATCCCGTTCGTCATCCGGACCTCCGTCGCCGGGCGGAACCGGATGCACGAGCTGCCGAACGGTGAGGTGGCGCCGCCAGGCGCTGGAGAGGGCCCATGAGCGCCAAGTACCCCGCCGGACGGCGGCGACGCCGCCCGGCGGGGTCGTAGGCAGCCGCGTCCCGCCTCGGCAGGCGGGGCGGCCCGCGGTGGCCGAGAATGAGTCGCCGGGGGCCGGGTACTTCGGGGCGGCAGGCCGGCGGGCCGGCAGGTGGGCGGGCAGGCGGGCGCGCCGCCGGAACGGGAGGTCCTCGATGACGACCGTCGGTGTCGAAGAGGAGTACATGCTGGTCGACCCGGTGATGGGCCGTCTGGTGGCGCGTGCGGAGAAGGTGCGGTCCGCGGCCGGACTCGAGCCGTTCGTGGCCGCCCGGGAGATCCAGGCGGAGCTGCTCCAGGCGCAGGTCGAGGTGGCCACCCCGGTGTGCGAGTCGCTGGAGGAGGTCGGCGGCCATCTGCTGCGGCTGCGGCACGCCGTGGCCGGGGCGGCGGAGGCGCACGGCTGCCGCATCATGGCCGCCGGTACGCCGCCGACGCGTCAGGCCCTGCCGGTGCCCGTCACCGACCGCGCCCGGTACCGCACCATGCAGCAGCAGGCCCCGCAACTGGTGGCCGAGCAGCTGGTCAACGGCATGCACGTGCACGTCGCGGTGCCCGGCCGGCGCATGGCGGTCCAGGTGCTCAACCGGATCCGCGTCTGGCTCCCGGTCCTGACCGCCATGGCGGCGAACTCCCCGCTGTGGGAGGGCCACGACACCGGCTTCGCGAGCTGGCGGACGGTGGTGTTCGACCGTTGGCCGGTCAGCGGTGTCCCGCCGCGCTTCCTCGACGAGACGGACTACGACACCCGGGTGGGGCGGCTGCTGTCCACCGGGGTGATCAGTGACACCGGTCAGCTGTACTGGCAGGCCAGGGTGTCCGAGACCTACCCCACGGTGGAGGTCCGCTGCCTGGACGTCCAGCTGCGCACCGACGAGGCGGTGATGTTCGCCGGGCTGGTACGGGCCCTGGTCGACACCGCCTTGTCGGAGGCGGCGGCGGACGGGGAGGCGCCGGACACCCCGCCCGAGCTGCTGGACGTGGCGATGTGGCAGGCCGCCCGGTACGGACTCGGCGGCGACCTGGTGCTGCCGGGGGGCGAACGCCGGCGCGCGGGCGACGCCGTGTACCGGCTGCTGGAGCACGTCGGCCCGGCGCTGGAGGCGGCGGGTGACACCCGGGTGGTCACCTCGCTGGTGCACCGGCTGCTCCAGCAGGGCACCGGCGCGGACCGTCAGCGCCAGGCCCTGGCCGAGGGCGGTATGGACGCCGTGGTCGGCCTGCTCATCGAGGCCGGCATGCCCTGACCGCGCCGGGGCCGCGCCCGCCCCGGCGCGGCCCCGCGTCCCAGCACGCGCCCGGGCCCTCAGGGCCCGGACCAGCCGGCCTCCCACTCCTCGCTGCCCTTCGCGCCCTCGGCCCGCGTGGCCGGGCCCGCCGGGCCGTCGTCCTCGGAGTCGTCGCCCTCCGCCTGCGAAGGGGTGGTGCGGGGCACGTCCCGCTGCCCGGACGACTCCTGCCGGTCACCGGCCGAGGTGTCCTGCGGCCGCTCGCCCTCCGCCTGGGACGGGGTGTGTTCACTCATGTCGGCCTCCCTGGCACTGCGGACTCGCTCCGCCGCTCGTTCGCGCTGCCCCGGCGCCGGGGTGACACCGGGCGCGGAAGCGAGTCCCCCTGCGCGGACGACGGAAACGCGCCGGCGATCAGCCGGCCCACCGGACGCGGCCCACCGTCTCCCGGCCCACCTCTCCCGGCCTGCCGGGCTTCCGCCTACAGGTCCTCCGCCGGGCGCGTGACTCCCAGACCCACCCGGATCACCCCGTACACCTCGCCGGCTTCCGGCGGACGCGTCCAGGAACGGCTGGTGAACGTGTGCAGCCGCCCCCGCACGAGGGCGTGCCGCGGCAGGGACACCCCGAACTCCCCGGCCACCGCCTCCAGCAACGGCCCCTCCGCCTCGCCCGCGGAGTCCGGGGAGCCGAAGAACCGGCCCGGATCGAGCGCCCGCGGTATCTCCCCGCTCCGCCGGATCTCTCCGCCGACGTACGTGAACGCGTACTCCACGGCGCCGTCGCGCGCCACCGACAGGGCGCAGAACGGCTCCCGGTGCTCCGGCCTCAGCCCGCTCCACACCACCACCGCGCGGGTGCCCGCACTGGCGGCCGCGGCAGGGGAGACGAACCGCCGCCGGTCGAACCCGGCGGGATCGGCGTCGAAGGCGAAGCTCCAGCCGGAACCGGCCCGGCCGACCGCCATGAGGGCCCGGTCGTCGTACGACGAGAACTCCGTGCGGCCCCGCAGCGACTTCCGCCGTGCCTCCCAGTGAGCCATGGGCACGTCCAGCAGGAAGCCCTCCCCGACCTCGTCCCCCTTCCCCTCCCTCTCCCCGTCCGCCAGGCGCCGGGGCAGTTCCGCGGGCTCCACCCCCTCCACCAGGACGAACCGGTAGGACGTGCGGGTGGCACCCGGGTCCGGCTCCGCGAGCCAGCCCAGACCGCCCGGGTCGAGCCCGGCCGCCGGTCCGGGTGCCTCACCCGCCTGCCCGCCCCTCGGCACGGACAGCAGCTCCCGGCCCCGCTCCGGGGTCAGCAGGGGCCCGAGCAGCGGATCGGCCACCCATCCCAGCGGCGCCAGGTGGTCCGGTCCCAGCGGCTCCCACCGGGGCAGGGCGTGCATCAGGACCCGCCAGGCACCGTCGCAGTCCCCCCAGCGCGCCAGCTCCCGCGCCCGCTCGACCGCCTCGCCGAACGGACCCGTCGCCGAGTACCGGTAGGTGCCGTCCCGCACCTCGGCCAGGAGCACGTGAGCCCGTGACAGCAGATCCTCGTCGGCGCTCCGCAGCAGGAACCGCAGCGTCGAATCGTCCCGGTAGGAGTGGGCCGCGTGCTCGGCGACCAGCGGTGGCAGCAGTTCGGGCGTGTACCGCGGATCGGTCACCAGCCCGTCGAAGTGGACCGGGTGGCCCTGTCCCAGCAGGCGGCGTATCTGGTCGCCCAGTCCGGCGGCCCGCGGCCTGCCGTACTCCTTGGCCTCGTCCAGCGTCCGCACGGCCCGTTCCCAGTCGCCGCGCAGCGCCTCCAGCCGGGCCCGGTCCACCAGCGCGTCCAGCTCTCGGGTCGTGTCGTTGGCGAACACCGGCACCCCGTCGGCCGGGCGGGCCCGCAGACTGTGGAACTCCCGGTACGCGTCCCGCATGAACTCCAGGAAGCTCGCGTGCCGTTCGGGTGGCGCCGCCCGCCAGGGCGCCCAGGTGTACACGGCCCACTCACCGTCCTCGTCCACGTCCTCGGGGTCCATGAGGACGTAGGTGGCGTCGGACGCGAGGTCCAGCTGCAACCCGCGCCGCCAGATTCCCGCCTCCTGCCGTTCCTCGGGTCCGGAAGTCTCGTCCAGGTCCTCCTCGAACGAGGCCCCGAGTCCCGGCGCGTCCTCGTGCCAGCGCGCCTCCCCGGTCCCCGCCAGCAGCCACACGAACCCGCCCGCGTGCCGCCATCCGTCGCTGACCTGGAGGAACTCCCGGTACGACGGGGGCATGCGCCGGCCGAGGCGCCGCTCCATGGCGGCGATCCGTTCCTCGGACGCGGGAGGAAACCCCAGCCACCGCGCCTGCCGCGCGGCCTCGTCGTCCTCGCTCCGGCTCTCGTCGTCCGGCAGGGAATCCGCCCACTCCCCGCTCCACCTGCGCAGGAAGGAGCGCCAGCCGAATGCCGTGGTGGTGTCCGTCATGCGCCCGATGCTGCCACCCGCCACTGACAGTGCCCGGGGCCTGCACCGGATGGCGTCCGGTGCGTAGGAGGGGCGTCCCGGTCGTGGCAGCCGACCGCGACCGGCCGGTGGCCGCGACCGACCGGACCGGTCGCCGAGGAGCGCATACTGGCCCGATGAGGTCACGCACTTCCCCGGTCGGCCAGGCGGTCACGATACGGCGGGCCGTCGCGCGGGACGCCAGACGGCTCACGCGGCTGGTGCGTGGCTCGAGCGCCTACGAGGGCAAGTACGCGGCCGCGGTCGCGGGCTACCGGGTCGGTCCCGACTACATCGAGGCCCACCGCGCCTTCGTGGCCGTCGGCGCCGGCTCCGGTGAGCACGAGGGCCGGGTCCTCGGGTTCTACTCGCTCGTCCTCGATCCACCCGAGCTGGACCTGCTGTTCGTCGCCGACGACGTGCAGGGACGGGGTATCGGGCGGCTGCTCGTCGCGCACATGCGGTCCGAGGCCCGGGCCGCCGGGCTCGACCGGCTCACGGTCGTCTCGCACGCACCCGCCGAGGACTTCTACCACCGCGTCGGTGCGGTACGGACCGGGACCGTGCTCGCGAACCCGCCCGCCGTGCCGTGGGACCGCCCCGAGTTCGAGTTCCGCATTCCCCCCGAATGACACGGCCGGTGGCCCGGCCGGCGTACCGGCCGGGCCACCCTTCGCGTGCGGTGGGCTCCCGGGGCCGCGCTCAGTGGTCGGAGTAGCTGAAGTCACCCACCGTCCAGGCGCTGACGTCCTCGATCGCCACCCGGTACATCCCGCCCGTCTCCGGAATGCCCACCGTCCCTTGCAGGATGCGGGCGACGTGGAAGTGCAGATGGGTGGGGGGGCCGTCCTTCTCCGCGGGGGAGTCGAACACGGCGGCGAACCCGCCCAGGCGGGCGGAGTCCTTCAGCACCTCCGACACCCTCTCCCTCCACACCGCTTCGGGGGCGAGGCGGCCGGTGATGACAGTGCCACCGGTGACCACGGTCAGGGACATCTGGTTGCTCTGCGCGGACTCCACCAGGGCGGCGACGTCAACGAGCAGTTCGTCAGGCTTCGACATGAGGCGGACTATATTTCGCCCGCCGTTCGGCTGCTTGGGCGGTACCGCCACCGGGCCGCGCGCGGCGGCCCCGGCGGCGCCCGGACGCGAGCCCGGGAGCTGCCCGAACCGTCCGTACCCCCGGCGAGGCTCGAACGAGCGAGGCGGACTACCTCGCCTTCGAACGCGCGAAAATCTATGCCAGCCACAGTAGACATTGGATGGCAGTGTGGTTATGGTTTCTCCCGTAGCCGAGATCGAGCGAGGCCCGGCAGGAGACGAACTGCCGGGCAGCAGTACACGAAGGTGCAGTTGGCAGGACGGTTCGGTGGTGGAGTTCCGGAGCCAGAGCGGTCGCAGGACGGCGACGGGACTGACGACCGGACCGGGTGGCCCGCAGTGATCAGGGGCCGCCATCGGCAGTACCGCAGTGGCAGTACCCGTAAGTGCAGGTTCGCAGGACACAGCAGCGAAGTCGGTGAGCAGTACCCCGGTGAAGGCGTCGGCTGCGGGCGCGCGCACCGGGAGGTCCGCCGGGACCCGGCGGAGTTCAGGGCCGGGTGCACGTTCCGGGCCGGCAGATGGTGTAGTAGTTCCAGTTCCTTCGGGGCCCTGGTGCCAGGTACGGCACCAGGGCCCCCTACGCGTTCCGCAGAGAGGTGCGATGACAGCAGACGACGCGTTCGGCCGTCTCGATGACGACGACTACCCCGCCTACACCATGGGCCGGGCCGCCGAGATGCTCGGCACCACGCAGAGCTTCCTGCGCGCCATCGGCGAGGCCCGCCTCATCACCCCGCTGCGCTCCGCGGGCGGACACCGCCGGTACTCCCGCTACCAGCTGCGCATCGCCGCCCGCGCCCGGGAACTCGTCGACCAGGGCACCCCCATCGAGGCCGCCTGCCGGATCGTCATCCTCGAGGACCAGCTCGAGGAGGCCCAGCGCCTCAACGCCGCGTACCGCCGTGCCGCCGGGTCCGCGGACCCGACGGCAGCGGCCTGAGATGCCGCCGGCATGAGGTGAGCGTGCCCGCCGGCGTCCGGCGGGCACGCCAGCCGTTCCCGGGAACGGCTGCCGCCCCCGGGGACCTCGCTGACGGGCCGCGGCTCAGGCGTCGATGATGACCGGGATGATGAGCGGCCTGCGGCGGTAGGTGCGGAACGCCCAGTTGGCCACGGCGCGGGCGATGAGCTGTTCGAGCTGGTGCGCGTCCCCGACGCCCTCCTGGGCCGCGGTGGCCAGGGTCTTCTCGATGACGGGGATGACCGGCTCGAAGGTGGCGTCGTCGTGGACGAAGCCGCGGGCCAGGAAGTCGGGGGCCTCGGCGAGGCCGCCGGTGTCCGCGTCGACGATCGCCACCACCGTGACCACGCCCTCGGCGGCGAGGGTGAGGCGGTCCTTCAGGGACGCCTCGGTGGCGCCGCCGACCTCCATGCCGTCCACGTAGACGTTGCCCGCGGGGACCTTGCCGGTGATGGACGCGCGCCCGTCGACGAGGTCGACCACGACACCGTCCTCGGCGATGACGACCCGGTCGGGGTCGACGCCGGTGCGGATGGCGAGGTCGCCGTTGGCCCGCAGGTGGCGCCACTCGCCGTGCACGGGCATGACGTTGCGGGGCTTGACGATGTTGTAGCAGTAGACGAGTTCACCGGCGCTGGCGTGCCCGGAGACGTGCACCTTGGCGTTGCCCTTGTGGACCACGTGGGCACCCCACCGGGTGAGTCCGTTGATCACCCGGTAGATGGCGTTCTCGTTGCCGGGGATGAGGGAGCTGGCGAGCAGGACGGTGTCGCCCTTGCCGATGCGGATCATGTGGTCGCGGTTGGCCATGCGGGACAGCGCGGCCATCGGCTCGCCCTGGGAGCCGGTGCACACCAGCGTGATCTTGTGGTCCGGGAGCTTCTCCAGCTCCTTGGTGCTCACGACCAGCCCGGACGGGACCTTCAGATAGCCCAGGTCACGGGCGATGCCCATGTTGCGGACCATCGACCGGCCGACGAAGGCGACCTTGCGGCCGTGCTGGTGGGCGGCGTCCAGGACCTGCTGGATGCGGTGCACATGGCTGGCGAAGCTGGAGACGATGACCCGGCGCGGCGCGGTGCGCATGACCTGCTCGATTGCCGGATTCAGCTCACGCTCGGACGTGGTGAAGCCGGGGACCTCGGCGTTGGTGGAGTCGGTGAGGAACAGGTCCACGCCCTCCTCGCCGAGACGGGCGAAGGCGCGCAGATCGGTGATGCGGTCGTCGAGCGGGAACTGGTCCATCTTGAAGTCGCCGGTGTGCAGCACCAGCCCGGCCCGGGTGCGGATCGCGACCGCGAGGCTGTCCGGGATGGAGTGGTTGACCGCCACGAACTCGCAGTCGAAGGGCCCGAAGGTACGCCGGTCGCTCTCCCGTACCCGTACCGTGCGCGGCCGGATGCCGTGCTCCTTGAGCTTGGCCTCCAGGAACGCCAGCGTCAGCTTGGAGCCGACCACCGGAATGTCGGACCGCTCGCGCAGCAGGTACGGCACGCCGCCGATGTGGTCCTCGTGGCCGTGGGTGAGGACGATGGCCACGATGTCGTCGAGCCGGTCCCGGATGGAGGTGAAGTCCGGCAGGATCACGTCCACGCCGGGCTGGGTCTCCTCGGGGAACAGCACGCCGCAGTCGACGATGAGCAGTTTGCCCGCGTGCTCGAAGACGGTCATGTTGCGGCCGATCTCACCCAGGCCGCCCAGGGCGATGACCCGCAGCCCTCCTTCGGGAACGGGCGGGGCGGCTTTCAGTTCAGGGTGCGGATGACTCATACCCTGACGGTACCTGGAGTGCGGGACCGGGTGATCCATCGGCCGGGTGATCCGGCGACCGCCCGGTCCTCCCGCACGGCCGTCGGGGCCGGCGCAGCGTCCCGGAACAGGGCTCGGGGGCCACTGGGCGGGCAGCGAACCGGGACCGGGGCGTCTGCGCGGCCGGGAAGGGGGTACTCACCTGGTGCTCGGGACCGCCTGCCGCAACGCCCGCCGCCAGGGCGCCTCCCTCGCGGAGACCAGCGCGCAGGTGGAGCGGACGCTCATCGACCAGTTCAGCACCAGTCGCTACGTCACCGGGATCCTGGCCTCGGCCTGCCGGTCACCACGGCCACCGAGCAACTGGAACCCGGGGACCGCCTGCTGCTGTGCACCGACGGCATCGTCGAGGCGCGTGACGCACGCGGAGTGGAGTTCGGCCGGGACCGGTTCGTCGGCTTCATCCTGCGCCACCACTCGGGTCGGCGCACGCTGCACGAGACGCTGCGCCGGCTGAAGGCCGCCGTGGTGGACCATCACGACGGCCAGCTCCTCGACGACGCCACCGTCCTGCTCACCGAGTGGCGCGGCGGCCACGAGCAGGAGCTGAACCCGGGGGCGGGGCCGAGGACCCGGGCCGGGCCGCGCGGGTGCGGCCCCGGCCGGCCGCCGTCGGCCAGGGCGCACGGCCCGGGTGACCGGACGATCCGGACCGGGTTCAGCGCTGCCGTCGCCGCCTCTGCGGCCACACCGGCCGGGAGAGGCCGAGGCGCACCTGGTGCACCCCGTCGGAGAAGTGCACCAGCGGCTCCTCGGCGGGCAGGGGCAGTCCGGCCGCGCGGGTCACGTCCTCGGCGAGGTCGTCGAGCCGTGCCGCGCGCAGGGGCCACGGCTCGTGCTCGACGGGCGTCTCCCACAGGGTCCCCGCGCCGTGCGTGAACGCCCGCCACCGTGACGCCAGCCACACGTCCCGGGGCGTGGGACGGATCGGCGGGCCCGGACGCACGGTCATGCGGTAGGCCGGCCCACCGCCCCCTCGTGATCCGGTGTACGTCACGCGTCCACCGCCGCGCGCGAGCCGCAGCCGCCCGAGGTGGTACGGCGCCCCGATGGCGCGAGCCGCCAGCATCACCGGGGAGGCGACCTCGATCGACAGGAACCACAACCCTTCCCGGCCGCCCGGTCCGCGCACATAGGTGCGCAGATTGGTCTCAGGAAAGGAGGCCAGCGCCACGGGGGAGCCGGGAGGGCGGGTGTCGGCCATGACGAAGGGCGTGAGACCCACCCAGGCACGCCCGTCCCAGGTGTCGACCGTCAGCCCGCCGGGCAACAGGCGCTGGACGAGTTCCGGAGCGTACGACCAGTGCAGGAAGGTCTGGGTCAGCCAGCCGGCCCGCAGCGCCGGCGTGCGCACACGACGTTCCGGCCCGTACGTCACCACGCGCATCGACCCCCCTGCGGGCCCGTGTCCAAACCGCGGTGAGCGTCCGGTCCCCCGGCGCCCGCCCGCCGGCGAGCCCCCACCGAGGGGGTGGCCGTGGTACGTGAGAAGGTCTGGGGCGTGAGCGAGACACCACCGAACACCCTGCAATACCGCTTTGACGGGCCGGAAGACGCTCCGGTCCTGATCCTGGGTCCCTCACTGGGTACCACGTGGCACATGTGGGACCGGCAGGTCCCGGAGCTGGCCCGGCAGTGGCGGGTCTTCCGGTTCGACCTGCCGGGGCACGGCGGCGCGCCCGCCCACCCGGCCGGGTCCGTCGCCGAGCTGGCCGCCCGGCTGCTGGTGACGCTGGACGGGCTCGGGGTGCAGCGCTTCGGGTACGCGGGCTGCGCGCTGGGCGGCGCGATCGGCATCGAGCTGGCCCTGCGCCGCCCGGAGCGGCTGGCCTCGCTCGCGGTGGTCGCGGCCTCGCCCCGGTTCGGTACCGCCGACGAGTTCCGCCAGCGCGGGGTGATCGTCCGCACGAACGGGCTCGACCCGATCGCCCGGACCTCGCCCGACCGCTGGTTCACCGGCGGCTTCGCGGCCGCGCAGCCCGCGATCACCGAGTGGGCCGTGCAGATGGTCCGCACCACCGACCCCGGTTGCTACATCGCCGCCTGCGAGGCCCTCGCCGGGTTCGACGTACGGCCCGAGCTGGGCCGGATCGGCGTGCCGACGCTGGTGCTCGTCGGCAGCGACGACCAGGTCACCGGCCCGGCCGAGGCCCGCACCCTGGTCGCCGGGATACCCGACGCCCGGCTGGCGGTCGTGCCCGGCGCCTCGCACCTGGTGCCGGTGGAGCAGCCCGCCGCCGTCACCGACCTGCTGGTGCGGCACTTCTCGACCGCCTGGCAGCAGCCCTTCGACCACGGCACCGGCCACCACCCGGTCGCCCCGGTACCGCCCGCGCAGCCGGTGCCGGCCGCGGCGCCGCAGGTCGCGCCCGTCGCCGAGATCGCCCCGGCCGCCGCAGCGCCGCGCCCCCAGGGACCGGCCGACCGCTACGACACCGGGCTCAGGATCCGCCGCGAGGTGCTGGGCGACGCCCACGTGGACCGGACGCTGGCGCAGGCCGGCGACTTCTGCGGGGACTTCCAGGAGTTCATCACCCGCTACGCGTGGGGCGAGATCTGGGACCGGCCGGGCCTGGACCGGCGCACCCGCAGCTGCGTCACCCTCACCGCCCTGGTCGCGGGCGGTCACCTCGACGAACTCGCCTTCCACACGCGGGCGGCGCTGCGCAACGGCCTGACCCCGGCGGAGATCGCGGAGGTCCTGCTGCAGACGGCCGTCTACTGCGGGGTGCCGGCGGCGAACAGCGCCTTCCGGGTGGCCCAGCAGGTGATCCGCGAGGAGACCACACCGGAGGGGTGAATGGCCCGCCCGCGCGGTCAGCGGGCAGGATGGCGGACCATGAAGCTCACGAAGATGTCCCACGCCTGCGTCCGCCTCGAGAAGGACGGGCGGACGCTCGTCATCGACCCGGGCGGCTTCAGCGAACCGGACGCGGCCCTGGGCGCGGACGCCGTCCTGGTCACGCACGAGCACCCGGACCACTTCGACGAGGGCCGGCTGCGGGCGGCCCTGGAAGCCGCTCCGGCGGCCGAGATCTGGACGCTGCGTGCGGTCGCCGACCAGCTCACCGCCGCCTTCCCCGGCCGGGTGCACACCGTCGGCCACGGTGACGCCTTCACCGCCGCGGGCTTCGAGGTGCAGGTCCACGGCGAGCTGCACGCGGTGATCCACCCGGACCTCCCGCGCGTCACCAACGTCGGCTACCTGATCGACGGCGGCCGCGTCTTCCACCCCGGCGACGCCCTCACCGTCCCCGGCGCCCCCGTGGAGACGCTGATGCTCCCGGTGATGGCCCCCTGGAACAAGATCTCCGAGGTGATCGACTACGTCCGCGAGGTGCGGCCGCAGCGCGCCTACGACGTCCACGACGCCCTGCTCACCGACCTCGCCCGCCCGATCTACGACCGCCAGATCGGCGCCCTGGGCGGCGCGGAGCACCTGCGTCTTGCGCCGGGGACGTCGGCGCAGGTCTGAGGGCGCCGGGGCCGGGTTGTCGGACCCGCCGGGTAGGTTGTGAGACATGCGCATCGCGACCTGGAACGTGAACTCGATCACCGCCCGCCTGCCGCGGCTGCTGGCCTGGCTGGAGAGCAGCGGCACCGACGTGCTGTGCCTCCAGGAGGCCAAGGTCGCCGAGGAGCAGTTCCCGCTCGACCAGTTGCGCGAGCTGGGCTACGAGGCGGCGGTGCACGCCACCGGGCGGTGGAACGGCGTGGCGGTGCTCTCCCGCGTCGGCATCGAGGACGTGGTCAAGGGCCTGCCCGGCGACCCCGGCTACGACGGCCTGACCGAGCCGCGCGCCCTCGCCGCGACCTGCGGCCCGGTCCGCGTCTGGTCGGTGTACGTGCCCAACGGGCGCGAGGTGGGCCACCCGCACTACGCGTACAAGCTGGAGTGGCTTCAGGCGCTGCGGGCCGCCGTAGCCGGGGACGCGGCCGGCAGCCGCCCCTTCGCCGTCCTCGGCGACTACAACGTGGCGCCGACCGACGACGACGTGTTCGACGCGGCCGCCTTCGAGGGCGCCACCCACGTCACCCCCGCCGAACGGGCCGCCCTGGCCGCCCTGCGCGAGACGGGCCTGTCGGACGTCGTGCCGCGGCCCCTGAAGTACGAGCACCCGTTCACGTACTGGGACTACCGCCAGCTCTCCTTCCCCAAGAACCGCGGCATGCGCATCGACCTGGTCTACGGCAACCAGCCGTTCGCGGGGGCCGTCAAGGACGCCTACGTCGACCGTGAGGAGCGCAAGGGCAAGGGCGCCTCGGACCACGCCCCGGTGGTCGTCGACCTGGACGTGTAGCCGCCGCGCCCGGTGGCCGCCGGGGGCGGGATGTGCCGCGTGCCTGTGGTGCCCGGACCCCGGTCGGTGCGACGCTGGGCGCATGAACATCCCGTTCCTGGGCAGGCGGCGCGCACAGCCCCGGGCGCACGATGCGGAGGGTGTCGCCGGGCTGCTGTCCGAGTGCGATCTGCTGCGCTCGCAGGCGTCCCTCGAAGGTGTCGAACTCGACGACTCCGTGGGCTCGTTGGAGGCCCTCGACCAGCTGCTGCCGCGCTGGCGCGACGACGCGGAGACGCTGCCCTGGCTGGGCAACGACGCCGGGCTGTATCTGGGCACGGTCATCGTGCGCACGGTCCCCGGCGCCGTCTGGGAATTCCGCGGCGACGGGCAGCCCGTCGTACGGCTCGCGTCCGGGCGGGAGTTCGAGGTCGTCGAGGCGGGCCGGGAGTGGGCGAGCAGCGGCGCCCCGGAGCTGTCCCAGCTGTACGCCGAGGTCGCCGAGACATGAGACAGAGAGCTGGTGTGCATACGGCCAATGCCGGCGAAGTGCGTGTCGGGTCTCCCGTGCCTCCCCGGCTGGATGGTTTCGGCGAACACGACATGGCCGGACGTGAGGAGGGCTGCGGACGGCGGCCCGTCCCGGGCGCGAACAACACTCTCCAGCAGGCTTTCTGACCGTCTGTGAGGAGTTCTCACCTGCCGGAGGACCCCTCGCGCCGGACCTCGACTACGATGTGCCGTTCATCCCCGTGGCGCGGTCCCGGGACCGGGGCCGCAGGGTTCGCCCCGGCCGCGCCGGGGACGCTGCCGCCGGACGGGGCCCGACCCCCACGGCCCCTCGACCGCGGGGGACGGCAGTTCACGGGCCAGGCCCGGCCGGCGGCAGCCGGAGATCACTGCTCGCGCAGCGGGACGGACACGTACGACGGGTCGTCCGCGGGCGAGGAGAAGGTCAGCTGCGCGCCGGACGGGTTGTGCTCGGCGTACAGCGGGTCCACGGTGTCGACGACCACGGCGAGCCGGTGCCCGGCGGGGACGTCGTAGGCCGTGGCGAAGAGGTCCAGGTCCACCCCGAACGGCTGCCCCGGGGTCCGGTCGTGCCAGGTCAGCGGCGCGTGGGTGATCAGCTTGCCGAGGCCGAGCGGCCCCACGTCGTAGAGGTGGGCGATGAGGGTGCCGCTCTCCGCGGTCGGCGTGAGGGTGGTGTGCAGCCGGGTGGTGCCGCGCACCCGCTGGGCGGACGCGTACCGCTCCGACTGCCAGACGGCGGCCCAGCGGCGCGGCAGCAGCGGGACGGCGGCCACGGGCGGCAGCCGGACGGCCTGGTCGAGGATGCTGGAGAGCAGGACGATCCCGCCGTCCGCGCCCGAGTCGACGTTCGTGTGGATCGTCGTGGAGCCGCCGAGCGCGATCTTCCGGCGGGTGGCGGCCACCGACTTCCAGTCCGGGTAGCCCTCGTAGCCGTCCGCGCTGCGGGAGCTGAGTTGAACGGGCTGCTCGCGGTCGATGCCGTTGTCGACGCCCTTGAGGTAGTGGTCGAACCAGCGCTCGGTGTCGTTCCACACGTCGTTGGGCAGTCCGAACAGGCCGGTCAGCTCGGCGGTCGCGTGGTCGCCGGGGCGCAGCTCCAGCCGCTTGGGCCCGGTCAGCTTCTCGTAGAAGTCGGCGTACTGGTTGGCCGGGAAGACCGAGTCGCCCCAGGCGTTGGCGAGCATGACTGCGGTGCCGTTGGCGTTCAGTTCGCCGACGTAGGTGGCGGGGGAGCGCTTCTTCCCCCAGTCGATCATCTGCTGTTCCGTGCTCAGGTCGGAGGCGTACAGGTTGTCGAAGATCTGCCGCAGCTCCGGGCTCTCGCGGCCGGTGAGGGTGGCCGTGCCGTCCAGCAGGGCGGCCGCCTGGAGGTGCTGGGTGCGGCCCGAGTAGATCGAGGACACCAGGTCCGCCCAGCCGCTGAGCGCGGCCACCGTCGTGACGCGCCTGTCGTGGGCGGCGGTGAGCAGGCTGATGCCCGCGCCGTAGGAGACGCCGCCCATGCCGATGCGGTGCGGGTCGGCCGGGGTGTGGGCGAGCGCCCAGTCGATGACCTTGGAGGCGTCCGCGACGTCCGGTGGCCCCGCCACTTCTATGTCGCCGCCGGACTGCCAGAACCCGCGCACGTTGTACGTGAGCACGATGTAGCCGGAGTCGGCGAGCCGCTGGGCCTGGGCCAGGTACTCCACCTGCGGCAGGCTCCAGCTGGTGGGCAGCACGATGAGCGGGTGTCTGCGCGTGCCGTCGGCGTCCGCGGGCATGACCACGTTCGCCTTCAGCACGGTGCCGCCGTCACCGGCGATGTCGACGAACCGTACGGCCGGCGCGGCCGCCGCGGCCGGTGCCAGGCCGACGACGGCGCCGGCGATCAGGGCCGCCGACACGACGCCGGCGGCGGACGTGCGCAGGGTGGTGCGACCGTGTCCCATGGGTCACCTCTCACTCGGGTCCATGCAAAGTGACCCGACGGTAACCTCGGTCTCTTACCGTAAGTAACCCGTCAGTAAGTTACGTGCCGGTAAAGACTGCCGGAAAGGCCAACCCCGGCCGCCGGAGCGGGAGATACGTGCCGGTGTGGGCTGTGTGACGGTCGTGTGGCGGGTGGGCCAGGCGTACTGTCGACAGCAGGGCAATCTGGTTACGCTGCCCGGACGGTTCCGACGGGAGGTACAGATGGGTCGGCCTGGCACGCGGAAACTGGCGGTCGCGGCGCTCTCCGCCGCGCTGGTGTCGGTGGGGGCGGCGGCGCCGCCCGGCGCCCCGCACGAGGCGCGGGAGGTCACCAAGGTCCCGGTGGCCGTCGGCAGCGGCGGCGCCGTCGCCAGCGTCGATCCGGACGCCTCGGCCGCCGGCATCGAGGTCCTGAGGAAGGGCGGCAACGCGGTCGACGCGGCCGTCGCCACGGCCGCCGCGCTCGGCGTCACCGAGCCCTACTCGGCCGGCATCGGCGGCGGTGGCTACTTCGTCTACTACGACGCCACATCCCGTACCGTGCATACGATCGACGGCCGGGAGACCGCGCCGCTGACGGCCCGCTCCGACCTGTTCCTGGAGAACGGCAAACCGCTCGCCTTCCCGGACGCCGTCAGCAGCGGCCTGGCCGTCGGCACCCCGGGCACCGCCGCCACCTGGCAGACCGCGCTGGACGAATGGGGCCGCCGGGACCTCGGCACGGTCCTGAAGCCGGCCGAGCGGATCGCCCGCGACGGCTTCACCGTGGACGACACCTTCCGCTCGCAGACCGCGTCCAACGAGACCCGGTTCCGCTACTTCCCCGACACCGCCGAGCTGTTCCTGCCCGGCGGGAAGCTCCCCGTCGTCGGCTCCACCCTGAAGAACCCCGACCTGGCGCGCACCTACGAGGAACTGGCCAGGAAGGGCGTCGGCGCGCTCTACGAGGGCGACCTCGGCGAGGACGTCGTCGCCGCCGTCGACAAGCCGCCCGTGGACCCCGCCTCCGGCTGGAACGCCCGCCCGGGCAAGCTGTCCGCCAAGGACCTCGCCGCCTACCGCGCCAAGCTCCACAAGCCCACGCGGACCTCGTACCGCGGGCTGGACGTCTACTCCATCGCGCCCTCGTCCTCGGGCGGCACCACGGTCGGCGAGGCGCTCAACATCCTGGAGCGCACCGACCTCTCCGAGGCGAGCCGGGTGCAGTACCTGCACCACTTCATCGAGGCGAGCCGGATCGCCTTCGCCGACCGCGGCCGATGGGTCGGTGACCCCGCCTTCGAGGACGTACCCACCCGGCAGTTGCTGTCGCAGTCGTACGCCGACTCGCGCGCCTGCCTCATCAAGGACGACGCGGTCCTCACCAGCCCGCTGGCGCCCGGCGACCCGCGCCACCCGGCGGCCTGCAATTCCGGCGGCAAGACGGCGCCGACGACCTACGAGGGGCAGAACACCACCCACCTCACCGTCGCCGACAAGTGGGGCAACGTCGTCGCCTACACCCTCACCATCGAGCAGACCGGCGGCAGCGGCATCACCGTGCCCGGCCGCGGTTTCCTGCTCAACAACGAGCTGACCGACTTCTCCTTCGCCCCGGCCAACCCGGCCGTGCACGACCCGAACCTGCCCGGCCCCGGCAAGCGGCCGCGGTCGTCCATCTCCCCGACGATCGTGCTGGACCGGCACGGCAGGCCGGTGGTGGCGCTGGGCTCGCCCGGCGGCGCGACCATCATCACCACCGTGCTCCAGACGCTCACCGGGTTCCTCGACCGGCGGCTGCCGCTGGTCGACGCGATCGCCGCGCCGCGCGCCAGCCAGCGCAACGCGGCCAGGACGGAACTGGAGCCGGCCCTCTACAACGACCAGGCGCTGCGCGGGCAGTTGGAGGCCATCGGGCACTCCTTCTCGCTCAACCCCGAGATCGGCGCGGCCACCGGCGTCCAGCGGCTGCCGGACGGCCGGTGGCTGGCCGCGGCCGAGAAGGTACGGCGCGGCGGCGGCTCGGCGATGGTGGTCCACCCGTCACGGTGACACTGAATCCGCTGCGGTGACCGCTGAGTCCGTCGCGGTGACCCATGAGCCCGCCGCGGTCCTTCCGGGCCGCGGCGGACTCACCACCCGCTGGCGGGCAGGTGCTCACAACTCCGCTGCGGGCGCCGCGTCCTGCGCGTGGAAGGCGAGCCGCCCGTCCTCGACGTCCACCGTGACCCGGCTGCCCTCCGCGACACCGCCCCGCAGCAGCATCCGGGACAGCTGGTTGTCGACCTCGCGCTGGATGGTGCGGCGCAGCGGGCGGGCACCGTACTCCGGCTGGTAGCCGTGCTCGGCGAGCCAGTCGACGGCCGCGCCGGTGAACTCCACGGCGACGCCCTGCGCGTGCAGCAGCCGGCGGGTGCGCTCCAGCATCAGGTCGGTGATCCGCCGCAGCTGCTCGCCGGTGAGCTGCCGGAAGAAGACGATCTCGTCGATGCGGTTGAGGAACTCCGGCCGAAAGTGCTCGCGCAGCGGCCGCAGGATCTGCTCGCGCCGCGCCTCCTCGTCCGCGTCCGCGCCGCCCGGCCCGAAGCCGATCCCGGCGCCGCGCCGGGTGATCGCCTCGGAGCCGAGGTTGCTGGTCATGACGATGACCGTGTTGGTGAAGTCCACCGTGCGGCCCTGGGAGTCCGTCAGCCGGCCGTCGTCCAGCACCTGGAGCAGGATGTTGAAGACGTCCGGGTGCGCCTTCTCCACCTCGTCCAGCAGCAGCAGCGAGTACGGGTGCCGGCGCACCACCTCGGTGAGCTGGCCGGCCTCCTCGTGCCCGACGTACCCGGGCGGGGCGCCCACCAGCCGGGAGACGGTGTGCCGTTCCTGGTACTCGCTCATGTCGAGGCGGACCATCCGGTCCTCGCTGCCGAACAGGGCCTCGGCGAGCGCCCGGGCCAGCTCGGTCTTGCCGACGCCGGTCGGGCCGAGGAACAGGAAGCTGCCGATCGGCCGGTCGGGGCTGGCCAGACCGGCGCGGGAGCGCAGCACCGCCTCGGACACCACCGCGACCGCCTCCTCCTGGCCGACCACCCGCTGGTGCAGGTGCTCCTCCAGGCCCAGCAGCCGCTCCTTCTCCTCCTGGGTGAGACGGCTGATCGGGATGCCGGTCTGCCGGGACACCACCTCGGCGATGGCCTCGGCCGTCACCTCCAGGTTCTGCCCCTCGTCGGCCTCGTCGCCGCCGGAGCTCTCCGCGATCCGGCGCTTCAGTTCGCCGATGCGGTCGCGCAACCCGGTGGCCTGTTCGTACTGTTCGTCGGCCACGGCCTGGTCCTTGTCCCGGACCAGCTGTTCCAGCTCGCGCTCCATGGTGCGCACGTCCGAGCCCTTCGTACCGGCGCCCAGCCGCACCCGCGCGCCCGCCTGGTCGATCAGGTCGATGGCCTTGTCGGGCAGCCGGCGGTCGGTGAGGTAGCGGTCGGACAGCTCCACGGCGGCCACCAGCGCCTCGTCGGTGTAGCGGACCTGGTGGTGGGCCTCGTAGCGGTCGCGCAGCCCGCGCAGGATCTCGATGGCGTCCGCGACCGTCGGCTCGGGCACCAGCACCGGCTGGAAGCGGCGGGCCAGCGCCGCGTCCTTCTCGATCCTGCGGTACTCCTCCAGCGTGGTCGCGCCCACGATGTGCAGCTCGCCGCGGGCCAGCGCAGGCTTGAGGATGTTGCCCGCGTCCATCGAGCCGCCCTCGCCGCCGCCCCCGGCGCCGACGACGGTGTGCAGCTCGTCGATGAAGACGATCAGCCGGTCGGAGTGGGCGCGGATCTCGCCGATGATGGTGTTCAGCCGCTCCTCGAAGTCACCGCGGAAGCGGGTGCCAGCGACGACCCCGGTGAGGTCGAGGGCGACGACCCGGCGGCAGGCCAGCACGTCCGGCACGTCCCCGTCCGCGATGCGCTGCGCGAGCCCCTCGACGATCGCGGTCTTGCCGACCCCGGCGTCCCCGATCAGCACCGGGTTGTTCTTGCCGCGCCGGGACAGCACCTCGATGGTCTGCTCGATCTCCTCGTCCCGCCCGATCACCGGGTCGATACGGCCCTGGCGGGCCAGCTCGGTCAGGTCGCGGCCGAACTTGTCCAGCGTCGGCGTCGACGTGGAGCGCGGTCGCTCCGCCCGCGCCGGGGCCGGGTCCTGGGCGTCCGGCTGCCGCGGGCCGGCGGCGAACCGGGCGGAGTTCAGGATGTGCCCGGCGGCCGAGTCCGGATTGGCGGCCAGCGCGCTGAGCACGTGCTCCGGCCCGATGTACCCGGTGCCGCTGGCCCGGGCCAGCTCGTGCGCGTCGAGCAGGGCGCGTTTGACGGCCGGGGTGAGGGACAGCGAGGTCGGCGGCGGGCTCTCGCCCGGCGGGTGCTGCGCCGGGCCCGCCCGGTGGTCTATCTCCGTGGCCAGGGAGTCGGGGTCCGCGCCCGACCGGCTGAGCAGGCTCCGGGTGGGCTCGGCGGACAGCGCCGCGCGCAGCAGGTGCTGGGTGTCGAGGTCCCGGCTGCCGTGCTCGGCGGCGTACTGGGCGGCGCCCCGGACCAACTCCCGGGCGGGCTGGCTCAGCAGCCGGCCGATGTCCACCTGGCGAGGGCCGGGGGGAGAGCCCGCCCCGCCGAAGAAGCGGGCCAGGAACTCTCCGAAGGGGTCGCCCTCAGGGCCGATGAATCCGCTGGTCATCGTTACCGTTCCTCCGCAGACGAGTGGCCCGGCCGGGTAACCGGTTCGGGCTCGTTCATGCCACGATGGCATGTTCTGTCCCGGGGGGCATGCCGGGGCGCGGGTGAGGCGCCGAGGGACCGCCCGGCCCACCAGAACCGCATGCGAGCCCCGGCCGCGCTCCCGGACCGACTCCGGTCGCGGTCCCGGTACGGCCCCTCGATCCGGTTCCGGTTCCGATCCCGATCCCGGCCTCGGCCTCGGCCGCAGTCCCCGGCCCCGGTATCGGTCCCGGCTACGGTGCGGCTCCAGCCGTGGCCTCGGTTCGGTTCCCGTCGCGGTCTCGGTCCGGCCCCGGCCGGTTCGGGTCCGGCCCCAGCCGTGCCCTCGGTTCGGGCCCGGCCCCGGTCACGGGATCCGGCCCGGCTCCAGTCATGACCTCGGTTCGCTTCCGGCCACGGTCTCGGTCCGGCCCCGGCCGCGAAACCGGTCCGGTTCCCGTCGCGGTCTCGGTCCGGCCCCGGCCGGTTCGGGTCCGGCCCCAGCCGTGCCCTCGGTTCGGGCCCGGCCCCGGTCACGGGATCCGG